>NZ_CP150166.1:1247500-1914865 GCF_037963765.1 Sporosarcina sp. FSL W8-0480 | reverse complement strand
ATGATTCCTGTTCCCGATTTCGAAATGGGAAGCGACCGAATTTCTTCTTCACTTCAAATCCAATGATTTCACCCGTTTTCCGATTGAAAATTAAATCGGTATCTGCAAGAAATCCATAACGGATTCCTTCCTCAACTTGTATAAGCTCTTTTTGTGCCATTTCTGAGAGCAGCATATCCTTCCCCCTTTTTTACAGTCCTTCCTCATCATATGATTCAGAAATGCAAAGCTGTACTTTTTGGAGCAATAATGGAAATGGCACGTTTATTCGTGAATGTTTCGTACGCGATTTTGTTTACTTCAGTTAACTTCACGCCATCAATTATACTTTCAATTTCATCTATTCCTTTATGCTCGTTAAGGATTAATTCATTTTTTCCATTTCGATGCATCCTCGATTCTGTACTTTCGAGGCCAAGCAAAATAGTCGCTTTTAATTGTTCCTTTGCATTGGACAACTCCAATTCAGTCACACCACCAGATCTTATCTGATCAGTTATTTTATCCATTGTAACGACCATATTCTCCAATTGTTCGGGGCTCGTTCCACCATAAATTACGAATGAACCTACCATTGTATAGGATGAATAGTAAGAGAAAACGGAATACGCAAGTCCTTGCTCTTCTCGGATCTCCTGAAATAAACGTGATGACATTGTACCACCAACGATACTATCAAGGAGGATTAAATCATGTAGTCTCTTATCCTTCAAGTTCAAACCGGGATAACCGATACATATATGAGCTTGTTCAATTTCTTTCCGTTTTATCGTCAATCCGCTTCTAAAGTCGGGGCTCACTTCTGATAAAGAATTTGTTCCCTTTGTATTCCCTTGGAATGCCCCAAACTTCCTCTCAATGAAAGCGATTAACTTTTCATCATAATTACCCGCTATTGAAATGACAATATTATTTGGAGTATATAGGCGCGACATATAATCATCGATCATTTCCCGATTGAATTTGTCCAGTGTATTTTTCACTCCGCCGATGGATCTTCCGACTGGATGTTCAGGATACATGACCGACCAAAGTCTTTCATCGACATCATCATCTGGTGTATCTTCTACAGATGCAATTTCATCCAAAATAACGGATTTTTCCTTTTGAATTTCAGTTTCATCAAAAACGGAGTGGAAGAACATATCAGTAAGTATTTCCATCGCTCTCTCTGCATGATAGTCAAGTACAGTTGTATAAAAACAGGTCATCTCTTTCGATGTATAGGCATTTATATCTCCTCCGATACGATCAAATTGCTCTGCAATCGCTTTTGCGCTCCTGCTAATAGTCCCTTTGAAAAGCATATGTTCAATGAAGTGAGAAAGCCCCCACTCCTCCTGGTTTTCATCCAAAGAACCCGCCTTAACCCAAATACCGATTGCAACCGAACGAGCATAAGGCATCTTTTCATGAATGATTCTGACACCATTTGCACAAATTGTTTTTTTCATTTAAATGATTCCCCCGTTATTATCACCGAGTATTTTGTATATAAGAATGAACAAAAAGCCTCCATCTTTACGTTATCGTAAAAGAGGGGCTTTCTATTTTATGACTCAAATTTACTTGTTATATCATTCTTTTCCTTCTTTTTCAGCAGCTTCCTTTTGTTCCTTTAGAACAATCTTTCGGGACAAGTTTACACGGCCTTGATTGTCAATTTCGATGACCTTTACTAAAAGCTCATCACCCATCTTCAATACATCTTCAACAGCCTTCGTACGTTCTTCCTGGATTTCCGAGATATGAAGGAGACCATCTTTACCTGGGAAAATTTCAAGGAATGCTCCAAATTTCTCAATCCTTTTCACTTTTCCTAAATAATATTCTCCAACTTTCGCTTCACGGACTATATTCTCAATCATTGTTTTCGCCTTTTCATTCATTTCGGAATCAGGAGAAGAAATGTAGATTGTACCATCTTGTTCGGTATCAATCTTAACATTTGTTTCTTCAATGATCTTATTGATCACTTTTCCACCTGGTCCAATTACATCGCGAATCTTATCCGGATTGATACGGATCATAATGATCTTCGGTGCATATTTCGAAAGTTCGCCACGTGGAGTGGAGATTGTCGAAAGCATATGGTTAAGGATTTTCATACGGCCAATTTTCGCTTGAACCAATGATTCCTCTAAAATCTGTCGGGATAACCCTTCGATTTTAATGTCCATTTGCAATGCTGTAATTCCCTTTTCAGTACCTGCGACTTTGAAGTCCATATCACCTAAATGGTCTTCCATGCCTTGAATATCGGAAAGGATGGAATAGTTATCTCCTTTTTTCACAAGTCCCATTGCAATTCCAGCAACTGGCGCCTTAATCGGGATACCTGCGTCCATCATCGCCATCGTTGACGCACAAATTGAAGCTTGGGATGAAGAACCGTTAGATTCAAGCACTTCTGCTACGAGGCGGATTGTGTAAGGGAATTCCTTCTCGTCCGGAATGACCGCTTCAAGAGCACGTTCCCCCAATGCTCCATGACCGATTTCACGACGGCCAGGTGCACGGATGGGACCCGTTTCACCTACGCTGAAATTCGGGAAGTTATAGTGGTGCATAAAGCGTTTCGATTCCTCAAGACCAAGTCCATCGATGATTTGGACTTCACCAAGTGCGCCAAGTGTACAAACGCTAAGTGCTTGAGTTTGTCCACGTGTGAACAAGCTTGAACCATGTGTACGCTGTAAGATACCGACTTCGGATGAAAGCGGGCGGATTTCATCCAAACCACGGCCATCCGGGCGAACCTTCTCATCAGTAATGAGTCTTCTGACCTCTTCTTTAACAAGGTGATCTAAGATGTTTTTCACTTGTTTAAGGGTATCTTCGTCTGCCTCTTCACTTGTATAATGTTCCATCACTTCGTTTTTCACTGCATTTATCGCATCTTCACGAGCATGCTTCTCTTCCGTTTGGATTGCATTGATAAGATCAGTCTCACATTTGTCTTTCACTTCAGCAAGTAATGTCTCGTCAAGTTCAAACAAAGTGATTTCCATTTTTTCCTTACCGACTTCCTCTACAATCATCTCTTGGAATTCAATAAGTTTTATAATCTGTTCGTGACCGAACATAATTGCCTCAAGAATAACATCTTCTGAAACTTCTTTGGCACCGGCCTCAACCATATTGATGGCATCCTTTGTCCCGGCTACTACAAGATCCAATTCACTTGCACTTAGTTGTTCGGGAGTCGGGTTGATGATGAATTCACCGTTAATACGTCCGATTTGAACACCTGCAATTGGTCCTTCAAACGGGATGTCTGAAATGGATAAAGCAAGGGATGAACCTAACATTGCTGCCATTTCGGATGAGCAATTCTGATCGACTGACATGACAAGCGAAATGACTTGTACATCATTACGGAAGCCGTCAGCAAATAAGGGGCGAATCGGGCGGTCGATTAGACGGCTTGTCAAAACCGCTTTCTCAGACGGGCGTCCTTCACGTTTTATGAAGCCACCAGGTATTTTACCGACTGCGTATAGTCTTTCCTCGTAGTTTACAGTTAGCGGAAAGAAATCAAGCGCTTTTGGTGTTTTAGATGTTGTTGCTGTCGATAATACGGATGTCTCACCGTATCTTACAAGTACAGCACCATTTGCCTGTTTTGCAAGCTGTCCAGTTTCAATGGTCAGTTGCCTCCCAGCCCAATCAAATGTGTAAACTTTTTTCTGTTCTGTCATTATGGTACTCCTCTCTAATTCAAAGCATGGGCATCATACGAAGTATGTATTAAATAGTAGTGTATCAAAAAAGACGGACATATGCGAAAAATATCATTTAAATATTGATTCAATAAAAAAAAGCGGGCGAGGCCCGCTTTTCGTATACATCTTATTAACGGCGAAGGCCGAGTTTAGCAATAAGATCACGGTAACGTTGAACATCAGTTTCGCGCAAGAACTTTAGAAGTCTTTTACGTGTACCGACCATTTTCATTAGGCCACGACGTGAGTGGTGGTCTTTTTTGTGAGTTTGTAAATGGTTGTTCAAGTTGTTGATCTCTTCAGTAAGGATAGCGATCTGTACGTCTGCAGATCCAGTATCGTTTTCGTGAATTTTAAATTCGTTGATCAATTCATGTTTACGCTCTTGTGTAATTGCCATCCTTTTCACCTCCTATTGATAAAAGTAATATAAAAATCCCCGAATCCCGAGCATTCGTTGGTGATTCGATATGCCAAGGAAAGGTTTGTGCCGTGGCACTGATTTATCATAACATATGTGAAAATGAGATACAACAAATATATACTTAGTACAGTTGCTTTACGTTTCGGGCGGACGCTTTCCGGAGGGCACGGGTGAGCCTCCTCGGTCGCTACGCGACACTGCGGGGTCTCACCATTCGCGCTAAATCCCGCAGGAAAGGCCGTTACGAAGAACGGCTTTTGCGAACAAAAGCGAAGCATTGAGAGCACATTTTTGCACTTCGCCGCCCTACACTTCAAGCAACGGAAATGGCCAGGTACATTATTGTTAATTCGATTCAAGGATTTCCTTCGCAGCTTCTTTATCTTTACTGATTTGTTCGACTAATTCGTCGACTGAGCCGAATTTCTTTTCTGATCTTATTCGCGCAATCCAGTCTACGGAGACTTCTTTTCCGTATAGGTCTCCTGTGAAATCGAGGAGATGCACTTCGACACTTGGTTTGCTGACGGATGGGTCATGGAAGGTCGGTTTGACTCCTACGTTACATACCCCGTCGTATGTTTGATCAGCAAATGAGAATCTGACAGCGTATACTCCGTTGGCAGGGATTATTAGTTCGTCATCAGGCATGACGTTGGCTGTTGGAAAGCCGAGTAACCTGCCTCTTTTCTCGCCATCGACGACTGTCCCTACAGTTCGGAATGGTCTTCCTAATAGTGTGGCTGTCTTTTCGACATTGCCTTCGGAAAGAAGTTTACGTATTAATGTTGAGGAAACTTTTTCGTCTGAGTCTGTTACTTTTCCAATGACAGATATGCCATATTCTCCGTTCGAAAGAGCCTCCATTTGTTCCATTGTGCCGGCACCTTTGGAACCGAAGGTGAAATCGAATCCAGCTGTTATGTGTTTAACTCCCAAGTCTTTTATGAATAGTTCTATGAATTTCTCAGGTGAGAGTGAAGAAAGTGGGCGATCGAATTTTACGATGAATAGGGTATCAATCCCCATTTCTTCAATAAGCTGAGATTTTAAAGGGTATTGGGTAATGTAGCCGACTTTATTCTCTCCATTTCCGAATAGATGTGATGGATGTGGATCAAATGTCATTACGGCGGATTTGATACCAAGTTGCTCGGCTTTTTGCTTTGCCTCCCCAATTACTGCTTGATGACCCCTATGCAACCCATCAAAAAAACCGATTGCCAGTGAAAAGGGGCCTTTATCATCGATTGTAATAGATTGTGGATATTGCAAATTATAGATTTCCATGTCTTTCTCCCCTACCTGTTAAATGGAAACATTTTTTCAGGTTTCATTAATCCTTCTTTTTCTGGATGACGACGATAGACAGCCACCGCTTTTAATCTTTTTGTAAATACAATTTTTTCGTTGCTTTCAAGTGATGGATGACTTTGTAATACTTGTCCATTCATTATCTTATCATATAATTCATCATCCAGTTCCTCAAAAACAAATTCTTCAAGTGCATCTTCAAGCGGCCTTATATGCGTGTCAAGTTTGCTACTTTCCTTCAATTCCTCAACTTCTTTGAGCGTAAGGCAATCCTTTTGCCTAAACTTTCCGGAAGAAGTACGGACTAACTTGGCCATATGCGCTGGGTAACCAAGGATCTCACCAATTTGAACGGATAATGTTCTTATATATGTACCTTTTCCACACTTAACGCGAATTGTAAAAAGGATTTCTTGTCCCTCGAATATGTCAAGATCATCAAGTAATTCTATATCTTGGATAATGACTTTCCGTTCGGGACGTTCTACTTCAATTCCTTTTCGCGCATACTCGTATAGTCTTTTCCCGTTTACCTTTACAGCTGAGTACATGGGAGGTATTTGTATAATTTCACCAGTCAACTTGGAGAGGGCTTGAAGAATTTCTTCCCTACTAATCGTTTTAGGTGAATCATTACGCTGTATAACCTCCCCGTCTGAATCTTCAGTTTCGGTTGCACTCCCTATTGAAACAGTGGCAATATACTCTTTCCCGGAATCAGTTATATATTCTGCCACTTTTGTTGCTTGACCAAGGCAGATTGGCAAGACGCCTTCCACATTCGGATCTAATGTTCCGGTATGACCGACTCTTTTCATACCTAAAATTTTTCTAAGCTTAAAAACGCAATCATGCGATGTCATCCCTTTTTCTTTCCATAAAGGAAGAATCCCATCCATGTAAATCCTCCTAAAAAAGAAAGAAGCCGGAAAGTCCTTTTGGACACCGACTTCCTCCGTTTTGTTATTCTTCGTCTTTGTTAACTTGGCGTAACAATGATTCAATACGATTTCCGTATTCTACGGAATCATCAAAAGCAAAATCTATCTCCGGTGTTTTACGGAGTCTAATCCGCTGGCCGATTTCAGTACGGATAAATCCCTTCGCTTTCGTCAGTCCTGCAAGGGTTGCTTCTTTCTCCGAATCATTTCCCAATACTGATATGAAGATCGTAGCCTGTTGAAGATCGCCTGTCACTTCAACGTCCGTTACTGTGACAAAGCCAATACGAGGATCTTTCAATTTTTGGCCAATGATTCCGCCTAATTCCTTTTTCATCTGTTCAGCGACACGATTCGCACGCATAGACATGGATGGTCACCCCGATTCCGCATCAATAATAGTCAAATAGCTGTTCTGTCATTTCCCATTCCGGATTCGACTCCAAAAAACGGATGGCTCTTCTTACCTCTCCCTCTGCCGAATCTTTTGCAGAAGCGACTGAGACGAGGGCAATTGTTGTTCTTTGCCAGAGATCCTGATGATCGATTTCCGCAACGGATATATTGAATTCATTTTTAACCCGATCCGTCATCCTTTTCAAAACGGATCTCTTTTCCTTCAACGAATGGACATCGGGAATAAAGAATGTACACTCAGCATAGACAATCATGCCCGTTTAATTTCCTCCATTACAAAGGCTTCAAAAATGTCGCCTTCTTTAATATCATTGAAGTTCTTAACGGTAATTCCACATTCATAGCCTTTTGCCACTTCTTTAACATCGTCTTTGAATCGTTTTAAAGTATCTAACTCACCTTCAAAGATGACGATATTATCACGTAATACGCGGACTCCGGCATCACGTGTAATTTTCCCTTCAGTAACATAGCTTCCCGCGATTGTTCCGATTTTCGAGACTTTAAATGTTTCACGAACTTCGGCTTGACCGATAACCTTTTCCTGATATTCAGGATCCAATAATCCCTTCATCGCAGATTCGATTTCTTCAATTACTTTATAGATGACGCGGTGTAGGCGAATATCGACACCTTCCTCTTCTGCCGCACGCTTAGCATTGACATCAGGACGCACATTAAATCCTATGACAATCGCATTTGATGCTGCCGCAAGGGAGATATCCGATTCGTTTATCGCACCTGCGCCTGTATGAATAATCTTAACGTTTACGCCCTCGACTTCAATTTTCATCAAGGAAGCCGCCATTGCTTCAACAGTACCTTGAACATCGGCTTTTACGATAAGATTCAATTCTTTCATTTCGCCTTGTTTCATTTGATCAAATAAATTATCAAGTGTTACACGCGTTTTTTCTACACGTTGTTCTTGCAAGGCGTCTCCTGCACGCGATTCACCTATTTGTCGTGCTGTCTTCTCATCTTCGAAGACAACAAAGCGGTCACCTGCTTGTGGGACATCACTCAATCCTGTAATTTCGACAGGAGTTGATGGACCAGCTTCCTTTACACGACGACCTAAATCATTGATCATTGCACGTACTTTTCCGAATGTAGTCCCGACAACAATAGGATCTCCAATACGAAGTGTCCCATCTTGAACTAACAATGTCGCCACAGAACCGCGACCACGATCAAGCTGTGCCTCAATGACCGTACCTTTTGCACGAATGTTTTTGCTTGCTTTCAATTCTCCTACTTCAGCGACTAATAAAACCATTTCAAGCAATTGATCGATTCCTTCACCTTTCAATGCGGAAATCGGTACAAAGATTGTATCCCCGCCCCATGCTTCCGCTAAAAGGCCGTGCTCTGTCAACTCTTGCATTACACGATCAGGATTTGCAGTTGGTTTATCCATTTTGTTGACTGCTACGATGATTGGCACTTCAGCCGCTTTCGCGTGGTTGATCGCCTCAATAGTTTGCGGCATGACACCGTCATCAGCAGCTACGACAAGGATTGTAATATCGGTAACCTTAGCCCCACGTGCTCGCATTGTTGTAAAAGCAGCATGTCCTGGTGTATCAAGGAAAGTAATTTTCTTTCCTTCAACCTCAATCTGGTAAGCACCGATATGTTGTGTGATACCACCTGCTTCACCTTGAGTTACTTTCGTATCTCTGATTGAATCCAGCAAGGTTGTTTTACCATGGTCGACGTGACCCATTATCGTTACGACTGGTGGACGTTCGGTTTGAGCTGCCTCAACCTCTTCATCTTCCTCGAAGTAAATCTCGAGATCCGTTACGTCAATTCGGATTTCTTCTTCTACTTCAACACCATAATCTGCACAGATCAACTCGATTGCATCTTTATCCAATTCTTGGTTAATGGTTGCCATAACTCCAAGCATGAATAGTTTTTTGATGATTTCAGAAGGTTCTCGACCCAATTTGTTCGCAAGTTCACCAACAGAAAGGGATTCATAGAAAGTAATCTTTTCTGGTAGTGGTTTTTCCACTTTAGGCATTGGAGCCGGACGATGTCTTCTACGTCCTTGGTTTATGCCACGAGCTGGTGGTCTTCCACCACGGTTAGCTGGACGTCCGCCGCCTCCTTGGCCTTGGCGCTGTTGGCCATGTGTAGAACGGTTTTCACCCTCTGCACCTTGCCCCTGACGTCGTTGACCAGTTGCAGGGCGATTGCCACCTTGCGTTCCTTGGCCTTGACGTTGTTGACCTGTAGCAGGACGATTGCCGCCTTGAGATCCTTGGCCTTGGCGTTGTTGACCTGTGGCAGGACGATTGCCGCCTTGAGATCCTTGGCCTTGGCGTTGTTGACCTGTTGGACGATTGCCACCTTGTGACCCTTGGCTTTGGCGTTGTTGACCTGTTGGACGGTTGCCGCCTTGTGAACCTTGACCTTGTGCAGCAGGACGATCGCCTCTTCTTTGCTTATCGTTCGCATTGCCTGTTGGGCGTGAAGATGGCTTACGATCTTGACCCGCTGGTTTATCTGATGGTGTTGAACCACCTTTACCAAATCGTTGGTCCAATTTAGATGTAGCATCCTTATCCAACATAGACATATGGTTAGTTACATTCACATTTATCTTTCCAAGTTCCTCGATGACTTCCTTACTCGTCCGATTCACTTTTTTCGCGTATTCGTGTACACGTATCTTCGTCATTAGCCCACCCCCGGTTATATTCGTTGAGGAGCCCAGATAATCTTCCGGCAAAACCGGTATCCGTTAACGCGAGTACGACCCGCGACTCTTTTCCGATTGCATGGCCGAGAGTTTCTCTACTCCCGAACACATGCTTCTCAACGTTATAAAAATCACATTTATCATTTATTTTCTTCAATGTATTCTTTGAAGCATCTTCGGAAACAATCACGATGCGTGCGTTTCCTGATCGTACTTCTTTAATAACGAGCTCTTCGCCTGTAATCAGTTTCCTGGCCCTTGCTGCCATCCCTAACAACTGGAAAACTTCTTTAGGATGATTCATTTCAAAGCCTCACGACGGATTGCATGAAGAAGATCAACATATACTTCCTCCGGCACTGATGCTCCAAGCTGGTTTTCAATCGATCTGTTGCGCTTGGCTGTTTCTACAGCGGCTTCAGTTTTCGATACGTATGTACCACGTCCCGATTTTTTGCCTGTCAGATCGACTGAAACATCCCCTTCCTTCGTGCGGACAATGCGGATCATTTCTTTCTTTGGTAACATCTCGCCTGTCGCAGCGCATTTACGCAAAGGGATTTTCTTCTTGCTTGTCATGGGCAATCATCCTTTCAACTTAATTGTTTTCGTCAGTTTCTGAATATAAATCGATTGTTTCGTATTCAGATTCCTCTTCGGATTCATTGTCGAAATACGGATCATCCATATATTCATCTTTTCCATTTTCAGTTACGTCATATACATCTTCCGCAAATGGACTTTCATTTGGTGCAGTAGGAGGATAGATGCCTAACTCCCTTGCATCCGTCTCGCTTTTAATATCAATTTTCCAACCAGTCAATTTAGCAGCAAGTCTAGCGTTCTGGCCACGTTTGCCAATAGCCAATGATAGCTGATAGTCCGGAACTACAACCCTTGTCGATCTCTCTTCTTCATTCACTTGTACATCTAATACTTTTGATGGACTTAGTGCATTTGCAACGAAGATGACTGGATCCTCAGACCACTCAACGATATCAATCTTCTCACCGTTAAGTTCATTTGAGATGGATTGGACCCTTGCCCCTCTTGAACCTACACATGAGCCGACCGGATCCACTTCCTCATTTGTCGTATGAACTGAAATTTTGGAACGGTCACCCGCTTCCCTCGCAATCGATTTAATCTCAACTGTTCCGTCATAAATTTCCGGAACTTCCATTTCGAATAACCTACGCAAAAGGCCTGGATGTGTGCGGGAAACAAATACTTGTGGTCCGCGGGATGTACGCTCAACCTTTGTAATATACACTTTTATACGATCATGTGGTTGATAAGATTCAGTGGTGATCTGTTCCGTAGCCGGTAGGACCGCCTCCACTTTCCCTAAGCCGACATAAAGATTTCTCGCATCTAAACGTTCGACGATGCCGTTGACAATGTCATCTTCACGGTCTACATATTCATCATAGATCAGACCGCGTTCAGCTTCACGAACACGCTGAGTAACGACTTGTTTTGCAGTTTGCGCAGCGATACGGCCGAAGTCACGAGGGGTAACTTCCTCTTCGATGACGTCTCCCACTTCATATGCCGGATTAATGACTAAAGCATCTTCCAAAGACATTTGAAGTCGTTCGTCTTCCACTTCTTCAACAACGTCTTTACGTGAATAGACTTTCATCGTGCCTTTGTCTAAGTTCAAATCGACCCGCACATTTTGAGCTTGGTTGAAATTCCGTTTATAAGCTGTTACGAGGGCGGCCTCAATCGCTTCAACAAGTACATCTCTTGAGATACCTTTCTGTTTTTCAAGAGCTGTTAATGCATCGAGTAGATCACTACTCATAGTTAATCACTCCTATATTCAATTATGCGGAAAAGTCAATCGCCAATCTTGCAAAAGCGATTTTTTCTTTTTCAATCTTTACTTGCAGTTTTCTTGTCTTGATTCGAATTTCCATTTCTGCGAACTCGGAATCATAAGAAAGCAAGTACCCTTCAAATTCTTTCATTCCGTTGATCGGTTCATATGTTTTTATAAATACATACTGGCCGACTGCCTTATGAAAATCCTCTTCCTTTTTCAAAGGTCGTTCAGCACCCGGTGACGAAACTTCGAGGAAATAGTTTTGGGTGATTGGATCAGTACGGTCCAGTTCTTCACTAAGCCTTTCGCTAACTTGTGCACATTGTTCGATATCGATATTCCCTTCAGGAGTATCAATATAAACCCGTAAAAACCAGTCTCTTCCTTCTTTCACAAATTCAATATCTACCAATTCCAACTCGAGGTCGTTCACTATCGGACTGACGAGCTTTTGGACTTCCTCTGTAATTTTACTCATCAAAACCCTCCCGAAATTTGATTAAAAAAACTTAATACATATAGAACAACAGAAAAGAGCGGGAAATCCCACTCTTTTTCACGCAAGACTTATAGCAAAAGTTGCTACAATTGTAGCATTTATAGGGCATCATTGCAAACAATGTGCCGTGCTAACCATTTCCGAGCGGGTAAACGATCAAAATAACGATAACTGATTCGAATCAGGCATGCCTTCCAAGCAACCCAATGAGTCCATATATTCAATGACGGTTTTAGATACTCTTCCGCGTTGTTGTAAGTCTTCTTTCGATAGGAAGATTCCATCCTTACGCGCTTCAACAATTGTTTTAGCAACGTTTGTACCAAGTGAAGGAATGGAGTCAAATGGTGGGATTAATTTATTATCTTCAATCAGGAAGACGGAAGCATCCGACTTATATAAATCGGGCTTCGCGAAAGAAAATCCACGCTCCCCCATTTCCAATGCTATTTCAAGTACTGTCAGTAGGTTCTTCTCTTTCGGGCTTGCCTCTAATCCTTTGTCATTGATTTCCTTGATTTTCGCTCGCATTGAAGCTGTACCTTTTGTCATCGTCAATAAATCATAGTCTGTCGCACGCACCGTGAAATAGGCTGCGTAATACATAATTGGATGATGCACTTTAAAATATGCAATTCTTAACGCCATCAGAACATAGGCAGCCGCGTGGGCTTTAGGGAACATATATTTTATTTTCTTACAGGAGTCAATATACCAGTTAGGAACGTTATTCGCCCTCATCTCCGCTTCAAATTCCGGAGTGAGTCCTTTTCCTTTACGGACAGATTCCATAATCTTGAAGGCCATTGATGGTTCCAGCCCTTGATAAATAAGGTAAACCATAATATCGTCACGGCAGCCTATAACATCCGACAATTGACAAATATTGTTTTGAATCAATTCTTGTGCATTTCCAAGCCAGACGTCAGTTCCATGCGATAGTCCCGAAATCTGGATAAGTTCTGAAAATGTAGATGGTTTCGTCTCCTCTAACATCTGCCTAACAAATCGTGTACCAAACTCAGGGACACCTAATGTACCCGTCTTACAATCAATCTGCTCTTCAGTTACACCTAATGATGACGTACCACTGAAGAGTGCCATTACTCCTTCATCGTCTGGTGGGATCGTTTTCGGATCGATGCCAGAAAGGTCTTCCAGCATTTTGATCATCGTTGGATCATCGTGCCCAAGTATGTCAAGTTTCAATAAGTTATTATCAATTGAATGGAAGTCAAAATGTGTTGTTCTCCAACTTGATGAAGTATCATCGGCCGGGAATTGGATTGGTGAAAAGTCGTATATCTCCATATTATCTGGGACAACGATAATACCGCCTGGATGTTGTCCCGTATTTCGTTTAACGCCAGTACAACCTTGTACAAGCCTGTCAATTTCCGCCCCTCTTAAATGAAGGTTATTATCGTTCATATACCCTCGGACATAACCATATGCTGTTTTTTCAGCAACTGTTCCGATTGTCCCGGCACGATAGACATAATCTTCCCCGAAAAGCTCCTTCGTATAGTTATGCGCATGCGCTTGATATTCACCACTGAAGTTCAAATCGATATCCGGGACTTTGTCACCGTTAAATCCAAGGAACGTTTCAAACGGGATATCTTGTCCATCCTTTTTGAACATTGTTCCACAAGACGGACATGCTTTGTCCGGCAAGTCGAATCCGGAACTGACGGAACCGTCATCAAAGAATTCGGATAGCTTACATGAAGGGCAAACGTAATGTGGCGGCATAGGGTTCACTTCGGTAATTTCCATCATGGTTGCAACGAGTGAAGAACCTACGGATCCCCTTGAACCAACAAGGTATCCATCGTCCAGTGATCTTTTTACCAACTTATGTGAAATCAGATAAATAACTGCGAAGCCGTTATCGATAATCGATTTTAATTCTTTCTCAATTCTTGCTTCAATAATTTCAGGTAATTGTTCACCATAAATATGATGGGCCATCGAATAGGTAAGCTCTCGCACCTCTTCATCCGCACCCTCAATTTCAGGGGTATACAGGTCATCCTTGATAACTTTCACATCCCCGATTCGATCAGCAATCTTTTGTGGATTATCAATGACAATCTGTTCCGCTGTTTCATTTCCCAAAAACGAAAAATGGTCAAGCATTTCATCGGTCGTCCTAAAATGCACTTCAGGCAACGAATGTCGATTCATCGGATTCGCCCCGCCTTGCGACCGGACAAGCACTTCACGATATTTCGCATCTGTTTCATCGATATAATGAACGTTTCCTGTTGCACAAACGGGTAATCCGACCTTTTTTCCAAGTTTAATCATCTTACGCATTATATCTTCAAGATTCCATTCATCCCGAATAAGTTCCAACTCGATCAGATGTGAGTAAACTGGCTTCGGATGCAATTCAAGGTAATCATAAAAACCAGCAATTTCCTCCACTTCCTCCATCGATTTCTGCATTAAGCCTTCAAAGACCTCTCCCTTATCACACCCTGAACCGACTAATAAACCTTGGCGGTATTTAATAAGTAAGGAACGCGGGATTCTAGGCACACGATAGAAATAATCCATATGGGAAATCGAGACAAGTTTGAATAAATTCTTCAATCCCTCGTCATCGGTTGCAAGAAGCGTACAATGTGAAGGCCTGGACCGTTTATACGCATCCCCTTCCCCGATATTTTTATTGAAATCATCTAAGTATTCAATGCCTTTCTCCGCAGCATCTTTCATGAGACGTATGAATAGATAGGCAGTCGCTTCCGTATCGTATATCGCACGGTGATGCTGGGTCAGTTCGATATCGAATTTCTTCGCCAACGTATTTAATCTATGATTACGTAGTTCAGGATATAAAAATCGAGATAGTTCAAGAGTATCGATTGTAGGATAGTTCCGATCATGCAAATCAGCTTTTTTACTTGCCTCATAAAAGAAGCCCATATCGAATGAAGCATTATGCGCGACAAGAATAGAATCACCGATGAATTCTTTGAAATCCCTTATGACTTCCGATACTTCTGGTGCATCTTTCACCATATCATCCGTTATACCAGTAAGTTCAGTTGTTGTTGAGGATAGTGGATGATGTGGATTGGCAAAACGTTCAAATCGTTCTTTTATTTCGCCATTAACTACCTTTACTGCCGCAAGTTCGATGATTGTGTCATACACGGCAGATAAGCCTGTTGTCTCTACGTCAAATACAACATACGTATCGTTTTCAAGTAAACGATGCTGTTCATCGTATACAATTGGAACACCATCATCTACGAGATTTGCTTCCAAACCGAACAGTACTTTTATGCCATGTTTTTTACCGGCTGAATACGCTTCAGGAAATGATTGGACATTGGCATGATCAGTGATCGCAATTGCAGGATGCCCCCATTTAGCTGCTTGGGCGACTAAATTCGAAGCAGAAGTTACTGCATCCATCTGACTCATATTCGTATGGGCGTGTAATTCGACACGCTTTCGATTTTCAGGTGCATTGTCCTTGCGAATTACTGGAGCAACTTCCATGATATCTTGGGCCATCATAATAAGATCCCTTACAAACGTATCATTTTGTATGCTTCCTCTTGCACGAACCCAAGAACCCTTTTTCAATGTCTTCATTAGCTCCGCATCTTCGTTATCCCTTGAAAACATTTTAACTAATATCGAATCGGTATAATCGGTCACTTTGATGGTGAGCAATGACCGACCACTTCTCAGTTCCCTGACTTCCGTATCGAAAACATATCCTTCGATTGTGACACGTCTTTCTTCATCTTGAATTGTATGAATCCCGATTAGAGGTTCATCCTGCTTGATCGGCACACCTAAGACGAACGGCCTGTTACCGGCATCGCCATTTTCTTTTTTCGTTGCTTCCAACTTTTGAAGACTTGCTAAAGCATTTCTTGCATATGCTTCTTCCTCCGCTTCCTTCTGTGCGATAAAGGCTAAACGCTCGGCTTCGCTACTTTCAGCCTCTTCGATTATCGCAAATTCGATGGCCATTGGAGGAAAACCGAAAGATCCATAAACTTCCGTGATGAGAGGACCGTATTTGCTTTTCAACGTTTGTTGTTCAAAGTCGTTTATGCACGTAAGCTTCATCTTTTCACCGATCATAATCGGTTTTTGTCCAATGAAACGTTCACGTATTGGTGGAGACATATCCCTCATCTCTTCGATAACGTATGGCCAATATCCAATTACACTTTCGGAATTCCACTCAGGAGAGCTTGTACTAATATTAAGACGGATTGTTGCAATTGATTTAAATGCTTCTGTTAATTTATGTTGGAATAGCTGAAATACTTGTAAAGGCAATATGTTTTCGAGTTGAATATTGAATTGCCAAATCCTTGATTTTCGATGGATGTCGACTCGTTCAAGTGTTGCATTTTGGAAATGGATGATTGTTTGATCATCTGACATTCCAATTTGTTGTAATAGAGTTAGCATTTTTAATTTAGCATCCATATGTAACCCCCCTTGTTTTACAGTGAAAAGGGAAGCGTCGGAACATCCGACCTCCCCTTCCATCTTACTTTTAATTAAAAAATGACTGTAGTTTTTCTGTAACTTCTTCTTTTTGCCAGACGACTGTTTCACCTGTCTCGCGGAATTTTACTTCTACCATTCCGTCCTTTGCCATTTTACCGATGGTGATTCGAACTGGTAATCCAATTAGATCTGCATCAGTGAATTTAACTCCTGCTCTTTCATCCCGATCATCATGTAGGATATCATACCGATACGTTTTGAGGAGGTGATAAAGTTCATTTGATAATTTTGTTTGCATTTCATCATTCATATTGATTGTTATTAGGTGAATGTCATAAGGCGCCAATTTTTTCGGCCATTTTAATCCGTTGGCGTCGTTGTATTGTTCAGCGATTGCCGCTAATATCCGGGATACACCTATCCCGTAACATCCCATTACGAAGTGATTGGTGTTCCCATTTTCGCCAAGATATGTCGCTTTCATCGCTTCACTATAGGACACACCTAATTTAAATGTATGGCCAAGTTCAATCCCTTTTGCAAAACGAATTGTTCCGGTTCCATCAGGCGAAAGGTCCCCTTCTTTTATGAACCTTAAATCCAAATACTTATCAACGGCAAAGTCGCGTTCTGGATTGACATTTTTCAAATGGTAGTCATCCTCATTCGCACCGCAAATTCCGTTAACAATTTCCTTCACAGCATTATCGGCATATACCTTAATTTCAAGTGGTAATTTAACTGGCCCAATTGAGCCAACTTTGCAGGAGAGAGTTTTTTCTATTTCACTATCTGAAGCAAGATTCAACTCATTAACAGAAAGTGCTTTTCTAAGTTTTATCTCATTAATTTCATGATCTCCACGAGCCAAGACTGCGCATAATTCTTCATCCGCATGGAAGATGATTGTTTTAATGATTTTTGAAGGATCAACTTTCAAAAATGTTGCAACTTCGGCAATAGTCTTCTGTGCAGGTGTTTCAACTTTCTCCAGTTCTTTCATTGGTTCATTTGATTTTGTATAGTTACTATTCACTTCAGCAATTTCAATGTTGGCAGCATAAGGTGATGTGTCACTGAATGCAATTGTGTCTTCCCCTATTTCTGATAGGGCCATAAATTCATGTGTGCTATTTCCACCAATCGATCCACCATCTGCTAAAACCGTTCTAAATTCCAATCCAAGCCTTGTGAAAATCCTTGTGTAAGCTTCGAGCATTTCATTATACTTCACTTCGAGACTTTCCTCTGAGGAATGAAAAGAATATGCATCTTTCATGATAAATTCCCTACCACGCAGTAATCCGAATCTTGGTCTTTTCTCATCCCTGAACTTCGTTTGAATTTGATATACAGTTAGTGGCAGTTTTTTATAGGATTGGACATCATCACGGATAAGTGATGTGATCACTTCCTCGTGAGTTGGTCCTAATGCCATTTCCCGATCATGTCGATCAGTTAATCGAAATAGTTCAAGACCGTATGCTTGCCATCTTCCCGTTTCTTTCCAAAGGTCAGCTTGTTGCAATGTAGGTAGTAAAACTTCTACTGCTTCAATTGCATCCATTTCTTCGCGGATAATGTTTTCAATCTTCCCTAATACTTTTTTTGCTAAAGGCAAATATGAATAGACCCCGCTCATATGTTGGCGTATAAAACCGGCTCTTAATAACAATTGATGGGAGACGATTTCAGCGTCGCTTGGTATTTCACGCATAGTTGGGATGAATGTCCGTGATTGTTTCATAAAAGATCTCACCTCATTCCAAAGGAAACTAATTTATTAAAAGAAGAATCTCTGTATATCATTCCATGTAACGACTAACATGAGGACCATTAATAACATAATCCCTACAAAATGGACCATGCCTTCTTTTTGCTTATCGACTGGTTTGCCCCGTAATCCTTCGAATAAGAAGAACAGTAATCTTCCACCATCGAGTGCCGGAAGCGGTAATAGGTTCATGATGCCTAAATTAATACTCAATACTGCTGCCCAATTCATCAGTGAGAAAACGCCAAATTGTGCAACTTCCTCAGTTGCCTTATAAATTCCGAGTGGACCGCTTAATGCTTCAATTGTAAACTTACCTGTTACAAGCATTCCTAAAAGCTCGAAGATTCGTTTAGTCCAGCTATATGTTTGTTCCGCTCCAAAAGCGAATGCCTTCATAGGGTTCTTTTCCAAAGGTGGATCATACATAACGCCGATTTGACCAACTTTCTCACCGGCTTCATTTACAACTGTATTAGGAGTAACGGCAAACGTAACAAGGTCACCATTACGCTCTACTTTCAATTGAATTTTTTCACTGCCTTTGCTTTTCACTATATCCGTGAATTCAGTCCACTTCTCAACAGGTACCCCATCCACTTCCTTAATGAAATCACCTGGCTCCATTCCCGCGGCATATGCAGGACTGTCAGTAATAACTTCGCTAATGATTGGTTCATTAGTTGGGATGCCATGTAGAAGACCGATTGCCAAGAAGATGAAGAAAGCAAGGATGAAGTTGAAAAGGGGACCAGCAAAAATCGCCATTGCTCTACTACCCAAAGGCTTTGAATCAAATTGACGATCATATGGAGCTATTATTGTCTCTTGTCCTTTTTCATAAACAATAGCATTTCTAGAAACCTTGTATTTAACAAGTTTTCCATCCTCATCATATCCTTCGATGAAGAGCGCTTTAGTTAAATCTGCCTTTTCAGTCTCTATGAAAAGGACATTTGGATTTGAAACGTCCCGATTCAAGTAAATCTTTTCCACCACATCTTCATTATTTAAAATGATGCCAACACGATAACCGGGTTGTAATTCTACAGTGTCAAAATCTTCGCCGGCCATCCTGACGTATCCTCCTATTGGAAGAAGGCGGATTGTATAGAGCGTTTCCTTTTTTCTGAGCGCTAAAATTTTCGGTCCCATTCCAATCGCAAATTCACGAACCATGATTCCGGCCTTTTTAGCAAAAAGAAAATGACCTAATTCATGAAAAAAGACGAGAGATCCAAATATGATTATAAACGCAATTACGGTTTCCATAAAAAACCACCTTAACTGGCCATTTAAGCCGTTTTATGAATCATTTTACTTTATCATACACCATCTTACGAGTCAGGGAATCAATTTCAAGAATCGTTTCTAAATCAGGTGATGAAATTTTTTCGTGCTGATTCATCATCCTTTCAACGATTTCTTCAATTTGCAAGAAAGGAATTTCACCTTTCATAAACAGTTCTACAGCAACCTCGTTTGCTGCATTCATCACTGTAGGCATTGTTCCACCTTCCCTACCTGCCTCGTACGCAAGTGCAAGGGCTTTATATCTTTCCATATCCATCTTCTCAAAATGCAAAATTCCAATCTCTTCAAGTCTTAGAGGTTTTGCATTTTGCATTGGAATTCGATCAGGATAGGTCATCGCATATTGGATTGGAACACGCATATCCGGTGAACCCAATTGAGCAATCATACTCGTATCCTCAAATTCAACAATTGAATGGATGATACTTTCTTTATGCAGAAGGCAATCAATTTTCTCATATGGCATATCGAATAAATGATGGGCCTCTATCACCTCTAGTCCTTTGTTCATCATCGTCGCAGAGTCAATTGTCAATTTATTGCCCATTGACCAATTAGGATGCGCTAATGCCTGTTGAACAGTTACGTCCTTTAATTCACTTTTAGGCAAATGTCTAAAACTACCGCCAGAAGCTGTAAGGATTAAACGAGAGACTCGTTTTGGATTTTCTCCATTCAAAGATTGAAACAATGCTGAGTGTTCACTATCGACTGGTAACAGAGCAACATTATTCTTTTTTGCTTCTGCCATTACGATGTCTCCAGCAGCTACTAATGTTTCTTTGTTCGCAATTGCTATAGTAATGCCTTCTTTGATGGCTTGAATAGTAGGCTCTAAACCGATACTGCCAATCACTGCATTGACAAGCATGTCCGCATTAGAATGAGCTGCAACAAGAATTAGCCCTTCTTTTCCATAAACGAATTTTGTATTAGGGAATTCAGCTTGTAAGACACTCGCATCAGTAGAGTTTATAACTGATACGATTTCCGGTTGAAACTCCCTTGTGATTTCTCTTACCCTAAGAATATTCATCCCAGCAGAAAAAGATACGAGCTTAAATTTTTCACGGTTTGACTGAATAATATCAAGGGTCTGTGTACCGATTGACCCTGTAGCACCAAGTAGACTAATATTTTTCACCATACTGAACTACATCCTTTCCTTTAACCGACAAGATGAAGAAAATGAATTAGTGGCAATACGAAAAGGAGACTATCAAATCTATCAAGAATCCCACCATGTCCCGGTAGAAGATTTCCTGAATCCTTCACTTCAAAATGCCGCTTCAATGCAGACTCAACCAAATCACCCAACTGGCCAACGATGGAAGCAATTATCGTAACAATAGCTAACATGAAATAAGAAGACGCTATTGGATAAAACAGTTGGAAAACAAACGCGAATAGAACAGCAAAAAGAATTCCACCAAGAAAGCCCTCTACAGTCTTATTAGGGGAAATTTCGGGCCAAAGTTTACGTTTCCCTAATTTTCTTCCTGTAAAATATGCTCCCGAATCAGTCGTCCAAATAACTAATAATGCATAGAAAACATATTCAAATCCATAAAATCGGGTTTCAATCAAGAAATAAAAACCAATGCCAAGATATAAGGCACTAAACGCAGTAAATGCCGCATGATCGAATGAAAAACGATTTTTCGAGATTACTGTAAAAATCAGCAAAATAAGTATGAGTGCGAATATCAATTCAGTTTTTGTATAACCGGTAAATTGCAGGACTTCCTTTGTCCATGTCGATGGCATTAAAAGGATAGCAAGCATGATCCATGTTAGGATTCCTTCAACTGAGAAAATACGAATGTTTTTCATACGCAGCAACTCGTATAAGCCTATTGAAGCGATGGCATAAATCGCTAATGTAAACGGAAAACCACCTATTATGACGAGTGGGAAAAAAATTGCAAATGCTACGATTGCTGTAATAATTCTCTGTTTCAAACTTCCTTATCTCCTTCCACACTCCCAAATCGCCTATGGCGCATTTGGAATTCTTCAATAGCATTAAGCATACATGATTCGTCGAAATCTGGCCAAAGAACATCTGTAAATGAAAATTCCGAATAGGCAAGTTGCCACAGCATGAAATTCGACAATCTAACTTCCCCACTTGTTCTAATCAGTAAATCTGGTTCAGGCAAATGTGAAGTCATTAAATGTGCATCAATCAAAGATTCATTAATATCATCTATAGATAATTGATTGTTTGCTGTCAATTGGACAATTTCTTTTACTGTCTCAACAATTTCGAGACGGCTTCCGTAATTCATTGCGAAATTTAGGATAAGACCGGTGTTTTTCGAGGTAGCCTCTTGCGCTTTCATAATTGCTTCTTTCGTATGAGGTGGCAACGCATCGAAATTACCGATTGTTTCTACTTTAACATTCTGTTCAATTAACTCAGGTAAATATGTAGATAAAAACTCGCCTGGAAGCTTCATGAGAAAATCAATTTCCATTCTTGGTCGTTTCCAGTTTTCAGTTGAAAAAGCGTATAACGTTAAGACTTTAATGCCGATATCATTCGCAATACGGGTAATTTTACGGACTGTTTTCATTCCTTCATGGTGACCAGCAATTCGCGGCAAGCTACGTTGTTTTGCCCATCTGCCGTTTCCATCCATAATAATGGCGACGTGTGAAGGTATTGTCCTACTTTTCACATTCTTAATCCTGTCGGAAATTGACATTTCGATCTCTTTAGTTTTTTTTCGCAACAGTTTTTCTAACATTCCGTTTCCTCCACTCGCCTGCTATTTGAGCAAGTACCTAGTCTATCGTATCAAATCAGCCAGCAAATTTCATTAAAACAGAGAACGTTTCGTTGAAATTTAGTATTCCCTGTTTAAGCCTATGCGTGCCTTCTTATAAAAATCAATGAGATAACAGTTGCTTTACGTTACAGGCGGACGCAATTTGGCAAAAAAAAGACGTCCTGAAGATAGGACGTCCGGAGATATAGAAAGTTCTTCAATCAGATTTCCATAATTTCGTTTTCTTTCGCTTTGGAAATCCCGTCAATCTTTTCAATGTACGAATCAGTTAATTTTTGAATCTCATCGCTTTCACGACGTAATTCATCTTCAGTGATTTCGCCATTTTTTTCTAACTTTTTCAACTCGTCATTCGCATCTCTACGAACGTTACGAATTGCAATTTTGGAATCCTCTGCTTCTTTTTTAACTTCTTTTACCAAATCCTTACGACGTTCTTCCGTCAAGGCAGGTACAGCCAAACGGATTACAGAACCATCATTGGAAGGGGTGATTCCGATATCAGATTTCAATATCGCTTTTTCAATATCCCCAATTGTCGTTTTGTCATAAGGTTGTATTACCATCAGTCTTGCTTCGGGCACAGAGATACCTGCCATTTGGTTTAACGGCGTTGGTGCTCCGTAGTAAAGGACATTGATGCGATCAAGCAATGACGCACTTGCACGTCCAGCACGGATTGAAGCCAATTGTCGTGAAAATGCTCCAATCGCTTTCTCCATTTTATCTTTCGTTTGATCCATTAATTCTTTCGGCATTTACCCATTCCTCCTCACAACCGTACCAATCGGTTCCCCTAATACGGCTTTTTTAATATTTCCATTATCCATTATTGAGAATACTACGAGAGGGATATCATTGTCCATACAAAGGGTTGAAGCTGTTGAATCCATAACTTCAAGTCCTTGGCTAATTACTTCTAAATACGTAAGATCAGTGTATTTCACTGCGTTCTTATCTTTAAGTGGATCAGCAGAATAGACGCCGTCAACATTGTTTTTCGCCATTAGAATGACATCGGCTTCTATTTCAGCCGCCCTAAGAGCTGCAGTCGTATCAGTAGAGAAGTAAGGGTTCCCTGTTCCAGCGGCAAAGATGACGACACGTTTCTTTTCAAGATGTCGAATTGCTTTTCTCCGTATGTACGGTTCAGCCACTTGGCGCATTTCGATAGAAGATGAAACCCGTGTTTCGACTTCTAGTTTTTCAAGTGCATCTTGCAGTGCCAATGAATTCATCACTGTGGCAAGCATACCCATGTAATCAGCAGTTGTACGGTCCATTCCCATCTCGCTGCCAATCTTTCCACGCCAAATATTCCCTCCGCCAACTACGACTGCAACTTCTACACCAAGATCCGTGACCTCTTTCACTTGTGCTGCAACTGTTTTAATGATTTCAGGAGATAATCCGAATCCCTTTTCACCTGCGAGTGCTTCACCGCTAAGCTTTAAGACAATTCTTTTGTATTTTGGGACGCTCATATGTACCCTCCGTCTATAATTTTCTTGAAAAATAGGGAACACAAAGTTGTGTCCCCTAAATTATTTTGTATTCATTAAATGTGAATTAGTTGCCTTTAACTTGGCTCATAACTTCTTCAGCAAAGTTATCTTCACGTTTTTCGATTCCTTCACCTACAGCATAGCGAACGAATTCTTTCAAAGTGCCACCAGTGGACTTAACGAAGTCACGGACTTTTTGATCTGAATTTTTAACGAATGCTTGGTCAAGTACACAAATCTCTTCGAAGTATTTACCAAGACGGCCTTCAACCATTTTAGCAACGATATTTTCAGGCTTGCCTTCGTTCAACGCTTGTTCTGTAAGAACTTTACGCTCGCGCTCTACTTCTTCTTCAGACACTTCGTCACGTGAAATGTATTTAGGGTTCAATGCAGCGATATGCATTGCAACGTCTTTCGCTGCATCAGCGTCTGTTGTACCTTCAAGTATTGTTAATACAGCAATACGGCCACCCATGTGTAGGTATGGACCGAATGCGTCGTTGTCTGTTTTTGTTTTCACTTCAAAGCGACGAAGAGTGATTTTCTCTCCGATTTTCGAAACAGCATTAGAAATATGGTCAGCGACTGAAAGGCCGTTATCCATTTTAGATTCGTTTGCTTCTTCGATTGTAGCTGGTTTTACTGCAAGAAGGTGTTCACCAAGTTCTTTTACAAGTGTTTGGAATCCTTCGTTTTTCGCAACAAAGTCTGTTTCAGCGTTTACTTCGAAGATGACTGCTTCGTTGCCGTTAACGATGATTTCAGTTGTACCTTCTGCTGCAATACGGTCAGCTTTTTTAGCTGCGCTTGAAAGACCTTTTTCACGAAGGAAGTCTACTGCTGCTTCCATATCACCGTTTACTTCAGTTAGTGCTTTTTTGCAGTCCATCATACCTGCGCCAGTTTTTTCACGAAGTTCTTTTACCATTTGTGCTGTAATTGCCATTATAATTTCCTCCTGTATGAGTGATTTGTGACGACAATACTTTAGCATCAACTGTTGATTTCCGCTACAAGCTAATGCTTTCCGCTTCAATCAACAAAAATTGCTAAAAACATACAAATTGCCTACAAAAACAATTCTTTAAAAAAGACGATAAGGGGGTTGGCCGCTTATCGTCTGTTCATTTCTTGAATTTACTCTGCAGCTACTGCTTCAGACGCTTCTTCTGATACTTCTTCGTCTGCGCCTTGTCTTGATTCGATCAACGCATCTGCCATTTTGCTTGTTAGTAAGCGAACAGCACGGATAGCGTCATCATTTGCAGGAATGACGTAGTCGATTTCATCCGGATCACAGTTCGTATCAACAATACCGACGAGTGGGATGTTCAATTTGATAGCTTCAGCCACAGCGATGCGTTCTTTGCGTGGGTCAACAACAAAGATAACATCTGGCAATGATTTCATGTCACGAATACCGCCAAGGAATTTCACAAGACGATCGTGTTCTTTTCTTAGTTCAGAAACTTCTTTTTTAGGAAGTACAGAGAATGTACCGTCCTCTTCCATAGTTTCGATTTTCTTCATACGTGCAACACGTTTTTGGATTGTTCCAAAGTTTGTAAGTGTACCACCAAGCCAACGTTGGTTGATGTAGTACATTCCAGCACGTTCTGCCTCTTCTTTGATAGCATCTTGTGCTTGTTTTTTTGTTCCGACGAAAAGTACTTTTCCGCCATCAGCACCAACTTGACGCATGAAGTCGTATGCTTCTTCAAGTTTTTTCACCGTCTTTTGAAGATCGATGATGTAGATTCCGTTACGTTCTTGGAAGATAAATTTCTTCATTTTCGGATTCCAACGACGAGTTTGGTGTCCGAAGTGTACACCTGCTTCAAGCAGTTGTTTCATTGAGATTACTGACATTTGATTTTCCTCCTATTTGGTTGATTTCCTCCGTATGTTTCATCCGATGGAGTTACCTTTCGGCACCGATTCCATCGTCCACGTACGTGTGTAGTAACACCATTTGATAATATACCATAGCGGTAATAAATTTGCAACTTTGTTCAACGGAGTTTGAGTAGTAGTTCTACCTCGGTTTTTCCTTTGCCGAGGGTTTTGGCGATCTCTTCTATTGTTTTGCCTTCATCGAACATCGAGATGGCGCGTTGGTGGTCGTTCTGTTCGGGAGTTGGGCTTACTGTTTTTTTCACTGTAGGGGCATTCTGATAGGACTTCAATGCAATATTTACAGGAATATTTGGTTGAACGATTGTAAATTCGTCTTCCTTATCCGCAATCTTTGTCTCACGGATATGGTTTACTTCCTCTTGTACTTTTATAAGTACTTTCTCTTCACGCTTTTCAATGATATTGATAAGCCTTTCATTTTCCTCTTTTAATTCGGCAAGGTAAGCGGCAATTGCGTTATCCATTTCAGCCATAAGCCGCTCTTGCTTTTTTTCTAGGTTGTTGAATTTGGATATTCTCATATATAGAAGTGCGATGACGTAAAAACTGACCATTTGTAAAACGAATAACAATAATAAAAATAACGAACTCATATGTTTAACCCGTAAAGTCGACGAATGACCCTTTATAAGGGTGCATCGCTTTCTTTTCCTCTTCTCTTTGTTGACGATTTCTTGGTGATGACTCCTTTTCTTGTTGACTGCTTTTCGAGTCGGGATCTGTTTTTGCGAGTTTGTCAGACTGCATGACAGTCTCACGGCTTTTCAATAGTTCTTTTTCGTTTAACGTTTGGGCATGTCCATGGTCAATTTGATGTTGTTGCTGCTTTTGCTCAGTTATTTTACCAGCATCGAAAGTTCTTGGAATTGCAATTTGGAGTTCGATTCCTTTTAAGCTCATAAAATCCCTCCATCCACTACTTCAGGTAATAGTGACTTTCTTAGTTTGAAAAGCGCTTTAGAATGAATTTGAGAAATTCGTGAAGTCGATAACCCGAAAATCTCACCTATTTCGGTCAAGGTCATTTCATTCGTATAAAATAGGTCTAATACCAGTTGTTCATTCGAATTTAAATCTTTGATTTTCATTGTTAAATCTTGAACAAGCTCGCCCATCATTACTTGATGCTCCGGAGTTCGTTCATGATGATCTTGTATAGTATACGAATTACCTTCCTCATCTTCGACACCTACTCGTTCCTCCATCGATAGAACGTTTGAGAAGTAGTGTTCGTGCATTGTCTGATAGACCTCATCCACTTTTAGGCCAAGGTGATCGGCAATTTCTTCCGGAGTGGCATGTCGCAATAATTTTTGTTCTAACTTTCTAATTTCATTCTCCATCTTTTTTGACTTTTCCCGGGCTAACCTTGGCATCCAATCATCTTTACGTAGCCCGTCTATTATCGATCCACGTATCCTGAATGATGCATATGTATCAAATTTCAAATCTCTGTTTGGATCGAATTTTGTTAACGCGTCGAATAGTCCTTGGAGTCCAAGGCTTGTAATATCATCCCTTGATACATTGCGGGGCAGACCGGAACTGATTCGTTGCACATGATAATTGACAAGTGGAGTATATTTTCGGACTAGGATATCACCTGCATCTGAATCCCTTTTTTCCAACCATTGTATCCAAATTTTATCTTCATCCGTTACATCCTGTTTAGACATGAACTCACCCCAATCTCCATGTTACGACATTCATCCGCATAGTTTGACTATAATTATAGCAAACGCCACTGAAAAAAAGCGACTTTTTCAGTCCCCTCAATACCTTTCCATATACCGTTCAGGAATCCATAATTACCGCTTTCAAATTTCCTTCATTCCTTCTTTAACCGTTCGGATGCTTAATTTAGTCGATATGGGGTCAAATTCAATTGAACGACCTCTTGAACCCCCTGTATCTTCTGCAATGATAGGGATTGAAAGTTGGCTAAGCACCGTCTTGACCGCTTCTACATTTCGTGGACCAATGCGGATTGTATCTTTTGATCCGAATTGAAACATTTGTGCTCCACCAGCAATTTTAGCTTTCAAAGAATTTGGATTTACTCCCTTATCTTTTAACAATTCCACCAATGAATAGATACCTGTGTCTGCAAATTTAGCCTTATTACTACTATCTAATCGCCCACGATTTGAATCAGGCAGCATCACATGCACAAGTCCAGCAATTTCGATTGATTCATCATATAGAACAACACCAACGCAAGACCCTAAACTCGATGTCCTGATTTTTTGAGGAGCTTTAACGATCTTCATATCCGCAATGCCAACTCTAACAGCATTATTCGATGTATCCATTTATAGAACACCTAACGAACGAAATAAGGAAATATACGCCTCAGGGTTTGGAAGCAGAAAAAAATGCCCATCTACACTAGAACTACCTTCAACGATAATTTGGGTATCTATGATAATGGCCTCGTCGTAATGATGCGATAGTTCAATTAGTCCGTAACTAATAATAGCGCCCACCATATCTACACAGAGTGATGGAACTGTGGGCTGAATATTCAACTTGGTGAAATCCGATAAAGCCGAGAGATACGACCCTGCTAAAATATTACCAACTTCTTGCATCGCAGATACCGCCAATTCCGAAACCGTTGAATTATGAAAATCGATTGAGTTTTCACCTATCAATCTTTTAATCAGCTGATTTGCAGATTTCAGAGGCAATAGATAAAACATATTACCGGAAAGATCTCCGTCGATCTTTTGCAGTATACCGACGACAATTCTTTCGGAACCTCCTGCCAAATCGAACATTTCATCGAATGAAACAATATTGACGTTTGGTACAAGCATCTCAATTTTCTTATCCAACAACTGGGATAACGAAGTGGCAGCGTGTGCTGCACCGATACTTCCAATTTCTTTTAAGACATCGAGATGGATATCCGTAATTTTATAGTCAATATTCATCGACACTCACTCGTTTCACAGGAATCAGTACTTCATCTAAATTCAGCATAACCAATATTCGTTTATCGATTTTTGCAACGCCATTGATGAATTCAGACTCCACAGAGCCCACCACTTTCGGTTGTGGCTCTATTACATCCTTTGGAATATCAATAACATCGGTCGCCATATCAACGATTAATCCAACTTTAAACTTGTCACACGAAACGATGATGATCCGGGTATCTTCATCAAACGGTTTCATCTCCAATTGAAATCGTGTTCGTAAATCAATGATTGGTGTAATAACCCCTCTAAGATTGACGATGCCTTTTACATAGGAGGGTGTTAGTGGGACATTTGTTATTGGAAGGATCATTTCAATCGACTCAACCACGTCAACATTTAGCATATACTCTTTCTCTGCCAACTGGAATACAACTACTTTGATTACTTCTTCATTTTTGTCCCAACTGTCAGATGTAGCCATCCGAACTCCCTCCCGTCTATTTTATTAATGCATTGCAATCTACGACTAATGCAACTTTGCCGCTACCAAGAATCGTAGCACCAGAAATGGCATATACGCTTTGCAAGTAATCGCCAAGTGATTTTAGTACAATTTCTTGCTGTCCAATGAATGAATCCACCATTATGCCGGCCATCTTCTCACCCTTTTGGACAATAACGATTGATTGAAATACTCTTGTTTCGTCACAATTGTTCATCTCAAAGATTTCTTTTAAATTTACAAGTGGTACAATATTTCCCCTCACGTCAATTAACTTTTGGTTATGGGCATTCATAATATCTGAAGTTCTAATAATGGCCACTTCAAGAATCGAGGAAAGTGGAATGGCATATACATCCTCACCTAAATTCACAAGCATTACAGAAATGATTGATAGTGTAAGTGGCAATTGTATTTGGAATAGTGTTCCTTGATCCTGTTCGGACTTTATTGTGATATATCCTCCAAGGGATTCTATCTTACTTTTCACAACATCCAATCCGACGCCCCGGCCAGATAAATCGGTAACCCTTTCAGCTGTTGAAAAACCCGGTGACATGATCAATTCTAAAATTTGATCATCTGTCAATGAAGATGCAATCTCTTTACTGACTATCCCACTATTAATGGCTTTCTCTAAAACAAGTTCCTGGTTAATGCCTGCCCCGTCATCTTCCAATTCGATATAGACATGGTTCCCCGAATGAAAAGCACGTAGAGATATAGACCCGTCAGCAGGCTTTCCTTTTTCAAATCGTACTGCAGGACTTTCTATTCCGTGGTCAATAGCATTTCGAATTAAATGAACGAGTGGGTCACCAATTTCATCCATAACTGTGCGATCCAGCTCGGTTTCAGTACCTGTAATTTCAAGATTAATATCTTTACCTAAATCACGTGCCATTTGACGTACCATTTTAGGGAAACGGTTAAACACTGTTTCTACTGGAACCATTCTCATTTTAAGAATAATACTTTGAAGGTCGCTAGTTATCCGTGTCATACGTTCCACAGTTTCATCTAAATCTTCATTATGTAATTCGTTGGCGATGGATTGTAGGCGCCCTCTATCAATTATTAGTTCCTCAAACAGATTCATTAAATTATCGAGCCGATCTGTATTGACACGGATTGTTTTGTTGGTTTGATGGACAGTTCGTACTCTACTGTCTTTTTTAGGATTTATCTCTGCCACGGCATATCCTTGGCTTTCATCCTGATCAGATGTTTGAATAGCCCCTTCCGTAACCGGAAGTACAAGAACGTTCTCCACTTCTGATATATTCATTACCTGTTTTCTTAGTGTATCAGCTTTGCTTTTTGTTAATAAAACGATAGTGAATAGAAAATCAAAGTCTTCGTTTTCCAGCTGTTCAATAGATGGAGTCGACTTAATGATTTCGCCGAACTTCTCGACTAACTCAAACACCATGAATACACGGGCAGCTTTTAATATGCAATCTTCACGTAGTAAGACGCGTATCTCAAATGCATTGAAACCCTCTTCATGTGATTGACGAATAACTGTCATTTCATATTCATCGTATACGATTGCCTGTTCAACAGTCTTTTTTCTTGAGGTCAACAGGATTGAATGGTCAGATTCAATCCTGTTTAGTGCGTTTAAGATTTCACTTACATCTTTTTCACCTGTTCCTCCGGCTTCTATCTCCAACACCATTTCTTCCAATAAATCGACTGCTTTAAAGACTGTATCGAGAATTTCTGTCGTCACAATGATTTTGGAATTACGTATCGCATCAAGAATATTCTCCATTTTATGTGTCACTTCGACAATATTTCCGTAGCCCATCGTTGCTGCCATGCCTTTTAACGTATGTGCAGAGCGGAATATTTCATTAACAATGGATACGTCTTGCGAATTTTTTTCAAGTTTAAGTAAGAGTTCATTACATGCCTGTATATGTTCTTTACTTTCGTCCAAGAACATACCCAAGTATTGAGCTATTTCCATTCTTATTGTCGCCCCCCTCTGCGATGTATGACCCATAAAATTGTCGTAGTTGTAATTCCTTGTGTAAGCCAAGCCACTTTTGTCCCAATCTACATGGTTCTTTCGCTACTTAAAACCTATTGCCCTATTGATTGAAATTCATATACAATAGATTCCGGGTTTGGCTATAAATAGGTAATGAGGTGTTATTATTGACGCCCTTTCATAAAAATCCCCTTCAATTTGCCAATGAATCCAGTCTCTCTTTTCAGCTCTGTTTCATTCAAATGGACAAATTTATCGGCTATTGCCGACATACATTTTGAAATTGGAGCGTTCGGATAAAGGAGTAAAAAGGGTTTTTGGGCTAATACAGCTTTTTGTACAGATGGATCTTCAGGTAGAAAACCTAAAATTGCTGTTTCCTTATCTAAAAACTTTCGCATTGCAAATTGCAACCTTTTTACTGCGTCGTTTCCACCATCTCGTTTGGTCAGTCGATTGCTGACAATATGGAACTCTTTCTCTTGATCTTTCAGATAGATGAATTTCATCATGGAATATGCATCCGTAATGGACGTAGGTTCAGTCGTAGAGATAACAATGACCTCATCTACGGATAGAATTAGATCGATAGATTGCTGGGTGGCACCTGCCGCCATATCAAAAAGGATGAAATCGTATTCTTGCTGTAATTGTTCGAAAGCAGTAAATAAACGATTTAACGTGTCCTCGGACCATTCCAGTACGCTATCTAACCCCGATCCACCCGATATATATACCAACCCTTCATTTTCAACATTAATAACATCTTCCAATTCCATATCACCAATTAAATAGTCTTGCAAACTGTTTTTCGGTGATTCCCCTAAAAGAATTGAAATATTGCCCATACCTATATCCATATCAATAACAATGACTTTCTTTCCTTTTTTTATAAGGGAGTGCGCAAAGTTAATGGAAAAGTTAGATTTTCCTACTCCTCCTTTTCCACTAACAATTGCAATAGATCGCGCTAATTCACCCTTGGCCTTCAACATTTTCAATCTAAGTGCTTCGGCTTGATCACGCATGTTTAACACCTACCAATAGCAGATTGAGCATTGCTTCAAGATTAGCCTCCATAATATCCTCAGGCACTTCCTGACCGTCCGTAAAATATGCCGTCCCTATTTTATATTCTTTCATCAAATTAAACATTTGACCAATCGAGCCGGTTTCATCCACTTTAGTGAAAATGAATTTCTCAATCGGGAATGAGGAAAACATCTCGATAATCTTCCTCATATCAGCTTCCTTTGATGTAACGGATAGGACAAGGAAAGATTCCATATTAATCGAAAAATCAATAATACGGTTCAAATCGTCCAAAAATTTCTTTTCCATATAATTACGTCCGGCAGTATCGATAAATATCAAATCAAGATCTTTCATTTTATCTATCGCTGCTTTAAAATCATTGCTGTTATAAACTACTTCAACTGGTGCCTGCAGTAAGTTTGCATATGTCCTAAGTTGCTCAATTGCTGCAATTCGATATGTATCAGTTGTTATAAATCCAATCTTTTTCCTATTTTCCAGAACCGCTCTCGCTGCAATCTTAGCAATTGTAGTTGTTTTTCCTACACCAGTCGGTCCAAGTAGGTTTACGTATTTTTTATTAAATGAAATGCCACCGAATGGTAAATCAGAATACTGTTTCATCATAAAATCTTTTACAATCTGAAGCTGTTCCGCCATTGTGAAGTCTTTCTTCTCTGACTTCATTAAAGAGAAAATTTCAGTGCCAATTTTTAACACCATCTCTTTAGACAGATCTTGTTGCTCCAATGATGCAAGCAAAGGTTGTAATTCTTCAGGAAGGCTTCCGAAAGACGCCACTTGTTTCATTTCCTGTAAAAGTTTCTTCATCTCATTCATTTCTTTTTGAATTTCTGAATCAGTCTTTTTCACGACTGGTGAATATTGCGGGAGTATTGGCGGTTCAGCCGGTTTCGTCACATTCCTGTCCAACCCGGCAACAACTTCCACGGACTTTTTTCTGAACATCCCCAAAAAACCTTTCGATTTAACAACGGATGAGCTAAGTATGACGGCTTCCTCCCCCAGATCCTTTCGTACTTGCTTCATCGCTTCAACCATTGTCTCCGCTGTATATTTCTTCATCTTCATCAAATTTCCACCACCCCTACACTTTGGATTTCAATTGATGCTTCAAGTTCATTGTATGATAAAACAGGTATTTGCGGGAAGTATCTCTCTGTAATTTGCCTTAAGTACATTCGTATTGCCGGCGAACAAAGAATGACAGGTGATTGATCCATCAATGCCACCCTTTCTATCTCTCTTGCTATCGATTCCAAAATCTCTTGTGAGTGTGACGGGTTGATGGATAGATAGTTTCCTTGCTCGGTTTGCTGGATGTTATCAGCAATTAACTTTTCAATTTTCCCTGACACGGTCAATACTTTTAATGTATCCACCCCGGCCGAGTATTGGGTTGTAATTTGCCGTGCAAGTGATTGTCGGACATATTCTGTTAATAAATCGATATCAGATGTATATTTCGAGTAATCCGCGAGAGTTTCAAATATAATAGGAAGATTGCGGATTGAAACATTCTCTCTTAATAACTTGGCCAATACTTTCTGGATTTCACCAATTGAAAGTGGCGTAGGTGTAAGTTCTTCTACCAATATCGGATAGGTTTCACTAATGTGATCTACAAGTTGTTTTGTTTCCTGGCGACCAATTAGATCAGCTGCATTTGCACGAATCACTTCTGTAAGATGGGTTGATACGACGCTTGGCGGGTCTACGACAGTATAGCCCATAATTTCAGCATCTTCTTTAACATCCTCTGTAATCCATTTTGCTGGCAAGCCAAATGAAGGCTCTATCGTATCTATTCCACTGATGGAATCATCACCGCCTGGACTCATTGCGAGATAATGATCAAGAAGAAGGTCTCCCTTTGCCAACTCATTCCCTTTGATTTTAATTCTATACTCATTCGGTTGAAGTTGAATATTATCCCTAATCCGTACGACTGGAATGACCAATCCTAACTCAAGTGCAAGCTGCCTTCTAATCATAACAACCCGGTCAAGTAGGTCACCTCCTTGCTGGGCGTCTACCAACGGAATAAGTCCATACCCGAATTCAAATTCGATTGGGTCAACATTCAATAGGTTGACAACGTTTTCCGGACTTTTCATACCTTCTGTTTCAACTTCCTCCGCCATTTCCAACAATTCGTCCGGATTCTCGTCCGGCTTTTTAGACATTATGTATGCGCCTATTGCCAATGACGCTGCAATTGGAATCGTGACGAAATCTTGAATTGGTGTAAAAAGGCCTAACAGGAAAATCGTTGTTGCAGCCACATAGAGAAGTTTTGGTTGTCCAAATAGTTGCTTAGTAATATCAGAGCCAAGATTCCCCTCGGAAGCTGCCCGTGTTACGACGATACCAGTTGCTGTCGAAGTGAGCAATGCAGGTATTTGGGATACAATCCCATCACCTACTGTTAGTTGGGAAAATTTCATGGCGGCTTCTGCAAATGGCAAGCCCATTTGAACAACCCCTATAATCATCCCTACAAGGAGGTTTATGATTACAATGATGATACCAGCAATGGCATCACCCTTAACAAATTTTGTCGCTCCATCCATCGCTCCATAAAAATCCGCCTCATTACTAACTTTTTCACGGCGCATTCTTGCTTCTGATTCGGAAATCATACCTGCATTTAAATCCGCATCAATACTCATCTGTTTACCCGGCATCGCATCTAACGTGAAACGTGCTGCAACTTCAGAAACGCGTTCCGCACCTTTTGTTATGACGACGAATTGAATAATTACTAAAATGGCAAAGACAACAAGACCTACAACAATATTCCCCCCTGTAACAAATGTTCCAAACGTATCAACAACGCCACCGGCATCTCCTTTTGAAAGAATTGCCCGTGTCGTTGAAACATTTAATCCAAGACGAAATAGTGTTAGCAATAAAACTAAAGAAGGGAAAATTGAAAACTGTAAAGCTTCCTGCATATTCATCGAAGTCAATAAAACCATTAGGGCGAGCGTAATATTAATAATTATTAAAAAGCTCAATAACCAAGGCGGTAATGGGATGACAAGCATGGCGACTATCATAATGACTGCCGTCAATATACCAATATCCTTAAATTGCATGTCATCCCTTCTTTCTCAATAATCCTAAATTTTTCTTTGTATTCTGTAAACGTACGCCAAGATTTCAGCAACGGTTTTGAAAAACTGATCAGGTATTCGATCACCAATCTCAAGATCGTCGTAAAGGGCTCTTGCCAAAGGACGATTCTCCACCATAACAATATTATTCTCTTTGGCTATTATTTTGATCTTTTGGGCGATAAAATCTGCCCCTTTTGCAATGACAATCGGGGCATCCATCTTTTCATCATCGTATTTCAATGCAATCGCGTAGTGAGTTGGGTTTGTAATGACTACATCCGCCTGCGGGACTTCTTGCATCATCCTTCTCATAGCCATCTCTCTTTGACGCTGCTTTATTCGCGATTTGATGATTGGGTCCCCTTCAGTATTTTTATATTCATCCTTAATATCCTGTTTGGACATTCGAAGGTTTTTTTCATAGTCAAATTTCTGGTAAAAGAAATCTAATATAGCGATAAATAAAAGAACAAAGGAAGCCACAATTCCCATAAGACCAACCAATTGACCAACAGTAAGCAGCGTATTTTCGGGAGTCTTATAAGCAAGGCCCAAAACTTTATCTAAATTCATGACAAGCAATAGTGTTGTTGCAAAACCAATGAATGAGATTTTCAATAACGACTTCATAAGCTCCACAAGAGCCCGGATCGAGAAAATACGTTTTAATCCTTTTATTGGATCAATCTTTTTCAAATCGAATTTCAATGGCTCAGTAGTGAACAATAGCCCAAATTGGAACAGATTACCGGCAATACTTGCAATTACAGCAATTGCCATAATCGGTAATAAAATATATGCCATCTGGATAATCATGTCTTTATAGATCATCATGGAACTATCAATCGATAGTGATTTAATAGATAAAAACTCAGTAAATGAATGGTTGAAAAACACAAAAAAACGATCCCGCATAAGACCTGCTGTAAAAAAAAGAAATAGAAAAATGCTGAGAAGGACAACTGCACTCGTCACATCCTGACTCTTCAATACCTGTCCTTTTTTTCGTGAATCCTGTCGTTTCTTCGGAGTGGCTTTTTCAGTTTTTTCACCGGCAAAGAACTGTAGATCAAGTCTAATCATGTATTAGCCACCCCCTAAGAGAAGCATAAGATCCCTCATTGCGGCAATCATCACTTCAAACAATTTACGCATCATCGTAATCATTACCGTAAACATTGTCGCAAGTACTAGAAAACTAACTCCTATTTTAATCGGAAAACCGACAACGAATATATTTAATTGCGGTACTGTCCTTGCTGTTATCCCAAGTGCAAGGTCGACTAAAAATAAGGTTGCGACGATTGGAACTGACATTTGAAATGCGATTGCAAATGATGTAGCAAATGTCTTAATGACGAACTCGACGACACGTTCACTCCCGAAAGACGGCCAAAGCATATCGATGGGTATAAAGCGATAACTATAAAAAATTCCATCCAATAGCATATGATGACCATTCAACGTCAATAAGAGCAACATGGCTAAAACATTAAAAAACTGTCCCAATAACGGAGATTGTGCGCCTGTTTGCGGATCGATAACGTTTGCTATCGCAAACCCCATTTGAAAATCGATAAACCCACCAGCAACCTGAATTGCCGAAATGACAATATAGGCAATTATACCGATAAAAAGTCCGGTTGTTGCCTCCTTAATAACAAGCAATATATATAAGCCATCAATCTGCAGTTCGGGTGCATCGATGGTATATACCATCATCCAAGATAATAGAGCTGCAAAAATAATTCTATGCGTCGAAGGAATCGCACGGTATGAAAATAGCGGCACAGTTATGATAAAGGCTGTTACCCTTGTTAAAACTAATAAATAGACAGCTATAGAAGGTAAAAGAGCTTCCATTCAATCACCCTATGTATCGAACAAGATTTTCGAAAATGTCCGATGCAAAAGCGGTCACCCTGGATAACATCCATGGCCCGAAAAATATTATAGCCACAAGTACTGCAATGATTTTAGGTACAAATGCAAGAGTCTGTTCCTGTATTTGAGTCGTAGCCTGAAAAATACTAACAATCAATCCCGTGACCAATGCCACAATCAAAAGTGGACCAGAGGCTAATAATATTACCCATATTGCACGTTCAGCGATCGCTATGACCAATTCGCCTGACATTCATACCACTCCTATACTTAAAAACTATCTATTGGCCGAAAGCGACAAATAATTCCCGCTAAAAACTTTGCAACAATGATTTGACAATAAGATACCAGCCATCAACGAGAACGAACAGAAGAATCTTGAATGGTAATGAAATCATTACAGGCGGTAACATCATCATCCCCATCGACATCAGAACACTTGCGACAATCATATCAATGACAAGGAAAGGTATGAATATCATAAAGCCCATTTGAAAGGCTGTCTTTAACTCACTTAAGGCAAAAGCCGGTACCATCATAGTTAACGGAATATCTTCCAACGTCTCAGGGCGTTCTGCCTGATTGTAACGCAGGAATAGTTCCAAATCTTTTTGTCGTGTATGTTTACTCATAAATTCTTTAAACGGCATGCTTGCACGATCATATGCCTCTTCAAGTGTTATTTCCTCGGCGAATAATGGTGTTAATGCCGTTTCGTTTACTTGTTGAAAGGTTGGAGCCATTATAAAAAAAGTTAGAAATAGTGCTAAGCCAACAATAACCTGATTTGGTGGCATCTGTTGTGTTGCAAGTGCTGTTCGGACAAATGAAAGCACAATCACAATCCTTGCAAATGATGTCATAAGAATAAGAATTGCAGGTGCAAGTGACAACACCGTTAGAAGAAGGAGCATTTTGATAGATGTCGACACGTTGGAAGGATTACTATCAGAGAAAAACTGCATAAAATCATTCATCTTTTCTGTTCTCCTTTTCCTTCAGGCGGTTCAAATGTTTTTTCCGTTCCTCCTTTAATTCATCAAGTCTGGACGTGAAAATCTTTCCAAAATCAACCGACTCTTCATCTGTCGAGCCGCTCTTACTTTTAAGTAGTGTCATTATTTTATCAACAAAGTTAGATGAGCTTTGCTCGTCTTCATTTTCAAAATAATTTTCAAGCACATTAATTTCTTCGGGATCTGTAATTTCTTTAAGCAAACGAACTTCATCACCAACACCTACGATGAAATAAGTCTCTCCGATAACGACTAATTGGATTGACTTATTTTGACCAAGTGAAAGTCCGCCAATGTTTTTCATCAATCGATGCTGATTGAACATTCTATTTTTCCGGTTAATGAACTTCAATAAAGCGAATAGAAGCGCTATGACAAACAGTAACGCGAATAGCGTCTTTACATAATCCCAAAAGGATAATCCAAACGTCTCCTTGTTAGCCGGATCGCCATTAATTGATTCACTACTATCAAATTCACTTTCAGGCTCTTGTTCACAGTCCTCATTTTTTCCAAGGCAATCAAATATGGATTTATTACCATCGGCTTCGGCATGAACCTTATCCGTTTGACCTACGTTTAAAACAATAAAAGTAAGCAGGCAAGTTAAGACTATTTTTAAACCATTTGTAAAGTTCATGAGTTAACCCAATGCTTTTTGAATTGCTTCAACTACGCGATCAGCTTGAAATGGCTTTACTATGAAATCTTTCGCTCCTGCCTGTATTGCATCGATTACCATAGCCTGTTGCCCCATTGCTGAGCACATGATGACTATTGCAGAAGGATCATTTTCTTTAATTTTTTTTAAAGCTGTAATCCCATCCATTTCGGGCATTGTAATATCCATTGTTACGAGGTCTGGTAGTAATTCCATGTACTTTTCCACGGCTTGTACACCATCCGAAGCCTCACCTACAACTTCAAAATTATTTTTTATTAAAATATCTTTGATCATCATACGCATAAATGCCGCATCATCGACTATCAATATACGTTTACCCATTTTGTTAGCCTCCGGATTCTATCTTAAATTGTTTAATCTTTCTTTTTGGCTCAATACATCTGTAATCCTAACACCGAAATTCTCATCGATTACTACAACTTCCCCACGGGCTATATGTCGGTTATTCACTAAAATATCTACCGGCTCACCAGCCAACTTATCCAATTCGATAATATAGCCACTTGACATTTCAAGGATTTCTTTAACAGAGCGTTTAGTCCGTCCAAGTTCTACTGTCACTTGCAAAGGGATATCCAATAACATATTTAAGTTGTTCGATTTTGCCTTATCGAATGACTGAGTCTCAAAACTTGCAAATTGCGCTTGTTGTACTTGAACTGTTGGTTGTTGCTCTTTAACTTGCTCGTTCTGTTGTCCTTCATCAAATGACGGACTGCTTTCTTGTGAATCTCCCTCGCTATTTCCGAAACTATGAGATTCCCGACCGCCAATCGTTGCCGATTGCTGTTGGTTTCGAGTAGGGGGAAGTATTGGAGTTTCCATAGTTACTGCAGATTCATTAGCAACATCCATTCCCATCAATGTAGTCACAAGGTCTTTTCCGAATTGCAAAGGGAAAAGTTGCATAATATGGGAGTCTATCAAATTCCCAACCTTTAATTTAAATGAAACTTTAATCATCGGCTCATTTTCAGGAATGTATGAAATTTCATCATCACGCTTCATATCGATTACATCGATTGTCGGTGGTGAAATATCGACCCTTTTATTAAAGACTGTTGACATTGATGTTGCTGCAGACCCCATCATCTGGTTCATCGCTTCTTGCACTGCACTTAAACGAATTTCATTTAGCTCTTCAGGAGGTTGTTGGCCATCTTCTCCAAGCATCAAATCTGCGATAACGGCTGCATCCCTTTGTTTAATGATTAGGAGATTCATGCCATTTAAACCTTCTGTATACTTAACTTGGACCACAATGTACGGGTGAGTGAATTCAGCCATCAGCATTGTACGATCAACAACTGTGATTGATGGTGTTGTAATTTCGACTTTATTACTTAACAATGAAGAAAGTGCTGTTGCTGAGCTACCGAAGGAAATGTTTCCAACTTCCCCTAAAGCGTCTTTTTCCATTTCACTTAATTCACTAATCGGATACTGATTCGTTTGGGACGATGTGTCAGTCTTGGTCTGTTGAATGTCTTCGCCTCGTAATAACGCTTCAATTTCCTCTTGGGAAAGTATATTATCACTCATCATCTTCATCCCCTTCGTTCAAATTACCAATAATTTGTACTGCCATTCTATTTCGTAATTGGCCTGGCTGGGCTGTGAATTTTGGAATTCCACCAACCCTAACTAACAAAGGATCCTCAATCCTTTTTTTTAGGGGGACAACATCGTCAACTTGAAGAGATAAGAATTCATCAATTGACATTGTACCTTGACCTAATTCTACGCTAATTGGTAAAGTGGTTTGTTTCAATCGTTTTTCCAATTCTGTATTCTGTTCAGGAGTCGATTCTTTCTGATTGGATTGCATCCAATATCTAACGGACAGATTTGGAACAATCGGCTCAAGAACAACATGCGGAATACAAATATTCAGCATGCCACTCGATTCCCCAATAACGATGTTAAACCCAATGACAACGACTGTTTCATTCGGCGAAATCGTTTGTAAAAACTGAGGATTCACTTCAATTTCAGACAAATACGGGTCAATTTCAATAATCCCCGACCAAGCTTCTCTTAAATTGTCAAATGAACGTTCAAATAGATTAGTTAAAATCTTCGTTTCAATCTCCGTCATATTATTTATTAGTCCAGTTCCTTTTCCTGAACCACCCATCAAGCGGTCAAGCATGGAATATGCAATATTCGGGTTGACTTCCATTATGATATTGCCTTCCAATGGTGGAACATCGAATATGTTAAGCAGCGTCATATTTGGCATTGACCGGATGAATTCTTCAAACGGAATCTGATCGACTGTAGCGACATGTATTTGAATATAAGTTCGTAATTGTGCAGAAAAATATGTAGTTAACAACCTTGCAAAGTTCTCATGAATTCTTGTTAAACTACGAATTTGATCTTTTGAAAAACGAAGCGCCCGTTTGAAATCATATACTTTGACCTTCCGGGTCCCATCCTCTTTTTTCATGTTTTCTGCGGACATTTCTCCTGTTGACAATGCGGATAATAATGCATCTATTTCATTTTGGGATAAGATATCTTCCGGCATTAGGCCACCTCCCGGTACTGTATATGTTTAAGTTCACTGAATGATATAACTAACAATATAAACCTTTTCAATCTCGCCCTTTTGCATAAGGGGATTCAGTTGAGCTTTGATGGCATCCTCAAATGCCTGTTTTCCTATTTTCCCCTCAAGGTCTTTGGATGTCATTTCGGAAAGCTCTTGGATTACCATGTTCTGGACTTGGAATTCTCGTTTCTTCAACTCTTCGGCAGCTTTCTTATCTGTTGTTTGGATTTTTAATGTAATTCTGATAAACTGCTGTCCCGATAAATTTGTCATGATCTCAGGTATATCAACCGATGCTTTTAGGATTTCATCAATGGACAGTTCTTTTGTTTCTGTTTTGTCACTGTTGTCTAATTGCATCTTAAGGGCGATTCCGATAATACCGACAAGTGATATACATATTAAAATGATAAGGATCAAAGTTAAAGCTTTATTCTTCATGTTCGTCACCCCGGATGTGCGGATTTGATAGTAATTGAACAGCTTGATAGAAATCGATAATTCGTTGGTTGACGACTTCAATCGGATCGAGGACGACGTATTTGGATCCGGTTGTTAAGGTGATTGTCGTATCGGGAAATGATTCGATTTTTTCTATGTATAATGCATTCAATGTAAAGACTTTTCCATTAAGACGTGTGACTTTTATCATTATAAAGGGGCCGGGCACTGGGCCGGCCCGTCCCTCCTTTTTTTCTGCCTCGTTGATTTCCGTTTCAGGCGGACGCTTTCCGCGGGCATGGCTTCAGCCAATCGAACAACGAAGAGTTCGATTTGCCGTATTTCTGCGCCTTTTGCAGAAATTAAGGCATCCGTTTTGGCATTCCTGCTCCCTTAGAGTCGCAATAAACACTGCTCGTAACGCTGCGCTTTTACTCGCAAAAGCCGTTCTTCGTTACGGCTTTCGCTGGAGTCGCCGCCTTTCACTTCAATCAACTAATAGCATATCAATATACTTATAATTATCGTTTCAAGTTTACGAGTTCTTGAAGGATTTCGTCGGATGTTGTGATGATACGTGTATTTGCTTGGAAACCACGTTGTGCGACGATCATTTCTGTGAATTCTTCTGAAAGGTCGACGTTTGACATTTCAAGGAATCCTGATGCGATTTTACCGCGACCTTCATCAAGTGGCTCACCTTCACTTGGTACACCGGAGTTTGCGGTTCTTTGGTAAAGGTTAGAACCTACTTTCTCCAATCCACCGGGATTTGGGAATTTAGCCATTTGAATAATCCCTACCTCTTCAGGCACATTATCTATGACAGCAGTCACTGTACCGTCTTCAGAGATCGACATTGATGAGGCTTCCAAATCTACTTGAATTGGTCCGTCATCTCCTTGTAAAAACCTTCCTTCACCGTCTACAATGTAGCCATCCTGATCCAAATAAAAATTACCTGCTCTTGTATAAAGTATATCTTCACCGTCTGAATTTCCTACCATAAAGAAGCCATCTCCAGAAATCGCTAAGTCTAATGTGTTACCTGTAAACTGAGTAGATCCATTTGTGTGCATTGTGTCAATGGCAGCTATTTGCGATCCCAATCCAACTTGTTTCGGATTGACACCGCCACGATTATCATTTCCAGCAGCGGCACCTGCTACTGTCTGTGAAATTAGGTCTTTAAAGATAACTCGTCCTTTTTTAAAGCCGTATGTGTTGACGTTTGCGATGTTATTACCGATTACGTCTAATTTTGTTTGGAAATTACGTAGTCCTGAGATTCCTGAGTACATTGATCTTAACATGCTTTTTCCCTCCCGGATTATATGTGTGACTGCCTCTGTCATTCGGCAGTACGATGGCATCCATATAGGTCCTGCCATTGTTATTTAGCTAAGTACAATTGTACCATCGATATTAGTGAATAATTGATCCTTTGCTTCTTTTCGATCCATCGCTGTGATGACTGTGGAATTTTTGGCGCTAATGATTAATGCTGCCTGATCCATTAGAACGAGTGATTCTTTAATTCCCTTCTTTTTCGCTTCATTCACCTTTTCGCCAATATGTGCCCATTCGCTTTCTGAAATATGAATATGCCTTTCTTTCAATCTTTCATTTGCATGTTTGCTGATTTTAAGCTCACGCGGTTCGATTGCGTTATTTAGTTGTTCAAGGAAAGATTGTTTAGGTGCATTCGTTGATTTTGCGAGATGTCTTTGGTGAATGATTGGTTGCGATGGAACTCTATGAAAATTCAACCTCTCCATTACAATGGCTCCTATTCTATTGGCTAATTGACGTAAATGAAACTCCATCAATTCGGCTTCCGTCACTTAAAATAAACTGTAGCTTTCCATCTTTATTGGAAACGGAAACGACAGTGCCTGACTTTTCTACTTCTCCATCCATATAGCCGACTGTTTTACCTATTAAACGACTTGCTGCTACTAAATCTATTGAATTCGATGCTGATAATACTTCTGAAATATTGCCTGGTGAAAGCTCTTTGCCATCTTCCATCGTAAACACAACAGATCCATTCACGAATTTAGCAGATTGGATAATACCGGTTCCTTCATTAACAACAACTTTCCCCTCTTCGTCTTTCTTATCCGAAATTTCATGCCATCGGACACTCTTACCAACGAATTGATTGTATTGAATTAATTGGGTTTGATTATGTGCTTCAGCGAACTTTTCAAATGCACTTGCCAAGTTCATTGTTTGTTCTAATGATGAAAACTGTGCCATTTGTGCAATGAATTCATTGTCCTTCATTGGATTTGTCGGATCCTGGTTTTGCAACTGTGCAATTAATATTTTCATGAAGGCATCTTTCCCCATTGTTTCCGGACCTGTTTTACGCTGATCCCGTTGTTTATTGATAAGGAACATCGATTCCGTAATGGGTTTTTGTCCATCAATCATTTACTACACCTCCAATTCAATCAGATACTCTTCAAAGGACAGATTTTCCTCAGAATGGCTTTCTTTCTTTTCCTTATCTGTCTGTTGCTCACGTTCAAAATGTTCGTTAAAGGTTTGTTCCCTTTCATTCCTTGATGATTCTTGGATTGTTTGTGCTATATCTATACGGTCGACTTGGATATTCTGATTTGTAAAGGCATGTTTTAATTGATGTAATTGGCTATCCAACATACCTTTTGCAAAGGCTGTTGATGCTAAAATCCTCGCAGTAATTACACCGTTTGTTTCCAACAATTCAATACGAATTTGCCCCAAATGCTCAGGATATAACTTGACTAACATCCGATTCGATCCGTTGACTTGGCCAAAATTCGATCTTTTGAATAAAATTTGTAACTCCCGCATTAAAGATTCGCTTTGAGCAGTCGAATTCGTTTTGCTTGTAACAAGATCACCTTTCATTACAGTTGTTATGTTAGGTGTAGATGCTTGTAATTCACTCATTTGTTTTGGACTGTCTTTTTCTTCTGCAACAGCTTGGGTAGGGTTGTTTTCAGGAATCATTCTAAAATTGAATTTCTGAAGTGGCAAATCCAATAACTTTTGCTTTCCTAAAGCAATCAATTCTTGATCGAATTGAGTAGCTATATCCGCCATCATTCTCTGAAAGAGATGTAGGTTCTCTTCCATTGATTTCACCGTAACAATTTGCGTTGCCGAAATTTCTACTGTTTTCAAAAAGGCAAGCAACTGTACAGCTTCCATGCTTCCGTTTCTTAGAATAGAATTATTCAAGCTTTCCAAGTCGCTAACTTTCAATCCATCAAAGGTGGATAGTAGTGTCCAAATGTCTGCAGATACGGTCAGTTCTTTCAGTTCCTCTATAGATTTACCTGCCTTCAGCAATAGATCCCTTAATAATTCTAAAACCTTTTCCGAGTCCATTGACATCGCTGTGGACAAATCGTCTAAAGTTATGCTATTCTTTTCACCTAATAGAACTGATAATTCTACTGAATCAACACCTTGAAATAATTCCAATGCTCTTTGTAGATCTTCTGAAGAATCCGCAGAAATTAGATCGGAAATCAATTCGGAAGGCACTTCTTTTGACGTTTTAGTTGGTTGACTTTCTCTTGTTGAGACTGAAGTAGTTACCTTCTGTAACATGTCACCGAACGACGACTTCTTGTTTCCACCACCAACATTTGTACGGTCGGGTAGCTTATTGCCTAAAGGAAAACCAGATTGCAAAGCTCCTACGTTCACTTTTTTCACCCCCTTTCAAAGAAAATAGTCATTTTGTCAAAAGGCTTGTATATCTTGCAGCATCTTCTGCTGATAACTTTTCCAAAATAGGCGCCAACACGTCCGGCTTAAGGCTTGAAAGTATTTCAATCGCCTCTTCGTCACTCATCTTAGAAATAATTGGGGCTACGGATTTAGCTGACATCTTTTCAATTGTTGAAATAATCTCTTTCAAATCTCTTTTTTGTTCATCTTTAGCCATCTTCAATTCTTCGATTTCCGCCAATAGAGCTTTTTGGTCAGCTAACATTTCCTTCTTTTCTTCATCAGCCTTAGACAGTGCCCTTTCGAGTTTAACTAACTGTGCTTCTTTTTCCTGGATTTCAGCCTGTAAGGAGACAACACGTTCCTCAAACAAAAAAGCATCAGGTTTTTCCTCTTCAGCAACCTCACTGACAAATGGAAGTGAGGGTTTCCATTCATTTATTTCGTCGAAGATATTTATACCTGCGACATAAGCTATGATTAAAAGAACCATTGTAGTGAAAAGCAATGGGACAAGAGTCCAGAGCAAAACGCCTTGTAAGAGGCCGCCGCCTTTCTTTTTCACCTCATTTGAACCCTGTAATTGGTGTTTTGTTTTTTTCACCACTTTACCACCCTGCTTTTCTTCGATGGAACTTTGATGTCGTCATTTCATCCAAGAAACGCCCTTCTTGCAGTTCCATTTCATTTCGATAATGTTCATGATCTTTTTCCTTCATCTTTTCAAACTTTTTTACTTCAATCGTCTTTTCAAGTAACTTTTCCTCGAACCAATTCATTTTTGTACGCGCTTTTATAACGGATTGTTGTAAAATTGAAATGCTTTTTTCAATGCTTTCCAAGTATCGTGTGTATAGGTGGATATCATTGATGTTGAATCCTTGTTCCAATTTCTTTAAATGATCGTATTCGAGGTCTTCCTTCTTTTTCAATAACTCATATAATTCTGTTGCAACTTGTTCGAAAGAATGGACAGAGTTTTTATATTCCACTTCTGTTTCTTCTTTTTCCTGCTCCCGAAACGCTAACACTTTTTCAAATCGGTATAAATAAGGTTTCATCAAATTCCACCTCCAGAAGCAAGAGCAATCAATTCTTCAATACTATCTTCCATTTTCACATTATCACTATAACTTTGTTTTAAAAAACTTGTTATATGGGGCTCAAAATCAATTGCTGCATCAATCTCTTTTGATGTCCCACGTTTATAAGCACCAATGTTAATCAGATCTTCAGATTTGTTATAGGTATAGTACAGTTCACGGAGTTTTTCAGCGGCTACTTTATGTTCATGACTTGCAATGTGATTCATAAGGCGGCTGACACTTTTCAATACATTTATAGCCGGGTATTGCCCTTTGTTGGCAAGTGTTCTGTCCAATACGATATGGCCATCTAAAATCCCCCTGACCGCATCAGCAATCGGCTCGTTCATATCATCTCCATCTACGAGTACCGTGTAAAAGGCTGTAATTGCCCCAACTTCATTTGTTCCTGTTCGTTCAAGTAGTTTTGGAAGAATCGAAAAGACAGATGGAGTATAGCCCCGAGTTGCAGGAGGTTCTCCAACTGCAAGCCCAATTTCACGCTGAGCCATTGCGACACGTGTCACGGAATCCATCATAAGCATGACATTCATCCCTTTATTGCGGAAGTATTCTGCTATAGCTGTAGCCGTAAAGGCACCTTTAATGCGCATGAGGGCAGGTTGGTCGGAAGTGGCTGCAACTACAATTGTTCGACTTAATCCTTCGGGTCCAAGATCTCGTTCAATGAATTCAAGTACTTCCCGTCCCCTCTCTCCAATCAGTGCGATGACGTTTAAATCAGCAGTTGTATTCCTTGCAATCATACCTAATAAGGTACTCTTACCAACCCCTGAACCAGCAAAAATTCCAACCCTTTGGCCATTTCCCACAGTCAACATCCCGTCTATCGCTTTTACACCAACAGCTAACTTTTCGCTGATTGGCTTTCTTGTCATGACGTTTGGAGGCTCTTGCTCTGTCCTGATTGTCGACAGTCCCTTTGGCAATGCACTATTATCAATCGGATTACCCATTGCATCAAGAACTTTTCCAATTAAGTTCATACCGACCTTTACTTCAAGGGGTTTTCCGGTGCTCTCCACTAAACAGCCGCTTGAAATATCCATAATATTGGTATATGGCATAAGAATGACGATCTCTTCACGAAAGCCGACGACTTCAGCAAAAACAACGGAACTTTCATTCCTTCCGTTCTTTAAGTGAATGCGGCAGACATCACCTATTGAACTTTCAGGTCCTTGTGATTCTATCATTAAGCCGATTACCTGGACTACTCGTCCAAATTTTCTATGGGAATTTAATTTTGGAATGACATTAAGTAGCTCATTGGCCTTCTTCAATGTCAGTCACCACTTTCCATTAAGTCAAATAATTGTTCTTTAAGCATGTTCAATTGTTCATCCACACTCACTACAACCCGTCCCTGATTCGTTTCAATGATGCAGTCATTCACGTCAAAATCGTCATTGGCAAATATGAGAAAAGGAACTTCAGGTGGGAATATCGAGACTAACTCATCACGATTGGAAGAAATGAAATCATAGTGATCAATTGACACGTACAGTTTTACCTCTTTCATTTCCCTAACTTCTTTCAAGCCCTTTTTCACGATTGTTAAAAATTGCTCTTCATCATTTTCAAGCTTTGTTCCTAAAATTCGCTCGGCTGTTTTTATTGCGATTTCAAGGATTATTTTTTCCTGGTCTTCAATATACTTCAATGCATTTACATGCGATTTAACAGTAACTTCATTCGCAACTTTCACTGATTCTTTCATATCGGACAAGGATTTATTTCTACCCTCTTCATATCCTTGCTGAAAGCCTTCTTCATATGCCTGCTGTTGCAATCTCACCTTTTCCTGCTCCCACGCAGATTGCATCGCGGCAATATCATCAATAGCTGTTTGTCTCATCTGTTCCAACTGGGATTTTTCAGTTTCAATTCGCATCTTTGCTTCTTGGATGAGCCGATCTCGTTCCATCATAATGGATTCTTGTGTGAATACTTCTTCTTCATCAGACGATGTTCTATTCAAAGTCCTTATTGTAATTTCTTTTACATTTCCTTCTTGAGAAATCGTCTTTGCAGCACGATAAATATTAGACAATGATGTCATCTCCTCCACCGCGGGCAACTATGATTTCACCAGATTCCTCTAATCTACGGATAATAGAAACAATCCGGGCTTGCGCTTCCTCTACATCTCGAAGACGTACTGGCCCCATTACTTCCATTTCATCTTTAAATGAATCGGCCATACGCTGAGACATATTTTTGAATAGTACCTCTCGCACTTCTTCACTTGAAACACGTAAAGACAGGACAAGGTCCGCGTTTTCACATTCACGGACGATGCGTTGAATCGAACGATTATCCAATGTGACAATATCTTCAAAGACGAACATTCTTTTCCGTATTTCTTCAGCAAGTTCTGGGTCCTGGATCTCTAAGGCATCCATTATTGTTTTTTCCGTCGCCCTGTCGACGCCATTCAATACTTGGACCACAGCATCAATTCCGCCAGTCTCAGTGTAATCTTGAGTAACTGTAGAAGAAAGTTTCCTTTCAAGTACAGACTCAATCTCACTAATCACTTCTGGGGAAGTTGAATCCATAGTCGCAATTCTTTTAGCAATATCTGCCTGCATTTCCTGTGGAAGTGATGATAAGATGGTTCCAGCTTGCTCAGCCTCCAAGTAAGAAAGTATTAGCGCAATCGTCTGCGGATGTTCATTTTGGATGAAGTTCAGCACCTGTGACGGATCTGCTTTTCGCGCAAAGTCAAACGGTCTCACTTGCAAAGACGTCGTTAAACGATTGATGATGGATAAGGCATGCTCTTTTCCTAATGCCTTTTCCAACACAGTCTTAGCGTAACCAATTCCACCTTGGGAAATATAATCTTGGGCGAGTACTATATTATTGAATTCCTCAATGATTTCTTCCTTTACGGTCGAATCTACTTTTTTCACTCCGGAAATTTCAAGGGTCAGCATTTCAATCTCTTCTTCCGTCAAATGCTTATAGACGGACGCTGAGACTTCCGGTCCAAGCGAAATGAGAAGAAGTGCCGCTTTTTGTTTACCGGTCATTTCTTTATCTTTCCTAACCATTTTCATCTCTCCATCAATCATCAGTAAGCCATGACCTTAATAACTTTGCAAACTCCTCCGGCTTATCTTTCGCCATTTTTTCAAGTGATTTTTTTCGTAATGAAGCTTCTGTTTCAGGGACTGTTTTAGAATCTACAGCTTTTGGCCCCATGTCTTGGATGATTGTTTCTTCACTTTCACTCGTGCGATTACGTTTGCGGAAGTAAACAACGCCAAGAACGACGATGACTATAAGTAATATGGCACCAATTCCATAAATCCACCACGGTATAGAGGTCTGCTCGATTGGTGTTGAAGAACCTACTTTACCGTTAAAAATTTGGGTAGATATCGCAATTTTACTTTCCCAAAAATTATTTGGTACATCTGCTGGCAAGTAGCTTTTGTCAATTGATGTACTAATAATAGTTTCTAAAATCGATCTGATATCAGTACGTACTGCATCTGATAATGAATCTACGTCATTCACATCAGGCGGCTCCACCATTACTTGTATTCCTATATCCCGAATTTTATAGGGGCTTTCCACAATATCTTTTCGAATTCTATTTACTTCGTTATTGATTGTTTCTTCCAAACGGTCATAGTCTCCGTTAGATGTACCTACTTCACCAAAGCTTGTTCCGTTATCCGTAGGGTCTTCTCCCTCTAAAAGGCCTCCAGCGTTGGCACCATTTCCAGAGAATGTTTCAGTTATTCTTTGAACACTGATCGCTAAACTATCGAGATCCTCATCGACACGATCAACAAGGTTTTCTTGTCTGTTTTCCTGTTTAAAATCGATATCGGTTGTAACCGAAACGATGACCTTATCTTGACCTACTAAAGTACCAAGCATCATTTGCACTTTCCGCTGCAAATCTCGCTCTATATCTTTCTTCAATTCCATCTGATTAACAATAGATGAACCTGATGATTGAGTAGATTTCAGATCGAAGTATTCGGAATACTGATTCATAATTACTATGTCATCTGTTGATAAGTTCGGTAAGCTTTTTGAAACTAAGTTATAAAGTGCATTTATTTGTGACTCTGTAAATTGATGTCCAGGTTCAGTGTCCAACCGAATCGCAGCAGTGGCATTTTGAACGGATTCGTTCATAAAAACACTTGGTGTCGGCAAAGTAATCATCACTTTTGCATCCTTAACACCACGGATTCCTTTTATCAAATTAGCCAGTTCTGTTTGCATCGTTGCCAGTTTAATCATATTGAATTCATTATCAGTCGTTCCAAAGCCGGCGTTTTGGGAGAAAAATGAATAATCGATTGTTCCTGAATTCGGATAGCCTTCCGCTGCCAATGTCACAAGTAATTCGTCAACACGGCTTTTAGGCACAAGAATTGAAGTACCCCCCAAGGCGATTTGGTTTGGTACACCCTGAGCATCCAACTCTTCCTTAATGCGTCCAATTTCCGCACGGGATACATCTTTATAGAGCGGAACAAAGTCAGTCTTCGACAAGAAGATTGTCAAGACTGCGGCAACTGCAACAATCACCACAGCAAATCCGATATATGTAGTTTTTTGTTGTTTAGTGCGACTTAACCAGAACTGTTTTAAATCAGCTCCAATTTTAGTCAATCTTTCTTTCATTCTAATCCCCCGGTCTACTTACATGGTTCAAGAAAAACACTCTAAACGGATTAAACAGGCATCCGAATGATTTCCTGATAAGCTTCCACTACTTTATTACGCACTTCCATCGTAGCATTCAATGCTATTGAAGCTTTCTGTGCGGCAATCATAACATTATGTAAATCAACATTTTCACCCAATATAAGTTTCTGGGTTAGTTCGTCAGATTTAATTTGTTTGCTGTTCACATCTTGAATAGCGTCTTTAAGGTATGCACCAAAGCTTTGTTGCGCTTCGTATGGTGTTGGCTTCAGGCTTTGATTTACCTTTATCATTCCTGCGGCATTGTTAATACCGGTTAATGATTGTATTGGCATTAGTTGTCCCTCCCCTTATCATTTACCTATTTCAAGGGCTTTCATTAGCATAGATTTATTGGCATTCAATACGGTAATATTGGCTTCATAGGATCTTGTCGCCGACATAAGGTCAATCATTTCCCTTAACGGATCGACATTTGGCATTTGAACATAGCCGTCTTCATTCGCATCTACGTGTGTTGGATCAAATACTAATTTAAATGGGGTCTCCATATCTTCCTTAATCGAGGATACTGTTACTCCGTCGCCCGCAGTCACCTTACTATTTCCCATTGCTCTGTTTAACATTGAGGAAAATTGTCCATCAACCGGTTTGAAGCTTACTGTTTTTCTCCGGTATGGCTGCCATTCACCATTGACCAATTTCCCTCTTGTCGTTTCAACATTAGCCATATTCGAGGAAATAACGTCCATTCTTAATCGTTGTGCGGTCAGGGCTGAAGCGGAAGTATTTAAACTTTGGAAAATCGACATCCTTAACGGCCTCCCTTAATTACGTTTTGAAGCGTATTAAACTTCCCATTTAATCGATCGACGAGTGCATTATAGTAAATCTGGTTTGCGGCAAGATTTGCTTGTTCTTTTTCCATATCGACTCCATTGCCATTATGCCTATAGCGGAAATCCGAACTATTGAATCCGCCCTTTTGAACAGCTCTTGAACTGAAATCAATATGTAAGTCATTCGTCCGATATGCTTTTATAGGACTTGCACTGGATTCTTGTATAAGTTCTTTGAAACTAACACTCTGCGCTTTATAGTTTGGTGTGTCGACATTTGCTATGTTTTGCGAAATCGCTTTACCTTTAGCGGATGAAAAATTCAATCCGCGTTCCAAAAGTGAGATAGTGGAACCATAAATATTCAAATTCAGTTCACCTCATTCCTATTAATCTCCATGTATTTGAAGTCTTACTTTCTTTTAAATATAAATTTATATATATATGTCTTATTGTATCGGATTTTGAAGAACTTTGTCTATCATATTAATGTAAATAGCATAGTACAAAACAACCCTTTTAATTACATAAGACATAGGTAGAATCTAACTCATAGGACTATTACTACAGCTCCATTAAATAAAGACCTATCATTTAATATTTTCATCCATGATTTTTCTCATAAAAATAACACTTCCCCCATAGTGGGTGGAAGTGTTATAAGAGGTTTATTAATTCTTTTGGTTTTCAAGTTCTTCAAGGAACTTGCTGTTAAGAACCTTGATGTATGTTCCTTTCATACCAAGGGAACGTGATTCAATTACACCAGCACTTTCAAGTTTACGTAGAGCATTGACGATAACTGAACGTGTGATTCCTACTCTGTCAGCAATTTTCGAAGCGACAAGTAGCCCCTCGTGACCGTTAAGCTCATTGAAAATATGTTCAATTGCTTCGTGTTCACTATATGAAAGCGAGTTGATCGCCATTTGAACGACAGCTTTACTACGTGCTTCGATTTCGATTTCTTCTGCTCTTTCACGAAGAATTTCCATACCGACAACTGTAGCACCGTATTCAGCAAGAATAAGATCATCTTCTGTGAATTCTTGTGCTAAACGAGCAAGTACAAGTGTACCAAGACGTTCTCCACCACCAATAATTGGAACAATAGTAGTTAAGCCATCCTTGAAGAGTTCACGTTCTTCTTCAGGAAACACTGTGTAATCACTGTAAACGTCAATATTGGAAGATGTCTCGTTCACTTCGAAAAGTTTGTTTGTATATTCCTCTGGGAATTTACGATCTACAAACATTTGTTTCAAGCGCTCATTTTCGATTTGTTGGTGAATTTCTAATCCAAGTAGTTTACCTTTACGGCTGACGATGAAAGCATTACATTCAATAACTGAACTTAACTTTTCCGCCATTTCCTTAAAGTTAACTGATTTTCCTGCCGATTCTTGTAACATTGCATTGATTTTTCTTGTTTTAGTTAGTAAAGCCATTACTATTTCCTCCTTAGATTTCCGTGCCTTTATGAATATTCTAAAGCTTTTTAATCGTTAAATAAAGTAAAACGACTCGATTAAAGGATAAAATGTGACAAATCTTTGTTTTTTATGATACTTTTCAACTTTTCATCGACATATGCCAACGTTATTTTAATAGTGGTCGGGCCAATGTCAGCCGCTTCATAGGAAAGTTCCTCAAGTAATTTTTCCAGAATGGTATGCAGTCGACGAGCACCGATATTTTCAGTGTTATCATTCACATCACATGCAATTTCAGCGATACGCTCAATAGCATCCTCTGTAAATTCAATATTGACGTTCTCTGTTGCCAATAGTTTTTGATACTGAGTAATCAAGGAAAAATCAGGTTCTTTTAATATCCTGAAAAAATCATCCTTTGTCAGTTTATCAAGCTCTACCCGAATCGGGAACCGCCCCTGAAGCTCCGGAATAATATCCGATGGTTTAGACATATGAAAAGCCCCTGCTGCGATAAACAGAATGAAATCCGTTTTAACAGGACCATATTTTGTTGTAACGGTTGAGCCTTCCACAATCGGAAGAATGTCTCTTTGTACACCTTCTCTTGAAACATCTGCAGAAGATCCGCCACTATTGCCACGACTTGCTATTTTATCCATTTCATCGATGAAGATAATACCATGTTGTTCGACAGCTTCTACAGCTTTTCTAGCGATTTCATCATTATCAATTAGTTTATCGGCTTCTTCTGCTTGAAGGATATTCCTTGCATCCCTCACCTTCATTTTTCGTTTGACCATTTTTTTCGGCATTAGTGAGGAGAATGCATCTTGCATACTCGCCCCCATTTGTTCCATTCCCGAACCTTGTAGCGCATCAAACATTGAAGGTTGTTGGGAAGAGATTTCAACGGTAATGATTTCCTCTTCTAACTCCCCTGCAGCAAGCCTACGTGAGATTTCAGAGCGTTTTCTACCAATTTCAGCTTGCTCCACTGAATCCTTCTCATCTTCATCAGTCTTTTGACCGAAAAGCATTTCAAAAGGATTTTGCATAGTCCCTTTACGCTTCCGTTCCGGGACTAACAATTCGACAAGACGCTCTTCTGCAAGCTTTTCAGCCTGCCCCTTCACTGATTCCCGCATTTCTTCCCGGACAATTCTGACACCAACTTCAGTCAGATCCCTCACCATCGATTCGACATCCCTGCCGACATATCCGACTTCTGTAAACTTAGTTGCCTCGACTTTGACAAAAGGAGCATTTACTAATTTAGCAATCCTTCTTGCAATTTCAGTCTTCCCTACTCCAGTAGGTCCAATCATCAAAATGTTTTTCGGAATAATTTCGCTTTTCTCTTCATCTGTCAAAAGACTTCTTCGATATCGATTCCGCATTGCAACTGCAACAGCTTTTTTAGCTGCATCTTGGCCAACAATATAGCGATCAAGAAATGCGGTGAGTTCACGTGGTGTCAATTCCTTTTTTTTATTCATTTTAGTACCTCCACAATAATTCGATCATTTGTGTAGACACATATTTCAGCGGCAGTTTCAAGGGCCGCCCTTGCAATCTCTTCAGCAGTAAGTGAATCGCCACTATACTTTTTCAACGCACGTCCTGCAGCTAACGCATAGTTTCCACCGGACCCAATAGCAAGGATACCATCATCCGGTTCAATAACTTCACCTGTACCCGAAACAAGTAATAGCCTATCCTTATCCGCAACTAAAAGCAATGCTTCCAATTTTCGTAGGATACGATCTCCCCGCCATTCTTTGGCAACTTCAACAGCCGCACGTTCAAGGTTACCATTAAACTCACCCAATTTACCTTCAAAAAGTTCAAAAAGGGTAAAGGCATCGGCTACCGAACCTGCAAAGCCTGCAAGAATTTTGCCTCCAAAAAGTCTTCTTACCTTTTTCGCAGTATTCTTCATGACAACGGATTCCCCCATCGTCACTTGCCCGTCACCCGACATTGCACAAACACCATTATGCCTTACAGCAAATATCGTGGTAGCATGAAATTCCATCAGCTCATCCTCCTACGCTCGCGGATGTGTCTTCATATATACTTTCCGCAAGTGCTCTTTTGTAATATGCGTATACACTTGTGTCGAAGATAAATGACTATGACCTAAAAGCTCCTGAACTGTCCGTATATCCGCCCCATTTGAAAGTAAATGAGTCGCAAATGAATGGCGGATCATATGCGGATGAATCTTACCATGAATTGCAGCTTCCTCCATCATTTTGTTTAAGACATGACGAACGCCACTATCAGTAATCGGATCACCACGTAAATTGACAAACAAAGATTGATGGTTTTGTCTCTTCATCAACATAGGACGACTTTTTTCAAGATAGGATTCCAAAGCGGACTGGGCAAAGCTTCCATAAGGTACATAACGTTCCTTTCTTCCTTTACCCATCACCTTAATAATCCCAAGTGAATTATCAATATCTGATAGTCTGATGAATGTCAATTCACTTACCCGTATGCCTGTGGCATAGAGCAATTCAAGGAGGGCGAGATTGCGAAGTGATTTCGGATCTTCCCCTTTACAAGTTGTGAACAGTGTTTCCAATTCCTCTTCATAAAAAAAAGCCGGAAGCCGCTGTTCCTTCTTTGGGTGGTTTAACAAACGGAATGCACTATCTTTTATCCCGAATCGAGCATTACCAAATTTATAAAAGGATCGTATCGACGAAATCTTCCTGGATATTGTCATTCTCGATAAACCGCGATCGTAAAGTCTTGTGACGTATAATCTTGCTTCGGGATACTCGACTTTGTCTAATTCCACAATTCCTTCTTGACCTAAAAACGAAAAAAATTCCCGAATATCATTGCTGTATTCCGAAACGGTCAGCGACGAATAGTTCTTTTCCAGGCGAATATAAGCTATATACTCGTCAAGAATAGTAGACAGATCATTTTGCTGCATAAAGTGGTTCACCCCCATAATGAATCACTCAGTTAATTATAACAAAATTAGAACATGTTTGAATAGTGGTTATTCTTCTTTTTTAAAACAGATTACATTTTCAATTTAATTAATCGAATTGGAGGACTAATCATGTAATTCTAAAGTCGTCCACGATTCACTATACAACCCTTTTGCCAGTTCGGCAACAGAATCGTCTCAGGAAGTCTGACATCTCGTAATCTCATCTTTTTTTTGACACAATTTGTTCAAAAAAATGTGTCTGTAACAGGAAAAAACTGCACAATGTGAATTATTTCCACATTGCACAGCCTATTAACCATCTTTTATAACTTAGTGTCCGTTGATCACTCTTGAGCATCCTCTTTGTAATCACATTCAGTACATTGAATTTGAACGCCCTTTTTAAGCCGTTTTTCGACTAGGGTACTTTGACACTTAGGACACGGCCTCGCTATCGGTTTATCCCAAGAAACGTATTCACAGTCTGGATACCGGTCACATCCAAAGAATATCCTTTTTGTTTTACTCTTTCTTTCGACAACTTGACCCTCTTTACAAGATGGACAAGTGACACCGATTGGCTTAATGATTGCTTTTGTATTTCTACAATCCGGAAAGTTCGAGCAAGCCATAAATTTACCGTAACGTCCCATTTTGAAAACCATTGGTGAACCACATTTTTCACAGTCTTCTCCAGCAGGTTCATCTTTGATTTCAATTTTTTCCATTTCCTCTTCCGCTACTTTAAGATGCTTTTCAAATTCCTTATAAAATTCATCTATGACTTGCTTCCACTGAACTTCGCCTTCTTCGACACCATCTAAATTCTTCTCCATATCCGCAGTGAACTCAACGTTTATGATGTCTGGGAAGTATTGGTACATGGCTTGATGAACAATTTCACCAAGCTCTGTCGGTACAAAACGCTTGGCATCTAGTGTCACATAACCGCGTTTTTGAATCGTATCAAGTGTGGGTGCATATGTCGACGGTCTACCAATTCCAAGCTCTTCAAGGGTCTTAACAAGTCTCGCTTCAGAATACCGCGGAGGTGGTTGCGTGAAATGCTGCTTCGGATCGATGTCTTCGCCTTTAATTAGCTCGCCTTCTTCAAGCGGAGGCAATATCCGATCCTTTTCTTCTTTCTGATCATCATTGCCTTCGATATAGACTTTCATGAATCCCGGGAATTTAACCTCAGAACCTGTCGCTCTGAACTTCACTTCTCCGTTCATCAGATCAGCTGTAATCGTATCAAGTACAGCAGGTGCCATCTGACTTGCTACAAAACGTTCCCATATCAACTTGTATAATCTTAGTTGGTCACGTGATAAAAACGCTTTCATCGCCTCAGGCGGCCTCATAACTGATGTCGGTCTCACAGCTTCATGAGCATCTTGTGAATTCGCGGATTCCTTAGTCTTCGTCTTTGTAGTGGCAATGAATTCTTTCCCATACATTGTTTCGATAAAAGAAGCTGCCTCAGCTTTAGCCCCTTCTGAAACACGCGTCGAGTCTGTTCTCATATACGTGATCAGACCTACAATGCCTTCTTTCCCAGTATTGATCCCCTCATACAACTGTTGAGCGAGCATCATAGTCTTACGTGCTCTGAAATTCAACTTGCGAGCCGCTTCCTGTTGGAGAGAAGAAGTTGTGAACGGTGGTGCAGCATTCCTTTTTCTTTCCTTTTTAACAAGATTGACGACTTCGAAATCATTACCCGACATTTTTGATAGGATCTTATCGACCTGTTCCTTGTTTTCGAGTTTTAATTTTTTTGTTGCATCGCCGTAAAATGTTGCCTCGAATTTCTTTCCGTTCTTAGTAAATTCTCCAACTATGCTCCAGTATTCCTCTGGCACAAATGCCTTTATTTCATTTTCCCGATCAATTATCAATCGCAATGCCACTGATTGCACTCTTCCGGCAGATAAACCTTTTTTAACTTTCTTCCACAGAATCGGGCTAATATTATAGCCTACAAGTCTGTCCAAAACCCTTCTTGCCTGTTGAGCATCTACGCGATTCATGTCTATCGGTCTTGGGTTTTTGAAAGATTCTTTAATAGCATCCTTCGTAATTTCATTGAACACTACACGACAGTCTGAATCGATGTCAATCCCCAATTGGTGGGCCAAATGCCAAGCAATTGCCTCCCCCTCCCTGTCGGGGTCAGCTGCGAGGAATATTTTCTTCGATTTTTTTGCATCTTTTTTCAATTCTTGGAGAATCGGGCCTTTTCCACGTATTGTAATATATTTCGGTTCATAATTATTTTCGGTATCCACACCCATTTGACTGCGTGGCAAATCCCTTAAATGACCGATTGATGCACGTACTTTATACTTTTTTCCTAAATAACGCTCGATTGTCTTCGCCTTTGCAGGGGATTCAACAATTACTAAATAATCTGCCATTTGCTATGTTCCTCCTCATAGAGGTTTCCTATTTATTCACCATATTCATTATTGACTATCTTTGCCTATTCTCATTACTGGTGAATACGGACTCAAAAGAATATCTGATGCAAAATGTATAACAGATTTGATATAAAATCAACCTTTTCAATACAATGATTGGAATTTACATGTTTTTAACTAACTCATTTCGAACACTTGAAAGCCGTTCCAGATGGGTTTAGCGCCCTGTACAATCAATTTATGCGGCCCAAGTGATAAAGACGATGAAATCGGCCCAGGAACGGCGTAAATGGCCTTCCCGTGTTCGAGAGCGTGGTCTACTGTACTCATCGTTCCACTTTTTTCGTCCGACTCCGTTATAATGACAGATTCTGATAATCCACTGATAATTCGATTACGCATCGGAAAAGTCCATTTCGCCGGTTTCATATAGGGTGGATATTCGGTTACTAATAAATGATTTTTAGCCATTTCTTGGGCAAGATGTCTATTTTCATAAGGATATAAATGAAATAACCCATGACCTAAAACTGCAATTGTTTTACCGCCAAATTGAATTGCCGATTCATGGGCCATCGTGTCTGCACCTTTCGCTAGTCCGGATACAATGACCGCACCTTTATCGACAAGTGGAGGTACGATAAAAGAAAGTGCTTTTCGCGAGTAGTCTGTCGCCTTTCTGGAGCCAATTATGGCGACTTTTAGCGGTATATCCAAAATGCTTGTCATTCCTCTTAAATAGAGAACAGTTGGAGGATCTACCAACAATTTTAATGACTTTGGATAGTTTTTATTCGTAATCGGTATGGGTATGATGTTTTCTTGATGATAAAGTAGATGAAAGGGGGTTTTCTCATGGAGTTTAAGCTGTTCTTTTAGACGGACTGCTTTAATTTCGGGGATTTGCAGTAGTCTCCCTAAGTCACTTGCATGATAATTATAGAGAAGGTTGAGATCCGGATCGTTCCGCATTACTTCACTTATTTTATTGTAAGGCACAGGATATACATAGTGTAAGGCAAGTAGTCTTTTATCAACTTCAGTGATTTCCATTCGGTTCCTCCTTTAAATGTGAAAATGCAAAAGAACAGCATGCAGTTTTACCTGCATGCCGTACTATAAATTAATGAGTTTTACATTGTTCGTAAAGACCTTTTTCTTTTAATACTTTAATCAATGTTTCGCCGATTACAGATGGAGTATCTGCAACCTCAATACCTGCTGCGTTCATCGCTTTGATCTTTTCAGCTGCAGTTCCCTTACCACCGGAAATGATTGCGCCAGCGTGGCCCATACGTTTTCCTGGAGGTGCGGTTTGTCCGCCGATGAAGCCTACAACAGGTTTAGTCATATTAGCCTTAACCCACTCCGCAGCCTCTTCTTCAGCTGTTCCACCGATTTCACCAATCATTACTACCGCATATGTTTCAGGGTCCTCATTGAACTCCTTAAGAACATCGATGAAGTTCGTACCGTTAACAGGGTCTCCACCGATTCCAACTGCAGTAGTCTGACCAATTCCAGCTTGGCTTAATTGGTGAGTAGCTTCATAAGTCAATGTCCCGGAACGGGAAACAACACCAACATGTCCTTTTGTATGGATATAGCCCGGCATAATACCAATCTTACATTCATCAGCAGTGATGACGCCTGGGCAGTTCGGCCCGACAAGACGAGTTTTCTTACCTTCCATATAACGTTTCACTTTAATCATATCAATAACCGGGATGTGCTCAGTAATACAGATTGCCATATCCAATTCTGCATCGACTGCTTCAAGAATCGCATCCGCTGCAAAAGGAGCTGGAACATAGATGACGGATACGTTTGCACCTGTTGCTTTAACTGCTTCTTCAACAGTGTTGAAAACAGGAACTCCTTCAACTTCTGTTCCGCCTTTTCCAGGAGTTACTCCGCCAACGATTTTCGTGCCATACTCAAGCATTTGCTTTGTATGGAAAAGAGCCGTAGAACCTGTGATACCTTGTACAATCACTTTTGTATCTTTATTAATATAAATAGCCATCGTTTGTCCCTGCCTTTCTTAGCCTACGAGTTCAACAATCTTTTGTGCACCGTCTGCCATTGTATCAGCAGCGATGATATTCAAACCAGATTCGTTCAATAGAGCTTTACCTTTGTCCACATTTGTACCTTCCAAACGTACGACTAATGGTACTTGAAGTCCGACTTCTTTCGCAGCCGCAATAACACCTTCTGCGATAACATCACATTTCATGATTCCACCGAAAATGTTAACGAAAATTCCTTTAACAGCTTCGTCGGAAAGAATGATTTTGAATGCTTCAGTAACTTTTTCAGCAGTCGCACCGCCCCCAACGTCAAGGAAGTTAGCAGGATTTCCGCCATAGTAGTTGATTGTATCCATCGTAGCCATTGCAAGGCCAGCTCCGTTAACCATGCAGCCGATATTCCCGTCTAAGGAGATATAGCTAAGGTCGTATTTGGATGCTTCGATTTCCTTCGGGTCTTCTTCATCGAAATCGCGTAATTCGACAATGTCTTTATGACGATATAATGCGTTCTCGTCAAAGTTGAACTTTGCATCAAGCGCCAGTACATCATCATCACCTGTTACAACAAGTGGATTGATTTCTACGATTGAAGCGTCTTTTTCAACAAATACTTGATAAAGGCCAAGCATGAATTTCGCTGCCTTATTGACAAGTTTTGTTGGGATGTTCATGTTGAATGCCATACGTCTTGCTTGGAAACCTGTCAAGCCGACGATTGGATCGATAACTTCTTTAAAGATTTTTTCCGGTGTTTCTTCCGCCACTTCTTCGATGTCCATTCCGCCTTCTTCAGATCCCATTAGAGTAATACGATCCGTAGCGCGGTCAACTACGAGGCCAATGTAGTATTCTTTTTTAATATCGGATCCTTCTTCGATAAGAAGCCTTTTAACTTCTTTACCTTCAGGACCTGTTTGATGGGTCACAAGAGTTTTACCAAGAAGCTCTTTTGCGTATTCACGCACTTCATCAAGATTTTTAGCGATTTTAACGCCGCCCGCTTTACCACGCCCGCCAGCATGGATTTGTGCTTTGACGACGATAACATCAGTTCCGAGCTCTTTCGCCGCTTTTACGGCCTCATCGGGTGAGAATGCAACCCGACCGTTTGAAACAGCAACGCCATAATCTCTAAGCAGCTGCTTACCTTGATATTCATGGATATTCATCTTACATCCTCCATTCGAACTTGTAGCTCATAATTTACTGCCGTATCCATTGTAGTAAAGATGTAAAATAATGTCCACATTTGTATGCTTTTTTTCCGCATTTTTTGACAGGGTTCGTCATTTCTCGATAGATCCCTTTGTTATACCATGGTTTCTATCAATGTGGTAAATATAGGCAAACACCTCGGCTACAGCTTGATATAGCTGTTCTGGAATCGTTTCATTCACATTAAGTTGCCCCATCAACTCAACCAAACTGGCATCTTCCTGTATCGGAATGTTATGCTCTTTTGCCGTTTCAATAATGTTTTGAGCTATCAAACCTTTGCCCTTCGCAATGATTTTGGGTGCCTCTGCGACGTCTGGATTATACGAAAGTGCAATTGCATCTTTTCTCATATCCTTATTTTCCGTCATATTCGAAGGTCAACTCCTTTAAAATCTGTTGTTGATTGAATCTTTTTTAAGGATTTTTCTTTTGTAAGTTTTTTAAAAGAGACACCGGACAATTTATAGTCCACCGATTCAAGTCCACTCTTCAACGTATCCTGAAAGAAGCTTCCAATAACTTTTAACCTTTCATCATCATTGAAAATTGTGACAGTCACAACTTTATTTTGTACTTGCATATCAATTACAGTTTTCTTAATTGATTCCAAGTCGAGGTAAAACATAACCCTTGCGTACTCCGGATCTATTTTTCCATCGTCTTTCATTCTTCCATTCCATTGCAGTTGTGCATCAATTCGTTTTCCTAAAAACTCAAGTGGGAGTTGCATGATAATCTGTTGGTTCATACCCGTTTCTCCGGAATGCAGAAGTGAACCGTTCATGCGTGCCAATGTCAATTCTCCGGCTTCCCTTAATGCTGGAGAAATCACTGGATCGTTCAACAAGGCAACCAATTGAGGTTTTAACATATCTCTAATCTTTTTTAAATTGGGTTCCTTTTGTATCAATTCAGCTTCGTAATTCAAACCCATCGTATTTACTAATTTTTGAATAACTTCTTTCATTACATTTCCATTTATCGATTGTTCTACTATGGAATTGGAATTATGTCTAAGTTGGTCTAACGTCTTTAGAATCCCTTCTTTTTGCTGTGCGGGTAGGTCCAAGTCATACACTAATGAGGTTCTAAGCAAATCTAAAACACCGTGAATCCCTTCTTTTGTTTCTATTCCGAAAAAGGTCTTAAAGTTTAAATCACTTAACGGCAATTTCAATTCAATAATTCGCTGAATAGAGCGGAGTGCTTCCTCTTGACTATTGGGAGGTGCTGATTTCAGCATCTGAGCCGCAACGATGAGATTTTCACGGGATATAGGTAATTTCCAATCCAGAAAAACGTTCAACAATGTTTGCATTTCCGTGTGTTTGGGAAGTTGCATTGACTCCATTAAATTCATCAGTTGTTTGGCCTTTGTATCCGTTGCATTTAAAGGGCCTGTTATAATTTTTAATTGCAGTTCCGGTTCAATAGATTTTACTTGGAAGAAATATGAATCGCCCGCCTTCAAAGGTACTTCTAACCTGGCCATCAATTTCTGGTTTCCAATTTGAACTTCTGCCATTTCCCCTTTGTAAAGTTGTTTGACCTGTCCATGAAATATTTGACCTTCATGTAAAGATGGTCTATTTGAAGTCGTGGTAACTGTCTGGTTCATCAATCTTTGAATCGATGGATGACTCACCCTTCTATCACACCTTCCAAAATCGATTTAACGGGCTCAAAAGTTTTTCTATGCTGTGCACAGGGCCCATGAATACGGAGTGCATTTAGGTGCTCTGATGTGCCGTACCCAGCATTTTTTTTAAATTGATACATTGGGTAGCTTGCATCAAGCTCGTCCATCAAATCATCCCTTGTAGTCTTGGCTAAAATGGATGCTGCTGCAATCGCAAGACTTTTTGCATCTCCTTTAATAATTGACACGGAACGGCAGTTAACATCTAACGCCATTGCGTCCGCCAAAACAATTGATGGGGAAACAGATAAATTATTTACGGCTTTCTCCATCGATTCCCTTGTAGCTGCATAAATATTCACCGCATCTATTCGTTCCACTGCTTGAATATGTATTGAATAACTAACTGCAATCTCTTTTATCAAGGTTGCAAGACGATTCCTTTCCTGCTTTGTAGTCTTTTTGGAATCATCAAGACCTAATAGACAGTCGACGTCGGCAGGCAAAATAACAGCGGCGCAAACAACTGGGCCTGCCAATGGCCCTCGCCCCGCCTCATCCACACCCGCAATCAGATCTTTGTTAGATTCTTTAAAACTCCCATCAAAACCGATTTTTTCTTGCAACATTTTTTTCAATTGCTGTTTCTTCTCAAAGTTTCGGTACCAGCGTTCCAATTCTGTTCTCACACCGATTCGATGATCGGCCTCAAGTTCTCTCATCCATTGTTGAGGAATGTCTGTTTCTTTTAATCGTTCGGAGATTTCTTTTATCGTTTTCATATTTTTTCACCTTCTATATGTATATCGCCTTATCTTTTTATCGGTTATATCAAGGCTACATTTATCGCTATTAATAGAAAAAGGCCGATTGTCACGGAACTATTCCGTAACGTTATCGACCATTCCCTCTTTTTACTCGTCTGTAAAATCGAATGTCAACTTGCCTAACAGTTCGCTGCGTATATCCTGCACGATCATGTCAGCTACTTTGTCATAATCAATTTCCCCGCCTTGAGTATATGCTTTGCGGGACTCGCCTATCTTATTGAACACTGCTTGGATGTCGTCTCCAACAGTTATAATGCCATATCGTTTTTCAAGTCGATCTGGATAATGCGTTTCCAGGAAACGCAGACCAAAGACAGCAAGATTTTCCATGTTTACAACTGTATCTTTAATCGCACCTGTTAAAGCAAGTTTGTATCCAACCGACTGATCTTCAAATTTCGGCCAAAGGATCCCCGGGGTATCCAATAATTCAAGTTCTTTTTCAAACTTGATCCATTGCTGTGCTTTTGTTACACCTGGTTTATTACCCGTTTTAGCTATGTTTTTCTTTGCCAAGCGGTTGATAAGCGTTGATTTACCAACATTCGGGATACCGACAATCATTGCACGGATCGCTCCAGGTCGAATACCTCTTTTTTTCATGCGCTCAATTTTTGGCGCAAGAATCTCCTTTGCCGCCTTCGTCACGGTTTGTAGGCCTTTCCCCTCAAATGAATTTATAGCAACCGCCCGAATACCTTCTGCTTCAAAGTGTTTAATCCAGCGATCTGTCTCTTTTTCATCTGCAAGATCCATTTTATTCAATATTAATAATCTCGGTTTTTGTTGAATAACCTCGTCAATCATTGGATTTCTTGATGAAAGGGGTAATCTGGCGTCTATCAACTCAAATACGATATCGACAAGTTTCAATTGTTCCGTCACTTCACGTCTTGCTTTGGCCATATGGCCGGGAAACCATTGAATCGTCAATGTACTCAACCCCTTTCTTTACTCCACCAATCCAAAGTCTGCGATTGGCCAAAATACAAATTTTGTACTTCCTATAATTTCATCAATAGGAACCGCTCCGATATGTCTTGAATCCTTACTTTTCCGGCGATTATCTCCCATTACGAATACATGGCCAACTGGCACAGTCTGACTATCAATTTTCTCTTCAAGTGTAAAGTCTTCAGTTAATGGGCCGTCCGTGACTTCTGCCTTGTATTGATCAAGATACGGTTCTTCTTGTGGTACACCATTGATATATAAAATATCGTCCCGGTATTCAACCTCATCTCCGGGAAGTCCGATTACCCTTTTAATGTAATCCTTTTTTTCAGGGGCGTGGAAGACGACTATATCGAAACGGTCGGGTTCACCAAGTGTGTATCCGATTTTGTTGACGATCATTTTATCTCCATGCTCAAGTGTCGGCATCATTGAGATACCATCTACTACGATTGGTGTAAATAGAAATATTCGAATGACCGCTGCCAACCCGAACGCGATCAAAAGTGCCTTAATCCATTCCCAAGTTTCATTTTTCTTCTTTTCCTCATTCATCTCCAAAGCCTCCCGCCAAACTACTATTACTATTGTACCGTCTATTTAGCATTGAAGCAAAAAGAAAGGAGGCCATTTTTTCTGGCCTCCTTTTGCTTTACAAAACGATGGAGACACGATCCCCGCCGTTTTACTATTATCGGATTTCTTTGATACGTGCAGCTTTTCCGCGTAGATTGCGAAGGTAGTACAATTTCGCACGACGTACTTTACCACGACGAGTCACTTCAAGTTTAGCGATTTTTGGTGTGTGTACAGGGAATGTACGTTCAACACCTACACCGTTGGAGATTTTACGAACTGTGAAAGTTTCGCTGATTCCGCCTCCACGACGTTTGATGACAACACCTTCGAAAAGTTGGATACGCTCACGTGTACCCTCAACGATTTTCACGTGCAAGCGGACAGTGTCCCCAGGACGGAAATCAGGATGATCTGTACGAAGTTGGTCTTTTGTTACTTCTGCAATAATGTTTTGCATGTTTTTCTCTCCTTATTCACAGATGCTCTTGCACTTGTTACGTTTGCAGCGGAACACCAGTCAGTATGTACTTTCTATAGAAGTACGTAGTAAATAATAACATATTAGAATGGCTTGTGCAAGGCTTTAATTAAGTTAGCATAGGGTTGATTTCCGCTGCGGCCGGCGCTTTCCGCGGGCATGGCCTTAGCCTCCTCGTCGCTTCGCTCCTGCGGGGTCTTCGGCTCATGCTATTCCCGCAGGAGTCGCCGGCCTACGCTCCAATCAACGGATATACCTTATAATAAAGGATGTATCAAAGCAAATCACGCATAAAGTCGGTGAAATGCGCATAAATCGTGCCAGATACGCATAAATCCGTTGAAACACGCATAAATAAGTTTTATGCGTGTCTGGTGAGATTTATGCGTTTTTGGCGACAATTATGCGTATATTGTAGGCCATTATTGATTTTCTTCCTCATTTAATTGTTTTAAGTACTTTTGTTGATGTTCCGTCAATGGCGCATCAGCCAAAAGGTCTTTTCTTCGCTCGAATGTTCGTTTTAATGACTGTTCTTGCCGCCATTTTTCGATTTCGGCATGATTTCCTGATAGGAGGACGTCCGGGACTTTCATTCCTCTGAAATCTGCTGGTCTTGTGTATTGAGGATGCTCAAGAAGTCCAGTTGAGAAAGAATCATGGACAGGCGAATCTGTGTTGCCTAACACGTTTGGAAGAAGTCTTACGACGCTGTCGATGATTGCCATTGAGGCGATTTCACCGCCGGTTAGGACGAAATCGCCAAGTGAGATTTCGTCTGTGACGAGATGCTCGCGTATGCGCTCGTCGTAGCCTTCGTAATGTCCGCATAGGAACACAAGATGTTCTTCCCTTGAAAGCTCCTCAGCCTTTTGCTGATTGAATGTGGCGCCTTGAGGGCACATCAGGATGACTCGCGGCTTTTTCGATTCGTCGAGAGCGAGTGATTCGACTGCAGCGAATAGTGGTTCAGGCTTTAATACCATTCCAGCTCCGCCGCCGTATGGATAATCGTCTACTTTATGATGCTTGTTGCCTGAGAAGTCCCTGAAATCGGTCACTTTGAAGGAAACCGCTTCGTTTTCCTGTGCTTTTTTCATGATGGAAGAATGCAGGACTCCTTCGAACATTTCTGGAAATAATGAGAGGACATCTATTTTCATCATGAAAGAAGTCCTTCCATTGGTTCAATGACGATACGTTTTTGTTCGACATCCACCTCTAAGACAACATCATCGATATAAGGGATGTAATGCGGCTTTCCTGTTTTCGGCGTGACCGTCCATACATCATTGGCACCCGTTTCTATGATCTCCGTCACTTCGCCAAGCTCTTCGCCTTCATTTGTATAAACCGTGCAGCCGACAATTTCGTGGTAGTAGAATTCCCCTTCTTCAAGATCCCCAAGTTGCTTTTCAGAGACTTTAAGAATACCGTCCCTGTATTTTTCAACGTCATTGATATTGATATGACCTTCAAATGAGAGAAGGTCGAAGTTTTTATGGCGGCGATGACTTGCAACAATCAGCTTGATTGGTTTTTTTTCATTTGGCATGAACAGAGAAAGTTCATTCCCAATTGCGTATCTTTCCTCAGGAAAATCAGTACGGGAAATGACTCTGACTTCACCTTGAATTCCATGTGTGTTGACGATTTTTCCAACATTGAACCATTGCATGCAATACACCTTCCTTTTGTTTCATTAATAGACAAAAAAGGAGGGAACATGAGCTCCCTCCTTTTGCACAGGTTTTCGGAAAGGTTCCGATGAGCCTGTAGTTTAGTCTGATCTTTTGCTTTCGCTTTCAATCAGTCAATGATATCAAGGTAAACTTTCTTACCGTGGTGACTGCCTGCTGCTGAGTAAACAATAGTTCGTATCGCTTTCGCAACACGTCCCTGCTTTCCGATCACTTTTCCCATATCTTCGGGATTGACGGAAAGTTTGTAAGTGACTCGATGATGTTGTTCATCTTTATCGACCTGCACATCTCCGGGATGATCGACTAAAGGTTTGACAATCGTTTCAATCAGCTGCTTCATGTCCACCCTCCTGATTATTTACCGTATTTAGCGTTATGGAATTTCTCCATGATGCCTTGCTCTGAGAACAGGTTACGAACTGTATCAGATGGTTTAGCACCGTTTTGTAGCCATTTAAGAGCCAATTCTTCGTCGATTTTTACTTCCGCAGGTTTTGTAAGCGGGTTGTAAGTACCAACTGTTTCGATTTGACGGCCATCACGTGGTGAACGTGAATCTGCTACTACAATACGATAGAAAGGAGTTTTCTTTGCTCCCATACGTTTAAGACGAATTTTTACTGACATTTTTTCTTGCACCTCCGAATAGTTTCACACAAGATAGTATATTATCAAGGTTTTTCATGTTTGTAAAGTGTTTTTTCTTAACACCTAAAAATAGTGTTGATTTCCGCTTCAGGCGGACGCTTTCCGCCGGCATGGCTTCAGTCTCCTCACTCCGCGTTGCTACGTTGCGGGGCCTTCAGCTCATGCTATTCCGGCAGGAGTCGCCGCCTTACGCTACAATCAACGGAACTTCCTTTTAACACTAACAAGAAATTATCTAAAGAAAGAGTCGAATCCTGGCATTTTCATTTTCTTTTTGCCCTTTTGTTGCATGTTGGTCATTTGTTTGACCATTTTCTTCATGTCTTCAAATTGCTTCAAAAGTCGATTCACTTCCTGTATGGAGGTTCCTGACCCTTTTGCAATTCTTTTCTTTCTGTTTGCGTTGATGATTTCTGGAGTTGTTCTCTCCGCCGTTGTCATAGATCGAATGACAGCCTCAACGCGTCCCATTTGACTTTCGTCTACTTGGGCGTTTTCGAGACCTTTGATTTTATTGAAACCTGGCATCATTTTTAGAATCTCGTCGAGAGGCCCCATTTTTTTCACTTGTTGAAGTTGGTCCAAAAAGTCATCGAGTGTGAAGGTTTGCGTGCGGAACTTCTGTTCAAGTTCTTTCGCTTTCTCCTCGTCAACGCTTTCCTGAGCCTTTTCAATAAGAGACATAACATCGCCCATCCCTAAAATTCGGGATGCCATACGCTCGGGATGGAATGGTTCAAGGGCATCCATCTTTTCACCCATACCGACGAATTTAATTGGTTTTTGAGTAACGGAACGGATGGATAATGCAGCTCCACCACGAGTGTCGCCGTCTAATTTAGTTAAAACGACACCAGTAATGCCTAATGTTTCATCAAAGGATTTAGCGACATTGACTGCGTCTTGTCCAGTCATCGCATCTACAACAAGGAATACTTCGTCGGGTTTGCTGAGAGCCTGAATATCCTTAAGCTCTTGCATCAGTTTCTCATCGACATGCAAACGTCCCGCTGTATCAATGATGACGACATCATGATGTTCTTTCGCAGCTTCTTCAAGTGCTTGACGTGCGATTTCAACTGGAGACACGTCAGTTCCTAATGAAAAGACAGGAAGCGTCAATTGTTTGCCTAACGTTTGTAGTTGCTGGATTGCAGCAGGACGGTAGACGTCCGCAGCAACTAATAATGGTTTTTTATTATGACGTTTACGAAGAACTGTCGCAAGTTTTCCAGTAGTCGTCGTTTTACCAGCACCTTGCAAACCGACCATCATGATAACGGTTGGAGATTTCCTCGCGAATTGGATAGGATTCTGTTCTCCACCCATTAGATTCGTCAATTCATCTTTAACGATTTTCACGACTTGTTGGCCAGGTGTCAAACTCTTCATGACATCTTGACCGACTGCCCGCTCACTCACTGTTTTTACAAATTCCTTAACGACTTTCAAGTTGACGTCAGCTTCGATTAGTGCGAATCGCACTTCACGCATCATTTCCTTGACGTCTGCCTCACTGATTTTACCTTTGCCCTTTATTTTCTGAAGCGTCCCTTGCAGGCGCTGGGCCAAACCTTCAAATGCCATGCATAGAGCCCCCTACTCATGTTCTTTTTAGTCATGTTCTTTCAGTGCGTTCAACAAGTTCCGCACTTTTTCGGATGAACTACAATCAGCCACAAGCTGTTCAAGTTCATCGACAAGCTCCATCCTTTTTTGGAATTTCGAAAAAAGATTCAATTTATTTTCATAGTCTTCGAGCATAGCTTCCGTTCTTCGGACATTGTCGTAGACCGCTTGCCTTGACACCCCGTATTCCTCGGCAATTTCACCAAGTGAAAGATCATCAAGATAGTAGAGCTGCATGTAAACACGCTGCTTATCGGTCAACAAAGTCTGATAGAAATCATAGAGGAAGTTAACGCGTGTCGTTTTTTCAAGCATCCCGCCCCGCCCCCTCTGCCCATCTTAATATTCCTCGCATGAACTGTCAAGTGAATTTACTTGATAAAGTATAAGCGGAAGGAGATTGTACACTTATTCCTCCGCTTCTTTTTCCAATCCTTCTGCGAAAAGTCCATATACATATTTCTCAGGATCGAATGGTTGTAAATCATCCATTCCCTCACCAAGTCCTACGAATTTAACAGGGATATTCAGCTTATTGCGAATCGCCAAAACGATCCCACCCTTGGCTGTACCGTCCAACTTCGTTAAAACGATACCAGTTACATTAGTTGCTTCTTTAAAAGTCTGCGCTTGAATCAAAGCATTTTGTCCAGTCGTTGCATCGAGCGCAAGCAGGACTTCATGCGGTGCTCCTTCAATCTCCTTACCGATCACCCGGTGAACTTTTTCCAATTCATTCATCAAGTTCACTTTGTTTTGCAAACGGCCGGCCGTGTCACATATGAGGACATCTACCTTACGATTTTTCGCCGCACGAATTGCATCATACATGACTGCCGCTGGGTCAGATCCTTCCGATTGACGGATTACTTCCACACCGACCCGTTCGCCCCAAACTACAAGTTGGTCAATCGCGCCGGCACGGAATGTGTCCCCCGCCGCAAGCATTACTGTTTTTCCTTCTTCTTTCAGACGGGCTGCAAGTTTACCGATCGTTGTTGTTTTCCCGACTCCGTTGACACCGACCATTAAGATAACTGTCAACTCATCTTGCATATTCAGCTCAGTATCAAGTTCCTCGCCAGCTTTGTAGATTTCCACCAACTTTTCGGAAATGACCGATTGAATACCATCTGTAGTTTTAATGTTTTTACGTTTAACTTCCCATCTTAGCTGATCAACAAGTTCCATCACTGTTTCAACGCCAACGTCAGCTTGCAATAAAAGTTCCTCTAACTCTTCAAAAAACTCCTCGTCCACTTCACGGAAGCGGGCTACAAGATCATTGACTTTAGATGTGAATGAATCACGGGTCTTCGTAAGCCCATCTTTGAATTTCTCTGTTACAGCTTCGTTTGTTCCAGTAATCTTCTCTTTCAGTTTCTTAAAAAATGACAATCCACTCTCTCCTTTTCAACTTGTCTACCCTACTATTTCGGCAGGCACTTCAGACAATTGTACTGAAATCAATTTTGAGACGCCAGATTCCTGCATTGTCACACCGTAAAGGACATCCGCACCTTCCATTGTACCCTTTCGATGGGTGATAACGATGAATTGAGTATTGTTAGAGAACTTCTTCAAGTACTTACTGTAACGGATGACATTTGCTTCGTCGAGTGCCGCTTCAACTTCGTCCAAAATACAGAACGGGACTGGACGCACTTCGATGATGGAAAACAGTAAAGTAATCGCAGTAAGGGCACGTTCTCCTCCCGATAAAAGACTAAGGTTCTGAAGCTTCTTACCAGGGGGTCTTGCAACGATTTCAACTCCCGTTTCCAGCAAGTTATCTGGTTGCGTAAGGATCAAATCCGCATCCCCTCCACCGAACATCTCCTTGAATACAGAATGGAACCGATTTCTAACTGCATTAAATGTTGTACCGAATCGCATTTCCATTTCTTGATCCATTTCTGACATTGCTGCGTTTAACGTATTTTTGGCCTCCAAAAGATCATTCCGTTGCTCTGTTAAAAATGCATGACGTTCAGATACTTCCTGGAACTCTTGAATAGCACCTGGGTTCACTGAACCTATCGAATCCAGTTCACTCTTTAGTTGCTCAACACGATTCCTTGTCATTTCCACATTAAAATCTTCACCGTAATCAAAGTCAGGGTACAGCCCATACTCATCCAATAACCGGTTTGTGATAGATTCATATTTTACTTCAAGACGTGAAACGGCCACATTTATTTCATTAAATGCAGAAACAGCTTTATTTTCCTCGGTACGCAAACTTTTCAATGAATCCTCTTGCTGTTTTAAGCCGTCTGAAAGTCGATTCCTTGTTGTCCTTTCATTCGACAATGTTTGTTCAATCGTCGCTTTTTCCATTGTGGATTTCTCTATTCGTGAAGATATCTCTTCCGGTGACAGTTCGATGCCATTTTCATCCTCAGAATAAAGAAGTTGCTCAGCAACAAGGGTAGAGATTCTTTGATCTAATTGGGCAAGCGTCCTGTTCATTTCTTCCATCAAGGACTGCTGATGTCCTTTTTGCTCCCGAAATATTGCGGCCTTTTCCCGTAGTTCTCCATTTCTTGCTATGAGAGCAGCTTCTTCGTTCCGTCTATCGGAGGCCAACCGCTCTAATGTTTCTACTTCCTTTTGTGTCGACTCAAGTGAAGTTTTAATCGAGATATGTTTTTCAATCAATTCGGTTTTTCGCTTTGTTAACTCGGAACCAAGATTTTCCGAACCAGCCCTTCCTTTTTCAGCAATGAAAATTTCTGATTCGATTGTTCTGACTTCAACATCCAGTTCTCGAATATTAGAATCGATTGAAGACATTTCTTCACGGATACCCTCTAACTGTTTGCGGAATTTTTCAGCATCGTGCATATGCTGCGCAACTGTCATTTTGGATTCGCCCATTTTTATCGTTGCAGTTTTTATGGAAGCTTCCATTCTTTCAAGCTGTGAAATTAGTGCTTCCAATTCAGCTTTCCGTGAAAACACAGTTGATTGTCCCTTTGCACCACCACCTGTCAGGGAACCACCAGCGTTGACCACATCCCCGTCAAGGGTAACTATCCTAAACTTGTATCCTAATGTTTTTGCAATGGCCGATGCACCTGATAATGTCTTCGCGACTAACGTCATGCCTAAAAGATTTTCAATGATGGCTGTAAATACAGGTTCTGTTTTCACAAGTTGATCTGCTGTTCCAATGAATTCAGGGTGCCTCTCAACAATACGAATAGATGCAGGTGCAATTTTTCTCGATTTTATAACGTCTCGAGGTAAGAATGTTGCACGACCCGCATTTTTCTTTTTCAAATAACCAATAGCATTTCGTGCTTCAGCTTCGGATGCCGTTACGATATGCTGCATGGCACCACCTAAAGCAGTCTCAACAGCTTTGATGTACGGATCATCTACACTGATAAGTTCCGCGACTGCCCCATCCACTCCGGGTAATTGACCTTCTTTATTTGCGACTAACACTGCCCTAACGCCGGAATAGAAACCTGAAAAGTCAGCCTCCAAACTTTTAAGTGCACGCAATCTTCCTTGCATTTCAGATTGCTTGTTCATTGCAGTTTGCATGAATTGCTGTTGGTTTCTCAAATCATTTTCAGATTCCTGTAAAAGTCCATTAGAATTGTTGTATGCAGCTTCAGCTTGAGCTATTTTTTCATTCAATGAAGCTTTAATGGTCAATAGATCTGATCGTTTTTCGATCAACTCATTAAGTTTACGATTTAAGACTGTTGTTTGTTCAACAATTCTTTCCGCAGAGGACTTCTCCCCCTGCAAACGTTCATCGATATGTTTCAAATCGTTTCTCACTGTCGCTTCTTCATTTAAAAGATCGATATAAGACGATTTCAGCTCATTGATTTCTTCTTCGGTTTCTTTAACGGATCTTTTCAGAATTTGGGAAATCTCATTCATTTCAATTTGTATCTTATTTAAATCTGAAGAAGTAATTTCCATTTTCTCATTCATCGCAGCTATCTTAACGATGATATCTTCTTTATCCTTTTGAGCAATCCCTAATTCATTGTTTATGCGGTTGATATGTTCTTTTGTGTTCCTTTGTTTTTCGAGAGTTAATAGTCGGCGTCCTTCCCATCTCTCGGTTTCGGCGCTTATTTCAACCAATTGTTTTTGGAGCATTTCAATTTTCCGATCCGTTTCCGCCAATTGGGATTTTAATAAATTGGACTGTTGCTCGGCATTTGCGATTTCTTTTTCAAAACCTTCACGTTGGACTCGTTTCTCTTCCAGTGATTTTGTCTTCGTAATAATTTCATCCCGTAAAATCGCACCATCAAAATTCAGGAGACGGACATCAGCTTCCCTGATTTCCGAGGACAAAACCCCGTGTTTTTCGGCTGCCTTCGCATTTTTTTCAAGTGGCCCAATTCGATTATCGAGTTCTTTTAATATATCAAGAACACGATCTAAATTATCTTCAGTTTCAAAGAGCTTATGTTCAGCTTTCCGCTTCCTTGTCTTATACTTCAAAACACCTGCAGCTTCGTCAAAAATACTCCTTCTGTCTTCCGGACGGCTATTCAGAATTTCATCTACCCGGCCTTGGGAAATGATTGAAAAAGCTTCTTTTCCCAAACCTGAATCCATGAAGACATCGTTAATATCTTTTAGTCTGCATTGCTGACCGTTCAATAAATAATTACTTTCACCCGAGCGAAAAACGCGTCGGCTTACACTAATTTCCGTGTAATCCAGCGGAAAAAGGCCGTTTGTGTTATCAAGGATCAACGTAACTTCCGCATAATTCAGCGGCTTCCTTGAATCACTACCCGCAAAAATGACATCTTCCATTTTCGCACCCCGAAGGGATTTTGCCGATTGTTCACCAAGCACCCAACGGATTGCATCAGTGATATTGCTTTTCCCACTGCCATTCGGTCCGACGATAGCGGTGACGCCCGGTACAAAATCAATCCCAATCCGCTCGGCGAATGATTTAAATCCTATAATCTCTACTCTTTTTAGAAACACAATCAGTTCTCTCCTTCGGCCTCAATGCCTTTTAATACTTGAATGGCTTGACGGGCCGCATCCTGCTCGGCTTCTTTTTTCGACCTTCCAATACCTGTCCCTAATTCACGATTTTCCAATCTAACGACGGTGACAAACTTTTTCGCATGCGCAGGACCCTTCTCTTCAACAATCTCGTAATTCAGGTTGCCATGATTGGTTTGTTGAACAATCTCCTGTAGGCGACTCTTATAATCCATCACATGCGAAAAAGCACCGTCTCCAATTTTCGGAAAAACTACTTGTTCCAGGAATGTAGTCACTGATTCCATTCCTTGATCTAAAAATAATGCCCCGATGAACGCTTCAAAAACGTCAGCTAACAAGGCTGGACGCGTTCTACCACCTGTTTGTTCTTCCCCTTTGCCTAATAAGATAAAGTCCCCGAAATCAAGTTCATTTGAGAATTTCACCAGTGAGGGCTCACAGACAATTGCCGCTCTAAGTTTTGTCAGCTCGCCTTCGCTCATATCCGGTTCGGTGGCAAAAAGAAAACGGGAAACGCCTAACTCCAATACAGCATCGCCTAAGAATTCAAGTCTTTCGTTGTCCGAGAAATTTTTACGACGATGTTCATTTACATAGGAAGAATGTGTAAATGCGTTATAAAGGAGTGACTCATCTTTAAATTGGATGGAAAGTCGATCTTGGAGCCCTTTAAATTTTCTTCTCACTTCGACTGGAAGTAGCGAGGAGGCATATTTGTATTTCTGTTTATTGTTCATCGCGATTCTGCCTTTCACTTCGTAGTTCTCTTAATTTTACATGGTTCGTGCCTTACATGCAAAACCGAAAAGAGATACTTCCGTTCCTTTTCTTGGTTTAAGAAAGGAAGAAAGCATCTCGATGGTAATTCATTCATATTAGTTGAAGTATTAATGAGCCCATTTTTTCGGTTTTACGAATAAAGTAAATTAGTTTACTTTTTCTTCGATATATTTAACAGCGTCACCGACTGTTCCGATCTTTTCAGCATCGTCGTCGGAAATTTCCATATCGAATTCATCTTCTAATTCCATAACAAGCTCAACGACATCCAAAGAGTCTGCGCCAAGATCGTCTTTGAAAGAAGCTTCAGGTTTTACTTCGCTTTCATCGACACCAAGACGGTCGACAACTACTTTCGTTACGCGTTCAAGTACTGACAAAACATTCACCTCCCCTCAATGGAAAATCAGCAAAAGTTGCTCTGCGTTGCAGGCGGACGCTTTCCGCGGGCATGGCTTCAGCCTCCTCACTACGCTTCGCTTCGTTGCGGGGTCTTCAGCTCATGCTATTCCCGCAGGAGTCACCGCCTTCCACTTCGAGCAACGGAAGTTCCAGGTACAAAACATTAGTTTAACCTGTACAGGTTATTACATTACCATACCACCGTCAACATGAATAGTTTGTCCTGTTATATAGTTTGCATCGTTGGATAATAGGAAAGCTACAGCTCCAGCTACGTCTTCGGCTGAGCCTAGTTTGCCTAAAGGAATGGAGCCTAACATTTGCTCTTTTACTTCTTCAGGAAGAGAGTCTGTCATGTCGGTTGTTATAAAACCTGGAGCTACAGCGTTGACAGTGATATTGCGGGTTGCCAATTCTCTTGCTGTTGTCTTTGTTAAACCAATGACGCCTGCTTTTGCTGCAACATAGTTCGCTTGTCCTGGATTGCCGATTACTCCGACGATTGATGCGAGGTTGACGATTTTCCCTGCACGTTGTTTCATCATTTGGCGAGTGACAGCCTTTGTGCAAAGGAAGACACCTTTCAAGTTGATGTCAATTACATCATCCCATTCGTCCTCTTTCATGCGCATTAAGAGGTTGTCTCTTGTGATGCCAGCATTGTTAACGAGGAAGTCGATTGAACCGAAGTTTTCCATTGTTGCGTCAATCATTTGTTTCACTTGATCAGCATCTGAAACGTTCGCTTGGATTGCAAATGCATCGCTACCCGAATCCTTGATCAGTTGGACGACTTCTTCGGCTTTCTCTCGGCTACCACTGTAATTGACGGCCACTCGAGCTCCTTCGCGGCCTAATAATATAGCAATCTCACGGCCGATTCCTCTTGAAGCACCAGTGACAATCGCCGTTTTTCCTTCAAATCTTCCCATCTTAATCCCACCCTTTCGCTGCATCGATGACTGCCTGAAATGTCTCTTCGTCATAGACTGGTAGCACTGTAACAGATCGATCGATTTTCTTTACAAGGCCACTAAGTACTTTTCCTGGACCACATTCGATGAAATGCGTAACTCCAAGGTTGATCAGTTCACGGACAGAATCTTCCCACCGAACTGGAGAATAAAGTTGTTCGACTAACAACTGCTTGATTTCTTCACGATCAGAAACAGTTTCTGCATTTACATTCGCTACGACCGGGATAGAAGCGTCTTTCATCTCAACTTCATCCAAAGCATTTTTCAAACGTTCTGCTGCAGGCTTCATAAGAGAAGAATGGAATGGTCCACTCACATCTAGTGGGATCGCTCTTTTCGCTCCTGCTTCTTTTAGTTCCACACAAGCTTTTTCAACGCCAGCTTTTGTGCCAGAAATGACAATTTGCCCTGGGCAATTTAGGTTGGCAGGTTGAACAGGCGTTCCTTCTGCTGTTATGGTTTCTGTCACCTCTTGAAGTTTCTCTCCGTCAAGTCCAAGAATGGCTGCCATTGCACCTTCACCAGCAGGAACCGCATCATTCATGAAGAGTCCGCGTTGATGGACAACTGAAACTCCATCTTCGAATGATAGAACTCCTGAAGCAACAAGTGCCGTATATTCACCAAGACTGTGTCCTGCCGTATAGTCAGGTGTAATGCCGCCTTCAACAAGCTTCGAAGCGATCATTGCTCCTACTGTCAAAAGTGCGGGCTGCGCATTATACGTTAATGTCAGCTCCTCTTGAGGTCCTTCTGTAATCAACTTACTTAAACCGAATTGCAATACTTCATCAGCGCGTTCAAGGAAATTTCCACCACTGTTGAAAAGCTCTTCTCCCATTCCTACGGATTGTGAACCTTGACCCGGGAAAATAAACGCTATTTTCGTCATTCCGCCTCCACCTTTCCAACTGTCCTTCCAATTGTTCCACAGACATCGTATTTAACCATTGTTCTTGCTTGTCTAATTGCATTTAAAACGGCATTAGCATTGGACGAACCATGTGCCTTAATGACAGGAGAATTCAAGCCGAAAAGACCCGCTCCCCCATACTCCGTGTAATCCATCTTCTTTTTTAATCCCCGCAAGCCATCCTTGACCATTGCAGCGGACAGTTTTGATTTCAATGAAGCGCTGTAAACTTCCTTCAACATCGTGAAGAAGCTGCCGGCTGTGCCCTCGATGGTCTTCAGCACCATATTTCCTGTAAAACCGTCTGTAACAACGACGTCTGCCACTCCACTTAATAAATCCCTTGATTCCACATTACCGACAAAATTAATCGGCGCCTCGGCAAGTAGATCGAATGCGGCTTTCGTCAATTCATTTCCTTTGCCTTCTTCGGTACCAATATTCAATAGTCCGACACGTGGTTTTTGAATGCCACGGACTTTTTCGGCATAAATGCTGCCCATAATCCCGTATTGCTGTAAATGGACCGGTTTAGCATCGGCATTAGCGCCAAGATCCAAAAAGACGAAACCTTGACCGTCTATTGTAGGAAGTGTTGGTGACAATGCAGGACGGTCAATACCTTTTATACGACCAACAACGAATAGACCCGCTGCCATAAGCGCACCGGTGTTTCCGGCCGAAACGCATGCATCGGCCTCTCCATCCTTTACTGCTTGTGCCATTCTCACCATTGATGCATCTTTTTTCTTTCTGATAGCTCGAACGGGTTCATCATCTGGTTCAATCTTCTCCGAACAATGGAACACTTTTAACCTATCATGTTCTTTTAAATACGGAGCCATCACTTCTTCATTTCCATAAATATGTATATGTATATCTTCAAATTCATTTAGACTTTGGAGAGCGCCTGCGATGATTTCACCCGGTGCGTTGTCTCCGCCCATTCCGTCTAATGCAATAATCATTTTACTTCACTCCTACTGTGGTTCGTAGTCTGGTACATCTGGAATTCACCCGAGAAAACTGTTTCGTTTTCAACTGTAGAAACGACATCGACAAATGTCCTTTTCTCATTTGAACGATTTTTATCCACAGTAGCACGTGCAATTACACGATCACCCGATCTAACAGGCTTTAAAAAATTGAGTGTCGATGTGACTGTCAACGCAAGATCATCATCTAATACTGCAACGGCTAATGAGTTTGCCTGCGCAAATAAATGATGGCCCCGAGCTATTCCGCTTCTTCGGAAGACATGATCGTCAGTTACATCGAATATGGAAATTGCCCGTTTGTCCAGCTCGATGTCAACGATTTCACCGATGACTTCATCGGATTGAAGGGATTTCACCTCGGCATCCATCGTTCGTGCCGCTACCGTTTTCAATCGTTCACGTAATTCCGGAATTCCACATTCCAATCGATCTAAGCGAATCGTCTGGACGCTTACTTTAAATTGCTTGGACAATTCTTCATCTGTCAGAAAAGGATTTTGTTCGAGGCTCATCTCAAGCTGGCGCTGCCTCTCCCTTTTTGGCACTCTCAATTGTTTCACCCTTCCGGATTAGCACTTGGTACTAATACCAGTATATTATCATAGTTCAACATTGATTTCTACAAAAAATGGGTATGTAAAAGAAAATCGCCTTATCATTATTGTGTTTTCTTTATTTATGATTGATATCCTCATTGTTCAAATCATTATCGTTTTACTAGGACTCTACAAACATTATTATTTCATTAGATAAATCAAAACGATTAAAACGGAAGAAAAAAATAAAAGTCCTATTAATTAAAAGTGCCTGGAAGCAGCTTCCGGCACTCTTTTTTACAACTCTTCGTTTAGTTCGCCAATCGCTTCCATTGAAAGACTTGTCACCTCGACAATCAGCTCTATCAGCATCCCTTTACTCAACATTTCCTTCGCAATTTGATCGATACCCTTTCTTTTTCATCATATCCCATTTTGCTGAGAAGTCCTGCGGCGGCTGGGTTGTTCGAATGAATATACTCGCGCCAGTTTTTCTTTTTCAAATGCAACGTCTAATAATTGAAGCGCAGAACTTCGTATGATGAAAAGGAAATTAAGAACTCACGTTTTGCCCCCCTCTAAATAAAAAACATCCGCCCTGTCAAGGGAACGGTTGCTGAAATGTCCTTCAAGTGAAGTCTGCCATTGTGAAAATGCTTACAGAGGGTATAACTTCTTCTAATGCCTTATTAAGCTCAACAATATTCGGCGTGGTGCTTAATAAGTCTAAGTCGTAGTTCAATGAATCATCAAAAGTATATTCTTTTGGTTCATATGTAATATTAAACTTTGATAATATGTCATTTCTCTTTTTTTATCTGATTTCCGTATTGTAAATCCATGTTTATATTCTTTCAGCATCTTATTCTCTTCCATTTTCAAATAAGTGCAACCATTTATTGATGGCTGCACTTATTCATATTTACTTTTTAGTATAACGGCTGTCCAATTTCATAGTAAAGTTCTCGGTAATTCGCTCGGAGTTCTCGTTTAGGCATTCGGAGTTCTCCTTTTACCACGATAAATTCTCATACCCAGGTCAAGAGTTCTCCTTTCTCCTTAATTAGTTCTCCTTCTCTCGCAAAGAGTTCTCCTTCATCAATAAAAACTTCTCATTTACGCAGCGCTGAACAAAAACAGCTGTCCAGATGATTACCTGGACAGCTCCATTTTTAAATTCGTATTAGAAACTCACACTCAAAATACATCTATTCATTCAATCCATCCGCTCTTGGGAAAGCGCACCGGATTGTTCCAAGTCTTCTCTTAGAATTTTATATTCCGAAGAGGTCCAGAAGCTGTCGGATGAGAGCATTTTCTCAGCATCTTGACGGGCGGTTTCGAGTGCGCGGTAGTCGTGGACGAGATCGGCCATCTTGAATTCAGGCATTCCGCTTTGCTTTTTACCGAAGAAATCGCCCGCTCCTCTTAGTTCGAGGTCTTTTTCTGCGAGGAGGAAACCGTCGTTCGTTTCCGTCATCGATTGCATTCGTTCTTTTCCTTCCTCGTTTTTCGGATCGGCAAGAAGGACACAGTATGATTGATCGGCCCCCCTGCCGACCCTTCCTCGTAATTGGTGAAGTTGCGCTAATCCGAAACGAGTAGCATCGTAAATGAGCATGAATGTCGCATTCGGAACGTTCACGCCGACTTCGACGACAGTTGTTGATACGAGGCAGTTGATTTTCCCATCGCTGAAGTCCCTCATGATCGCATCTTTCTCATCAGGATGAAGTCTTCCGTGCATGAGACCGACCGTATAACGTCCGGCAAAATGTTGGGTAAGCTGTGCATGGACATCGACTGCATTTTGTACATCAAGCTTGTCCGATTCCTCTATGAGCGGACAAATTACATAAGCTTGGCGACCTGCATGCAATTCTTTCTCCATCTTCCTTAAAACGGGCAGTAATGACTCTTCTTTCAACCAATACGTTTCGATTTGTTTACGCCCGGCGGGCATTTCATCCAAAATTGAAAGGTCCATTTCACCGAATGCCGTGATCGCCAAAGTTCTTGGGATAGGGGTGGCTGTCATGAAGAGCACATCCGGATTCAGCCCTTTTTCCCTAAGGACACGGCGTTGCTCGACACCGAAACGATGCTGCTCGTCCGTAATGACAAGACCCAATTTGGAGAAACTGACATCCGGCTGAATAAGGGCATGGGTACCAATCAAAAGATCGATTTCCCCGTTCGCTAAATTCTCCAAAATATGTCTTCTTGCCTTCCCCTTTGTGGAACCTGAAAGAAACGCGACTCGTACTCCAAATGGCTCAAGCCAGGAAGAAAGTGAATTGGCATGCTGTTCAGCAAGGATTTCGGTTGGGGCCATCAATGCGCCTTGGAAGCCTGCGGTGATGGCGGCATATAGAGCAATCGCTGCAACGACAGTCTTCCCGGATCCAACATCCCCTTGTAGAAGGCGATTCATCCGGCTTGAGCTTTTCAATTCTGCACATAGTTCATTGACAACTCTCTTTTGTGCACCGGTTAACTCGAACGGCAATGAAGAAATAAATGCTTTCAAACGGTCTATATCATAGTGGATGACTGTCCCTTTTTCAGCATCCTTCCGTATTTTCTTCATCCCGATCATCTTCAATTGGAATTTAAGCAATTCCTCATAGACGAATCTTCTTCTTGCTTGTTTTACATCATTCGGCGATTTCGGGAAATGAACCATTTCCAATGCTTCACTGACGGATGGCAGCATATAGGAATCTCTGATGGAAGCCGGTAATACTTCCTCCATTTCACTAACACATAAGTCAAGAGCACTTCTCATATATTTCCGGAATGTCTTTTGATGCATAACATTTTTCAAACTGTATACAGGCTCAAAATCCGCATGGTCCGTTTTTGGTCCCTCGCTGAAGTTACTTACATTAATCACTTGCCTGCCGCGATCCCATTTGCCTGTCACAGTTACAACCATTCCAATAGATAGTCGTTCTTTTAAATAATGCTGATTGAAGAATACCGCTTTGACAAGATGTGGACCTGCAAGGAGTCTTATTTGCAAGCGTGAACGGTTTTTCCCTAAAAAAAGAACGGAAGGCTCGCTTTCGACCCTTCCTTCAATCGTAACCCGTTCATTATGCGGTGTATCTGCCAAATCTTTCAATCTAAAATCTTCATGTCGGTAGGGAAATGTATTGATTAAATCCCCTATCGTTTCAATCCCTAATTTTTCGAGCCGTTCAGCAGATGCCTTCCCTACACCATTCAGCGATGTGACCGCGTCATGAATTGACGGTGTCATTGACCGCTCGATCCTTCCCGAATATCTTAGCCTCAAGCCATTTGCCGGTAGGTGTAGCAGCAAGACCGCCCTTCGCAGTCTCTCTTAAAGCTGACGGCATCGTTTGTCCGATTCTATGCATCGCTTCAATTACTTCATCGGTAGGGATTCTGCTGACGACTCCAGCAAGTGCCATATCTGCTCCGACTAACGCTTTCGCTGCTCCCATTGCATTCCGTTTCACACATGGTACTTCAACCAAACCAGCAACAGGATCACAAACAAGTCCAAGCATGTTTTTCATTACGATTGAGAATGCCTCTGCACTTTGTTGAGGTGTTCCGCCAGCCATTTCTACAATCGCTGCAGCAGCCATTGAAGCCGCGGACCCAGTTTCCGCCTGACATCCGCCTGCTGCTCCCGAAATAGACGCATTATTGGCAACGACAAAACCAAAAGCGCCTGAAGTGAATAGATAGTTCACCATTTGCTCCCTTGTAGGATTCAACTTCTCTTTCACCGCAAAAAGCGTTCCTGGCACAATGCCCGCAGCCCCAGCTGTTGGAGTTGCACAAATCATTCCCATTGCCGCATTGACTTCATTCGTCGCAACAGCTTTGCTGACCGCGTCTAAAATAAGGTCACCAGATAGGGATTTTCCAGTCTTGATGTAATTTTGAATGAGGACTGCATCCCCACCTGTCAACCCAGAAGTCGATTTTACTCCTTGAAGTCCTTGCTCTACAGCACTTTCCATCACCGTAAGATTATTATCCATCTGAGCGATAATCTCTTCACGTGACCGCTTCGTTATCAACATTTCCTGCTCTATCATGATTTCAGAAATAGGTTTGTTTTGTGTCTCTGCCAAAGTAACAAGTTCTTTTACCGAACTGAATAGTACTTCCATTTATCTATTCCTCCTTAGTTTGCCAATGTCGATACTTGAGTGACATTCGGCAAGGATTTCAATTCATCTAATAATGTTTCATCAAACATTTGGTCGACCTCGATGACCATAAGTGCCATTTTCCCTTTTTCTTTCCGGCCCACTTCCATATGGGCAATATTCATGCCTTGAGAAGCAATTGCATTGGAAACGTTTGCAATGACACCTGCACGGTCATCATGTACAACAAGAAGCGCCGGAAAATGGCCTGATAGACGAAGTGGGAAACCATTTAGCTCCGTCACTTCCATTGTTCCCCCACCGATTGAAATACCGACGAGCTCCATCTCACCTTGGCTATCCCCAATTACAATTTTCGCCGTATTCGGATGCTCGGCTTCCTCTTCCTCAGGAATGAATTCAAATGTCATCCCAAGTGCCGCCGCATCTTCAAAAGACGTTTTAATCCTTTCATCGAAGGTATCATAATCTAATAATCCACCGATGATTGCAACATCAGTTCCATGGCCCTTATATGTTTCTGCAAAAGAACCATAGAGATAAATTTTCGCCCATTCCGGTTGTCTTCCGAACAAATCTCTTGCTACGCGGCCAATACGGGCTGCGCCAGCGGTATGTGAAGATGAAGGTCCTATCATGACGGGACCGATTATTTCAAAAACAGATCTGTATTTCATTTAAAATACCCCCTAGTTAAAAGACAAGCATGAATTCATTTTACATGATAATGTCAAAATAGAAAAGACGGCACGCTCGTTAAGAGCATACCGTCATTTTCTTTTTACTCCACAGAGAGAATATATGGATACAATGGTTGTTTTCCATTATAGAGTTCAACTTCCGTATGGTCAAAATTCTCTTCAACATAGCTCGCAATTTCGTTCGCTTCTTCTTCAGTCACATCTTCACCATAGATGATTGTAACGATTTCATCGTCTTCATCGATTAAAGAAGATAGTAATGTTTTAATAACATCATCCAAAGAAGGTTTGGAAATCACAATTTTACTTCCTGCAAGACCCATGAAATCATCTTTTTTAATGTCTACACCGTCAATCGATGTGTCGCGGATTGAATAAGTGACTTGTCCCGTCTTGACGGCTGCAGCAGCCTTAGACATTGCTTTTTCGTTTTCATTTACACCGATTTCAGGATTAAATGCAAGAATTGCGGATAAACCTTCAGGAACCGATTTCGTTTCCACTACGGCAGCCTCTATACCGATTACATCTGCTGCCTGTTTTGCGGCCATAATGATGTTTTTATTATTCGGTAGGATGATTACACGTTCCGCTCCGACGTCTTTAATCGCTTTGACAATATCCTCAGTTGAAGGATTCATTGTCTGACCGCCTTCGATTACCGCGGATGCTCCAATACTTTTCAGCAACTCGGCGATTCCGGACCCCATCGCAACTGTTACGATCGCATAAGGGTGAACAGCCTTTTCTTCCTTCATCGTTGAATGGCCTTCCCCAACGATATCGATATGCTGTTGTCTCATATTTTCAATCTTAATGTTAATGAGTGAACCGTATCGTTGTGCGTAATTCAGAGCATCGCCTGGCTCCTCCGTATGGATATGTACTTTCGCGATTTCCTCATCAGAGATGACAAGTAAAGAATCACCAAGTTCGCTGAGATTCTGTCTGAAGTCGCCTTCGTTAAATGGATTTTTCTTCACTTTGTCGTCTTCAAATTTCACCATGAATTCCGTACAATAACCGAATTCAATATCCTCAGTGTTCATGAAACCTTGAACACCGCGATGATGCTCGGCATTGACAAGATCGTCCATTGATTCAATAGCAGTTCGTTCCGGAAGCGCTTCCCCTTTTAAACATGCCAAAAAGCCTTCATATACATAGACAAGGCCTTGTCCACCGCTATCTACGACACCGACTTCTTTCAAAACAGGAAGAAGATCCGGAGTCCTTTTCAATGAAGCTTTTGATTCTTCAACAATCGCTTCCATTACCTTGATGATATCACCAGTCGTTTTAGCCACTTCAACGCCTTTTTTCGCAGCATCTTTCGCAACCGTTAAGATAGTCCCTTCCACCGGCTTCATGACCGCTTTATAGGCTGTTTGAACACCATAATCCAGTGCTCCTGCGAATTTGACACTATCAAGCTTTTCTTCCTCTTCTACCGCTTTCCCGAAACCACGGAACAATTGAGATAGAATGACGCCTGAATTCCCGCGCGCTCCCATTAGAAGACCTTTAGATAAAGCTTGTGCCGTTTTCCCTAAGTGAACAGATGCATGGGCAGCGATTTCCTTTGCACCCGAGGTCATCGATAAGTTCATGTTCGTTCCTGTATCACCATCGGGTACTGGAAATACGTTTAAAGAATCGACATAGTCTGCATTTTGATGAAGATGATGAGCACCTATCTTCACCATATCAGCAAATTTCACACCATCAATAAACTTCATTGAAAGTTTTCCTCCTTCTATCAACTCGTCACCCGAACTCCTTGAACAAAAATATTCACTGAATCCACTGTTAACGATAATGTCTTTTTTAATGTATACATCACTTTGGATTGCACTTGGTACGCAACCTCGGAGATTTTTGTGCCGTAACCGACGATGACATACATATCGATATGTGTTTCATCACCAATTGTTCTCACGATGACTCCTTTTGCATAATTCTCTTTTCCAAGGATGTCTGTAAGCCCATCCCGGATCTGATGACGTGAAGCCATGCCGACAATTCCGTAGCATTCGATTGCCGCCTCTCCAACCACTTGGGCAATGACGTCATTCGTAATATCTATTTTACCGTAATCGTTTTTCAACTCAATTGACATGATAGCTTCCCCTCCTGCATCCTTTATAGCTTCCCCTATTGTACTATACACCAACATATTATTAAAGAAGAAGTAACCGCACACAAAAAATCTGTAAAGGAGTTTCCCTTGAAAGTACCCATAAAAAAGGTTGCAAGCCATTATTTCCTGTGATAAAGTATTATGGTATGCGAATTAGATAGTGAATCGCTTAATCATTATTAGCGAGGAGGTCATAAAAATGGCTAAAGAATGTGTTATTACTGGACGCAAAGCTCGTACAGGAAATGCTCGTTCACACGCAATGAACGCTAACAGACGTACTTGGGGTGCTAACCTTCAAAAAGTTCGTATTCTTGTTAACGGTAAACCAAAGCGTGTTTGGGTATCTGCAAGAGCACTTAAATCAGGTAAAGTTCAACGAGTATAATTTATTGTTGTGCTTTCCGACTATACGACTAAAAGAAATAAAACGCCAGGCCGATAAGTTCAGCCTGACGTTTTTTCTTTTTTCCTTTTTCGATTACGGTTACTTGCACTTGCAGATGCCTGGCTCTTCTGATTTCCATCTTTTTGGAAGACTACCATGCACTTTCGGACAAAACTACTGAGAAACTTTGGCATTGTAAATGTATATACTCTCAATTCCCCGGCTCCTTTCAGGAATCTGAACTTCTTACCATTAAGCATATGCCTTGCTGGAATGAGATAGTACAAACTTCTGCAATTGGTTCATTGCTTGTAAACTTTGTTATACCCATTTCCATTCGTGCATTCACCGTCTCATACTTAAAGCCAGTAAGGGAAATTCCCTCAACTGCTCCTCCAAAAGGAAAAAAGGATACAAAGGGTAAACCGTCAATTTTATTCACAAGATGCGTGCCCGCCTTTAAAACGGATAATTCATTGTTTGCATTTTTAACGATGAATGATACATCTTCATATTCAATCTGAAGCCGATAGAGTAAATGCAACGCCGATTCGAAATGATCGAGCCTTCCACCCGTCACACCTACAATGATAACCTCATCAGGTTGATAGGTAAGAGCACGTGTAACCGCCAATTCAGTATCCGTTTCATCTTTCTCAGCGTTGAATGCATCAACACGATCCACAGCTGATTGGATCATCGCAAATTCACTTTCGCTAACCGAATCGAAATCACCTACCGCCTCCGAAGGAACTATTCCACTTTCCAAGAGATGAAGAGAACCACGGTCCACTCCGATAAAAATAGTCCCTTCCCATTTCAAGGCAATTAAATCCGGTAATTCCTCGACTGGTCCACCGGCGCAAATAACAACCCTTTTCATTACTTCAGCACGCTTTCCCCTGCAGATTTGATTCTTTGTAATGCCTCTTCACGGTTCTCCGCATTGTAAATTGCAGAACCTGCTACAAAAATAGTAGCACCCGCTTCAGCACATGGAATGATTGTTTCCTCATTAATGCCGCCGTCGATTTCAATTTCAATGTTGAGTCCTTTTTCTTTAATGATATCGGCAAGCTGCTTCACTTTCGGAACAACCGAATGAATGAATTTCTGACCGCCAAAACCTGGGTTCACTGTCATGAACAAGACAAGGTCAACATCCTCCAAGATATGAAGAATATGCTCAATAGGTGTATGAGGATTAAGGACAACACCAGGTTTTACACCAAACGAACGGATCAGCTGAATCGTACGATGCAGATGCCTGCACGCCTCTACATGGACAGTGATATAATCTGCCCCGGCTTTTGCAAACTGTTCAATATATGTGTCAGGATTCTCAATCATGAGGTGAACATCAAGAGGAAGGTCGGTTACTGGTCGCAATGCCTCCACAACAATTGGGCCCATTGTAATGTTCGGAACGAAATGTCCGTCCATTACGTCAATATGGATCAGTTCAGCACCTGCTGCTTCCACTTCTTTAACTTCTTCGGCTAACCTTGAAAAATTTGCTGCTAGTATTGATGGTGCAATTTTAATCATTTTTCGGATACCTCGGCTTTCGGTCGATAATCTCTTGTAAAAACTGTACGTAATTATCGTATCTGGAGTTTAAAATTTCGCCGGTTTCGACCTTTGCTTTCACTTCACATTTAGGCTCTTTAAGATGTAAACAACCTCTAAATTTACAAAGATGCGCCACTTGCTCCATTTCAATAAAATAATTACGTAATTCTTCCTTTTCGATATGATCGAAGTCAAGCGAACTAAAACCTGGGGTGTCCGCAACAAGCCCACCAGCAACTTCCATTAGTTCGACATGACGAGTAGTATGTCTTCCCCTTCCCAATGCCTCTGAAATTTCTCCAGTTTTCAATAGCAAATCAGGGATCAACGTATTTAACAAAGTTGACTTTCCTACACCAGATTGACCCGCAAGGACAGTCGTCTTCCCTTCAAGAAAAGGATAAAGCAGGTCGTGCAAATTTGGATCGTCGATATACGTCTGAATGACGTCATACCCAATGCCTTCATAGTATTCTTTTGCGGCATTCGCCTGTAGAAGTTCAGTTTCGGACGCAATATCCTTTTTTGTCAGACAGATGATAGGTTTTATACCGACTGATTCAATTACAGTTAGAAATCTATCCAGTAAATGAAGGCTGAAATCAGGTTCAACGATAGAAAATACAAGCAATGCTTGATCGATATTTGCAATGGGCGGCCGAACAAGTTCATTTTTTCTCTTTTGAACTTCTGTAATCGTCGCATCATTATCGCCATCTTCTACAATTGTTACATTATCACCTACAAGGGGGGAGATCCCTCTATTTCTAAATACTCCCCTCCCCTTACACTGAATCAGATCTCCATTTTCCGTTTGCACATAATAAAAACCACTAATCGCTTTTCTAATTTGTCCTTGCGGCATCCAATCCCTCTTTCTTATTCTTCGATATCATCGTAATCAACCGTTACATCCTCTATGACTGTATCTCCTCTATAGATGATGTATCTTCCACGTTGACCTTCTTCAAGTTCAATCGTAATCTCTCTACGAGTATCTTCAATAATTGTAAATACTGCAACCGGGTCTGTCATGGAATGCTTATTATCCTGGATGTAGATTTTAACAGTCTGTGGTTCAGGCTCTGATTCTTCATCCTCATTATCTACAGTTGTAGATTCGTACGGAATATTCACTTGTCTTACATAAACTCTCACCGGTTTCTTCTCTTGACCTTTGGAACGTACAACACCTACCTTTGCACCGACGTGTAAATCGGTTCCAGCAGGAGGATCTTGTGAAATAATATTTCCTTCTGGAATTTCATCATGAAACTCCTCTTTTACAACACGAATATCGAATCCCGAGGATTTCGCATAAGCATCCACCTGATTCTTATCGAGATTTCTTAAGTCTTCAAGTTTAACCGTTTTCTTTCCTTGACTGACTTTGAATATGATATCCGTCTCCCCAGGAACGACATTTTCACCTTCAGCAGGAGTTTGCTCAAGAATTTGACCTTCCGGCTGGTCAGAATATACCGGATCAGCCGTAATTGACCTAAAATTAAATCCTTGCAAGAAATTATAGATTTCATCGTAATCCTTATTTGTAAAATCTGTCATTTCCATCGTTTCTTTACCTTTACTTACATATAGTGTGACTGGGGTGCCCAACTCACGCTTTTTTCCAGCTTCCGGTATTGTTTTGAAAACTTGACCGGCTTCGTATTCATCTGAGAAGTCCTCGACGATCCCTTCTACGACAAACCCGGATTCACTTATGAGATCCCTTGCTTCCGCCTCATCCAATCCCGCAACTTCAGGGATAAGGTCGTCTTTAGGACCTAATATAGAAGGCAGGAAAAGAGCAAATAATGCAATGGCAATTAGTGCTATTGAAACGCCTACGAAAACTGGCCATTTCTTTCTTTTCTTTTTCACAGGCGCTTTTGGTTCCGGAGCAACTGGTTCGATGATTTTAGTCGTGTCGTGATGATCCACTTTTGGTGGATCTGTGATAATCGGAATTACACGTGTTTTATCATCATCAAACGGTAATGTGAATTTTGTTTCATTCTGTCTTGTAGGGGAAAGTACAGTCAGTAAATCATCATACATTTCATCCGCTGATTGATATCTGTATGTAGCATCTTTCGCTGTTGCCTTTAAAATAACATTTTCAACACTTTGCGGGATGGTAGGAAACATATTTCGTACTGGAGGTGTTTCCTCTTGCAAATGTTTCAATGCGATTGCGACAGCTGTTTCAGCAGAAAATGGTAGTTCGCCAGTCAGTAATTCATAAAAGACGATTCCTAAAGAGTAAATATCTGATTTTTTAGTTGCCATGCCACCCCGTGCTTGTTCGGGGGATAAATAATGGACAGTTCCAATAACCGAGTTTGTTTTTGTATGTGCGGTCGCGTGCAAGGCCATCGCAATTCCAAAATCAGTTATTTTCACATCACCATCGGCATCCATTAATATATTTTGCGGCTTAATATCCCGATGAATAATTCCATTATGATGTGCATTAGCAATCGCAGAAACAAGTTGCTTCATAATATTGACGGCTTTTGCAACAGGTAATGGACCATTCGACTGAATGTATTTTTTCAACGTTTGACCTTCGATGTACTCCATTACGAAATAATGAAGCTCTCCTTCTTCATCAACATCATAAATATTTACAATATGTGGATGCGTCAAACTTGTTGCTGACATGGCTTCTCTTTGAAATCTTTTCTTTATATCTTGCTCGTTTGCGAAATCATAGTTAAGCACTTTAATTGCGACATCGCGACCTAAAATTATGTCATGCGCCAAATAGACCTTTGACATGCCTCCTTCGCCGATGCCTTTGATGACTTCGTAACGCCCACCAATTCGTTTTCCGATCATGATGATCTCACCTCCGAATCGGAGTATCCTAAAACAACAGAAATATTATCTTCGCCACCCATATCATTCGCCAATTTAACTAATTCTACCGCTTTGGCATGAAGATGCCCATCCAACGTGACGATTGAATGGATTTTTTCATTATCGACCTTATTGCTTAATCCATCTGTACAGATCAACAGATACGCATTTTCTTTAAGTTGAATATGATAAAAATCAGGAGTTATGGTTTTTTCCGATCCGACCGCTCGCATAATCCAATTCCGTTGAGGATGGGTAGCAGCTTCTTCTTCTGTTATTTCACCAGATTCAAGCAAGATATTGACGTAGGAATGATCTCTTGTAATTTGAATGATTTCTGATTCATTAATAATGTACACACGACTATCACCTACATGTGTCACTAATCCTTTATTTCCGTTAACAAGCACAGCATCAAGAGTTGTCCCCATACCCTTGTAGTTCTCATCGCTTTCTGCCAGTTCAAAAATAGTCCGGTTGATGAACAAAACCGTCTCTAAAAGCCATTCTTTCCAGTCCTCATCATCCATTTGTGCTGAATTGGATACTCCTTGAAACTTTTCTCCCAAAAGTTGAACTGCTGTTGCACTTGCATAGTCTCCACCCCGATGGCCTCCCATACCGTCTGCAACGACAGCAAGTGTCGGGCCATTCTGAATTGTGAAAACGGCTGCACTATCCTCGTTCACTGTACGCTTCTTCCCAATATCTGATAGCACTTCAAATCGCAACACTTGTCCCCCCTTAATCTTTAAACGTGCAGCAATTACTTTTTTCGAAATGCGGTTACAAAAAAGCCGTCACTTCCAAAATGTTGAGGTAAAACTTGCAACATATTATCTTTAATCGCCAATGATTCATTCTTTACGAATGAATCAAGCGGAACAGTAGTCATATCTGGATGTTTTTCAAGGAATTTATGGACTACCCCAACGTTCTCACTATATTCAACTGTGCAAGTGCTATAGACTATAATGCCACTTTTTTTCACTAAACCGTAAGCAGTATCGAGCAATTCCTCTTGGATTTTTGTCAAGTTTTCCAAGTCCTGCTCTGTTTTATTATATTTTATCTCCGGTTTACGTCGGATGACTCCTAAACCGCTGCATGGCGCATCAACCAAAATTCGATCGAAGGATGCAGGTTCGTAAATGGAATCCAATTGCCGACTATCTCCGCTGCTCAATCTGATTGACTCAATTCCAAGACGATTCGCATTGGATTCGATCAATGACAGTTTATGTTCATGTAGGTCATGTGCATAAACTTCCCCTTGATTATTCATCTTCTCTGCTATGAATGTTGTTTTCCCGCCTGGTGCGGCACACATGTCCAATACTTTCATATCCGGTTTCACGTCCAGAGCAATAACCGGCAACATTGAACTTTCATCTTGAATCGTTAATAGACCATTTGCAAAAGCAGCTGTATTCGCCAAACTACCGCTTGATGTATGGATACTTTCCGGCACGACTTCTCCCTTTTCTGCTTCAATGCCTTCTTTCGCCAATTCCCCAAGTACCTCGTCAACAGTCGTTTTCAATATATTGACTCGAGCCGTCATACGGGCAGGATGGTTATTCTCATGTGCCATCGCCAATGCTTCTTCTTGCCCAAATTGTTTAACCCAACGTTCGATCAACCATTTTGGGTGACTCGTTTCAATCGAAATTCGTTCAATATCATCTTTGATGTCTTCGATTGGTCGGACACCTTTCCGTAAGATGGAACGCAATATTCCATTCACAGTTGACGCTATGCCTTTATGGCCTCGTCTCTTCGCAATTTCTACTGCTTCATGGACAACTGCATGTGGCGGGATTTTAGTCAAATAGACAATTTGGTAAATCGATAGCCTTAATAGCTCCCTAACCCATGCATCTAATTTCCCTTTTACAAACGGCTCTAAATAGTAATCCAGCGTCATTCTATGTTGCAGAGTTCCATAGGTTAACTCAGTTAAAAGCCCACGGTCTTTCGCCTCAATTGCATATTTTTTAATCGTCCTATTTAGGAGAAGATTGCTATATGCTTGATTGTCGTGAATCTCCATCAAAATTGAAAGCGCTGCATCTCGAACATTTCCATTCCAAATCTTCTTTTTGGCTTTGTTTGTCATTCGAAATGGTCCCCTTCATTCCAATTGGCGCCTGCTCCATTCATGAATTCCTCAGCTGACATTCGTTTCTTTCCTGCAGGTTGCAACTCTGTTATTGCAATTGAAATGGAGTCGCCGGTTTTCACTACAAGTTTGTCTTTTAAACGTTTAATGATTGTACCCGGTGAAGCATCTGTGACGATGTCACTTTTTTCCGCTTTCCACACTTTCACGTTACCATCTTGGAAAACAGAATACGCTCCTGGCCAAGGATATAATCCACGGACTTGATTGAATAGATCATTGCCACCACGTGTCCAATCAATTCGTTCCTGTTCCCGTGTAATATTTCCTGCAAATGTTACGTATTTTTCATCCTGAGGAATTCGATCATTCGTATTAGACACAATTGAAGGTAATGTTTCCTTTAATAACTGTGTGCCAGCAACGGATAATTTTTCGAATAATGTACCTGTATTATCTTCTTCCAAAATCGGAATTCGTACTTGGGAAATGATGTCCCCCGCATCCAATTTCTCAACCATATACATAATCGTGACACCTGTTTCTGCTTCGCCATCCATAACAGCTTGGTGAATAGGTGCCCCTCCACGATACTTTGGTAATAGTGAGGCATGGACATTGATGCACCCAAGACGAGGCACATCGAGCAAGTCCTTCGGCAGGATTTGTCCATAAGCCGCAGTTACGATTAAATCTGGATTCATATTTTTAAGTTCTGTTAACTCAGCGGAATTTCTCAGTTTTTCGGGTTGCAAAACGGTTAAGCCAAGACGGTCTGCTTCCACCTTAACTGGGGGTGGTGTTAGTACCCGCTTTCTACCTACTGGCCGATCGGGTTGTGTAACAACGGCTGCAATGTCGTATCCTTCGTTATGCAGCATCGTTAATACAGGTACTGAGAAGTCGGGTGTCCCCATGAAAACGATTTTCGTCATTCTTCTTCATCCTCTCCCTCAACATCTTCAAATTCACTCGGATCAACGATTCGTTTGATTTTCGAGTCGAAAAGAATACCGTCCAAATGATCGATTTCATGAAGAATCGCTCTCGCTTCATAGTCTTCTGCCTCAAGTTCATACAACGAACCATTACGTTCCTGTGCTTCCACCCGAACGAAGTAAGGACGTTCAACTTCCCCATAAAGGCCTGGAAAACTTAGGCATCCTTCTACATCCGTTTCGGAACCGCCGATTGCGGTGACGACGGGATTGATCATTTCAATAACTTCTTGCCCTTCACCTAAGTCGACAATGGCAACCCGGACAAGTTCACCTACTTGAGGTGCTGCAATTCCAACACCATCTGCAGCTACCATCGTTTCGTACATATCATCTAATAATTTTGCAAGCTTATCATCAAACTTGTCCACTTCCTTGCAGCGTTGTGTAAGCAACGGTGAAGGGCTTTTCACAATTTCAAGTATCGCCAAGTCTATTCCTCTTTTCAAGATGTAGATCTGTATCGAATTTCTGTTAAAAAATAGAGGCCGGGTCCATGTCAACTGTCATGAGCAGCCCTTCCTTCATCCAGTTTGTCCGATACATTTTTATCAATTGCTGTAGTGTTTCAATCAGTTTTGGCTCTATTTTGTATTTTATCAAACATTGGTACCGATATCTATTGTTCACGCGACTGATAGCTGCTGCGGCTGGACCGATAATGACTGTTTCAAGTGAAAGTGAATTTTTCATATACCTTGTGCCTTTTTCAGCAAAATCCGCTACCTTCAATAGGTCTTCATGGGAAAATTGGATAAGCGTTATATAATAGAAAGGAGGATATCCATATTGTTTCCTTGACGACATTTCCAAATTGTAAAACGTTTCGTAGTGCTGTGTCTTTGCAAGTTCGATTGCGTAATGTTCTGGTGAGTACGTTTGAATGATTACTTCTCCCGCCAACTCATGACGTCCCGCACGTCCACTCACTTGTGTCATCAATTGGAATGTCTTTTCGGCAGCCCTGAAGTCGGCCAAATGCAAAGTAGTATCCGCAGCAAGTACGCCGACCAATGTAATATTAGGAAAATCCAATCCTTTGGCAATCATCTGGGTTCCTAACAGAATATCGGCCTTCCCTTCGCTGAATTGACGAAGAAGGCGTTCATGTGCACCCTTCTGACGGGTCGTATCCACATCCATCCGAAGCACTCTTGCCTCTGGAAAAAGCCTATAAATTTCTTCTTCGGCTTTCTGTGTTCCTGTCCCGAAGAAGCGGATATGTTCACTTTCGCATTCTGGACAAACGAGTGGCACATATTCCTCATGGCCACAATAATGGCATTTCAATCGCTCATTCGCCCGATGATATGTCAATGAAATATCGCAATTCGGACATTGAACAACTGTCCCGCAATCCCTGCATAATACAAAGGAGGAAAATCCTCTTTTATTAAGGAATAGGACGATTTGCTCCTTCCTTTCAAGCCGCTGATGAATTGCTTCCGCGAGACCCACAGAAAACATTGAGCGATTCCCTTCTTTCAGTTCATCCCGCATATCGACAACCGTAACTGACGGCAAGGGTTGGTTTTTCGCTCTTTTGGATAACTCAAGAAGTGTATACACACCTTTTTTGGCCCTTGCAAAAGATTCCAATGAAGGGGTTGCACTCCCAAGGATAACCGGACAACCGTAAAATTCGGATCGCCAAATTGCGACGTCTCTCGCATGATAGCGGGGAGTATCCTCCTGTTTGTACGTGGATTCATGTTCTTCATCAAGAATAATGATCCCAACGTTTTCAAAAGGAGCAAAGATGGCAGACCTCGCCCCAACGACTACTTTCACCTCGCGACGATGGATCTTACGCCATTCATCGTATTTTTCACCAGCCGATAAGCCGCTATGCATGACGGCTACAAGACTTCCGAATCTTTCTTGGAAACGGGCCGTCATTTGCGGAGTCAAAGAAATTTCAGGAACGAGGACGATTGCTTCCTTCCCTTTTTCTAATACATGCTTGATAGCCTGTAGGTATACTTCGGTTTTCCCACTACCCGTTACCCCATGCAATAAAAAAGTTTCCGCTTTCCCCCCATCCGATGCGCTATTAACAGCATGTAATGCCACTTGTTGCTCCATTGTAAGCTGGATTGGAATCGAGGTATCTTTTAAGTTCGGTGCTTCAGGTTCACGATAAACTTCTGCGACCCCTTCAATCCCTCCACCTTTTTCAACGACCGATTTCAAGACAGAGTTCTGAACACCTGAGTCCTTCAAAAGTTTTGAAACCTCCATTGTCTCACCAGCATGTTCCAACATCCACGTTATCAATTCTGTCTGCTTCTTTGCATTTGGATGAACTGATTTCAATAAATTACTTAAAGTTGCAGAATCCGTAATTTGGACTGTCCTTACTTTTTTCATTTTAGTCTGTTGGCTAACTACGGTATCAACAGAAACAATGCCTTTTAACGCATAGTCCTTGACAACTTTTAACAAAGGAGAATCATGAAGCTGTTTTAAAGGAATCCTTGTCCTCCCTTTCAAAAAGTCAGAAAGACTCGGATCTTCAATTTCATCAGGTTGCTCTATATTTATAAACTTCTCGTACTTTGCACGCATTGCCGCCGGTAGCATGACTTGTAACGCATCGATTTCATAAGAAAGTGTTTCTCTGGCCATCTTTTTTGAAAGTGATAAAAGTTCCGGAGATATGATAGGCTCCAAATCGATTAACTCATCAATTGGTTTTAATTTATCTTCATCAACATCACTTTCCGCTTTCAACCCTGTGACATACCCAAGGACTTTACGAGGTCCGAAAGGGACTTTGACACGTGATCCGATTTCCATAACCGATACAAGGTGTTTCGGAACCCTATAATCGAATGGTCGATCAATCGGATAGGCTGATACATCTACAATGATTTCAGCGATCATCTGAAATTGACCCTTCTTCAGACATAATTGTTTCCAGCAGAAGTTTTGCAAGTTGTTTCTTTTCCATTGCTTCGAATGGATACTGATTTCCCTTGCCCGTCAATAGCGTGACGACATTCGTATCATTTCCGAACCCACCATTAGGATCCGTTACATCGTTGACAATGATGTAATCCAAATTCTTATTCGCAAGCTTTGACATGCCGTATGAAACCGCATCATTTGTTTCTGCCGCGAAACCGACAAGGATTTGCTCATTCTTGTGTTCACCAAGTGTTTTAAGAATATCTGTTGTGCGCTCCAGCTCAATCGAAGAATCCCCATCTTTTTTCTTCATCTTTTGTGTATGCTGCTCTTTCGGTCGATAATCTGCGACAGCTGCCGACTTAATAACCATCGATGCATCATCGAAATTCGCAAGGACCGCCTTAAGCATTTCGGCAGCACTTTCCACTTGTACAAACTCGACACCGGTTGGTACCGGCAAATCAACAGGTCCTGAAATTAATACTGTTTTCGCACCTAAGGATACAGCCGCTTCAGCCATTGCATATCCCATTTTCCCGCTTGAAAAATTGGTAATATATCGTACAGGGTCTATTCGTTCTCTTGTAGGACCCGCAGTCACGACAACTTTTTTACCTGCCAACGGCAATTCCTTAGTAGATTTCATAAACCTTTCTTTTATCAGTTCCACAATTCTTTCCGGTTCTTCAAGTCTACCTTTCCCGACATAACCACATGCAAGAAAACCTTCAGATGGTTCAATGAAACGGAATCCATCTTCATGCAGTTGCTGAATGTTACGGACAACGGCTTTGTTTTCGTACATATGAACATTCATTGCCGGTGCGATCCAAACTTCAGAAGTTGTTGCAAGTAAGGTTGAAGTCACCATATCATCTGCTATGCCGTTAGCGATTTTCCCGATTGTATTTGCAGTTGCAGGCGCAACAATGATAAGGTCCGCCCAAGCCGCAAGGTCAATATGGGCGATCACTCGGGAGTCCTTTTCGTCAAACGTATCGTAATAGACATCATTCCGTGACATAACTTGGAATGTAAGCGGTTGTACAAATTCCATAGCTGAAGCGGTCATGATTACTTTCACTTCTGCCCCTGCCTGGGATAGTTTACTAACTAACGCTACGGCTTTATAGACAGCAATTCCACCGGTGACGCATATAAGAATTTTTTTATTCAACAAACATCTCACCCTTTTTCAGTTAAAATGACAAACTCCCTAAGAAAGTTTGTTTCCAAGGGAGTTATTAGAGCTTATTAAATTCTTCAAGTAAGCTTGGAGTATTAAATTTCGTCTTCATAGACAATAGAAGCATCTTGCACTTGTTTTGAAAGTGCGCCTGCAGCCACTTCTTCCAAAGCTTTCCCTACATTTTTATGAGAGTTATAGGAGTGAAGCAATTCGTTTTTACTCTCCTGCATTTCACGAGCACGTTTCGCAGCAAGTGTAACTAACGTGTATTTCGAATCAATTTTGCCTTTTAGTGAATCGACTGATGGATATAACATGTATTATTCCCCTTCCAACATTTGTAGATAACGTTTTTCGACGCGCTCACGACGACAGTGTTCTGCGGTTACGATTGAATTGATGCGATCGCATGCTTTCGAGACTTCGTCATTTTCAACGACATAATCGTAAAGATTCATCATTTCCAGTTCATCACGTGCTTTTAATACACGACTTGCGATTACATCGGCTTCCTCGGTACCTCTTCCTACCAATCGATCCTCTAATTCGGATAGGCTTGGCGGGGCGAGGAAGATGAAGAGGCCATCTGGAACCTTTTCTCTAACTTGTGCGGCACCGACAACTTCTATTTCAAGGAATACGTCTCTGCCTGCGTCGAGTGTTTCGTTGACGTAGTCTAAAGGTGTGCCGTAGTAGTTGCCCACGTATTCGGCATACTCAAGAAGTTTGCCTTCGTTGATGAGTGTTTCGAATTCACTGCGGGATTTGAAGAAGTAGTCCACTCCGTCTTGTTCGCCTTCTCGTGGGCTTCTTGTTGTCATTGATATTGAGTATTCGTAGTTTGTGTCAGGTTGTTGAAATAGTTCTTTTCTGACGGTTCCTTTTCCTACGCCGGATGGACCGGACAGGACGATTAGTAATCCACGTTTTTTATACATTCGATCCCTCTTTTTATGTATTATATAGAAGTTGCTAATGAATAAATAATTATAAAGTCCGTTGCTTTTCGTTTCAGGCGGACGCTTTCCACTACAAGCAACTACTACCTTTAAATATAGAGCGAGTTAATTCCTTAGTACTTACTATATAGAAATTTAGTTCAAAACGGTAAAAGAATCTCATCATATTATAACATAAGTTGGCCATTGAGTGCTAAAATGGAACAAAACGTTTGAAAGAGGAATTAATTATCATGGCATTTGATGGTTTATTTACTGCAGCGATTGTAGAAGAGCTGCAACAGATTAAAGATGGACGTATTTCGAAAATACATCAGCCAAATGCGCAGGAAGTTGTTTTGATGGTGCGGGCTGGTAGAGATAATTGCAGACTCCTCATCTCAACCCATTCATCGTATTCCCGGGTTCAACTGACTGATGAAACAATTGCAAATCCCGCTGAACCTCCTATGTTTTGCATGGTGCTCCGGAAGCATCTTGAAGGCGGAGTGATTCAATCGATCAGGCAGTCAGGCAATGATCGTATCATATCTTTCGGAATAAGAGCAAAAAATGAAATCGGTGATGAAATTCACCGTGAATTGATCGTTGAAATTATGGGAAGGCATAGTAATTTACTATTGATTGACCCTGAACGGAATATGATCATTGATAGTATGAAACATCTTCCTCCTTCGGTAAACAGTTACAGGACAGTATTGCCTGGACAGCCCTATGTTCCAGCACCTCCGCAAGAGAAATTGAATCCATTTGAGTTGGAAGAGAGCGATTTTCTATCATTATTACCAGAATGGGAGAATGCCAAACAGATTGTTGGGAAACTTTCTGGTTTCTCCCCAATCCATGGCGAGGAGCTTTTGCACCGTTTGAAAGGGGTTCGGGAGGAAGATGCCTATCAAATCTATAATACTTTCCTTTCTTCTTTCAAAGGAATTGGCCAGGTGCCAACTATTGCAGAAGTTGGGACGAAAACAATTTTTTCCGCGACAACATTGACGTATGCTGATAAAATCGTTGCGACGTTTGGGACACTTGGCGAATTGCTTGATAAAGTTTATTTTGCACGGGCCGAACGAGAACGTGTGAAATCGCAAGCAGCAGATTTGGAACGTTGGCTTGATAACGAAATAGCAAAGTTGAAATTAAAGATGGACAAATTGGGCAAGGAGCAGAAAGCTGCAGAAAAGCTGGATACCTTCCAATTATATGGTGAATTGCTGACGGCGAATAGCTATGCCATTCAAAAGGGTGATACTGAGGCGGTTGTCGACAACTATTATGAGGAAGGAACGAGAGTCACCATTCCCCTTGATGCAAGAAAGACACCTATAGAAAATGCACAGCGTTATTATTCTCGTTATACTAAGGCAAAGAATGCTTTGATCATGATTGCCGACCAGTTGACGAAGGCACAGGAGGACATCGAGTATTTTGAAATGATTAAGCAGCAGGTTATGCAAGCCTCTCCTGAAGATATCGATGAAATTCGGGAGGAGTTGGCGGAAGCTGGATTAATGAGGGCAAGGAAAGGCAAGAAGAAACAAAAGCCGAAAAAACCATCTCCGGAAGCTTATGTCTCTTCGTCAGGCATTCCGATTTCTGTAGGCAAAAATAACAAACAAAATGATTATTTGACGTTCAAAATTGCAGCAAGGGATCATGTATGGCTACATACAAAAGACATTCCCGGATCGCATGTTGTCATCCACTCGACGGATCCAGATGAGGGAACAATTCAAGAAGCGGCTATTCTTTCAGCATACTTTAGTAAAGCAAGAGGGTCATCCTCTGTTCCTGTAGACTTCACTGAAATCAGACATGTGAAGAAGCCGAATGGCGCAAAACCTGGATTTGTTATTTATTTTGAGCAGAAGACGTTGTATGTTACACCGGATGAGGATGTTGTTAGGAGATTGAAGAAATGAATAAGGATTGCCGTCATGTTTTGACGGCAATCCTTTTTTGGTACCATTCTTTTTGTAGGTACCTTCACAAGTTTTTCACACAGGTACCCTTACAATCCATTACAATGATCCGGTTTTCAATTTCCCATGCCATTCGAGCAAATCGGTAATGGATGCTTCATTGATGGATCCGGCGTCTTTCGCGACTTCTATTAAGGCACCGAAATTCGTCAAACTCTGATATGTTAAGCCTGCCTCTTCAAATGCGCTGTCGGCACTTTCGAGTTCGTATGTAAAGATTGAAACTACGCCTGTAACTTCGACATTCTCTGAGCGAAGGGCTTCTACTGCATTTAGACTGCTTCCGCCTGTTGAAATCAAGTCCTCGATGATGATCGCTTTATCTTCCGGTTTCACTTTTCCTTCAATTTGGCGGCTGCGTCCGTGGCCTTTCGCTTTCGATCGGATATAGACCATTGGGAATCCTAAAATGTCAGCAACCCAGGCAGCATGCGGAATTCCTGCGGTTGCAGTTCCAGCGATGAGTGTGGTTTCTGGGTAATGTTCTTTGATCAACCCTGCAAGTCCTTCAGCGATTTGCTTACGGCCAACAGGGTCAGACATTGTCAAGCGGTTATCACAATAGATCGGTGACTGTATGCCTGATGCCCAAGTGAATGGATCTTCTGGACTTAGTTCTACCGCACCGATATTCAATAGTATTTCCGCAATTTCTTTTTTACCCAATTTACTCCATCCCTTTCCACAATTCGTTAATTTCCTCGTAAGCCACGCGTGGATCCGCTGAGCTTGTAATCGCTCTTCCGACTACGATATGAGTCGATCCTTCTTTTCTCGCTTCTTGTGGCGTAGCAATTCGTTTCTGATCTTGGACGTCGCCGCCTAACATACGGATTCCAGGAGTAACCTTCAAGAATTCAGGTCCGCAAACTTCTGAAATGATCGCCGCTTCATGAACGGAGCAAACGACCCCATCCAGTCCCGCGTCCTTCGTAAGCTTCGCATAATGAAGGACGGATTCCTGAAGTGAAGCTTGGATAAGTTGTTCATTTCGAACTTGCTGCTCATCAGTCGAAGTAAGTTGAGTAACACCGATAATGGATGGGCGTTTCTTTCCTGAAGCAGTTCCTTTATCAAGACCTTCAAGTGCAGCCTCCATCATGCTTTTCCCTCCTGCCGCATGGACATTCACCATGTCCGCGCCTAAACTTGCCAACACTTCCATTGCCGACATGACAGTATTCGGGATATCATGCAATTTCAAGTCAAGGAACACATCATATCCAAGTTCTTTCAACTTCGCCACAATTACAGGTCCTTCTTTATAGTATAGCTGCATACCAACTTTTACATTAATACCGCCTTCGAATGACTTTAAAAAATCGAAAACCTTGTTGGACGAATCAAAATCCAATGCAATTATCGGGGATGTTTTCATAATCGATGACTCCTTCCTACAAGCTCTGAAATATGATCAACACCAAGTTCGTCTAATTTCGCGGGTAGCTCTTCAATGATTTTCGGGCATATGAATGGGTCTACAAAGTTCGCTGTACCAACAGCTACAGCACTTGCACCTGCCGAAAGGAAATCGATGACATCAGCTGTTTCAACAACGCCGCCCATTCCGATAATCGGAATCGAAACAACTTGACTCACTTCATATACCATCTTGATTGCGACCGGCTTAACAGCAGGTCCAGATAAACCACCTGTAATATTCGCAATGATCGGACGACCAGTCTTTTGGTCGAGCCGCATGCCGATAAGTGTGTTGATCATCGTAATCCCATCTGCACCTCCTGCTTCAACTGCTTCCGCGATTTCCTTAATATCGGTCACGTTAGGGGAAAGTTTTACGTACACAGGAACCTCGGAAACTTCCTTAACTGCAGCCGTCAGATCATGAGCTTGCTGTGGATCTGTACCAAAAGTGATGCCTCCGCATTTTACATTCGGGCAAGATATATTCAATTCCAATGCTTTCACATTCGGGGCGGTTGAAATTGTTTTCGCCACTTCTACATAATCGCCTGTTTCTGTTCCTGCCACGTTTGCAATAATCGGAACATCGAACTGTTCCAACCAAGGCAATTCATTTTCCATGACGCCTTGCAATCCAGGATTTTGCAAACCAATCGCATTCAACATGCCGGAAGCTGTTTCTGCTACGCGTGGAGTCGGATTGCCGAACCGCGTTTCAAGTGTCGTTGCTTTGATCATGATTGCACCTAACAGCGATAGGTCATACAAATTCCCATATTCCTTACCGAATCCGAAACAGCCCGAGGCCGGCATGATTGGATTTTTCAATTGTAAGCCCGGCAATTCCACTGCCAATCTATTCATATCGACACCACCCCCGCTAAAAACACTGGTCCATCTGAACATACTTTGACATAAGGTTTCTCTATTTCTTCAGTAGTTTGACAAACACATGCGAAGCAAGCACCTATTCCGCAACCCATCCGTTGTTCGAATGAAAGGAAGCCTTTTTTGCCTTCATAAGCTGTTTGTACAGCATTCAACATCGGCATTGGGCCGCAGCTATAATAAGTCGAAAATCCGTCGCCGATTTTCTTCATAACATTAGTAACAAACCCTTCAGTTCCCTTCGTTCCGTCAACTGTTGCGATATATGTTTCGCCCAATCTTGTGAACTCTTCTTCGTAAAAGGAAACATCTGATGTTTGAAAACCCAATATATGAATGCATTTCACACCGTTCGCAGTCAATTGTTTAGATAGCTCATATAAAGGAGGTACACCGATCCCTCCGCCAATCAAAATCGCGGTCTCACCAGATGAAGTTGCATCTACCGGAAACCCATTGCCTAACGGACCAAGCACATCTACTTCCTCGCCATCCTTTTTCATGGAGAGCTGTTGTGTGCCCCTACCTTCAGCGCGATAGATGATTGTCATTTCGTTGTTAGCAGCATCTACAGAAGCAATTGAAATCGGTCTTCTTAATAACGGTTCGAATGAGTCCGATACCCGTATATGGACAAACTGGCCAGGGGAATTGATTTCCCCCACCAGCTTGCCGGCCAATTTCATTTCAAATATATTCTTTGCAATTTTTCTTTGTCCCGTCACTTTCATCCGCTCCTGGATGATCATAATATCACCTGCTGTTTCTGCATTTTATCTGTATAAAACGTCATTGATTCGATTACCCGAAGCATCGCTTCCGCCGTATCAATTGATGTGAAGCATGGAATGCCGTTTTCGACTGATTCACGTCGGATACGGAAACCATCTCTTTCAGGTAGTTTCCCTTTCGTCAATGTGTTGATGACGAGTTGAACATCGCCTTTTTGAATGACATCAATAAGATTCGGTGCATCTGAGCCGATTTTGCTGACAGTCTCCACCTCTATACCAGCACTCGTCAATGCATTTGCCGTCCCAGCTGTCGCAAGAATACGGTATCCGATATTCGTAAAGCGTCTTGCTAAGCCTACGACTTCTTCCTTGTCTTTATCAGACACAGTTAACAGAACAGTTCCATAATCTTTAATCGTCATTCCTGCTGCGACAAGCCCTTTATATAAAGCTTTCTCCAGTGTTAGATCCTTCCCCATGACTTCGCCCGTCGATTTCATCTCTGGCCCTAACGTCGTATCGACACGTCGAAGTTTCGCGAATGAAAACACCGGAACTTTCACATAGACTCCTACAGGTACCGCTGCAAGTCCTGTTGCAAATCCTTGTTCAGTGATCGACTGGCCCAAAATCGCTTTTGTTGCAACATTCGCCATTGGGATGCTCGTAATCTTGCTTAAGAATGGAACCGTTCGGCTCGACCGAGGATTCACTTCTATGACATATACTTGACCATCTGAGATGACAAATTGGATATTAAGCAATCCTTTGATCTTCAAATTAATCGCGAGTCGCTCCGTATACTCTGTAATTGTTTTAACCATTTCGGTTGACAGGTTTTGTGGGGGATAAACCGCTATCGAGTCGCCAGAATGAACGCCCGCCCGTTCGATATGTTCCATAATGCCAGGTATCAAGACATTTTCTCCGTCACAAATTGCATCCACTTCGATTTCTGTTCCTGTTAAATAGCGGTCGATCAATACAGGGTGTTCGGGACTTGCCTCAACTGCATGTTCCATATAATGAAGTAGATCAATTTCTTGATAGACAATCTCCATTGCGCGTCCTCCTAAGACGTACGACGGTCTAACGAGAACTGGAAAGCCGATTTCCTTGGCAATGGCTACAGCCTCATGGACTGAAACTGCTGTTTTCCCAAGAGGTTGCGGAATCCCGATTTCATGCAATGCACGCTCGAATTTATCCCTGTTTTCCGCACGATCGATATCTTCAAGTGTTGTTCCAAGTATCTTAACACCACGTTCTTCAAGTCCGGCTGCCAAATTGATTGCCGTTTGCCCGCCGAATTGGACAACAACTCCTTCAGGTTGTTCCAAGTCGATGATATGCATGACGTCCTCAATCGTCAAAGGTTCGAAGTACAATTTATCCGAGATTGTGGAATCGGTCGAAACGGTCTCTGGATTGTTATTAATAACGATTGCTTCATAACCAGCTTGCTGGATCGCCCAAATCGAATGGACAGTTGCGTAGTCAAATTCCACACCTTGACCGATCCGAATCGGTCCTGAGCCAAGGACGATTACACTTTTCTTTTCAGTTCTGACGGATTCATTTTCTTCCCCATACGTCCCATAAAAGTAAGAGGCAGTGGATTCATATTCATCCGTGCTTGTATCCACTTTTTTATAGACAGGAACGACCCCATTTTCTTTTCTCAATTTATAGATGGATAACTCATTTTCATTCCAAAGTTGTGCGAGTGTTACATCCGAATAGCCCATCCGTTTAGCTTCAGCGAGTTTTTCAAGGTTGTAAGGGTTAGACGCCAACTCACGCTCAAATTGAACGATCCTTTCGAATTTTCGGAGGAAGAATACATCAATTTGACTCCATTCTTTCAGGGTTTCCACTGAAACGCCTCTGCGTAGGGCTTCTCCGATGAAGAAAAGTCTTTCATCCCCAGCAACCCGGATTCGCTTTTCGATCCATTCATCCGACAACTTTTCTGCACCTTTTAATGTTAATCCGAATTGTCCAGTTTCAAGGGATCGGATTGCTTTCAAAATGGATTCCTCGAATGTGCTTCCGATAGCCATCACTTCGCCTGTCGCTTTCATTTGCGTTCCAAGATTACGCTTTGCGGATTCAAATTTATCGAATGGCCATCTCGGGATTTTCGTAACGATATAGTTAATCGTCGGTTCGAATAATGCATTCCCTTTACCAGTAATCGGATTTTCCATTTCCTCAAACGTTAGGCCGATTGCAATTTTCGCAGCCATTTTAGCAATCGGATAGCCTGTGGCTTTCGAAGCCAATGCAGATGAACGGCTCACCCGAGGATTCACTTCAATGATATAGTAGGATAATGTTTCTGAATCAAGTGCCAGTTGAACATTGCAGCCGCCCTTAATCTTCAAAGCTCTAACAATTTTCAAAGAAACATTTTTAAGCATTTCATTTTCATAGTCTGTAAGCGTCTGGCAAGGAGCAGCAACGATGGAGTCGCCCGTGTGAATACCGACTGCATCAACGTTCTCCATATTGCAAACGACAATTGCATTATCTGCGGAATCCCTCATTACTTCGTATTCGATTTCTTTGAGACCAGCAATCGATTTTTCAAGTAGACATTGGGTAACTGGACTATATTTCAATCCGCTTGAAACAGTTTCAATAAGTTCCTTCTCGTTAGAACAAATCCCTCCCCCGGTTCCGCCAAGCGTGAAGGCTGGTCGGACGATAACCGGGTAGCCAATCTTTTCTACGAATGCAAAAGCTTCCTCTAAATTGTGGATAATTTCGCTTTCCGGGACGGGCTCCCCTAATTCTTTCATTAATGAACGGAAGAGGTCGCGATCTTCTGCTTTATGTATTGCTTCGAGATCTGTTCCGATGATTTCAATTTCATATTCATTTAAAATTCCTGATTCTTGAAGTTCAATAGCCATATTTAATGCCGTTTGACCACCTAATGTCGGAAGAAGGGCATCTGGTTTTTCTTTATGGATAATACGGCTTACGAAATCGAGTGTTAACGGTTCGATGTAAACTTTGTCCGCAATTTCTGTATCCGTCATGATTGTTGCCGGGTTCGAGTTGATGAGGATGACCCGGTATCCTTCTTCCTTTAAAGAAAGGCAGGCTTGTGTCCCTGCGTAGTCAAATTCGGCCGCCTGACCGATGATGATCGGTCCGGATCCAATCACTAGAATCGTTTCAATATCTTGGCGTTTTGGCATTGTACTTCCCCTCTCCGTTGCTTGCATTTAGTTGATACACAAATTATGGAACAAGATTATTTATTGTTTCTTTGTAGTACTTTTTCATCTTGCCAGACGATTTCGCCGCTGTAGATTGTTTTTACAGGCCAGCCAGAACAAGTCCATCCATCAAAAGGTGTATTTTTCCCTTTGGATAAAAATGTGTTCCGGTCGATTGTCTGTTCTTTATTCAAATCAAGAAGTACAAGATCCGCTTGCGCACCTACTTCAATTTTCCCGTATGGTAGACCAAATACATCAGCGGGCTTAATCGTCATCCAGTCGATCAATTGCTTCAACTTCCACTTTCCTTCTTTCACAAATTTCGTGTAAAGAAGCGGGAAAGCTGTTTCAAATCCTGTAATTCCGAAAGGTGCTTTTGCAAAACCAGCGCTTTTCTCTTCCGCAGTATGCGGTGCATGGTCGGTTGCGATAAAATCGAGTGTACCGTCCATCAACCCCTCTTGTAATGCATGCAAATCTTCTACTCCACGAAGTGGTGGGTTCATTTTCCAATCAGCGTCGTCATTAGGGATATCATCTTCCGATAAAATCAGATGATGCGGGCTAACTTCAGCTGTTACATGAACTCCTGCTTTCTTTGCATCACGGATTACCCGTACGGATTCTTTCGTACTTACGTGGCAAACATGGTAGTGGGCGCCTGCCGCTTCAGCAAGAAGAATATCGCGGGCGATATGGACTGATTCAGCTACGGAAGGGATACCCGGAAGGCCTAATTCCTTATTCCGTTTCCCTTCATGCATTGCTCCACCGTAGATTAATGTATTGTCTTCGCAATGCGCGACGATTGCCATTCCGATTTCAGCCGCGTCCTTCATCGCTTCAAACATCATTCCTGCTTGTTGGATGCCTACACCGTCATCAGTAAAGGCGAATGCACCGTTTTCTTTTAGTTCTTTTAAATTTGTCCGTTCTTTTCCAGCTTCACGAATCGTAATAGAAGCATATGGGAGAACACGTATATGTGCTTTATCTGCGATTAGTCGATTGACTAAAGACAAGTTTTCTTTTGTATCAGGAACCGGTCGTGTATTCGGCATCGCACAAATTGTCGTATAGCCACCTTTTGCTGCTGCAAGTGTTCCCGTTTCAATTGTCTCTTTATGTTCGCCCCCTGGTTCACGTAAATGAACATGGACATCGATGAAACCTGGCGCAAGCAACAGGCCGTTGGCGTCAATCACTTCGGAATCTCCAATATTCAAATCTGTACCAATTTCAGCAATTCGATCCCCATCAATTCGGACATCGACTAAAACCTTTTCACCTTCGTCGCTCAAAACATATGCACTTTTGATGATCTTTCCCATGCCAATTCCTCCTTTTGTAAAATCGTTTCCAGGATTGCTGCGCGTATATAGACACCATTTTCAACTTGCTTGTAAATCATTGATCGACTGCATTCTACAAGGCTTCCCGCAATTTCAACATCTCGGTTAACCGGAGCAGGATGCATGATGATCGATCCAGGTTTCATTTCCCTTTCACGCTCGATCGTCAATCCGTATTTCTCGTGGTACTCTTCCTTTGTGAATCTCATTTTACCATCATGTCTTTCATGCTGAACTCTAAGAAGCATGACGACATCACTTGTGTAGATCACTTCTTCCCAGTCACTCACGTATGGAAAATCTCCCGCCCACTCCGGAGGGCATAGGAATTTCACATTTGCACCAAGCTTAATAAGAGCATCTGCATTCGACTTTGCTACTCGACTATGAGAAATGTCGCCTGCTATGAGCACATTGAGCCCTTTGAAACCGCCGAGCGTTTCTTTTATCGTGAACAAGTCAAGAAGTGATTGTGTTGGATGTTGGCCTGAGCCATCACCACCATTGATAATTGCCATATTCATTTTTCCAACCAAATCCTCATAATAGCGCTCTTCAGGATGTCTGATGACGACTGCATCCAATCCGATTTCTTCAAGTGTGCGAAGAGTGTCGTATAACGTTTCTCCCTTTACTGCGCTTGAAGAACCTGCTTCAAAGGGGATTGTTTCAAGACCCAATTTCCGTTCCGCCACTTCAAAACTCATTTTTGTCCGTGTGCTTGGCTCAAAGAATAGATTGCTAACCAAATATTTTTGAGGCAATGCACGGATTCCATACCTTTTTAACATCGCGGCACGATCCAATATTGCTGAAATTTCGTCGATTGATAGATCTTTCATAGATAATAGGTTTTTCATTGAGAAAATCCCCTTCCGTTTAGGATATAAAAATGGCCTTTCCATTTAACGGAAAGGCCAGTGGGCATGACTGAACAATCGTCATCCTTGTTGAATGACCATCAGTCTACTGGACCTTTCCTTGTCTCTCAGTACAATTTTAAAAGGTCTTTCTATTCTGTTGCACTATCAGCCAAACTATCTTTTGTTCTGTTAGGCAAAATCATGTTAAGGAACACTCCGACGATCGCAGCAAGCGCCATTCCTCCAACTTGGAATGTTTCACTGAAATGAATGGATGCACCACCAATTCCGATAACTAAAATGACTGAAGCAATAACGAGATTTCGTTGCTGTCCGAAATCGACTTTATGATCGACAAGCATCCTTAGACCCGAAGCCGCAATGATCCCGAACAACAGGATTGATATTCCACCAAGCACAGCAGTTGGAATTGTTGCGATGATTGCCATTAGCTTGCCGATGAAAGAGAACAAAATCGCGAATACTGCCGCTCCTATGATGACGTAGATGCTATATACGCGGGTGATTGCCATAACTCCGATGTTTTCGCCGTACGTCGTTTTCGGTGGACCTCCAAGAAATCCACTCAATAGTGTTCCTAAACCGTCTCCAAGTAAGGATCTGTTCAAACCAGGGTCTTTGATAAAATCTTTATTTACAACGCGACCTAATACAAGTTGGTGACCGATATGCTCTGAAATTGTTACGATTGATATCGGAACCATAATTGCAAGCAGTGTCGGTGTAACGACAAAGTCATAATCGATTCCAGGAATAAGGAATTCCGGTATTGCAAACCAATCGGCTTCATGCACTTTAGTGAAGTCCAAAATTCCGATTGCCGCTGAGTATATGTAGCCTACAACTATTCCAATCAGGACAGGCATGAGGCTGACCACCCCTCTAAAGAACATGAGGCAGATGATCGCCGCTGCCAAAGTAACTATTGCTGCCGAGAAATGAAGGAGATTGTACTGCGCTTCGCCGTCTACTTGGATTGTACTCGCCATGCTGACCGCTGTTGGTGCCAACGCCAATCCGATTACCATGATTACCGGTCCGACTACGACTGGAGGAAGAAATTCCATGATCCACCCGGATCCAGTCGTCCAGATTAACAACGATACGATTGCATACACGAGAGCAACGAACATGCTTCCGATCATTGCGCTTCCGATGCCTCCTGATTCTGTAGCTGCGATAATTGGCGCAATGAAAGCGAATGATGAACCTAAGTATGCAGGAACTTTGAATCGCGTGACAAGGACGAAGACAATTGTCGCAATCCCACTTGTCAGTAAAGCAATTGCCGGGCTTAATCCGACTAATTGTGGAACAAGGATTGTTGCTCCAAACATAGCAAACATATGCTGTAAACTGAGTGCAAGCCATCTACCGGCATCCGGTTTATCATGTACGTCTAATACATTATTATCATTCATCATTTCTCACCTGTTCCCATCTGGATTTTTCTTTATCTTGTATGAATCGAAACGCCGTCTGCACCATCTTCTTCAACTACATTGACGACTACCCTTTCCTCATTTGAAGTCGGAATGTTTTTACCGACAAAATCCGGCCGGATTGGTAATTCGCGGTGGCCCCTGTCAACAAGGACTGCCAGTTGAATTGCCGCAGGTCTACCTAAGTCGATGACTGCATCCATTGCTGCTCTTACAGTTCTTCCTGTGTAAAGAACATCGTCAACAAGAATTACTTTCTTTTCTGTCACATCGTGTTCAATGTCGACTTGGTGGACAAGTGGTTCATGATTTCCATGCTTATGTTGAAGGTCATCTCTATACAGCGTAATGTCCAATTCACCTGTCAAAATCGGTCTGCCTTCAATTTGCTTGATCCTTTCCGCAAGACGTTTCGCAAGGACTGCTCCTCTTGTTTTGATGCCGACAAGAATGCATTCGTCGATTCCTTTATTTTTTTCGATGATTTCGTAGGCGATTCTTGTTACTGCTCTTGATATTGCCTGTTCGTCAAGAATGATTGCTTTTTCCGTCATGAAAATTCCTCCTTGGTTTTAATCTACCGCTTTGTCGCACTCCCAAATTCCGCATAAAAAAACCTCCCTGCCTGTATGGCGGAAGGTGTACGTGCAGAAATAAGCGTATTTAAGAACAGCGCGCAGCTATTCATAAATACTTTCCGTGCAACCTTCCCAGCCTCTCTGGACTGTCTTTAAAGGTATCGCTATTCAATTTCATGTTTAGTATAGACTCATAAATTTATATTGTCAACGTTTTTCGTTACGCATTTTTTCAATCAAGTTTTGGAAGTCTTCCGGTAACGGCTGTGTAAACTCTAAATATTCCTCAGTACGAGGGTGTTTGAAGCCTATTGTACCCGCGTGTAATACCTGCCCATTGAAGTCGATAGTCTTCTTAGGACCATATTTCGGGTCCCCCGCAAGTGGATGCCCAATATACTTCATATGCACACGGATTTGATGAGTCCTACCTGTTTCCAGCCTACACTCGACTAATGTGAAGTTACCGAAACGCTCCAGTACTTTAAAGTGAGTTACCGCATGCTTTCCCTTATCGATTATCGTCATACTTTGACGATCTTTAGGATCTCTTCCGATTGGCGCATCAATCGTCCCCTGATCATGAGGGATATGGCCATGCACAAGTGCCGTATAGACACGAGTAACAGATTTATTAACAAGCTGATTGACAAGAGACACATGTGCTTGGTCATTTTTAGCAACCATGAGCAAACCCGAAGTATCCTTATCGATTCGATGGACGATACCAGGGCGCATAACTCCATTAATCCCTGATAAATCGTTCACCTGGTGCATCAATCCGTTAACAAGCGTTCCAGTGCTGTGACCCGGCGCAGGATGAACGACCATCCCACGAGGTTTATTGACTACAAGGACATCGCTGTCTTCATAAACAATCTCCAAGTCAAGATCTTCAGCAACAATATCTAACTCTTCTAACTCAGGCTCAATCACTTCGATAATATCTCCGGTTTTCACCTTATAATTCGCTTTCACCTGTTCTTCGTTCACTAAAACCGCACCATCTTTAACCCATTGCTGAATCTGTGTGCGAGACCAATCTGGATTATAAGTTGATAACACTTTATCGATTCGGCCTTTTTCTATTTCATCTGTAATTACAATTTCAATCGGTTCCATTATGACACCTTTTTCTTATTCTTTTTTTCATCTAAAAACACGTGAATGATCATGAGCACTACCCCTACAGTTAATGCCGCGTCTGCAACGTTAAAAATAGGAAAATCATAATCGATGACCGGGATGAGTACATCGACGAAATCGACAACTTCTTTACGCCATAACCGATCGATGAAGTTGCCAAGCGCCCCACCTAATAAAAACATCAAGCTTACACTGAGTAAAGGTTGGCCTTTGCTTTCTTTGTGAAAAAAATAGATAATCCCTGCTACGACAAGTATTGTGACAACGTAAAATAACCACATTTGTCCTTCAAGCATTCCCCACGCCGCTCCTTTGTTGCGGTGTGAGAGGAGGGCAAGATAAGGATCCAAGATAGGAATTCTTTCACCCAACGTCATATTTTGTACTACAAGCCATTTTGTGAGCTGGTCTAACAGTATTAAAATAATTGCAATCCCATAATAAATTAACATACCCAAAAACCCCCGTCCGACAGTTTCCGTTTCATTTTACCATAAAAACACTTATATCATACAAACAAAGAAAAGGCTGATTATAACGATGGCATTCAGCCACTGTTACAAACAGCCTTAACCAAATTTCTTATGAATAGTATTTCTTCACAACATCTGCACAACGGGAACATAGTTCTGGCTGTTCCGCATCGTCACCGACCGTTTCAGAGATCGTCCAGCAACGTTCACACTTTTCACCATCCGCTTTTTCAACAAGAACAGTTGCAGCATCAAGTTTAAGTGCATCAGCAGGCATATCTTCTACTTTGCCTTCAACGAATTGTGAAACGATAAAGAACTGAGCAAAATCGATATCTTCTGCCGCAAATACTCCAGCCAATTTTTCTGGCAATGCGACAGTCACTTTTGCCTCAAGGGATTTACCAATTACTTTAGCATTTCGAGCTTCTTCAAGTGCTTTCAATACATCATCACGTACGAGCATCAATTTAGCAAATCGATCGCGTAGCGTAGAAGCATGTTCACCAAGTTCTTCTGCTTGCGGCATGTCAGTCAATTGGACGCTTTCCTCATCGACATGCTCAAGGAATGCCCATAGTTCATCCGTTGTATGAGGGATGATTGGAGTCAATAGCTTCAATAGTGCAAGTAAGGAATCATACATAACCGTTTGCATCGCACGACGATGTGGATGGTCTGCACCTTCGATATACACAACATCTTTAGCGATATCTAAATAGAATGAGCTTAAGTCACCTGTACAGAAATTATTAACTGCGTGGTAAACGCCAGCAAACTCGTAGTTTTCATATGATTTTAATACTTCCTTGACTAAATCTTGAAGCTTCACATAGACGTATTGGTCAATCGGACGCATATCAACAAAATCTACTCGATCAGTTGATGGATTAAAGTCGGACACATTCCCGTGTAGGAAACGAAGAGTATTACGGATTTTACGGTATACCTCCGATACTTGCTTAAAGTTTGAATCGGATACACGGACATCTGCCGTATAATCTACGGATGATACCCATAGACGAAGAATATCGGCACCTAATTGGTTCATCACTTTCGCTGGCACGATTACGTTTCCAAGTGATTTACTCATTTTACGCCCTTCTCCATCCAATGTGAATCCATGACTTAACAAGCCTTTATAAGGCGCGATTCCATTGATCGCAACACTTGTTGTCAAAGAAGAGTTGAACCAGCCACGGTATTGGTCGCTTCCTTCAAGATACAGGTCTGCAGGATAGACAAGATCGTCCCTCTCTACAAGCACTCCTTGATGGGTAGAACCCGAATCGAACCAAACGTCCATGATGTCCGTCTCTTTCGTAAATTGACCGTTCGGGCTACCCGGGTGCTCATATCCTTCAGGAAGTAGATCTTTTGCATCGCGCTCAAACCAAATGTTTGAACCATGTTCACGGAATAGGCGGGATACGTAGGAAATGGTTTCGTCAGTAATGATGGCTTCCCCGTTTTCTGCATAGAATACCGGAATAGGAACTCCCCATACACGTTGACGGGAAATACACCAATCTCCACGGTCACGGACCATGTTGTAAAGGCGAGTTTCACCCCAAGATGGCGTGAATTTTGTATTACGGATTGCATCAAGCAATTCGTTACGGAAGGAATTGATAGATGCAAACCACTGGGCTGTGGCACGGTAAATGACTGGTTTCTTAGTACGCCAATCATGCGGATATGAGTGTGTGATGAATGAAAGCTTCAAAAGTGCCCCTTCTTCATCCAACTTCTTCGTTACCTCTTTATTCGCATCTTCATAAAACAATCCTTCAAATCCAGGTGCTTCTTCCGTCATAACCCCTCTGTCATTGACAGGAGATAATGCATCGATTCCATATTGTTTGGAGACATAGAAGTCATCCTCACCGTGACCAGGTGCCGTATGGACACATCCTGTACCAGCCTCCGCTGTTACATGCTCACCAAGCATTACAAGGGAGTCACGATCGTAGAATGGATGTTTAGCGATTACCCGCTCTAAATCAGATCCTTTCAATTCGCGTACAACTTCGTAAGATTCCCAGCCAATTTCTTTGGCAACGAATTCAAGAAGGTCTTTCGCCAATAGATATTTATTTCCATCCACTTCTACAATTGCGTAATTGAATTCCGGATGAACTGAAATTCCAAGGTTTGCAGGAATCGTCCAAGGAGTTGTAGTCCAGATGATAATACGGACGTCTTCTTCCACTACCCCTAATCCGTCTTTGATCGGGAAAGCGACATAGATGGATGGTGATTTTTTATCTTTGTATTCAATTTCTGCTTCGGCAAGTGCTGATTCACTTGAAGGTGACCAGTAAACTGGCTTCAGTCCTTTGTAGATATAGCCTTTTTTCGCCATTTCTCCGAAAACTTCAATTTGGCGAGATTCAAATTCTGGTTTCAATGTGATATATGGGTTATCCCAGTTACCACGAACACCGATACGTTTGAATTGTGTGCGTTGGTTGTCGATTTGGCTATAAGCATACTCTTCGCACATTCTACGGAATTCTGCTACTGAGTGCTCTTTGCGGTTTACTCCTTTGTTTACGAGTGCTTGCTCGATTGGAAGACCGTGAGTGTCCCAGCCTGGTACGTATGGAGCATGGAAGCCTGTCATTGACTTGTGACGGACGATCATGTCTTTTAGTACTTTGTTTAGAGCATGACCCATGTGGAGGTCACCGTTTGCGTATGGTGGTCCGTCGTGAAGTACGAAGAAGGGACGTCCTTTGGTCCGTTCCTGGACTTTTTGATAGATGTCCATCTCTTCCCATTTTTCTTGAAGTTGCGGTTCTTTATTTGGTAAATTTCCGCGCATTGGAAATTCCGTTTTCGGCATTAGCAATGTGTCTTTGTAATCCATTTAACTTCCTCCTTGGAAAATAGTTCTTGGTAAATGTTGATTTCCGCTACGGGCGGACGCTTTCCGCGGGCATGGCTTCAGCCTCCTCACTACGCTACGCTTCGTTGCGGGGTCTTCAGCTCATGCTATTCCCGCTGGAGTCGCCGCCCTTCGCTCCAATCAACGGAAACTACTATAAATATTAGGGGATAAAAATAAAAAACCCCGTCCCTAAAAAAGGGACGAGGTATTGTTCTCGCGTTACCACCCTAGTTGCAGCATAAAAAAACATACTGCCTCTCAGAACACCATAACGGGGTGCATCCGGGATTGGTTTTGGTCAATCCAGCTCAGGAGTGATTTTCGTTTCCGTTCATCGACCAGGCTTCCACCATCCCCGGCTCGCTACTCGTGTATACGGAAAGTACTCTCTCTGTCAACGCCTATTTCAGCTTATATGGTAATTATTATATGCGTGTTGGAAATAGTTTGTCAAGCATCCTTGTTATTCAACATCAGAGGCAGCCTCAAGTTGTTCTGCATCGGGTTGATATTCCATAAGTCTTTCCCAATCATCGGTTTTGATCATGTCGAGTTGGGCTTCGATTAACATTCTGAAACGATTTCGAAATACTTTTGATTGTTTTTTCAAGTCTTCAATTTCCATTGCAATTTTCCTTGCACGAGAAAGTGCTTCGTTAACAATTCGGTCTGCATTTTTTTCTGCTTCTTTAACGATAAGCTTGGATTCTTGAAGTGAATTTCTTCGCACATCCTCTGCCGCTTCTTGAGCGATTAAGATTGATTTTTGCAATGTCTCTTCAATGGAGTTGAAGTGGGAAACCTTTTCCTTCGTTTCCTTTAGACTGTTTTTTAATGTCTTGTTCTCTTCCAAGACATTTTCGTAATCCTTCATGATTTGCTCAAGGAATTCATTGACCTCGTCTTCATCATATCCACGGAAGCCACGGCTGAACTCCTTATTATGTATATCAAGCGGTGATAATGCCATCTGCTGTTTCCTCCTCTTCAAATCTTCTTATTCCTATTATACATGTACACAAAAGATAAAACAGCAGTTTTTATACAGATGTCTGAAAAATCATTCTAACCTCCCTATCAACAACCTAATTTTATCTTTACGTGTTCTGCCTTCAATCGACATGATTTTAAAACGCCCAAACCCTCTAATCGAAAGGATATCTGATTCATTCACTTCGAATGCCTGCTGATTACGAACGACATGATTTACTTTAACTTTATCATTTTGGACGAGTGAGACTGCTTTTTGACGTGGATAATTTAGTAGTGAAGCGACAATGGAGTCAAGACGTAGAGAGCTGATCGTATGTAGCTCTTCTCTCCATGATTCAGCCAATACGATTAGTTCATCTAAAGAAATTACTTCTTCTACACGAACTTTTGATTTACCAATTGAAGTTAAGTTAGCGCTTAGATAATCTTTCATCTCCTCTGCAGCGGCGAATTGGGCGACACCTTCCTTCAGGCGGATATCTCCAAATTTTGATCGGTCGATACCAAGTGCCATAAGTGAACCTAAAATGTCACGATGCTCAATCGACATGAATTTCGCAGGATATCTAACCGAAAAAACAGTTACTTGGAAATCATCGGCTTCAGGTTCGTAATAATCCGGAAAGATTAAGGCTCGTTGTCGTTCAGGTTCAATGAAGGCACCATTAACCGCAAATTGTAGACCAGCACCTCTAACGATGGAACTTACGATGAAAATTTGCCTCGGATCAAGAAAACCAGTTAGCTTAGGAGAATACGTATCCTCGACTTCCCGTGTCCAACCGACTACAGTTTCTATGAATGGCTGCTCGTCTTTTCTAAAGTGTTGTATGATGGATTCCATTTTTATGACTCCTTACGATGGTTGGAGGCTAATCTTTATAGAAAAAACCTCACATAAGTGAGGCCATGATTAACCTATAAACTTCAAGCACGCCTCTTGTAATTAAATAATTCAAAACAAAAATGGCAACAATCGGCGAAATATCAATCATTCCAAGTGGTGGAATAAATCTGCGGAAAAAGGCTAAATAAGGCTCAGTTATCTTGCCTAATAGTATACCGATTTTTGTTTCCCTTGATGCTGGTACCCATGACATTAAAATATAAATAATGAGGAGTATCAAGTAAAGTCGTATACCTTGAAATATCAGACTAAAAATCAAATCAACTGCTTGTATCATATCAGTTTCTACACCTCATCCAGTTCTATCTTTCAAAAAAATCCGAAATGGAACCCGCCACTTCGACATTCTCAGGCACACATAAAAAGATGTCTGTCCCGATACGTTGAATGTCTCCTCCAAGTGCGTATACTGTACCACTTAAGAAATCTACGATGCGGATACCTTGATCCCTTTCGATTCTTTGTAAATTTACAACTACCGCCCTTTTATTCTTCAAGTGTTCGGAAATGTCTTGAGCTTCTGCATAAACCCTTGGTTCAAACAGAACAACTTTTGAAGACTTTTGAAGGCTTTGCAAACTGACGACTGTGCCAGGTTGCTGTGTTTCCGAAAGTTGTTGTTTACGTGTTGCCGCTTTTCTTGGCTGTTGTTCTTGGATAGGCGGTTGTTGTTGTCGAACAGGTTGCTCTTGTTGAATTTCCTCTTCATCATCAAGATAAAACCATTTTTCAAATTTCCTTTTTATACTCATCCGTCTCCCTCGCTTTCCATTCCGACTAAAGCGGTACCGATTCTAATATGGGTTGCACCTTCTTCTATTGCTATTGTGTAATCATTTGACATTCCCATTGATAATTCAGTACATGGTGCATGTTTTAAGTTAAGAGCTGCTATTTGGTCACGAAGGACACGTAGAGCCCGGAATACCGGACGTATTAATTCCTCATCTTGTGTAAAAGGAGCCATTGTCATTAATCCGATGACACGGATTTTATCAAATTCCGCTATTTCTTCTACAAACCCTTTTACGTCTTCAGGTTGAATCCCCGATTTGGTTTCTTCTGCCGAAACATTCACTTGTAGAAAGCAATCAATAGTAGACGTTGCCCTTTTTTGGATTTCTTTTGCAATACTGATTCGATCAAGAGAATGAAGAAAATCGACTTTATCAATAATGTCTTTTACTTTCCTACTTTGGACATTACCGATAAAATGCCAATTCACTGTATCCAATTTAATTTCTTCCTGTTTTCCTAAAATACCTTCAGGTCGATTTTCTCCAAGGTTGTTAATACCGGCCTCAATAACTTCCTGCGTTCTTTCGACTGAAACTTGCTTTGTTACAGCAATAACGGTTAGTTCATGTCTATTCCGTCCTGAACGTGTGCAGGCAGCTTGAATCTCTTCTTCTATAAACTTCATACGTTCTTGAATTGTCTCCAATGCAATCACTACTTTTCAGGTTACTTTGCTTTATTGTATCAAGTGAATGCTCACATATCAATGATAAGCCATCATGTATCGGTCTTTTTACCAACTAACACGATATCTTTTCCAATCGTTAACACATCGTCATATCTAACTTGCTTTAAATCTTTAATTTTAGAATCTAAAAAAAGTGATTTTTCCGCCCCTCCAATTTGCAGAATTGAAATCTTCCCATTTTTCATATCGATCGTTGCATCTTGAACAAATCCTAAGAAGGTTCCTTTTTTCACTTCTATTACTTCTTTTTTTTGCAAATCAGAAAACCTCATCGCCATTCCTCCTTTTTACAGGATATGCGTATTGCGGCAAGAAAAAAACGCAATGCATATGCATTGCGTCTACCGTCATCATTTATTTTCCATACCTTCTCGAATAATTTGAATGGCGTTTTTCTCCAACCTTGAAATCTGCGCTTGCGAGATACCTAATTCTTTAGCTATTTCGGTCTGAGTCTGCCCTAAATAAAAACGTTTGGAGAGGATCAATTGCTGTCTTTCCGTCATGCCTGAAACAGTTTCCTTTACTGACACATAAGTGAGCCAACGCTCTTCCGATACTTTTTTATCTTGTAACTGGTCCATAATATAGACTGGATCTCCGCCATCCCCATTCATTGGTTCATGAAGGGACATTGGATCTTGGATTGCATCCAAAGCAAACAATATATCATCTTCTGGAATACCTGTGATTTCGGCCAAATCAGAGATTTTCGGTTCTTTTTGATGATCGTTTACAAATTGTTCCTTCGCCCGAATTGCTTTATAAGCAATATCTCTGAGAGATCTGGATACTCTAATAGCATGGTGATCCCTCAAATGCCTTTTAATTTCCCCAATAATCATTGGCACGGCATACGTCGAAAATCGGACATTATGTTTCAAATCAAAATTGTCAATCGACTTCAATAAACCGATACAACCTACCTGAAAAAGGTCGTCTGCCTGTTCACCCCTATATGCAAATCTTTGGACAAGGCTGAGCACTAATCGCAAGTTTCCTACGACAAGTTCTTCCCTTGCAGATTCGTCACCATTTTGAAGCCGGATAAACGTTTCTTTCATCACTTCATTCGTCAGTAATGGCAAATTGGACGTATCGATTCCGCATATTTCCACTCTTGTACGCATCATTCGCTTTTCCTCCGCATTCTGTAGATGACTGTACGAAATAGTTTGTCCTCAGTCTTGCAGAATATGCGAAATACAATTCTCCAATTTCAACCATTACGCAATTGGATGGTTCAATCTGTCCCTTAATTCAGAGATGATTTTCTTTTCAAGACGTGATATATAAGATTGCGAAATACCTAATAATTCAGCTACTTCCTTCTGTGTCATTTCCAAGTGTCCAGTCAAGCCAAAGCGGCATTCCATAATATATCGTTCTCTTTCATCCAACGTGCTAATTGCCTCAATCATATGTTGTCGTTCCAATTTTTTCTCAACATCGTCAATGATAATGTGTTCATCAGTGCCTAATATATCCGAAAGCAATAATTCATTGCCATCTGCGTCCGAGTTCAATGGTTCGTCAAATGAAATTTCCGATCTTGTTCGGTTTGTTTTACGTAAATGCATCAATATCTCGTTTTCGATACAACGTGAAGCGTAAGTCGCTAATTTAATATTGCGATCGCTTTTAAATGTTTCGATCGCTTTTATAAGTCCAATTGTGCCAATACTTATTAAATCTTCAATATGTGTATTCGTATTATCAAATCGTCTTGCAATATAAACGACAAGTCTTAAATTCTTTTCGATGAGTGTGTCCCTTGCATCCATGTCCCCTTCCATGAATGCTCGAATTGTTTGAGCCTCTTCTTCCCTTGTCAACGGTTTTGGTAGCGATTCGTGGCCACCAATATAATATGTGCCACTTTTTCTTCTTAAAAAGAAACTTTTAATGATTGATAACCAATTTTTCATTTTATGCCACATGATCTGTTCCCCTTTCTTCCGTTAGTGATTCCAATGCGGAGGCATGCAGAATGGCAGCTGCGCCTTCGGGATAACGATTATCTTCCTTTGTTAGGACAATATAGCCTGTTGGCAACTCACTTCCTTTCCCAATGACCCATTGGTCGAATTTAAAACCAACTGCCCAAGAAGCGCCCTGCACTGTTTGTAGGCGGATCAGACGCGCATTTTTTTGATACTTTTTGGGAATCTTAGATAATTGATGCATGTCTTTTGTATTCCATGTATGCAAAGGCTCTATGAGCTCCTTGGGGATAATGGATTCAACAGCTTTGAAGGATACGAAGTGAACCGCTTCGCCTGTTAGCGGTTCAATACAGCGATTTCCTGTATCGATGAAGACTTGAATCGTAGTTGTCCTTTCCCAGATTGACAGCACTGAAGCGTATGAATAGGATGACATTTGCCGGGCGATTCTTACATCCAGCCACTTCGTTTTTAATAAATACAAAGAAATATAAGCTAATAGTGCACAAACAAAGACGGTTACTCGGGCATCCGAAAACATGAATCTGTCTGTGAATACGGTTAGTACTCCACCGGCAAAAAGGGCGCCGATGAGTACAATTAGTGAGGGACCTTTCCAAGCTGTGAAAGACACTCCGAATGCACAGACGACCATTCCTAAGAATGCGATTACGATTGCGATAGGAGAGTTAGGGAAGAGTGTGACTGGAAAGGCGCCGATGAATGAAGCGACAAGGAGGCGTTTCCAGGTTGTCTGTGACTTGGCCATTCGACTGGCGAATGAGAGTATTGCGTAGTTGAATACCATATTAATACTAATAATGATTTCCCCATACATCAGCCCACCCTCCTTGAACGTAAGGATAACATTCATTTTCTGCAATGTTTGTCGGAATGGGCATGAAATTTAAGTAAAAATACGACAAAATCCGAACGTCAAATGAAGTATGTTGTGATACGAGCGAGTTACGTTGTGATACGAGCGTGTTACGTTGTGATACGGCGGCTACATTGCGATACGGAGCATTTACATTGTGATACGAACAGGTTACATTGCGATACGGAGCATTTACGTTGTGATACGAATCCCTTACATACTCATCGACAAAAAAAACCCGGCTTGTCCTTTTGGACGGCCGGGGAATTGATTGATACGTTATTATCTTCTTTGACGATTACGTAGGAATGTTGGGATGTCCAATGCATCGTCTTGCTGATTGCTTTGTTGCTGTCTCCCAATCTCGGGCTGATGGTATTGTTGTTCTTCTCTACGTGAATGGGAAGTTGTTACTGGTTGCTGTTCACGTTGACGAGTTGCACCGAAGCCTGGGTTTCTTGAAGCTTTCGAAGGGCTTAATTGCTCTTCGTTGAATCCTGTAGCGATTACGGTAACTACGATTTCGTCTTTCAGATTATCATTGATGACGGAACCGAAGATCATATTCACATCTTCGTCAGAAGCGGATGCCACGATATCAGCAGCCTCTTGAACTTCAAACAAGCTTAAATTGGAACCACCCGTAATGTTCATCAATACGCCTTTAGCTCCATCGATAGATGTTTCCAAAAGCGGGCTGGAAATCGCTTTTTTCGCAGCTTCTGCAGCACGGTTTTCACCAGTGGACATACCGATACCCATAAGTGCAGATCCTTTATTCGACATGATTGTTTTCACGTCGGCGAAATCCAGATTGATAAGACCAGGAACAGCGATTAAATCCGAAATACCTTGTACACCTTGTCGAAGTACATTGTCAGCTTCACGGAAAGCTTCTAACATTGGTGTGTTTTTATCTACAATTTCAAGTAGCTTATCATTTGGAATGACGATTAACGTATCGACCGATTCTTTCATTGCAGAGATTCCGCCGATTGCTTGTGTTTGTCGTTTTCGGCCTTCAAACGTGAATGGACGTGTAACAACACCAACCGTTAATGCACCAAGATCCTTTGCCACTTGGGCGATGACAGGAGCTGCACCAGTACCAGTTCCGCCTCCCATTCCTGCTGTTACAAAAACCATATCTGCACCGCGAAGTGCTTCTTCAATTTGCTCACGGCTTTCTTCTGCCGCCTTCTTACCTACTTCAGGATTCGCTCCGGCACCAAGTCCCCGAGTCAATTTTGCACCAATCTGCAATTTCACTTCAGCTTGAGATAAATTTAATGCTTGCGCATCAGTGTTTACCGCTATGAACTCAACGCCTTGTACTCCATGTTCGATCATTCTATTGACAGCATTGTTTCCGCCACCACCGACACCAATCACCTTAATAACTGCAAGTGCATCAATATTCGTATCAAAATCCAGCATTGTCTCTCCTCCTAATCCCAATCAGACCTTTGGGTCATTCAAAAAATCCATCAAAAAATTTCTTAGTCTTGCTCATTAAGCTTGATTTCTTCTCTTTATTCTGTACTGTAGCCTTCTTTTTCGTGGCTGTTGGGTAATCCATATCACTATGGGCTGCTGCAGCTTGAGATTCTGCTGAAATACCAAAATAGGAATCTTCCATATTAGCATAACGGATTAGACCCACAGCCGTCGAATACATTGGTTCGCGAACACCTATATATTCAGGTGTATGAATGCGGACCCTTGTCTTCAATACATGCCTTGCAAGTTGGAGGATGCCCTCCATCTTGGTAGTTCCGCCAGTCAATACGACTCCGCCAGGCAAATCTCGGATACCCATTCGGTAAAATTCTTCCAACACCAACTCAAATAGTTCTTCCAATCGGACACCAATGATTTCCGATATGTATCGTTGACTATATTGATCTTTTGAATCGGCACCGATGACAGGAACTTCAAAAAGCTCATCATCTGATGCATCATCATAAAAGGCATGTCCAAATTGATGTTTAATCTTCCTTGCTTGCTCAGTAGGAGTTTTTAAAATAATGGACAAATCTTTTGTTATATGGTCTCCACCGACTGGAATTACTGCAGTAGAAACGAAACGATTATCCCCGAAAACGGCAATAGTTGTCGAGCCCCCACCAATATCAATGAATGCCGTACCGTGATTCATCTCGTCTTCTGTTAAAGCAAATGTACCTGCTGCCAAAGGTTGGAGATAGATTTCACGAATTACCAGCCCAGCTCTTTCAACGCATCGTAAAATATTATGCACCAATGTTTTGGAAGTGGTGATAAGTGTACCGTCCAACTCAAGACGAACGCCTATCATCCCACGTGGGTCTTTAATTTCATCATAGTCGTCGACAATAAATTGTTTTGGGATAATATTAACGATTTCCCGATCCGGGGGAACTGACATGACTTGGGCGGATTTCATAACTCGACTCAGATCGTCATCGGTTATTTCCCTATTCTCCGAATTCACGGCAACCACACCTTTGACATCCTGTAAATGAACGCCATTAGCAGGAACACCTAAAATAACTTCTCGAATTTGCATGCCCGTCATCCGCTCTGCTTGTTCTACCGCTTTTCGGATTGACTGGACGGTCGCATCTATATCGATTATCGTCCCTTTTCGAATTCCGGCTGATTGGACGTTGCCAACTCCAATCACATGGAGGGAGCCGCTATCCACTTCGCCAATCAGCACTTTGACTGACGAAGATCCTATATCAAGTGATACATATGTTGTTGATTGATTCAATTCCCGGCACCTCCTATTGCTTTCCTTACCTTACATTCTATTGTATTAGAGTCATATTGTCTAAATATTTTCGCCATCTACCCCTCAAATCCTTTCATTCCTGAAATTTCTTTTCAGAAACCTTTCCTCGTTCAGACCATTTTGTTAGTAAAATCCTTCTTATGACTGCGATATTCTGGAAAAGTCGTACCCCGAACGCGAATACTGCCGCCAAATATAAATCCACTCCAAGATGCACTCCAAGGAAAGCTAATCCGGCAGCAAGGGCTATATTAAAGAAAAAACCCGAAATGAATACCTTATCATCATAAATTTGTTGCAGATGCGCCCGTATTCCGCCAAATAATGTATCCAGTGCAGCTAATACGGCGATTGATAAATAATTGCTATAAAGTTGTGGAATTTGAATATCTGATAACAGACCAAGCGAAACTCCAAGTATTAAGCCAAGCAACGGCAACCACATTGTTATTCCCCTTTCGGCAGCTCCTGCAAATACAGATTTTCAAATTTTTCAGGCCATCCGCGAATGCTTACATCATTCATTGGCTGATTAATATCTAACACTAAATTATCAAGATAAAAATCATCACGAATGGTTGAGGCCAATAAATAATTATAAAGCTTTTCACTGTCGGACATAGTAGGTGAAATAATCTTGATCTTGAATGGGGGTGTTGAAACATTGAGTCCATTTACGGATGTATAGCCATTTATGACCCTTATCGAGCTCATCACTGTATACCGCTTACCGTCAATCTCCATGGCGATTCCTTTAAACCGATTCACCTCGTTGACAAAACGTGTCAATAAATCTGATGAAATACTCGTGATTGGTATTCCATACGCTACACTTTCAGGTGATGGATTGATTTCAATAATAATACCTGGTCCGGTAATGTCCGTTGTCCCCGCTTTGCGGTTTAGTTTTTCCACAGTTTCATTCAAGGCTTGTCCAGCGCTGGACTCACTCAGTGACTTATAAGTTGATATTGTTTTGTCCAAGTCCCTGATTTCCGATAAAAGCTCTGAATGAAGTTTCTTTTCCTCTGCCAATTCTTGTCGAATTGCCCATATATCCCTCGTATCACGTGTCTTAGGATTTTTCACTGAATTATACTGAACGGCAATCATGAAACCGATTAACAGAAGGACTAAAGTGAATTTCCAATTGATTGCCCTATTCATGGAACCTCCTCCCTTTACTACAGCAGTTTACGATTCATCCCTCAATGCAGGTAATTTGAGCGCCTTCACTTGTTCAAGGGTTACCTCGATATTGTCATGTACAAGGCTATCAACAACCCCTCCGCCAAGATTTAAGGATGAAGTTAATATATCCGCATCACCAATTGCTTCGACTACAAAGGGTGCGGGTAAAGTTCGACCGTCAATTTGAATAACTGGCCCCGTGCATTTTATATATGAATTTGAAGATATCCTTTGGCCATTGATGGCAATTCCTTGTGCACCAGATATTTTTAATTCATTGACAACACGAAGCACATGACTTTCATGCACAATATAGTCGTTTGGATTTTGTTCAATCGGATCATAATCCCCGTCTTTCAATGTAACACGGACTCCGGATCCAACTGCCGGAATGACCCCTAATAGTAAACGAAGATCCTTTGCTTCTTCTACAAGCACTGCGTGATTCTCTTCGTTTTCAGAGAATGATTGTTCAAATTCTCGGATTACTGCTTGTTTGGACCGAATTTCTTCTGAAAGTTCCTTATTTCTTTCCTTTTGAACAATTAAATCTGCACGATATTGTTCTTCCTCTTGAAATGTAGGCGATGGGGATGTTTCACGACTGTCCTTACCTAATGTACGGTAAGAAAATGCGAAAATAAAGCCAAGGACTAAAAAGACAAGGGAATACAAAATATAACGGCCTTTCTTTTTATTTTCCTTACTCATTTTCTTCGCCATCTACATCACCTTCTCCTTCTTCATCTCCCTCTATTATTAATTCCTTCTCAATTCCGTAAACTTTGTTAAAGGGGGAAAAATATGTACCGACTTCCATATCGATTATACCTTTTTCCATGCCTTCTAATTGAGAAGTAATTTCTGGATAAAACTCCATTTTCTCCGCAAAGGTTGGAATAATAGCATGGACTTCATATCCATCATCCATATAGGCAGTTATTGTATCAGGATAGTCCTCTGTTCCTGTATAGATAATTTCAGATATTAAGTGCAGTACGTCCTTGTCCATCTTCATAAGTTGATGAGTTAGCTTTTTCCTTATGTCAGGCTTGTCCAAATGATTTAATATCGGGACATTCGGATAATTGATATCACTTGAAATAATGTCACCATTCTCTAACAACAAATCAAATTTTCCATCGTTCTCCATGTAGGCAACCATCTTCAACTCTGTAATGGAAATGTCAATATCACTAATCAGCTTCCTTGAAACGGATACTTTACTGACGCCTTCAATTTTCAAAAGTTCTTTTTCAATTTCTTTTGTGTCGAATCCCCAATAAGGACTACCTATAGGGACACCACTCTTTTCGAAGTAAAACTCTTCATCATACAGTATCGCTCCGTGGATCTCAATCGACCCCACTTTACTAAGCGGTGATTGGAAATAGAGAAGCACAAGAAGGGCTATGCAAAATACGGCAATAATGAAAATGAACTTTTTATTTGTTTTCCTTCGCCGTTTTTCACGCATGGACGGTATTCGTTCTTCGATGTCAATCACTTTATCCATGTGTTAGCCCCCCTCTCTAAGTTTTTTTATAAAACGCAAAGTGTAAAATAGTTCCTACCGCCATCCATGTTGTAAGCAAGGATGATCCGCCATAACTAATAAACGGTAAAGTTACTCCGGTTACCGGTAATAAACCGGAAACGACACCAACGTTAAGGAATGTTTGAAAAATTATCATGGAAGCCATTCCTGCAGTTATTAAAAACGCTTTGTAATCATATGTGCGGATTGCCATTCCGAAGGCTGATAAAAGTAGCACTGCAAATAACAACAGAATGAATGTTGCTCCAATAAAACCTGTCTCCTCTGCAATTATCGAAAAGATGAAATCATTTTGAGGTTCTGGCAGGTATAGGTACTTTTGCCGGCTATTGCCATACCCATGGCCAAATAATCCGCCTGGTGCAATTGCAAACAACGATTGGATTCCTTGAAACCCTTTTCCAAGGGGATCATTCCATGGGTCTATATAAGATTTAATACGGTCGATCCGGTATGGTGCCGAAATGATCAAAGCCACAAAAGCACCGATTCCGGTCATACCAAGAATTGCGAAAAAGGATAATGGATAGCCTGCAAGGAACAGAATTACAAATGCTGCAACAATCATTATCACAGTTGAGCCTAAATCCGGTTGCAACATGATCAAACCTGCTGGAAGTAGGATTAATACAAAATGACTCAACCGAAATGGACTTTTTCCTGAAGTGTTTTTAACACTTGAAGCAAGTTTTCCAATAAGGGCAACCTTGACAAATTCTGCGGGTTGAATGCTGAATGGACCAAGGGCTATCCAGCTTTGAGAACCGTTTCGAACCGCTCCAATTCCAGGAATTATGACAGCGATTAAAAGAATGATGGTTATGTAATAAAATGCAGACCAAAACGATTCATTGGACGTCCATTTCCCTTTCATCAACATGAGGGCCACAAAGATTGATATTACCATATATATACCCTGTTTTACGATGAATGGGGATGAATCCGCGTAGTGGATTTGTCCCCAATATGAACCAGCAGAATGGACAAAAATTAGGCCGATGAGTGACAGTGATACTGCCGAAATGACGAAGGCAGCTTTCAATTTCTGATCCAGTGAACGCATCCTTCCGTGTTTGTGTTAAATAGGTTAAATAGCTATTTTACAATTTTTCAATGGCGTCGATAAATGCATCGCCGCGTTTTTCGAAGTTTGGATACTGGTCCCAGCTTGCGCAAGCAGGTGAAAGTAGTATTTGATCGCCTTCCAACGAGATTTGAAAAGCTTCATTGACAGCATCATCCATCGTTTCTGCTTTTTTAGCGTAGGGAACATCACATGATTTGGCGAATTCGATTAGTCGATCACCGGTTTCTCCCAATGCAATGAGTGCCTTTACCCTTCCCATATGAGGACGAAGCTCTTCGAAAGAATGCCCTCTGTCTAATCCACCCGCTAATAAAATTACAGGAGCTTGGAAAGAGGAAAGTGCACTTTTCGTCGCTAATGTATTTGTAGCTTTGGAGTCATTATAAAATGCTCGGCCCTTCAGTTCTTTTACGAATTGCATGCGATGTCGAACGCCCGTGAATGAACTTAAAACATCCTCAATCGCTTCTTTGTCACAATTCATTAAGATTGCCGAGGCTGTTGCAGCTAATATATTTTCTAAATTATGCTGACCTAAAAGCTTTATAATTGACCGCTCTAAAAAAGGTTCACCTTGCCAATAAATCATCTTATCATCTGCGGAGATGCCTTCTGCCGCTTTTCCTCTCAACGTAAAGGGAATCTTTGTTGCAGCAGTACTCTCTACATACGGCAGTAATTCTGGTTGGTCAGCGTTGTAAATGAAGAAATCGTCTTTTGTCTGGTTTGTTGTTACTTTCGCTTTGGCCATGGCATATTCTTCAGCAGTTCCATGATAATCGATATGGGCTTCATATAAATTTGTCCAAACGGATATTCTTGGGCGGAACTTTTCCGTACCTGTTAGTTGGAACGAGGAAACTTCCATGACAATAACCTCATCATCTGTAGCCGCTTCAGCTACTGTACATGCAACAGTACCAATATTCCCTGCAATAAGTGGTTTCTTGCCGCCAATGTTCAAAATATGATAGAGAAGGGTTGTAGTTGTAGTCTTACCATTTGAACCAGTAATTGCTATGATGGGTGCTTTACTTATAAGATAAGCCAACTCGATTTCAGTCCAAATCGGTATACCTTTATTTATGGCTTGTTGAAGTACTTGATTCTTATAAGGGATCCCTGGATTTTTTACGATGAAGTCAAAGCCGCAATCCAATATCCCCTCGGGATGACCACCGCAAATCACGTTAATCCCTTTTGATCGTAGGGAGAGGGCTTCCTTATTTCCTTCCTCAGGTGAAGAATCATTAACAAGTACCTCTGCACCAAGGGAATGCAGCAAATCAGCTGCTGCAAAACCACTTTTGGCGAGACCAAGCACCAGTACTTTTTTTCCTTTAAACTGATCCCGATTTTCCACTTACATCACCTCCCATAAGATGGGCACTATCGAAGCCAAGAAGGCAATTCCCCAAAATACAATTACAATCTTCCACTCAGACCAACCCGACAGTTCGAAGTGATGGTGGATCGGGGTCATTTTAAACACTCTTTTTCCTGTCAGCTTAAAGCTTGTTACTTGGATCATAACCGATAAGGTTTCCATTACGTATACAATCCCAATAATGAGAAGTAGAAGTTCTTGTTTCACAAGGATTGAAAGCATCGCAAGAACTCCACCTAAAGCCAAAGAACCAGTATCCCCCATAAACACTTTCGCCGGCTTCATATTGAACAATAAAAAGCCTAACATTGCACCTGCAACAACAAATGCAAACATCGCAATGTCATGTTGCTCATAAATAAGGCCATATACACCAAATGCTGCAAAAGCCACAGTTGACGTACCAGCGACGAGTCCATCAAGACCATCTGTCAAATTGACTGCATTCGAAAATCCTACGAGCCAGAATATTAGGAATGCTACGTATATTACGCCTATGTCTATGGTGAAATCCGTAAATGGAATGAGAAGTGTTGTTTCAAAAGGTCCCATTCTTAATAGGAAGTAGGCAAGAACAGCGATTACTATCTGCCCGAATAACTTTTGTTTGGAAGTTAAACCAAGGTTCCGTTTCATGACGACAATGATAAAATCGTCCAGGAATCCGATAACACCGAATCCAGCAAGCACAATCATCAATACAATTGTCTGTGTTGTTAGAACTTCTTCATATATGTATGAAAGAACAAGCATTGTAATGATGATGGAACTCAGGAAAATAAGGCCGCCCATAGTGGGCGTGCCTGCTTTTTTCTTATGGGCTTCTGGTCCTTCTTCCCTGATGCTTTGCCCAAACTTCAATCTTCTAAGCAACGGTATGATGGCGATCCCGATAAGTGCTGTTAGTATAAATGAAACGGTGATTACCGTAATTGTAGTGACGAGTGTCATAATATTTCTCCTTAACTGTTATGAAACTGTATTGGTGTTATCTAGCTATAGGCGTTAGGTGCTCGGGGTCGTTGCCGCAGGAAGCGGCGAATTTAGACTGCGAACCTTTGAGAGCGGGCGCCTTCCGCTTTTCTATTCTTCCTCAGTATATACGTGGATGATATCATCCACCATTATTAAAGAATCAGGTGCAGGCATTTGATATTTTATCACGTCTCCATCACCATGCCATTGTATACGATATGTGTGAAGTTGGCGCCCTACCATTCCTTTTGTCATCCCTGTCAAATCAGGTGCTCGATGTGTTAAGGGATCACCCCAGCGATATTCCTTTTCAATCTGCCCTTCCCTCTTTTCAATTCCAGCAAGAGGTGCAATTTCTTCAAAAATCCGGCCGACGATTGGTGCAGCAATAACACCACCGAACTGAATTGAGTTTTTAGGACTATCAACTGCAATATAGACAAGGAGTTCAGGGTCGTCAGCAGGTGCAAATCCAATGAAAGATACAATATAGTCCCCATCGCTGTACGTCCCATTCACGACCTTTTGTGCCGTCCCGGTCTTTCCGCCGACTCGTAGACCATCATTGAATGCATTCCGGCCTGAACCATTTGCGACAACTGATTCAAGTGCCTCTCGAACTTTAGCCGATGTTTCTTCACTTATGACACGGCGTTTCATCTCGGGTTCAAAGGACTGTATGGTCTCACCTTTATCATTCTTGATTTCTTTAATAATATACGGCTTATACAAATAGCCTCCGTTAATAGCTGCCGCTACCGCTTGAACTTGTTGGATTGGCGTTACGGATATACCTTGACCGAATGCAGTCGTAGCCTGTTCGACTGGACCAAATGCCTTTTGCGAGAATAATATCCCCTTTGCCTCACCTGCGATACCAGAACCTGTAGATTCCCCAAAACCGAAATCCCTAATGTATTTATCCAGTTTATCGCCACCAAGGCGCCTACCAATTTCTATGAAACCTGGGTTACATGAATTCTCTACAACCTCAAGGAAAGTTTGATGACCATGGCCTTCCCTTTTCCAACATCTTAACCTTGCATTCGCAACCATTGTAAACCCAGGGTCGTTAAAATGCTGATTATGCAAATCGATTAGACCTTCTTCAAGACCAGCTGCAAGTGTCACGATTTTAAATGTAGAACCGGGTTCGAATGTCATCCATACAGGCAAGTTTCGATTATAAATCGAAGGGTCAGCATTTTGGTAATTTGCCGGGTCAAAAGATGGCATGGAGGCAAGGACAAGAATTTCGCCCGTTTTTGGATTCATGACAATACCTATTGCTGATGTGGCATCAAATTTTTCCAATGCTTGTTGCAATTCCCGCTCCACAACTTTTTGCATCTCAAGATCGATTGTCAATTCAACACTCGCCCCATTTTTACCCGTTTCGAAACTGTCATCTACATGGGGCAAGGGAATCGTTCTCGCATCCGTATAAAGCCGAATTTTATCGCCTGTACCTTTTAATATTTCATCATATGCATATTCGATTCCAGCAAGGCCATTACCATCGTAACCAGTGAACCCAATGAGCCTTGATAATAATTCTCCATTCGGATAATTCCTTACAAAATCCACCCCAGTATAGAGTCCATCAATTTGCAACTTCGCAATTTCATCGGCCTGCTCTTGGGTGATGTTCTTACCTTCAGGAGCCAATTTGACCATATACGCTTTTTTAGTCATCTTTTCAAGCAGTTTATCTTTATCCATTCCGATGACGCTTGCTATTGCCGCTGCCGCCTTTTCAGGTTCTTTGTTCTGGGATGGCATAAAATAAAGTGTCGGTGCAAGTCGGTTACCGACTATCAATTGACCATTCCGATCATTAATTTCTCCTCTTAATGCCCCAAAAGGGATTTCCCTATCCCAGTTCTCTTCAGCACGAGCCTTTAACCATTCATGTTTGATGATTTGGACGTGGAAGAGCTTTCCTACGACCATGAAGATTGCGATAAGGAAAATAATATAGACAGCCCGCAATCTTTTCTTCGACTGCAGATCAGCATATTTTTTACGCAGCGCCCCACACCTTTCGTTTTTCTACTAACCTATGAATAGATGCGGATTGCTATACATCATCCTCCAATTATCTCCTCTTCTTTTTCCTCGTCCTCATTCTCCGGAGCAGGAGTATGAAGATCTGCAGGTGTCCTTAGTTGGAGGACGACTGGATCGTCCTTACTAATAACGGCCCCAACGGACATGCTTTGGTCGGTTACATATCCATCACCATTTAAACGTATATCAAGTCCTGATAACATTTTAAATGATAAAGCCATTTTTTTCGACCACCCGTAAAAATTTGGCAAAGTTGTATCTCCATTAGTTTCCAATAGAACGATTGATCCTTTATTCATCTTCGTACCTTCTTGAGGGTATTGGCTAATAACTTTGCCCCCCTCGCCTATTAATACTGGAGAAAAACCTTGTTCACGGAGTTCTTCAATTGCAGTAGATGAATCACTGCCGACGAATTCCGATATAGGGACGGTTGAAGGACTTTCATTATTTTCTGGTACAATATTCATATACTTTAAACTACTTTCCATAATGGACGTGAACAGTTTCGCCACTGGATCAGAACCATACTGACCAATATCAAGTTTTGGTTGCTGAACAATGACGTATGCCAATAATTGTGGATCTTCAATTGGTGCCATTCCTAAGAACGAATAAAGATAATTTCCGTCACCTGCAAGATATCCTGGACCATCTTTTTTAGGAATTTCCGCAGTTCCGGTTTTTCCGCCAACAGAATACCCGGAAAGGGCGAATTTTTTAGCTGTCCCTGCTTGAGAAGTTACGGTTGTGGCTAAGATTTCACGAACTTGCTTAGCTGTTTCTGCTGATATAGGTGATTTCTTTTCTTCTGGTTTATGATCCTCTACTGTTTCTTCAGTATTTGGGTTAATAATCTTATCAATGACATACGGCTTCATCATTTTGCCATCGTTTGCAATCGCCGTAGCTGCTTGAATCATTTGAATAGGCGTTACTGTTGAGCCTTGTCCATATGAAGTTGTTAATCTCTCACTCGGATTAATATCCAAAATGATGCCAGAAGCCTCATTCGGCAAGTCAATACCGACCCTTTCACCAAAGCCGAAATCCTTTAAGTACTCAATGAATGTACGGTCTCCCATTCGTTCCAATAGGTAAGCCATGGAAACGTTGGATGATCTCTGGAATCCTTCAAGAAAAGTAATTCTTCCCCAACCCGTTCTATTAACATCTCGGATTGTCTTATCAAAGATCGTATATTGTCCGGATTGGAATTCCGCGAACGGATCCCACTTTCTTTCCTCAATCGCTGCAGCCAATGTAAATATCTTCATGGTTGAACCAGGTTCAATCGTATTTTGGACAGCATCATTCAACCAGTTCTCAGTAAGTCCCTCCCGTGTTGAAGGGTGAAATGAAGGTCTTTGGCTCATTGCATAAATCTCACCAGTATTAGGGTTTGTTACAATGACAAGCATTTTTTCTGGGGAATATTCCTCGTCGATTTGATTCATAGCATCCTCAACAAAGTTTTGAATCGTCTTATCAATTGTTAACTGAATGGTCATGCCATCTTGTGCAGCAACAATTTGTTTTTCCGACCTTGGCAATATAAAGCCCCATCTATCAGTCTTAAAATCTACCTTTCCGTTTTCGCCGGTCAATGCCTCGTTATATGTCTGTTCTAAACCCATTTTACCGACAGTGGATATTTTTTTATTTTCGTCTTCTTCTCTCATCGCAAAACCGATCAAATACGATGCAAAATTGCCATTCGGATAAAATCGCTTTTTATCTTCGATGAACTGTAGACCAGTTACACCTTCCTCTTTAGCCGTCTCTTTTATAGCTAACATTGTTTCGTGACTTATATCCCTTCCGGCCTTACCAAACTCGATTTGATAAACATTTGAGTTATTCGCAACGGCCTTATCCCGAATCTCGATCATTTTGGATTTTTCCATCGGGATGAATCTACTTAACAGGTCTGCTGCTTTTTCAAAATCGACGACATGTCTTGGCTCGTTAGCACCCTTTTCGGTCGCTTTTTCATTCAATATCGCAATAAGCCGGTAACTTAATGTATCTGAAGCTATTAATTCACCGTTGCGGTCGATAATTTTTCCTCTTTCGGCCTGAAGGATTGCTTCCCTCGCATATTTCGCCTCAGCCATGACTGCCATTTGTCTTCCTTCAGCTTGTCCAGTAATTTGGATACTTAATAAACGCCAAAACAATAGGAAAAAGAGCCCTCCGAAAAAAACAAACATCAGAAAGGCTCCCCATTGAAATCGAAACTTCTTCTTTTTCATCGTCCAGGCACGACCTTTACGTTTTTCTCGTTTAGATTCAAGCCGAGCTCCTTCGCTTTATTCCAAATTACTTCATATGTAGATTTCTCGCTCACGAGATTGGACAATTCTGTATTCTGTTTTTGCGTTTCTACAATTTGATTATTTAAGAGTTGCACTTCCTTGTTAGTATCGTTAATTTGTGCCTGTGTATGCAAAATCATCGTAGAAAAAATAACGAGAATTGCTGAAAATAGCACGAACAAAAACTTTTCGCCTTTGGAAATAAGTTTTTTGGAACGCCTTATCGGTTGTAATTCTTGCTTCTTCGGTGATTGTGGTGTTTCAATTTCATGTACCGTATTCATATGGAATGTCCTTTGTTCCAATGCCATCTAACAAATCTCCCTTCTATTTTTTCTCTACAATCCGTAATTTTGCTGACCTCGATCTTTTGTTCACTGATATTTCTTCTTCAGTTGGCACTATCGGTTTTCGTGTAACTGATTTGAATTCAGGTTCCATATGATCAGGAATGACCGGCAAATTCGGTGGAAGTTCCGGCAAAGAGGTTACCTCTTTAAAAATCGTTTTACATAAACGGTCCTCCAATGAGTGGAAAGTGATGACCGAAATCCGGCCACCCGGATTCATAATTGTTAATGCATCTGTTAATGAGTCTTCTGCTGCGCCAAGTTCATCATTTACAGCAATTCTTATTGCCTGGAATACTCTTTTGGCTGGATGTCCACCCGTCCTACGTGCTGCTGCAGGGATGCCTTCCTTAATGAGTTCAGCAAGTTCTCCTGTAGTTTGAATGGGCGATTGTTTACGTGCCTCTTCTATTTTACGGGCGATTCCTTTAGAAAACTTTTCTTCTCCATACCTGAAAAAGATACGAACTAAATCTTCAAAGGACCACTCGTTCACAACTTCAAAGGCTGTTAAAGGCGCGCTTGTATCCATTCGCATGTCCAGCTTTGCATCGTGATTATAGCTAAAACCGCGTTCAGGAGTGTCAAGCTGTGGTGATGAGACTCCGAGATCATAGAGAACTCCATCTACAGAGTGAATTCCGATGTTATTGAGTTCGTTTTTCAAGTTTCTGAAGTTCGAATGAATGAAAGTAATTTGGGATAAATGATCTTTCAGTTTTTCTTTTGCGGCTTCAATTGCTGTTGTATCCTGGTCGAAGCAAATTAGCCGACCTTCAGGTGAGAGCTTTTTCACAATCTCGAGGCTATGTCCCGCTCCTCCAAGTGTGCAGTCTACGTAGATACCATCGGCCTTTATGTTGAGCCCATCGACGGCTTCGTGGAGTAATACGGTTATATGATCGAACATTGAAACCGCCATCCTTTCTTTTTCATGGATTTAGAACTGTTGCTTTACGTTACAGGCGGACGCCTTCCACTTCAAGCAACGGGAATGATAAATGACTGTATACATTTTTGTTTTAGAAATCAAAGTCAATAATATTTTCTGCAATGTCGTTGAAGGATTCCTCGGATTCTTCGTAATAGGAATCCCAAGATGATTTGGACCAAATTTCGATTCGGCTGGAGACTCCAATGACTACGCAATCTTTTTCCACTTTTGCATAATCCAGTAGGGAGGTTGGAATATTTACGCGACCTTGCTTGTCAATTTCTACTTCTGTAGCGCCTGAAAAGAAAAACCTTGCAAATGCCCGAGCGTCTTTTTTCGTTACGGGAAGCGCCTTTAATTTTTCCTCTAATCGCTTCCATTCCTCCATAGGATATCCGAAGAGACAATTATCCAATCCACGAGTCAGCACAAAGCCATCCGCCAAATATTCCCTGAATTTAGAAGGGACAATTAAGCGGCCTTTTGCATCAACTGTATGCTGATATTCGCCCATGAACATACTCTTCACCCCACTATATGTTTTTAATGTACCACATCCCTCCACATTCCTCCACCAATATTCCATTTTCATTTTAAAATGTGTCGATAGTACTTGTTTTATTGAGATAATGCTAATTTACTCCAATTTTCGTGAGGTTAGAGGGTATATGGGTAGTCTTTGTAGTATTAAGGGAAGTCATGGCATTCTATGATAACTCTTTAACTCCAACAATAAAAAAAACGCTTTCCCAGTCGAATATTGACTGGAAAAGCGAAAAAATATCATAGATAAACGATTTGATGTGTTCCATCCATTTTTAATGGCAGATTAAGCAAATCTTGCACTAATTTTTTACCATATTGATTCATAAAAGAATAAGGAGTAAAAATTCTCTCTTGCAATGAACCTTCCGGAAGAAGTTCATTTTCAAGAATTCGATATTTACGTATAGCAACATCATGTTTAAGCAATAGGTTTTCTTCAGCTTTTCTTCTTAAATAATTTAGTTGTTTCTTATGGAATTCGAGGTTTTTTTGAAGTAATTGCCCCGTAGCGAGGTCAGCCACTGTCGCTAATTCATTGTATTTACTTTCCAATGATATTTCAGTTTCCCGAAGAAGCTCTTCAAAGCGCTCATTATGCAATGTTCCGATGAACTGTTCACGTTCTTCTTGTACTTTTCCGGATAAAATATCTTGGATTGTCATGGCGACATCATCCATTGCATGTTTTGCCTGTGGGGTCACTAGTGTTATTGAAACCCTTGGTGCTATAATCGGCATTTTGATGCCAAAGTGATGGAAGACATCTTTCAACAATGCCCAATAGGCAATTTCGCCAGGCCCTCCAACAAACGTCAAAACCGGGAATACCATATCCTGCATAATTGGTCTTGTTGCAACATTATTACTAAGCAGCCAAGGTTTCTCATTCGCCACTTGCATCATTTCCTCGGGTGTAAAACGAAGACCAACACCCTTGTTTACGAAGTATCCATTCTCCCTCGACAATAAGACCCTTCCCGTTTCATGCATATAAAAAAGATTCGCTGCATCGTTTTCCGCCTGAATCGGCTTACCGAATCCAAGTGCATCAAATTGTTCTTCTGTACACGTAATCATTGTTGCAATTTTCTCAGCCGCTTCAATGAAGCCGGTGAATTGTTGTTTTTCCATCTCTCTTAACGGTTTATATGCCGAGTCTATAAGCAGAAGACCATGCTCACTGAATAGGCCATTCATCAATCTGACGAAAAAGCCGGTGAACGTCCTTTCCAATTCGACCGCTTCAAGGACTTCATCCAGTAAGGATTTCGTATGCTCGGTTTCACCGAACTGACGGAAAGTATCTTTGACAAAGTCGGTCATCATATCATGAGAATACTCTGCCTCCGATGCCATCAATTTCAAAATATATTTTTCACGATATTTATTTTTTGTCACTTTTCCGGATGTTTCTGTATAGACATGATTGATTTCATTCAAATCGTGATCTTCTCCCGCTATCCAAAAAACAGGAATGACTGGAACACGAAGTTCTTCCCTCTTTTGTTCGGCAAGTAAGATGACAGTTATTGCCTTATGGATTGAATAGAGAGGTCCTGTCAGTATTCCGGCTTGCTGTCCACCAATGACGACAACCCCATTATCTGCTAACTCATCGATATATTTCGCGGCTTTTTCCGATATGCCAAATGGTTCCATAAACGAATTTATTACATTCGCCAGTTCCTTTCGTTGAAATGAACGACCAGACAACTCTTCCAACCTTTGTGGATAGGAGTTACTTTCATTTTTATAGTCAAAAAAAGTATGTATGAATTTTTCATCATGATTATATGATTGCATTACCTTATTTCCATTTTGTAAATCAAATGACTCAAGTTCCATCCTTCATGCCCCTTTTTACTTGTTTGAACAAAGTATACATTGTATTTCATGAGATTGAAAAAATTACGCTTATCTCCCACTATTTCGATTTCATTTGACGTATTCTGAAACTTTGAAAATGACACCTGTCACAATTAGTACGAGGTAGGATAAACCTAAAATAAGAAAATATAATCTCCATGTTTTTTGTAAATAGCGAGTGATGATAAATTCTTTCACTTTCATTCTTTCTGCAATGGCCAGGAGTATGGCGATGAATATGGCGATACCAGCAATATAGTATCCTACCCCATCACCGAATATTGCTGTAGCGCTAATATAGACAGCAAGAAAAAGGAAGGGGGTTGTCCAGTCCGCTGCCTGTCCTAATACACGGGCTGGTGCCTTCCCCATCTTTCTCATCGTCACTAAAACAGCGATCGTCACGAGAAAAGGACATACAATTACTATTCCAATGAGAATCGAAAGGATTCCATGAATCACAAACAATCATCTCCCATCCAAAACAAACAAGATTTTCTCAAGGGTTTTCAACACCGGTAAAGGCGATCCCTTCTTTTCCGCCATTCTAATAACCGCTGTAACGATTGTTTCGATTTCCATCGAATTGCCGTTCAACCTATCTTTTAACATAGATGACTGATTCAACGCGGTTTTTCGGCATACTTCTTCGATTGCATCCTTCGGTAAGCTTTCTTGCATTTCAGGAAAGGCATTACTAATTTCTATAAATAATTCATCAAACAACATCCTTGCGTGCTTCTGTTCCAATAACTCTCCATTTCTCAATTGGAGAATCGCAGTCAACGGATTGATCATGCAGTTGATAAGTACTTTTCGTAACACGATTCTCCGAGCATCTTCTACAATTTCGACAGGAAACTTAGATGAATGGACAAGCCGAAGCGGATCAAAAACATTTTCAGCTCCCCGGAAAGGGGCAATCCTTATAGAACCAACACCATTGTGCGATACAGTGCGGTCATCCAAACGACCTGCTCCATGTTCAACAGTCGCAAAGAACACAGTCGACAATTCCGAATCCTCAACAAGGTTGAAATGTCCTATACCATTTTGAATGAACATTACTGCATTATCCATTTCTCTTTCTTCAAATATTGAAATGAGTGAAGCAACACCGCTATATTTAACAGCGATTATCCAAGGTGCTGTCTTAGGTAATTTATCGATTTCCGTTTCAGCAGTAACTTGAAATGTACACTCATTTCCTTCTGCATCAATTCGCTTTATCCCTTCATCACGAATGATTGTGGCCTGCTCTTCCCTTCTTGTATAAAAGGCAACCTTCCATCCAGCTTCAGCCAAATAAGATCCAATTAGTAAACCAATTGAACCAGCCCCCGCAATAACAACTTCCACCCCGATACCCTCCTTGTAAAAAAGGGCGCCTTCAGAAAAAAAGGCGCCCTCTATTTTTCCTATTATTCAATTATACAGGATATACTGGATGTTTTTTAGGTGGCAACGGAAGATCTTTTGTCGAATAGAAATTGAACCTATCCGCAAGTACTTCACGTAAATCCGATGGTGATACAATTTCATCGACAATCATCTCGGAGGCCATTTTGTAAATATCAATTTCCTCTTTATATTCCTTATGCTTCGCTTGCACAAATGCAATTCTCTCTTTAGGATCTTCAATCGCTTCAATCTTGTTGGAGTAAACAGCGTTGACAGCCGCTTCTGGTCCCATAACAGCAATTTGTGCGGTTGGTAAAGCTATGCATACATCAGGTTCAAAAGCCGGGCCCGCCATTGCATATAGTCCAGCACCATATGCTTTTCTGACAACTACCGAAATCTTTGGCACAGTTGCCGAACTCATAGCCATGATTAGTTTTGCCCCATGGCGGATAATTCCATCACGTTCAACTTTCGTCCCTATCATGAAACCTGGGACATCAGCCAAGAATAATAACGGTATTGAAAAGGCGTCACATAAATTGATGAATTTGGTTGCCTTATCCGCAGAATCTACGAATAGGACACCACCTTTAACTTTCGGTTGGTTTGCAATAATCCCAACTGGTTGCCCTTCAATCCTTGCGAGTCCTGTAATCATTTCGGAAGCAAATAGTTTTTTAATATCAAAGAAACTGCCCTCATCGATCAATGCATCGATCGCCTCATACATATCGAAAGGTGCATTTTGATTTTCAGGGATGATTTCTTCAAGTGTACGCCCCGCTTTTCTAGCTACAGGCTCTTTTAATGAAGGCTTTTCTGTGAAGTTCGCTGGGAAAAACTCCAAATAACGACGGGCTTCACTAATTGCCTCTTCCTCACTTTTAGCAAGGACGTCACCGCAACCGCTAACGGTACAATGCATTCTTGCTCCACCCATTTCTTCAAGCGTTACCTTTTCCCCAATCACTTTTTCCGCCATTCGAGGGGATCCTAAATACATGGATGCGTTTCCTTCTACCATAATGACGATGTCACAAAATGCCGGGATGTAGGCCCCTCCCGCTGCGGATGGTCCAAACAAAATACAGATTTGTGGAATGAAGCCTGATAACCTCACTTGGTTATGAAAAATTCTTCCCGCACCACGGCGATTCGGGAACATTTCCAGCTGATCAGTAATCCTTGCCCCCGCCGAATCGACAAGGTAAAGAATCGGAACTCGATTTTTTTCCGCGACTTCCTGGATACGGATAATTTTTTCGACAGTTCGAGATCCCCAAGATCCAGCTTTCACAGTTGAATCATTCGCCATTACACAAACAGTTTGCCCATTTACCTTCCCCATTGCAGTCACTACGCCATCTGCAGGTAAATCATCAGCTTCACAATTTGCAAAACGGCCGTCCTCCATGTATTTCCCGTCATCGAATAGAAGTCTTAAGCGATCACGGACAAATAACTTATTCTGTTCTTTCAATCTCTCATGGTATTTCGTATGTCCACCCGCCGCAATTTCTTCAATCTTCTTTTTTAATTGTTCATTGTAAACTGTCTGCTCTGCTTGTTTTGTCATCGTTCTACCCCTTCCGATCACAGTTGCCTTTGCTGATTAGTTCGTTAAATCCCATTCTTTTATGCTTCAATTACAGCTAATACATCTTCTTCATTTACAAAATCCCCAACTTGGACATTAATGGATGTCACTTTACCTGCAGTTTCTGCCTCAACAGGAATTTCCATTTTCATAGATTCTAATACAATAACCACCTGACCTGCCTCAACTTGTTCACCTTCCGCCACATTTACAGTGAATACCGTTCCAGCCATAGCTGCTTTTAATTGTGTCATTTATTTACTTCCTCCTTATTTATTCGTAACCATTCCGTTAAAACATTTGTATTGTAATTGCCGTCCATGAATTCTTTTGACTCTATGAACTTTTGGAACAGCGGTATATTCGTTTTAATGCCCTCTATCAAATAAGAATTGAAAAATGTCTTTGACTTTTCAATCACTTCATGACGCGTCTCTCCATAAACGATTACTTTTGCAATCATTGGATCATAAAAAGGTGTGATCGTACCGTCTTTTTCGTAGCCAACGTCAATACGTACCCCTTCCATTTGAGAAGACTCCATCTTGGTAATTTTACCAGGAGACGGCATGAATGTCGTTGGATGTTCTGCATAAATCCTATATTCGACGGCGTGGCCCGATGAGGAAATCAACTGTTGTTCTTTTATCGGCAATTCATTTCCGCGCGCCACCTCAATTTGCCACTCAACCAGATCATAACCAGTCACTTCCTCAGTTACTGGGTGTTCGACTTGTAAACGTGTATTCATTTCAAGAAAATAAAATTCATCATCCTCACCTAAAATGAATTCCACTGTTCCAGCATTCTCATATGATACAGCCTTTGCAGCTTTAACCGCAGCTTCATGTAATCGAATTCTTACATCTTCCTTCAAACTTGGAGATGGAGATTCCTCGATCACTTTTTGATTCCTTCTCTGTACAGAGCAATTCCGTTCAAATAGATGGATTATATTTCCTTTTGAATCCCCAAAAACCTGCACCTCAATATGTCGTGCATTTTCAACAAATTTCTCAAGAAAAACCACATCATCACCGAAATATGCTTTGGCACGGCTTTTGATGGATTGGAAGTGCTGACTGAGCGCTTGCTCACTTTCACAACGTACCATACCTATTCCGCCACCTCCAGCACTCGCCTTTAACATAATTGGATAACCAATCTGTTCAGCTGCTGCGATAGCTTCTTCAATTGAAGAAACACCCTCATCCGTACCGGGTACGACTGGGACCCCCGCATCCTTCATCTTAACCCTTGATGCAATTTTGTCTCCCATTAATTCAATCGTTTGCGCATCAGGACCGATAAACTTCAAACCCGCATCTTTGACTTTTTGAGCAAAAATCGCGTTTTCCGATAATAGGCCATATCCCGGGTGTATTGCTTCTACTCCGGTCTGTCGTGCGATTCCGATAATCTCATCTGCCTTAAGGTAAGACTGCTGAACAGGTCCAGGACCAATTAAATAGGACTCACCCGCTGCTTTCACGAAAGGCATGTGCTCGTCAGCTGCCGAATAGACAGCTACAGTACTTATTCCAAGCCGCTTGCATGTGTTAATGATTCTAAGGGCGATTTCTCCCCGATTCGCTATCAGTATTTTATTCATTTTGAAACCCCCAAACTGCTTGAATTAGAATTTCTCCCCATCTATAGTTTATACGAAGAATGAAACCGTTTTCAACTATTAGTCTGAATTAGTTTGATAATCTACGTTGTAGGATGAATTTCGGTTCCTCAGATAATGGTAAAATCATTTTTTATTTATGAAGTTTCGAACTGCTTCGTGATGGGCTTCGCTTTCCCATAGTTTTGCGCATTGTTCGGCTTCTTGGAGCATATGTTTTTCGATTTCGGCGTTTTTCCAATTTTGAATGGCAATCTTTTTATAAGCTTTATGTACATCTAAATGGATTTTGCTCATTTTGGAGATAAAATCATGTAAACCAATTTCAGCATCGCCATCATAAATAGCAGAAGCCCAACCAATTGACTTCAAATCTTCGGCATTATGGATTTTTGCTTCGGTTAGGAATTTCAAAACAGTGTCATGGTTTTTCATCTTTGCAAACAGTTGTGTAGCCCCACCCCAACCGCTTGTAATGGCGAGTGTACCTTGGATGAAGCCTGCTCTTGCACTTGAGGATACAACCCTGTAATCACAAGCCGATGCGATTTCACAGCCACCACCGACCGCCGCTCCATTAACGAGTGCAATAACTGGCATCGGTAAGGTAGACAATCTGAATAATAGAGCTGCCATTCTACTTAACATCGGATAGGCTTCACTTGCTGTGTGGAAGCCATGAAATTCCGATAAATCCCCACCTGAACAGAACGCACGGTCACCACTACCTGTAACAACAGCAAATGAAACGCTCTCATCGTTTTCTACGGTAGTCAAAAATTCTTCCAAGCCATCCATCACGTCAAAATTAACGGCGTTCCTCATTTCAGGTCGGTTAATCGTAAATGTCGCAACACAATCGATGATTTCAATTTTATACGTCAACAAAATCCCTCCTTATAAGTATAAAAAAATCACCGGAGCCATGGCCTCACGGTGATTTTTTATGTAGGGTCAGATTATTCGCCTACTACTTCTTTTCCTTTGTAATGACCGCAAGATTTGCAAACGCGGTGTGCCAACTTCACTTCGCCACAATTATCGCAAGTTGTCATGCCTGGAACTTGTAGTTTGAAATGTGTACGACGAAGTCTTTTAGATGTTTTTGAAGTTCTTCTTTTTGGTACTGCCATTTGAGGCACCTCCTTATAATCGATTGCCTATTCCTTATTTGAATTAAAAAATTCAGCTAATCCAGCTAAACGTGGATCAACCTTCTTTTCCTTTTCTTCGTTCAACTGCGCATCGTATTCATCTTCCGTTGTATACAACCAACCTTTACCCTCTGCCCTTTTCACCTTTTCAGCTTCTTCGCTAAAAACTTGTAAAGGCACTTCAAGAAGAATCAATTCTTCAAAAAGTGGAGTCGGATCGATAACTTCACCTTCTACAGGGTGAATTGCATCGTCCGTAGCAAGGGTTGCTTCATCCCAACTAAACTGTTCGTTCGTTTCTATAGAAAAAGGATATTCCACATCTTCCCATGTCCGCGAACAAGGTAATGTCATTACACCTTCAAGGTGAAAACGACAACTCAGTTTTTTTGAACCGATGACACAGCTGCCCGTTACGTGGACAGGCTTAATATCCCGGATTTCCGGATTCCGCTTTTTAACGGATTCAAGGTTTACCGCTTCGTCAAGCGGCAGAGCCCCTTGTCTGTATTTCTGTAATTGATGAATGGACCATTTCACGTCAATATCACCTCAAGACAACACTGTTGATTATATAATGGATAAAATGGGATGTCAAGATATTTTCTTGTCACCTAAATCGCAGCATCGTATAATTTAATTAGATAATACCAAAGGGGTGGACATAATGAAAGCAACAGGGGTTGTTGTTGAATATAACCCTTTGCATAACGGGCATGTATACCATGTTCAGCAAGCTAAAGCAGCGACAAATGCTGATGTAATCATTGCTGTCATGAGTGGTAATTTCCTGCAAAGAGGAGAGCCCGCATTTATCGATAAGTGGGCGCGAACAAAGATGGCTTTGGCGTCCGGTGTGGACATTGTATTCGAGTTGCCTTATCGCTTCGCAACTGGACATGCCACTGTTTTCTCACATGGCGCAATAAGCTTACTTGATGCCGCAGGTTGCGCAGCGTTTTGTTTCGGCAGTGAAGATGGGGACATTGAACCCTTTCACAACACCTTAAACCTTTTAGAAAATTATTCTAAAGAATACAACCAAGCAATAAGAAACGCTATGCAAGAAGGGTTAAGCTATCCAATGGCTTTAAACAAGGCATATGATGCAGTCCAACCTGTCTCTGAAAAGGGCGGAAGGCTTGTTGACCTCTCTAAACCAAACAATATTTTAGGATTTCACTACATGCAAGCAGCCCGTTCGATAAACTCATCAATGATACCCACAACAATTAAAAGGCTTGGTGCAGGATATCATGACGATACATTGGATGTTAGTAAAGTGGCAAGCGCTACTGGGATCCGCAAATCTTTTTTTTCAACAGAAAAGTTAGATGAAGTGCTTCATTTCATCCCCGAATCAACCAAAGAGGTCCTTCACGAATGGCAAACTGAACGAATGAACTTCGGTAACTGGGAGAGTTTTTATCCATTTTTACGTTTTAGTATTTTACGGGATGGAACCGCGCGTCTTTCCACCATTGCCGATCTCTCAGAAGGTATTGAGAATCTGATTTACCGTGCCGCTCAAAAAAACGATTCGTTTCAACCGTTTATGAATGACATTAAATCCAAGCGTTATACATGGACAAGGATTCAACGGATGCTAACACATATTTTAACCGGTTTTACGAAAGAAATGCGCTCTCGGATAGATGATCCTTCATATTTGAGATTGTTAGGCATGACGGAGAAGGGCCGTTCCTATCTTAGTGGAAAGAAAAAGGACTTGCCACTTCCTCTCATCAGCAAAGTGGCCGCCTTTTCGAATCCATCACTTGATATGGATATCCAAGCATCCGATATTTATGCATTGGCGCTTGGGAATGGTTCTATTGCTTCACCAATTGGGCTGGATTATACAACATCCCCGATTATGAGCAATTACTTTTCTGGTAGTTCTTTTAAATAAGCTAGGGCGTCGTCAATTGTTCGGACAGGCACGATTTTCATCTTCGTGCCTATTTTTTCGGCCATTTTTACTGCTTCCTGATAGTTCGTCATAATACCGGGGTTAGCATTGCGCACTCGATCAGATAGATAATCATCAGGGGCAAAGAAAATCTCAATGCCTTCTCGATCGGCAGCTATCACCTTAAAGTCAGCACCACCAATCCTTCCAACCGTTCCGTCAGCAAGCATTTCACCAGTGCCCGCTATGTTATAGCCTTTTGTTAAGTCCTCATCCACCAACTGGTTCATAATTTGAAGCGTAAACATCAGGCCAGCAGAAGGTCCGCCTATGTCAGCTGTATGGATATCCACTTTTGGATTCGTTGTAAGTTCACGATCCTCTTGGAATTGAATTCCTAAACCTACCCGTCCATCTTGGTCCGGAATTTCACTTAATACTACTTCTACATCCTTTTGTTCCGAGTCCCTGTCAACGGTAAGTATCACTTTATCGCCATTGCCTTTTCCGGAAATTTCAGAGGCGAATTGTCCGGACTCCCGCAATAAATCACCGTCAATTTTTCGAATCTTATCACCGACCTGCAACTTCCCGTCGGCAGCACCTCCAGTTAATACACTTACGACAAAAACCCCATCGTATGCAATATCGACTGGTATACCTACCCTCTCGAAAGCGACTGTAATCGCATTAAATTGCGAATCCGACATTAGCTTCTTTTGGCGAATATTATATTCCTTATCATTTTCCCCTTCCCGTCTCACTTTATTTACCTCTAAGATCTTCATACGATCTGAAAACTTGGAGGCTACATAAGAAAAAGGAGTGGCTTTTCCGATTGATATCGTCATTAAGTTAAATGTTCCAACATCATTCACATCGCCCCCTTCAACTTCTACGATTGGCGCTAAATCATAGGCACCACCAGGTTTAGATACGTATACATTTAAAGGGAAAATAAATAAAAATAACAATAAAAGCACAACAACTGCATACAATCCAATCCTTTTAGCTTTCATACACAAACACCTCCATTAATAGCCTGTACAGATAAAGCATATAGATTACAAAGAAAAAGTTTGAAAAACATATTGTTAACTAGTGTACCACCAAAAATATTCACAATAAAGCATAAATAAAAACGAATCAAATTCTGAACATGAAAGGAAGAGCATACTTGAAAAAACACCTACATAACATGCCACAATTGATAATATGATCAATCTTATTGTTATATGGGGACTAATCATCTTATTTATCCTTCAGCCCGGGATTGCCCATGACGGTGCCGAGGCTGGTGCTATTCTATTTGTTAATGCACTGCTCCCGTACTTATTACCCTATATTATTCTAACGCAATGGTTATTAAAAATCCCTATGAAGTCTAATTCAAAAAGTAACTGGAAGCGTTATTTCAAGGCTTATGTTTTAGGCTCTTTTGGTGGATTTCCTGTCGGAGCTGTAACCGTGACGGAAATGGTGAAAAACGGAGAATTGTCAAGACGGGAAAGCGGCTACCTGCTTGCTGCGTGTCATGCGCCAGGCCCGATGTTCATTATCGGTTTTGTTGGAACGGAACTATTCGGCAGTTCAATTGCTGGCTGGAAACTTCTTGCTTCCATCCACATTGCTAATATTATATTTTTCTTATTTGCTTTACTAATATTGAAGAGAACACGTACAAAAATAGAAATTCCTCAACAAGAAAGCAAGAAAAAAAGCTCCAACTCACCTCTATTGGATGCACTGAAAGACAGCACAAACGTCATTGTGTTGGTCGCAACTACTGTCATATTCTTCTCTTCCCTTGGCAATGTTCTAACCTCTACGATTTTATCAGCCTTCACGGTTGACCTTGGAATTACGAAAACGATTCTTTTAGCAATATTCGAAATGACATCAGGTGTCCAATCCGCCACTGATCATTTTTACACATCAAGACTGTTTCCATACATCATAGCTGCAATTATTTCTATGAATGGCTTAAGTATTCATATGCAAGTGTTCGTCATTGCAAAAACAGTTAATACTCCCCTTCTTCCCTATTTGTTTAGTAGAATTTGGAGCATTATTACAGTACCGGCAATTTTATATTTTCTTTTATAACAAAAATATAGAGGGCTGGGATTTTCCCCGCCCCCTATCAGTCAATTCTTATGAGCTGATTACTATTCAAACTTCTTTTTCAGTGCATCTTCAACCTCAGCAGGAACAAGAGCTGATATATCCCCACCATACTTTGCAACTTCCTTTACGATGGAAGAACTGAGGAAGGAGTACTGATTTTTCGTCATAACAAAGAACGTTTCAATACTTTCATCCAACATCCGATTCATCGAAGTTATTTGCATTTCATACTCAAAATCTGATATCGCACGCAGACCACGAACAATTACAGATGCCCCAACATTACGGGCATATTCAATTAATAATCCGCTTGATGATTCTATGATAACATTCGGGAACTTTGAAGTAACTTTACGGATTAATTCCTTTCGTTCCTCAACAGTGAAAAGGGACTGTTTCGAAGAATTATTCATAACTGCCACCCGGACTTCCGGAAACACCTTTGATGCTCTTTCGATAATATCAACATGACCATTTGTAATCGGATCAAAACTTCCAGGTACAACTGCTATTTTCGACATAAATGTTCACTCATTTCATATAGATGGATATCGCACTGTTGCCATAAATCGGGTTTTTCGTTTTTATGTATTCACCGTATGAGTCTGGTAATGTCAACTGTTTTTCATGTTCACAAATAATAATGGCATTTTCGGATAATAAGTTAGCTTGAACAAATTCCATAGCCAAGTCATAATATTTTTCCTCAGCATATGGAGGGTCGATAAATAATAAATCCACAAGAACGTCAGACGATTGCAATGCCTTTACCGCGTTCCTCGCATCATTCCGCATAATATGCACCTCGTCAGTAAACCGGCATTTCGCTATATTTTCCCGTATGATTGTGCAGGCTTTCGGATTTTTTTCGAATATATACGCTTCTTCCACACCCCGAGATAACGATTCAATAGACAATGAGCCACTGCCCCCGAATAATTCAACGACAATCCCGCCGTCAAAATAAGGACCAATCATATTAAAAATAGATTCTTTCACTTTATCAGAGGTTGGTCTTGTCAAGTTTCCAGGTAATGATTTCAACGGAATTCCCTTCCTTGACCCCGAAACGACTCTCATTCAGATTTCGCCTCCCTTTAATGTAGTGATAAAAATGGACTCTTGATTTTTTTGTATCGATAAATGAAATAGCCGCCTTAATGTGTCTTCCTCGAAATAGTATTTATCGTCTATCAACTCGAAAGGTGAGTCTCTAAACGTGTATCTTCTTTCATTCAATACATAAAATGGATCCAATAATGAAAACCTGAACTTCTCAGTATTATTTTCAATGTAGATAGATTGATCGGTAATTGATAAGGTATAACCACTCTGAGTCAATATCTCAATTGCTGGATAAAGTGTCCTGTTATTCACTACAATCGTCTTGAGATACTCTTGCGCTTCGCCATTTATATGGATAATTTTAGGATCTTCAAAAAGAAGTGGATAACTACCTTCATTATTCTTTTGCACAAAAGTGGTACTTAGTCCGCTCACATCACCGATTAATTGATCCAACAATGATGCATCCATGTTAGTCCCGCGTCGATCGGCCAAATTGGTCTTTAACGCCTCCAACTGACTTGTTTTCAATGACTTTTTCAGCATTCCAAAAGCTTCCTTCGACCTTTCAGTCCCTATTGGCTTATCAATGAGTATCGATACGATTAAATTAGAAGTCAGCTGCTCGCCCTCAGGGAAAAAGTACTTGGAACGTACTCCTTTGTCCAATACCACATCCCAAATCTCAGGTAAGTTAAGATTAGTAATGACGAACCGATCAGTTTGAAGCGACTCCCCCTCGGAATCCACAGCAAGCACAATATGAGTTGCGTTCATTTTCGATAACTGATCATTTAATTGAACTCCTAACTCTTCATTAAAAGGTTCACCTAAAATTGTAAGGTTGTTTCCTTTATATGAAAGTGGTAGGGTTTTCTGTTGCCAATATAGATCGGTTACCTGACCCTCACCTTTAAACAAGGAGTAGTCAATCATTTCCGTTTTTTTAGTTCCTACCAATTTTAATCCACTAATCCAAATGCCGCCAATAGCTGTTTCGTCAGTAATATGCAGCATTGTCGTATTGGGAGCTGCACCTTTTAATGTAACGAAAGGGCTTTTCCAAACTTTCTTCATAGTCATAGCTTCGGCTTTAGGGATTGTGTAAGAAATGGACTGATAGTTATTTTCCCCTTCCAAAATCGCCGAAACATTATTATTGACCCTATCACAAGACGAGTCGGACTCGTTAAAGCAACTGATGTCCGCGCTTCCTTCTGGCCAAACAATCTCATATCTGTTTGGGTTCAAATTTCGAAAATGGTGTGTGATAAAAAGCGCATCGGTTCTATTCACTACTTCAATCTCTTCTGAGTATGGCAGTACCTGTTTAATAGTCCCGTTCGCATCCGCCAACTGGCTGTAATGTATATATAATAATGAGAAGTTCATTATTAATAACAGAATGACTGTTCTAATGACGATCTTCAATTGATGCACCTCATTGCAAGGGATGATAAATACACTTAAAAAATGCTATGATAAGATGTATTCCATTTCAAAGAAAGGTGGTAAGAAATAATGTTGCAACAGTACTTTATTGAATTAGGTGAAGGCTATGGAGACATATACGAGTTAGTCGAACTTATGAAAACAAATCAAAACCGCTTACATAGAACCTTCATATTTTCTTCCAATACGAACCGCGGACAAGCAATCTCCCTTGCAGCCGCATTCCAACCTGCACAAGATAGCAATTTCATGCCTATATACATATGCCGGGAAGGAATTAAACAAGTAGATGATAAAAAATCAAAAAGAAGAGTACTTTTTGAGAATGCGGCTGAAGAAGTTGGACAGGAACCAATTTGCATCGAATTAAAGCATTCTTCAGAATTCGCTGATCACCGTCTATTTTATCAGTATATAACAGGAATACTCCGTTTAAATCATTTAGTTCCGCCATTGCAATAACAAATAAAGATTTAAAGACCGATTTTATAGTCGTATTCTTTTGCCTTATCGGGTTTGACGTTCTCGTATTCGGTTTTTACAAACGGTCGATAGGATGGCAGTACTTTTTTCACAGATGGAAGACGTTCAATTTTACGGATATTCTCTTCAACATCCACTTGATCACAATACAGGACAACGTATTTCAGCTTTCTAGATATATAATGTACATGACCATACTTTCTTAACGACTTAGCTTGTTTCAAATGATGCAAATAGACTATTATCCCTTGTCGATCAATCATGATTTCCCCCCTCTTTTCCTATCCCATACAATACCATATGTGAGAAATAGGCTGCAACCGAACATTGCTGACAGCCTTCGTTTTTTCCCTTATAATGTGTGTAGGACATGTTTACGATAAAAGAGGAGGATATGAAATGGGAAGAAAAACGAAAGTGGCCATTACCGTTGGAGCAGCCGGTCTAACAGCTTGGGCAGCTTCCAAGGTAGTTGCCAAGCCGAAACCCCGCTCTCCCAAGCAATCACTTGAATTTAGAGATCCAGTCGTCCTATCAAATCGTGGTGGAATGATAAACGCGCCAGAACATACATTGGCAGCATTTTCAAAGTCAGCAGAACTTGGCGTTAATGGTTTTGCTATCGATATCCGATTAACAAAAGACGAAGAAATTATTGTTTTCCACGATGAAACAGCAGATCGAACAACGGACTTTTCAGGTAAAATATCCGAATATACATTAGATGAGTTAAAAAATGCAGATGCTGGATATAATTTTGTAGATGAGGAAGGCAATTATCCATATCGCGATAAAGGTGAAAAGATCATTACATTGCGCGAGCTATTGCTGACTTATCCTCAAATGCTTATTGCCATTAATCTTAAAGACTCACCTGACACGTATGAAGGTAGTTTAATGCCATCAAAACTTTGGCGTCTCCTTGAAGAGACCGGTGCCGAGGACCGCGTCATTGTGATGAGTTCTTTTGATGAGCAAACGGATCGCTTCAATTTGTATGCACAAAACAAAGTTGCGACTGGTGCTGGAAATGATGAAGTAAGAAAAGCCTATGCAGCGTATTCAAGTAAATTTGGACATCTATACAATCCACGGGCAGATTTATTTTGTATCCCAGAAAAAATGGGAGTCTTCCCGATGAATACTGAAAGCTTTATCAACTTTCTTTCAAATCTTAACGTTTCTGTTTACTATAATGATGTTAAAGATAAAGAAACAGTTGAAAAGTTGGCTAAAATAGGGGCCGCCGGTTTTGTAACCGATTACCCGGAATTGGTTACTGAAATCATTCAAAACCATACAGACTAATAGAAACGGTTGCCATTATTAGAATGGCAACCGTTTCTATTGTTTATACATATTTATGCCGAACAGGAACAACTTCCGCCAGAACCGCACCCTCCACCGCATGATGAATCCGTAAAGAATCCATCACCTGCAGGAGCTTTAACCGAATCGGAAACGGATTTTGCAATGATTCCACTAACCTCGTTCAATAGGTTCTGAACATCGTTCTCAGCAATTCTCAAAGCAGCTATCTGCTCATTCATATCCAAATCCCTTTTTTGGATACGTATATCTTTCATCACTGTCTTATAGTCAGGATGGTATCTACCAAAACGTTGCACTTCTTCGTAACGCTCTTTCATGTTGGTAAAATCGTATATTGCTTTTGCCAACGACTTGTCGGAATATACGGCATGATTCGCTCTTCTATACTCATCAATAATTTCAGAAGAGAGTATCATGTCGGAGAGCGTCTCCGCTTTCTCAATGATTGACATCCATTCATCTGTCATCATCATCGGGCCTTCCCCTCCATTCCAACTAATCATAACAAATATGATCTTGTTTTTGCATGTTTTCTGTTCAATTAATCCCGGATTTTTTATTCTGCAATGCTTCTTTTGCAATCCGGAAATCAGAGAACGGGAAAAAAACTTGACCAACCTGCTGTGATTTTTCATGCCCTTTGCCCGCTATCAATACTACGTCCCCTTCTTTTGCTTCAAATATCGCTTTCTCTATGGCCGCCTTCCTGTCAGGTTCAACAATTATGTTTTTCGACATGCCATCTATCCCCATTAAAATCTCATTTATAATTCCAAGAGGGTCTTCATTCCTTGGATTATCCGAAGTAATAATTACTTGAGACGAAAAGGCCGTCGCAACTTCCCCCATCATCGGACGCTTCCCATGATCCCTATCACCCCCGCATCCAAATACAGTGATTAGCCCACCACTGCATTCTCTTCTCAAAGAGGATAATACCGTATGGAGTGCATCAGGTGTATGGGCGTAGTCAACAAAGACCGTTATTCCTGACTCCTCAATTCTTTGTAAACGGCCCTCGGGTAATTGAAGTTGTTGGCAAAGTGATAATAATGCCATCCTGTTAAAACCAAGTGAACATAAAGTTGTAACAGCTGCAAGTGCGTTCATCCGATTATGCCTACCAGGTAAAGAATTGAGGTAAAGTCCTTCAGAGGCATCATCAGTGATCATCGTTTCACTGAAATAGATTGTACGCCGGTTGGAATTATGAACAAGAGCCATGCACTGTTCGTCATCGGCATTTACAACTAATTCCTTAGCCAATGAAGACAACTTCTTTTTTGCATTGAGATAAGCCTGCTTACTTCCATGTTCCTCGTAATGGTCAACACCGATATTTAAAAATACACCGATGTCGATGATGCAATGATCGAGTCTTGAAGTGGAAAGTCCCAAAGAGGAAGCCTCCATGACTACATATTCCATTCCAGCATCAAGACATCCTTTCAATAGAGGATGGAGGAATTCCGCTGGTAATGTGGTCATCTCGGGAACTTCCATACTGATTTTCCTTCCATTCGAAAAGATGCCTGTTGTACCGATAACAGCAGCTTGCTTCCCGCACATATTTAATAATTGACCGATAAAATGGGTAACAGTTGTCTTGCCGTTCGTGCCAGTTACAGCAATGATAGTCAACGATTCTGAAGGATCGCCTGCAAGTTTTGAACTTACATATGAGATGAACTTTCTTCCATCCGGTACAGTAATAATTGTTATATTTTCAGGGATTTTTATATTTATAGCTGTGTTGCGATCAACGACAATTGCAATCGCACCACTTTCTATCGCTTCATGTAAATGACATAACCCATCATCCTTGGCACCTTTTCTTGCAACAAAAATATAACCCTTTTTCACATTCCCGGAACGCTCGGTTATGCCGCATACCGTCATACCGATACTTCCTGAAACCGTGCAGGGCCAATCTTTCAAGATCTCCGACAGTAACAAAAGCCCTCTCCCCTTCCCGAACAATTTTCACGAATACCGAATATATTGAGAGCGAACCATACTTTATCGTATGAAGAAAATGAAACGAACGACACGAAGAAAGTTGGGAGCTTGAATGATAGTTCAAAAATTTGGCGGAGTAGCCATGAAAGACAAACAAACACGAAAAATATGCATCGAACACATCCAAGCCGCTGTGGAAAAACACCAAAATGTTGTAGTAGTCGTTTCAGCCATAGGAAGAGGGAAAGATCCATATTCCACAGATAGTCTATTACATCTAACTGATGCTTTTGGATCTGCGAAAGCTGCAAGTGATTTAGCCGCATCATGTGGGGAGCTCATCGCTGCAGCCATACTTTCGGCTGAACTACAACAGGCAGGAACCCCGAATAGGATTTTACACGGCATACAAGCGGGGATTTGGACATCTGGGGATTTCGGAGATGGAACAATAAGTGATGTTGACCCAACAATGATTAAAGATGCATTAACAGAAACTGGCTGTGTCATACTTCCAGGTTTTCAAGGGATAAACGAATTCGGTCAGGTAATGACGATTGGAAGAGGTGGTAGTGATTTAACTGCCATCGCTGTTGGTGCAGCTCTTAGAGTCTCTCATGTTGAGTTTTTCAAAGATGTTCCAGGAATCATGTCGAGTGATCCACGTGATCATAATGATTCAAAGAAAATTGATAATCTTAACATCCTTCAATTGCTTCCTCTACTTGAAACAGACCGCCCCGTTATTCAAAAACGAGCCGCAATTTACGCAATGAAAAAAGCGATACCCCTATATGTAAGAGGTATCACTTCCAAAGAAGATGGTACTTGGGTACATCCATAATTCATCTTTGCATTATACCGGTATCCATTTTTTTCTTTGATTCGGATTTAATTAATACTTGTGTATAAAATTTCCCATATGCGCCAGTACCAATATCCGTTGCATCGGGATCCAATAAGACACTACGATGTGCGGGGGAATTCAGCCAACCATGGACCGCTTCTATAGCATCCACATAATTCGAGGCGATATTCTCCCCCGCCTTTTTATGTTCAATACCGGAGTTTTTCAACCGTTCTGAAAGATTTCCACTTGAGGGAGATTCATGTGAAAAGTAATTACCAATTGCCATGTCTTTACTATGATTTTGGGCAAGAGCAGTTAGCCAATAGTTATTTTCCAAAGTCTCAAGCCCATGGTGTTGACGATAAATATTAGTAAGCTCTAAAATTTGTCGTTCCATTGAACGGTCCACTTCCATCTGGGCTCGAGAAGAAGGTTGGCGGGCTATTATTAACTCACCCATATATTCCATATCATACGGTTGGTGGACAACCAATGTCTTCGGGTCAATGAAACGAACACCTTCAATTTGTTCATCTTCACTATCTACATAGATTTGTGCAAAGAGTCCATCAAATTTCAATAGAATTTTATCCTTTAAATCCTGACTGTTCAATGTGAATGTATACGCATTCTCTCCAAGCACTACATTTACTTCGGTTTCAATAATTGAAAACCTATAGATCTCATTGATATTTTGCCCGACCGAAAAAGGCTTTAATTCAACTGATTGATCTGCACTGAATACTTGGTTCACTTTTTCATCTTCATTAACACCCGCCATGAAAGTGTATCCATCCGTGTAAATCCACCACTCGTAGCCATAAGCCGAAGGTTCAATCCTGTCAGGTTTTCCGAATGCTTCAACCAATTCATTGGAATGCTTCCCTACAAATGTCGAAAGTCCTGACTTAGGTCTTTCAGGACCAGAAATCTGCTGTTCATCAAATTCCTTATCGGGCACTGGAATTGCTGTTCCATGTTTTACAGGTGATTCCAGTGGTTCATTTTCTTTAACACGACTATCCAAGAAATAGAAAACTGCGAGAAGTACAAACAGTAATAAAGCTATCTTCCATAAAACCCTCATTCCTTCTCGCCCCCTTTCTGACTACTTCACCTATAGTTTACGTGTACTTAAGCCTATTATAATACATTCATGACGAGAGGGGCCAAGTTAATTGTGACGACTTGTATTAAATAAACCGACCCATTTTATCATGAAAAACCAACCTAAAAGTGCTAACCTCAATCATGACACAATGTTGTCATTGCAACTCTCTCCAAATTGTTCTATTATGAATAAGTATAAGCAATTGACTGGATGATTATGAAGGAGGACATTTGACGATGTATATTGAAAATACAGGCATTGAAGAAGTTGTAGCCGACTTATCACTACTTGATGAAATCATGCTGAAACATGATCTTGTTCGTGCTGGGCAATGGGACTATGAGCGAGTAACCTACGATAAAAAATATGTAATTAAAGAGGGTACATATTATCTTCGTGTATTCGGTTTCACTCCTGACGGTGATGTCGATACTCGCGATGCAATCATTCACCTAAAGAAACCAGCACTTGGGAAACACTACTATCCACATGGCGTTGAATACGGAGAAGATGAGAACTTCCCTGCAAGCCTTGTGAAAGACTGCCAAACAACTTTAAAAGCAGTTATGGAAGACCTTAAACCATACCTACTGAAAAAATAATTTTCAAGTAATAGTCGAAGAACATTTTGTTCTTCGACTTTTTTTCTATTTAACAATGCCTAAATTTGGGTATAATGCTAACAATGAACACTATGGAGGTATGACCATTGGCTCGTTGGCTTACAAAGAGGAATATTACTCTCTTTTCCCTGCTCATCATCGTCATTTTACTATCAATTTTTATACTCCCTGTCTCAATCCCAATCATATTGGCCTTTTTAACAGCACTTCTTTTTGAACCACTTGTCAAATTGACCGAATCAAAGTTTAAGTGGAAACGGAATGTTTCCGTTATGGCTGTATATATTTTTATAATTGCACTTTTAGCTGTTAGCATCTACTATACAGTCACTTCATTGATAGGTAGACTTATTCAATTCACAAAAGACGCACCGGATTACCTAAACAAACTTTCAAATGTATGGATAGACTTCCAGAGCAAGCTTTTTTTATACACCTCCGATTTGCCAGATGATGTAGTAAGGTCAATGCAAAATGGCTTTAACGATATTCTGTTGTCTTTTAAAGATACCTTTTTAGCTTTTTTTAATTCGGATAAAATTTTATCTTTGGCGTCTGAAATCCCAAGCTACTTAGTCAGCTTTATCTTTTATATGATTGCACTGTTCCTCTTCATGTTAGAATTACCGGAGTTAAAGAAAATGATTTTTAGATATTTGTCAGAAGAAACTGCAAAGAAAGTACGATATATGATAGTGAAATTAAACTCAAGCATTTTCGGTTTCTTAAAAGCGCAATTGCTTGTAAGTTTAGTCATACTTGCTGTTAGTTTCGTAGGTCTATTATTCATTGCTCCAAAATATGCACTGGTCATGTCGCTCGTTATTTGGATAATCGATATTATCCCTATTTTAGGATCTATCATCATACTTGCACCTTGGTCATTATATCAATACGTCAGCGGAGATATCGCACTCGGGACAAAGCTTGCCATTCTCGCGGCAATTCTAATGGTCGTCAGAAGAACAGTCGAACCGAAAGTAATGGGCAACCAGATTGGACTATCCCCTCTTCCGACATTGATAGGGATGTTCGTCGGTTTAAAGTTGTTTGGTGTATTTGGATTATTTATCGGACCAATGATTGTCATCCTATTTAATACTGCTCGAGAAGCAGGTATCATTAAATTGAATTTCAAATTATAAAAAACACGCTCCCAATCAGAAGCGTGTTTTTCTTATATTCCTAATATGGCTTTGATTAATGACGTAGTTTCTCCGCCTTCATAAATTACATAAAGCAATAAATAAACAGCAACGCCTGTGAGTGCGGTGAATAGCCAAATGATACTTGTAATCGGGCCGATCTTACGATGTTTGTCCAGCTTGTTTTTTAATCCCCAATTGATAGTAACGATCCCAAATATCGCTCCAGTAGTCGCAAGGACAATGTGAAAAACAAGGAAGATTGTATAGTATATCTTCAAATTCTCTGGCCCACCGAAGGCAGTATTTCCAATTAGAATAGTGCGCGTTGCGTATATGACGAAGAAAATTACTGCTGACCACGCAGCTGCTATCATCATCTTTTTATGAGCTTCGATTTTTCTATCACGTATCAGCTTCCAACCAATCCCTACAAAGATTGCTGATAACACAATGAAAAAAGTGCTCGCTGTCGGTAAAAAAGGAACATTCATACCTAATACTCCTTAAATGTAAAATAGATCATCTATTCATTTCAAATTTTTGTCTTTCTAACAGATCTCTTTTAGTAATCTCATCTGCATTCAATTGCTCTTCACGATACCATTTAATGAAAATTTTACCGATAACAACTACATAGATTAATTCTTGAACAACCTTCATAATAATTCCGCCCAATTGCTGATCGTAGACCGTAGGCATGTTTGTAAATAACTCAGGCCCTGAAATACCCAAACCGGATAAGCCAGAAAGCGTTCCAGCCGGTACACATAGCGCCATAGCTTTCAACCATGCTTCTCCGCTACTGTACGTTTCATATACAGGTACATCAACAAAAATGATTAAAGCACATGCAGGCGTCACTAAAAGGGCACTCAATATGACATATCCAATCTTCTTCAAGCCATGAAGCTTTGGATGATCTTCCATTGTATTTACAACTGGCCACCATAATACCAGCGCTGCTAAATATACTGTAATTGTAAATATTGCATGCAAAACTGCACTCAATTTTATATAATCAAGAATCATTGGATAGTGGTACAAAGAGAATGCAAGCGTAAAAATAAGTAAGCTAATGATCGGTTTTGTAAACAATCTAAAAACCTTATCAATAAATTTCACCTTAAAAACTTTTTTCCATATGAAGTTCGGTATACCGATAATCATTAATGGTGCTACTCCCAATAACAATAGGGCCATTTGCGTCATATGAACTGAAAACAATATATGTCCAATCAAATCAACCGGCGATCCTTTAATGATATATAAAAGCACCATAGATGAAATAAAATATTTAATTTGTCGAGCTGTTACAGGTTCAGTTCCCTCGAACCAATGTCGCCATTTCTTCGTCAATAGGAAATATAGTACGACAAGTAGTACAATTGTTAAGAAATAATATGGACTCCAAAGTGCTTGAAATCCGAATATGCTGAAAGGCATCATTGCCATCGCTCCTTTAAGGTGTCTTTTTCTATTATAAAACGAATAAGACATTTAACACAATGAACGAACTTTAACATTCACCCATTTTTGACTAGAATGTGACGAATAGAGCCGAATTCAATACTATAAAGCAAAGAGCCTGTGGAAAGAATCCACAGGCTCTTCTTAAAATTACCACCAAACAATTGTTACGAATGTTAAAGGGATCAAGAATCCTAAAAGAGCTCCTGTGTACATGAACATTTGAGGAATGCCATGCCCTTTTTCACTCATGTGCATGAAGTAATATAGTTGCAATCCAACTTGAACAGCTGCAAAGAGCATGATCATTGGGATGATAAAGAATTTGGAAAACCCAGCAACTTCTGCTTCGTATGCTACAACCATGGAGAATGAAACAATTGTCAGGAAGATCATAAGAGAAAACATCATAACCTGACTGCGCATAGATTGCTTCGCACGTTTTTGTGCAAGCTGTTGTTCAGCCGGTGTACGTTTGTAAACTTGGATGTCTGCCATCTTAACCTACCACTCCCATCAAGTAGACTACAGTGAAGATGAATACCCAAACAACGTCGATGAAGTGCCAGTACAATGAGAATGTATAGTACTTCGTAGCGTTATAAAGGTTTAAACCGCGTTTCGCATTACGGAAAATCAACAACGTGATCCAAACAAGGCCGACTGCAACGTGGAACCCGTGAGTCCCAACAAGCGTATAGAACGCCGAGCTGAATGCACTGTTGCCGTACGTAAATCCTAATTTCACATAATGTGAGAACTCATATACTTCAAGCATTAGGAAGCCGAGTCCTAAAAATGCAGTAATCGCAAGCCAGAGTTGCATTTTCTTGAAGTTGAAGTTACGCAAATGGTACATAGCGAATACACTTGTCAATGAAGATGTTAGAAGCAACATCGTCATGACGAATACTAATGGTAACTCATAAAGCCCTTGAGTTGAGAAACCGAAACCGCTTGGTCCAGAGTTTTTTAATGCAACATACGTTGCAAACAATGTCGCGAACAAGATTGTCTCTCCACCAAGGAAGAGCCAGAAACCTACAAATTTGTTTTTCGCTTCAAGCGTCGCTCTTTCCGGATGGTCAGGCCACGTCTCAGGGGTGAATTTTTTATTCAAATCCATTAGTTTTGACCCCCTTTACGTTTCAAATCACGGAGAATCTCTTCTTTTTTAATGTAGTATCCAGTGTCATCTTGCAAGGATCGTGCTGCCATTGAAACGAATGTCCATAATAGACCAAAAATCAGTAATGGTAATCCCCATGATTCTTCAGTACGGAACATAGCACCAAATCCTGCAATGAATAGACCGAATGACATAAGCAACGGAATAATAGAACCATTCGGCATATGAATATCCTTAATTGGCTCAGCAGGTGTTAATCCTGACTCGTTGCCTTCCATCTTTTCAATCCAAACTGTATCAAGTCCACGAACAAGTGGAGTTGCAGCGAAGTTGTAGTACACCGGTGGTGATTCAATTGCCCACTCCAATGTACGTCCGTCACCCCATGGATCATTCGCAACTTTTACATTCCTAATAGAAGTTACAATTGCATTGTATACAAGAACAATTACACCGATAGCCATCAAGAAAGCACCTATTGTACTGATAAGGTTCGCAAGGTTCCAACCTTGACCGTCCATATACGTCCAAACTCGGCGTGGCATTCCCCAGAATCCTAACCAGTGTTGGATAAGGAATGTCATGTGGAATCCAATGAAGAAGAACCAGAATGTTACTTTACCAAGTGTTTCATTCAACATTGTACCGAACATTTTTGGCCAATATAGATGAGTTGCAGCCAAAATCGCAAGTACTACCCCACCAACGATAACGTAGTGGAAGTGAGCAACGATGAAGTAAGAATCATGCAATTGGTAGTCAAGTGGTGCAGCCCCTTGCATAATACCTGTTACCCCACCCATTACGAATGAAGGTATGAAACCAAGTGCATAAAGCATCGGAGTGGTTACCTTGATGCTTCCGCCCCACATTGTCAATAGCCAGTTAAAGATCTTAACACCTGTAGGAACGGCAATTGCCATTGTCGCAACTGCGAAGATTGCGTTCGCAGTCGGTCCTAAGCCAACAGTGAACATATGGTGAGCCCAAACCATGAAACCAAGGAAACCGATCAACACAGTCGCGAAGACCATGGATGGATATCCGAACAAACGCTTACGGGAAAAGATCGAGAAGATCTCAGAGAAAATACCGAAAGCAGGCAAAATAAGAATATAAACTTCAGGGTGACCGAAAATCCAGAAAATATGCTCCCAGATTATAGTGTTACCACCCATTTCATGATTAAAGAAATTTCCTCCGAACATGCGGTCAAACGTCAAGAAGAATAGACCTACTGTTAGTGGAGGGAATGCGAACAAGATCATTGCAGATGCAACAAACGTTGTCCAAGTGAACAAAGGCATACGCATGTATGTCATACCAGGAGCACGCATGTTGATGATTGTTACAAGGAAGTTAATCCCTGCCATCAACGTACCTCCCCCAGCAATTTGAAGCCCTATCGCATAGAAATCTACACCATGACCTGGGGATGCAAGTGAAAGTGATGCATAAGATGTCCATCCAGCATCAGGAACTTCACCAAATAACCAAGAAATGTTGAGGAATAATCCTCCGAAGAAGAACATCCAAAAACCCAATGAGTTAATGAATGGGAACGCTACGTCACGTGCACCGATTTGTAATGGCACGATGGCGTTCATAAATCCAAATAATATAGGCATGGCTGCTAAGAAAATCATCGTCGTTCCGTGCATCGTGATCAAATCATTGAACAGACCCGCACTAACGAAATCATTATTTGGAATATGAAGCTGCCAACGAATTAGCATAGCTTCAATTCCACCTAGAACGAAGAAGAATCCGCCCCCAAGGAAGTAAAGGATTCCGATTTTCTTATGGTCGACTGTAGTTAACCAGTCCCACAGCGTTGCACCAAAACCCTGTTTTTGAGCAACTGAACTCACTTTGTTTACCTCCTCTTCAAAATCGAGTTAAAAATTATTATTCAATAGATAGACCCATCAAGTATTCTGCAATGGCATCTAATTCCGAATCGGAAAACTGACCATCGAAATCAGGCATCTTATTACCTGGTTTGTATTGTTGTGGATGTTTGATCCATTCGATCAAATCTTCTTTCGTGTGATCCATAAATCCAGCAACACGGTTACGGTCTCCGAAAGTCGCAAGGTTCGGACCTTGTGCACCAGTTTCACCTACACCTGAAACTGCGTGACATCCGATACAGCTTTGTTGGAATAGTGTTTGACCTTCCGGATTTGCTACAACTTGGTTATCACCTGTTGCTTGCATTGCAGTAACCCACCGGTCGAATTCAGCACGTGGCATAGTTTTCACTTTAAAGTCCATCAATGCGTGAGATGGTCCGCAAAGCTCCGCACACTTACCATAGAAGACTCCATCTTTAAGATTTTTAGAATCCTTTTCAAATACAAGATAGAACTTATTGACGTTTTCAACGTTCGTATCAAGCTTACCACCTACGGCAGGTATCCAGAATGAGTGTTTAACGTCTGCAGCAATAAGATTGAAGTATACCTTTTCATCCATTGGCACGACTAATTCTTGTGCAGTTACGATACCTAAATCCGGGTATTCAAACTCCCACCAATATAGTTTCGCAGTAACATCTACTACAAGATTTTCAGCATTCCCATCTTCATCTACAGCACCCATTGCCGATACATCCCCAAGTTTATATGTGTAATAAACAGTAGGAACAGCAAGTAGTAAAATCAATAGAATCGGAATGATCGTCCATACAAGCTCAAGCTTATGACTGCCTTCAACTTGTTCTGGAATATGATCTTCACCTAATTTCGAGCGTCTGAAACGTACTAACGCTATTAAATAAATTGTTACAACTACGATAATAACGAGTAACATGATCGCTGAAGACAGTAGTAGTAAGTTGAACTGATCTCTTCCGACTTGTCCTGCAGGCAGAAGCGTAGATAGTTCTTCCTGACCACATCCCGCAAGGAATACTGTTAGTACAGCCAATAGAGAAAAGAGACGCCACTTTTTAAGTCCTTTCATCATCGCTAACTAATACCTCTCTTTCTAAAAAAAATGTTTTGTTCAAATGAGGACTGTTGACCTCTCTATCATGAATTCCTGTCAAAAAGAAAGAATTCCATCAGTTAGATGAATATCGAAAAAATGATCATAGCTACAAATAGGATTGTCATGTAATTCAGTGAATAAATGAACATGGATGTCGCCCATTTCAAATCTTCCTTTGCTTTGAATCCCTTTATCGCCAAATATAACCAACCGATATTCAATACAGTTCCAAGCACAATGAATCCGATACCAAGATCAGCAAGAAGGAACGGCAATGGGAATAATAGAAGAACCCATGCAAGTATTGAAACCTTTGTTCTCTTGAAACCCTTTACAACTGGTAGCATCGGTATTCCCGCAGCACGGTACTCTTCGGTCCTGCGCATTGCCAGAGCATAAAAATGTGGAGGTTGCCACGCAAACATAATCAGGAATAGAGCCCATGCACCCAAACCAAGTGTGGGTTCAACCGCCGCCCAACCGATTAAAGGAGGTATTGCTCCGGATATACTACCTACGATAGTATTGCTGACATGTTTTCTTTTAGACCACATTGAATAGAGTACAACATAGCTGAATACACCTGCAAGCCCCCATAATCCAGCTGTTAGGGATGCTGTAAACAACATCACTTCGCCTATTACTATGAAAGCAAGAGCGAGAGCCAATACGTAAGAAGCCTTAAACCTACCTGTGACCGTTGGACGTGCCTTTGTTCTTGTCATAACGGGATCTATATCCCGATCGATAAGATTATTCAAAGCTGCCGATCCGGCAATTATGAGCCCTGTTCCTAAAAGTGCATACACCATTAAGTCCAAATTGCGGATAAAGCTCACACCTGAAAATTGGAAGGCTAAGAAAAGTCCGGTAAACGTTGTAATCAGATTAGAATTGACTATGCCGATTTTTATAAGTGCAAGAAAATCTTTCACGATGGAAGTCGATCTGATATCCGGGTCAACGGATGAAGAAATCGCCCGACCATTTGTCATATGTACCCTCCTTTCAAGGATGTCGGCAAGGACCGCTATACTTTACTATATCGAAAAACCGTACTAATTTCTATACATATAGCCGAATTTCGATATAACGCAAAGTTGTACCACTTGTAAATTCACTTCGCCTATCTATAGTAAATCATTTCCCTATGCCATTTGTGAAGTTAAAGGGTCTTTTTTATGAACAATTTGTGAAATAGCATAGGGCAAACCCTGATTTGGCCAATATGCGTTGTTTTTTCGACTATTTTTCGATATCATCTACAAGCGGAGTATTTTATTCATATAGCCATCATTAGGTAAAGTAGGTGTTTTTTTGCGATATAACAAATTTTTAAAATGGTTCGGTGTTGCTTCCACAATTGGTATGCTACTTATTCTTTTGGGCGGGGCACTTGTCACCAAGACCGATAGTGGAATGGGTTGCGGAAGGCATTGGCCAGGTTGTAATGGTCAGTTGATTCCTGATGAAATAACTGCAGAAGTGCTTATCGAATTCTCTCATAGGCTTGTGACTGGTGCAGTTGGAATATTGATTGTCGTTTTATCTGTTTGGTCTTGGAAGGCAATCGGACATATTCGAGAAACGAAACTCCTTTCCATATTAGCCCTGTTCTTCTTGATCTTGCAAGCGTTAATCGGAGCTGCACAAGTTCTGTGGGGACAAGGCGATTTTATACTTGCGCTTCACTTCGGGATATCTCTTATATCTTTCGCATCTGTCTTACTTCTTACCTTATTAATATTTGAGGTTGATAAGAAATTCGATGCGGATGCACTAAAAATCGGTAAAACACTTAAACTACATACGATAGGAGTAACAATTTACTCTTATATTGTTGTTTATACTGGAGCACTCGTCCGACATACAGAGTCTGAACTTAGCTGTACAGATTGGCCGATGTGCAAAAACGGAGACTTTTCCCTTCCACAAAACTTTTGGGAATGGGTTCAAATGGGCCATCGAACTGCAGCCGCGCTAATTTTCATATGGCTCTTGATTATTGCAATCCACGCAATCAGGCACTATAAAAACCAGAGAGTCATCTATTGGGGTTGGATCATCGCTTTCTCCTTAGTAACATTACAGGTTTTAGCTGGTGCAGCAGTCATTATTACACGCTTGAATCTTTACATTGCATTGGCTCACTCACTCTTTGTAATCCTATTGTTCGGATTACTGACGTATATGGTCTTGCTTGTATCAAGAAGTTGGCAAAATTAAAGAAAATAAACAACAACGCCCGTGAGTCAAATCCCCACGGGCGTTTTTTAATGGTCAAGCTCTATTAGTAAATCCCCTGTCGAAATGGATTCCCCAGCGTTTACGTAAATTTCTTTTACTACTCCATCGAATGGTGCTTGGATCGTCGTTTCCATCTTCATGGCTTCTGTAATAAGCAGATGCTCGCCCCTCTTTACTTTTGTTCCTTTGGAGATAGCGATTTTCAATACAGTGCCGGGCATCGTCGCCGCAATATGCGAGTCATTTGATAAATCCGCCTTTTGTTTTCGAATTACATCAAATTCGATGTTTATGTCCTGTATGATAATTTCCCTCGGTTGACCGTTCAATTCGAAGTAAATTATTCTATTCCCATCCGATTGCGGTTCTCCAATGGAGACCAATTTAATGATCAGTGTTTTCCCTTTTTCAATCTCCACTTCAATTTCTTGCCCCAAACGCATGCCGAATAGGAATTCTGGTGTATTGATGACAGAAATGTTACCGAATAGCTTCTTCGTCGATGCATACTCCTTGAACACTTTTGGATAAAGCGCATACGCCAATGCATCTTTCATCGTTGAAGGATGACCTAATAATTCCTCTGTCATATTCAATAGACTACTGAAGTCAACATCCTCTAATAGTTCTCCGGGACGCACTGTAATCGGCTTTCTGTTCTTTAGAATAACTTGTTGTAATTCTTCAGGAAACCCACCATACGGTTGGCCAATATACCCTTCGAAAAACTCGATGACGGATTCAGGAAAATCAATTGTCTTCCCTTTACTTATAACTGAAATCTCATCAAGATTATTTTGCACCATAAACAAAGCCATATCTCCAATTACCTTAGAAGATGGTGTCACTTTGACAACATCACCGAAAAGCAAGTTGACACGGGAATACATTTCCTTCACTTCTTCCCATCTCTCCCCAAGTCCTACAGCCTTTGCTTGTTGTTGAAGATTGGAGTATTGACCACCTGGCATTTCGTGTACATAAACTTCAGAATGAGGGCTCACCATTCCACTTTCGAAGTGTTGGTAATACTTCCGAACATCCTCCCAGTAATAAGATAAGGATTCAAGTGCTGCAACATTAGCACGCAATTGCCGTTTCCCATGCTGCAAAGCATAATATAGCGAACTTGCGGAAGGTTGAGAAGTAAGACCAGACATAGACCCAAGAGCCGTATCTACAATGTCTACTCCGGCTTCTACAGCTTTTGCATACATATAGATTCCATTCCCACTCGTATCATGTGAGTGCAGATGTATCGGGATGTCCACTGACGCCTTTAGTTCAGAAATTAGTCTGTAGGCTGCCTCTGGTTTCAACAGACCAGCCATGTCTTTGATGGCAAGAATATGGGCACCAGTTGCTTCAAGCTCCTTCGCCATTCTTTTATAATAATCCACAGTGTACTTTGCTCGGGAATCATCAAGAATATCCCCTGTATAACAAAGTGCAGCTTCAGCGACCTTCCCCGCTTGACGAGTCGCATCAATAGCAATTTCCATTCCTTTTACCCAGTTCAAACTATCGAAAATCCGAAATACATCTATCCCTGACTCGGCAGACGTTTTGATAAATTCACGGATAACATTATCAGGGTAATTTGAATAACCGACAGCATTTGCCCCTCGGAACAACATTTGGAATAGCACATTTGGAATTTGGTCGCGAAGCTTTGTAAGCCTTTCCCATGGATCCTCTTTAAGAAATCGGTATGCAACATCAAATGTTGCACCTCCCCACATTTCAAATGAAAACAGATCGGGCATAAGTCTCGCTGACTCAGAAGCAATATTTACAATATCCGAAGTTCGAACACGAGTCGCAAGCAATGACTGGTGTGCATCCCGAAACGTTGTGTCTGTGAGAAGCACATTTTCTTGGTCCTTAATCCATTGAACCAATGCTTCGGGTCCTTTTTCATCCAACAATTGCTTTGTACCGTAAGTTGGTGGAACGGAAAGATCTATTGCAGGTTTTCTTACTGGATGAAAAACAGGTTTGGTTTGTTTACCGATGCCTGGAAAACCATTGACTGTCACATTCCCCAAGTAATTAAGAATTTTAGTCCCTCTGTCTTTCCGTACTGGGAATTCGAATAACTCCGGTGTAGAGTCTATGAAACTGGTGTCGTAATTACCTGTAAGGAAATTCTCATGGCGGACGACATTCTCTAAGAATGGGATATTCGTTTTAATTCCCCTAATTCTAAATTCCTGTAAATTACGATCCATTTTCGCAGCTGCATCCCTGAACGAGGTGCCCCAAGTCGAAACCTTGACTAACAGGGAATCATAATATGGCGTAATGATTGCCCCTTGGAAACCGTTACCAGCGTCAAGTCGGACACCAAAGCCACCCCCGGATCGATAGACCATTAGCTTCCCAGTATCAGGCATGAAATCATTTGCTGGGTCTTCCGTTGTCACCCTGGATTGAATCGCGTATCCGAATAGAGGTATTTCACTTTGCACTGGTATTGCAGATTCACCTTCATGGAGATTACCTCCATTTGCAATGTGGATCTGAGCATGTACGATATCAATACCCGTTACCATTTCAGTAATCGTATGCTCCACTTGTATACGTGGATTTACCTCTATAAAGTAAAATTCGCCATCTGCTACAAGGAATTCGACTGTTCCCGCATTGACATAAGAAATATTTCTTGCCAATTTCACTGCCGCATTGCAAATATCTTGGCGAAGCTGATCATCTAACGAAATGGATGGGGCAATCTCGACTACCTTTTGGTGACGACGTTGAATGGAACAATCTCGTTCATACAAATGCACAACATTACCATACGCATCTCCTAAGATTTGAACTTCAATATGTTTTGGGTTGTTTATATATTTTTCAACATACACTTCATCTGAACCGAATGCCGATTTTGCTTCTGATTTGGCACGTTCAAATGCTTCGGACACTTCCTCTTTGGATTTGACAATACGCATTCCTCTCCCCCCACCACCGAGAGATGCTTTGATAATAAGAGGGTACCCATGGACATCCCCGAAAGCGCTTACATCACAGATGGAGGAAACAGGCCCATCTGAACCCGGAATAACCGGAATTCCGGCTTTAATCGCCTGCTCTCTTGCTTTTACCTTATCCCCAAACATATCCAAATGTCTGGATGATGGCCCTATGAATATGATTCCTTCCTCTTCAAGTCTACGTGCGAACTCTTCATTTTCTGCAAGGAAACCATACCCGGGATGGACAGCATTTGCACCGCATGACTTTGCCAATGCAATAATCCCTTCAATATCTAAATATGCATCTATCGGCTTTTTCCCTTCACCGATGAGATAGGATTCATCGGCCTTGTACCGGTGGAACGATCCCCTGTCTTCCGCAGAATAAATCCCGACGGTGGGGATTCTCAATTCAGTACATGCACGAAATATGCGGATTGCAATTTCTCCGCGGTTTGCTACAAGGATTTTCTTAATACGCCCTAATTCCACCGATAATCCACTTCCTTTTCTATATATTCTTTTGATATTTTGTGAACATTGAGACATTCATCAATATTCCTAAAGACAAAGATAACAGAATCATAGAAGTTCCGCCATAACTTATTAGCGGAAGGGGTACACCCGTAAGTGGTATTAAACCTGTTAAACCACCAAGGTTCACAAATGTTTGGATACCGATGACACTTCCAATACCCGCGGCAAGCATTCGGGCTTGAGGGTCTTTAGTAGTCATCGCTATATACAAAGCTCGTAATACGATGAATCCGAGACCACCTACAACGACGATTGTCCCAAGGATACCAACTTCTTCAGAGATAACGGCCATGATTACATCCGTATGTGGCTCTGGTAAATAGCCCATTTTCTGAATGGAATTACCTAATCCTAATCCTTTTACTCCTCCGTTACCAATTGCAATATAGCCATTTGCGATTTGGTATCCGGAACCTTGTATGTAATCGAAAGGGTTCATGAAGGATAATATACGGCCTTTCCGACCGTCTGTCATGATTGTATTCCAACCAAAATAAATAACGGCAGAAATAGGAATTAAGCAAAGCATAAAAATACCGCCCAATTTCCCAAAAGTCTTTAATCGAATTCCGCTGGCTGCAATCACTGAAAAGGCACTCATAATAATGATGAACGATGTTCCTATGTCTGTCTCCAGCATTATAGACCCTATTGCCATGCTGAGAATAAGAACTGGAGGACCAATCGACTTATTAATAGAATCAATAGTGTTAGCCTCATATTTTTTTGCAAAAACACTTGCAAAATAGATAATGATCACAAGTTTTGCAACTTCTGATGGTTGAATGCTTCCGAATCCTGGAACTTGAATCCAGCTTTGGGCACCACCCGCAGCAAATCCAATGAAATGTACAAGTACAAGCAATACGAACATTATAGCTATCGAAGACATCATAAACTTTTTTCTTTTATAGTTCTGATAAGGAAAAAATGCTGCTAATAAGAAAACAGGAATCGACACTGATAGATTCTTCAATTGCTTTCTATAAAAATAGTCTGGCGGCCAATTATACTCGTGGACAGCCCAGAGCATACTTGAACTATAAATCATCACTAATCCGAAGAGGCAAAGCGCTATGTATACTATGAATAACGGATAATCGAAGTTTGCAATCATTCTCTTAATATATTTCCCCATCGGACTTCCCACCTTTTGTAAATAAAAAACTCAAACCAATTAATGAGTTTGAGTCTTTTGTTTATTTTTTTGTATATAGCTCATGCAGAATGTTCATCTCTTTTTCTAACAATGAAAGGATGTCCTTCCCCTTTTCACGCTCAATCAAGCCAAGCTTGACAGCAAAATCAATCTCTCTTGATAAGCCGTACATCTGGGTATCCAATACTTCCTCGTAAAGAGGGCATTGTGGCATAGTCAAATGATCCATCTGTACCTTTATAAGTTGTGCGATTTTATCTGCATCAGCTTGCAATTGTTTCATTGCTTTTTCCTGATAGGTTTCCTGCAATTCAATATCCACGAGGACGCCCCCATTCACCTTTTATTCCTGCTACGGTGATTATGAATAAATTGTATCTTTTGAGAAGGTAAATTGCAAGTGTTTCCCTTTTCAGAGACGGACTAATATCAATGTCTTTCCACAATCCATTGGAAGGGGTATACTATATCTTAGAAAGCATCTATAAGACCATAGGGGGCTATTCACATTGGAAACAATCGTAACAGTTAAAGGAAATGTAAAATATACTATCACTCTCGATCCGACTGTATGGATCTTTGATGACCGTAAAATTGATTTAAATACGTATTTTAGCGAGCAACGAATTGAAATAGATGAAGACGAGAAGTATTTAAATAGCATGGGCAAACATTGGTCCAGGGAGATCATGGAAGGAGCTATTTTCCCTCCTACATTAAAAACAGAAAAAAAGTTCGACCGTCAAAAAATGGTTACAGGTACATTCGGGATTTTACTGAAACCCTTCCTGAAAAATGCTGTTCCGGCTGATGATGCGGAGACGATCACCTTCATCACTTCAACTAATCAAGAAGAAACGTTTCCCCTTTCTAAGGCTGAAGATTTCATCTTTAAGTTCAGTCAAGACGGCAAGCCATTAACGGATGACGGACCTGTACATCTGTTATTTAACGATGGTTCGAATATCGAAAACCCTTTAAAAGGAATTAGCAGTATCATTATTAAATAACAATTGTCTTAAATGGTTTTTCTTAAAAAAGGAGTTGATCATTTGCGAGTAAAATGTGTCCTCTGCGACGAAATAGGGCAGCTACATGATGATACTCCACTTGCTAAAAAGCTCAGGAATCATCCGATCAATACCTATATGTGCGAACGATGCAACGAACGCATTGCAGAGTTTACAAACATACGGGTAAACTCCGGGAATTTCAAATTCTATCGGAGCTCCCATTCCGCTGAGAATAAGTTTTAACTGAAGAAACTAAAGAAAACTCCACCCATTAAACGGTGGAGTTTTCTTTATGCTCGTTCATCCTACGTATTCTGTAAATGATTAATATGAGCGCTGCTACAATCAGTCCCTCCGCAATCGGAAGGAAGAAGGCAAGGAATGTCAAAACAAGACATCCTAAAAACAAGAATGCGTATATTACGAGATTTTGCCATGGTTTAATTTTCCTTGCAAAACCAAGCTTATAAACAAGTGCCGATAAGAGGAACACGAGGGCTAATAACACATAACCAGCCGAATTGACCGAAGGCATCATCTCGTATATAAAGCGTGATATCCCCGACATACGTTCGATTACTTCCGAATCCTTCAACTTCATTCATCCCTTTCCATCAACTCGATTTATTCACCAAGTTTTTTCTTCTTTTGTGCTCGTTCACGTTCGTTTTTATCTAGAATCTTTTTACGTAAGCGAATCGATTGAGGTGTAACTTCACAATACTCATCATCACCTACATATTGTAACGCTTCCTCAAGTGACATAATCCGTGGTTTCTTAGTTGTTACAGTTTGATCTTTAGTAGCGGATCGTACGTTTGTAGCATGCTTGATTTTTGTTAGGTTAATCGTCAAGTCATTGTCACGGTTGTTTTCACCGACAACCATTCCAGCATAAATTTCAGTACCAGCGTCCACAAACATAATTCCCCGATCTTCCAATTGCATTATACCATATCCAGTCACTGTTCCAGTCTCCATAGATACAAGCACGCCATGACGTCGTCCACCAACACGACCTTGTGCAACCGGTTTGTAAGAATCGAATGTATGATTGATGATTCCGTACCCTCTTGTGAGTGAAAGGAATTCAGTAGAATATCCGATCAATCCCCTTGCTGGTACAAGGAATATAAGACGAACTTGTCCACTACCGTTGTTAATCATATCGAGCATCTCACCCTTGCGTTCTCCGATGGATTCGATAATAGCGCCGGTATATTCTTCGGGGATGTCAATTTGTACACGTTCAACAGGTTCAGAACGGACTCCATCAATCGAACGAATGATTACTTCCGGCTTTGATACTTGGAGTTCGAACCCTTCACGACGCATATTTTCTATTAGAATAGAAAGATGTAGTTCCCCACGTCCTGAAACAACCCATGCATCCGGTGAATCTGTAGGGTCTACACGTAGAGAGACATCCGTTTGTAATTGTTGTTCTAATCTTTCCTCAATCTTTCTTGCTGTTACCCATTTACCTTCTTTCCCTGCAAATGGACTATTGTTCACAAGGAATGTCATTTGGAGTGTAGGTTCATCTATATAAAGCGCAGGCAATGCTTCTAAATGATCAACCGGACAAACTGTTTCACCTACGTCAATGTCCTCCATCCCCGATACAGCGATTAGATCTCCAGCAAATGCTTTTTGGATTTCAATTCTTTTCAATCCAAGGAAACCATACATTTTTGTCACACGGAAGTTCTTTTTCGATCCGTCACGCTTAATGACAGTTACTTGTTGTCCAACTTCCATAGTTCCTCTGAATACACGTCCGATACCGATACGTCCTACATAGTCATTATAATCGAGTAATGAAACTTGGAACTGTAAAGGTTCCTCGCGATTGTCAACAGGAGCAGGAATGTGTTCAAGAATCGCGTCGTACAACACTTCCAATGTATCTTCCTGATCTTCTGGGTTCGGTGACAAACTTGCTGTTCCATTAAAACCTGATGCATATACTACAGGGAACTCAAGCTGTTCATCGTTCGCATCCAATTCGATGAATAATTCAAGTACTTCGTCGACTACTTCTTCAGGACGCGCAAAATCTCTGTCAATTTTATTTACAACAACAATCGGTTTCAAATTTGTTTCCAAAGCTTTTTTCAACACGAACCGGGTTTGCGGCATACATCCTTCAAAGGAGTCGACAACGAGCACGACGCCGTCTACCATTCTCAAAATCCGTTCAACTTCCCCACCAAAATCCGCGTGTCCCGGGGTATCGAGAATATTAATTTTCGTGTCTTTATATTCGATACCAGTATTTTTGGCAAGGATAGTAATGCCACGTTCACGTTCAAGGTCATTTGAGTCCATCGCACGATCTTCCACATGTTCATTGGAACGGAAAATACCGGATTGCTTCAATAGCTGATCGACAAGTGTCGTTTTACCGTGGTCAACGTGGGCGATAATTGCTATATTCCGTAAATCATTACGTTTATTTGTCATGTTTTCACTCCGTTATCTTTTATCAGATGTATAACTGTGATATTATAGCACATAGGAACAATATTAAAAAACATTTTATTCGGGAGATGTATCATTTTGAAGAATATTAAATGGGTTTTCGTCCTTTATTCTTTTGCTGCAATAGCTGCCATGTGTGGTATTGGTATAGGCATAGGCATGCGTAGTATCCCCGTTGTTATCATTGCTATTCTTGCACTCATTTACGTCATGGGTAATGGTTTCAAGACGAAGAAGAAAATGCGGGAACAAGGTTTATTATAATCATGAAAAGGGACAGCTGTTTTTTCAGCGGTCCCCCTTTTTATTTTTAGACCAATTATTTAAGGACAATATGGTTTCTCAAAATCTCATCATGCAATCCAGGTTTTGCAACGATGAACGTATCCTGCCCTAACAGATGCGGAATATCTCCCTTCATATTGGTTGCTATCGCCCCGACCTCCTGTGCAATGACCATTCCTCCCGCAATATCCCAAGGCGCTAATCGTAGGGACATATAGGCATCGATACGACCTGATGAGACGTAAGCAAGTTCAATGGCAGCAGACCCATACGACCTGGTTCCACGGCATCTACGTACCATTTCGACAATAGGCATATGCTCAATTCTTCGATTTGGCGCAACCCAGCTAGCATTAACTCCAATAACAGCTTCTTCAATCGGAGTATTTTCGAGCATCGGGAGTCTTTCATCGTTAAAATATGCACCCTCACCTTTAACGGCATGGTAAAAATCATCATTCATGACATCATATATATACCCAAGCATTCCAATACCGTCAAAATAAATACCTAGTGAAACGGCAAAGTTCCTCTTTTGGTGGATGAAATTCATCGTTCCATCTATCGGATCAAGCATCCAAATTACGCCTTCAAGTGACTTGATCTCATCACCGAAGCCCTCCTCCCCAAAAATACGGTGATCAGGAAAGTCTTCTCTAATCTTACGGATGAAAAATTGTTCAATGTCACGGTCGATATTGGTCACTAAATCATTTGCTTCGGCTTTCGACTCGACATCAATTGTCTTATAAAAGGATACTCTTATTTTATGGCCCGCTTCTTTAATTAGGGATTTGGCATATCGGTCAATTGTTCCCCAGTTCATCATTACACCCCATCTACACACTTATTATCCAATTATAACATAATCTGTATACAAAAAGGCGCCCCGCACTGTTATGTACCCTAAAGGGTTTTCAGTGAAGGCGCCTAATTCGGTTCGATGGATTTCTATTACGCAAAAGCATTGAATGTCTCCAGCTCACTATGGATTTCAGTGAGTCTAACTTTGCTTTTTTCAGCCTGCTTGCTATCTTGCTCTTGCATGGCATCGTATAATGTAGCTAATTCATAATCCAATTCAAGATGTAGCAATTTCACGTATTCCTTTTCAATCTCAGCTTTTCGAATAATATGGACGACTTGTTTCATTTCGTTACACCCCTTTTTTAGTCATTTACTTACGAGCATTTACTTACTTCTAACTTATGCTGGCCATTTTGCTTTTGTTAGTTATAAGCCTTCTTGTATAAGATTGTTCCCCGTTTTCTGTTACGATAAACGTGGAGAATGAAATGGAGGAGTTAAAATTGACACATGTGTTTTGGACAAAAGACGACTTTACAGTTTTTTCAATTGATGGATTAGATAACAGAATGAGCGCGCTACAAAATAGAATTCAACCGAAGTTCGGAGTAATTGGTGAACATATTGCTACTTTTTTATCTTCATACGGAACAGGCGAATTTTACCCGCATATTGCGAGACATGCACGAAGAACAGTCAATCCACCGAAAGATAGTTGGGTGGCGTTCGCTCCAGCAAAACGTGGATATAAAGCTTTACCACATTTCCTGGTCGGATTATGGGGAACCCATTTATTTATCATTTTAGCGGTGATTTATGAAAATCCTGATAAGAAAGGGATTGCTGAAAGGCTTAGTAAAAACAGTAAGGTGCTTTTATCTTTACCTGAAGACTTTGTTATATCGGGTGACCATATGAAACCCGAGGCGGAATACATAAAGGAAATCGGGATTGAAGGTATCGAAAGTTTATTGGAAAGATTGAAAACGGTAAAAAAAGCCGAGCTTGTAATCGGTAAGCATTTGTCTATGGAGGAAGCTACCACCCTTTCTGAATCAGAATTTTTGTCATGTGTGGAAAAAACGATCAATGACCTTTATCCGGTGTACGATTGTATCATCGGATAAAAGTAAGGGATGCATGTAGTATGCATCCCTTTTCTTGATTGTATAAGTGAATTTTCAATTGAATTTTTAAAATTACAATCTGTTACCCCTTGATGATTTCACCGTCATTGCCTTCTTTTGCCGCTTTGGCGATTTTGTAGCTATTGAATCCGCTGACGTCTTCAAATTCCTTGAAAATCGTTTTTTCTTCCGCCATTGAAGGTACAACTTTCTTGAAAGCCCTATAAGCGGCCATGAAATTCTCTCTCTTTATTTCTTTTTCGTATGCCATCTCAACGGCTTGAAAGAAATTTACTACATCAATTATTTCATCTGTCGTCCAATGATGACTAAGAGGGTAATTATAATCCAATCTTCTTCCGCACCTTTCTTCACGCCCAATTTTCACGTATTTTTTCAGCTTGCCGCACCATACGACCGAACAATTCCGCAACCGTAGGAATATCTTCAATCATTCCAGCAACTTGTCCGGCCCAACCGAAACCTTGCTGTTCATCTCCTTGGTGGATGAATCGGCAATTTGCCTCACCGCTAATATAATCCTTCAACTTATCATAATCCGCATTGTCTGCTTCCATGCGAAGAATCTTATCAGTCCAAGTACCAGCAAGGGCACGTGCAGGTGCGCCTAATGTCCGCTTAATGACAACTGTACCTGTTTCTTCGACTTGGAGTAATGCATTTTTATATGCAGACGAGGCATGAACACATTCTTTTGTTGCGATGAAACGCGTACCCATCTCGATGCCTTCGGCGCCTAATGCATGAGCAGCCATCCAACCTCTACCGTCCCCAATACCTCCTGAAGCGATTACAGGAATTTTCACTGCATCAACAACTTGAGGAACTAAAACAAATGTACCGATATCGTCACGCCCTAAATGGCCGCCACCTTCTTGACCGACAACCATTACTGCATCCGCTCCAAGGGATTCCGCTTTTATAGCTTGTCTTTTCGAGGCAACTAAGACAAGTTTTTTTATATCCACACTTTTTAAATAGTCAAAGAATGGTGCGGGATTTCCACCAGTTACTGAAACTACCTTAACCTTCTCTTCAATTGCCACATCCAAAAGATATTCATACGGTCTACCATGTTGCCCAATTGCAAAGTTCACCCCGAACGGCTTGCTCGTCAATGACTTCACTTTTTTTATTTCTGCCCGAAGCGCTTCGGGCGATTCAAGACTCATCGCTGTTATTTGTCCAAGTCCACCCGCTTCGGAAACTGCAGCGGCAAGTTCTGAATAAGCAAGATAAGCCAAACCGCCCTGTATAATCGGGTATTCAGTACCTAATAGTTCAGTCACTCTTGTTTTCCATAGCATGACCTATTCCCCCATTTTCTTATTCCATTTCTTCTATCCCTTTTATCAATCTTGGATTGACAAACTCATACCCTTTCTTACGCAGTCCATTTACAATTTCCTCCAATGCATCAGCTGTCCATTCCCGATCATGCATTAAAAGATTTGACCCATTTCTCAAAAGCTCAGTATTCACCATAATATCAGCGATTTTCTCCTTAGTCATAAACTCTTTTTCAAAATCGTATCCATATGACCAATTCATCAAGAGCATACCCTCTTTTTGCGACAAAGCTCGGCTGAAATCCGTATTCGCACCGAACGGGGCACGGAAAAACGTTGGACGCTCTCCAGTCACCTCTTCAACGATATCATTCACGGAAATGATTTCTTCACGCTGTTCATCTTCCGTTATTTTTTTAAGATTCGCATGTGTTTTTGTATGATTACCAATTATAAAGCCCATATCATGGATTTCTTTCAGAATCGCCTTCTTTTCATCCGTTGCGATAAAATGACCATTCACGAAGAAGATTGCAGGAACGTTTAATTCCTTCAAAGTTTTTGCCATATCAAGAGCCCGTTTATCTGGGGCATCATCAATAGTTAATAGGACAACTTTAGGATTTGCTTCACCGATCGGTTCGATCGAATACGTATTTGGATTCATGACATATTGCGGCTCTTCAATCAGACCCTCCGCTTCATCCTCTTCTATTTCAATTTCGGACTCAATTTCACTATCTTCTTCTAAGACCTCATCTGTTTCTATTTCTACATCTGCTGAGTTTTCTTCTTTTGAGGAAGTTTCAAGATCCATTTTTTCATTGCAGGACGCTAAAAGCAGCATGGATGACAGTAATGATATGTATAGTATTCTCTTTTTCATAGAAACAGCTCCTTTGATTGAATAATTCAATCGTAACATGATTTTAGATATGGCTTCAAACGAATAAAACGCGTCCTTCGGCAATTCATGCCTTGGACGCGTTTATTATCATTCACTTATTATTTTGTGATCATATGAATAGGCTTGCCTAAAGCAACTTCCGCTGCTTCCATTGAGATTTCTCCCAAAGTTGGGTGAGCGTGGATTGTCATTGCAATGTCTTCCAATGTCATGCCCGCTTCAATAGCGAGGCCAAGCTCAGCAATCATGTCAGAAGCATTTTCACCAACAATTTGCGCGCCCAATAGAAGTCCGTCTTCTTTACGTGATACAAGTTTGACGAAACCATCAGTAGCATTCAGCGCAAGTGCACGGCCATTTGCAGCAAACGGGAATTTGCCCGCAACTACTTCATAGCCTTGATCTTTAGCTTGTTGTTCATTCAATCCAACAGTTGCAAGTTCTGGATCTGTGAAGCAAACAGCTGGAATTGCCAAATAGTCGACTTCGGATTTCTCGCCTGCAATCGCTTCAGCTGCCACTTTTGCTTCATATGAAGCTTTGTGTGCAAGTTGAGGACCAGAGACAATATCGCCGATTGCATAGATGTTCGGAATACTCGTACGGCATTGCTTGTCCACATCGATTAGACCGCGCTCAAGGAATTTAACGCCCAATTCTTCCAAACCGATTTCATCTGTGTTCGGACGACGTCCAACCGTAACGAGAACATAGTCAGCTTCAACTTTCTGCTCTTCGCCTTTTGCTTCATACGTAACGACGACGCCTGTATCAGTTTCTTCAACACCTTTTGCAGATGCTTTTACGACAATTTCTACACCTTTTTTCTTCAAACCTTTTTTAACGATTTGAGTCATTTGTTTCTCGAAGCCAGCAAGAATGTCATCTGCGCCTTCGATGATCGTTACTTTGGAACCAAGGTTCGCATAAGCCGAGCCTAATTCTGTACCGATATAACCTCCGCCGATAACGACCAAATGACCTGGTACTTCTTCCAAGTTTAGTGCGCCAGTAGAGTTGATGACACGCTTTGTAAACTTGAAAGTAGGGATTTCCACCGGACGAGAACCTGTCGCGATGATTGCGTTTTTAAATTTGTACGTTTGTGAAGATGTCTCATCCATTACTTTTGCAGTGTTCGCATCGACGAAGTATGCTTCACCATTGACGATATCCACTTTGTTTCCTTTTAGAAGTCCTTCGACTCCGCCTGTCAATTTTTTGACGACGCCGTCTTTGAATGCTTGGGCTTTTGAGAAGTCAAGTTTCACATCAGTAGCTGTGATTCCCATGTCATCCGAATTTTTTGCAGATGCAAAACGATGCCCTACTGAAATCAGGGCTTTCGAAGGAATACAACCAACGTTCAGACATACTCCGCCAAGACTACCCTTCTCAACGATAGTGACTTTTTGTCCTAACTGAGCTGCGCGGATTGCAGCAACATATCCTCCGGGTCCAGATCCTACAACAAGTGTATCCACTTCAATTGGAAAGTCTCCTACTACCATTTGTTTACGCCTCCATTAATAAAAGTTCTGGATTGCCGAGTAATTTTTTAATATGGTTCAGAGCCTGCTGCCCTGTTACACCATCAATTACCCGATGATCGAATACCAAAGATAATGCTAACATAGGTGCAGCAACTATTTCACCATTTTTGACTATCGGTTTTTCTGAAATGCGGCCGATTCCCAGAATTGCAACTTCCGGATGGTTAATGATTGGTGTGAACCATTGCCCACCTGCAGAGCCGATGTTCGTGATGGAAGTGGAAGCGCCTTTCATTTCAGACGGGCTCAATTTACCATCACGGGCCTTTGTTGCAAGTTGGCTAATTTCGTCTGAAATTGCAAATACTGATTTTCGATCTGCATGTTTGATGACAGGCACAAGCAAACCACGATCCGTATCGGCAGCAATTCCAATGTTGTAATAATGCTTTTGAATGATTTCCTCTTTTTCATCATCTAATGATGTGTTTAGTTGAGGGAATTCACGTAACGTAGAAACAAGCGCCTTCACAACGTATGGAAGGTAAGTAAGTTTAATATCTTTTTCTGCTGCAATCTCTTTGAACTTTTTACGGTGTGCAACAAGCTCTGTTACATCGATTTCATCCAACAAAGTCACATGCGGCGCAGTATGCTTGGAGTTTACCATTGCTTTGGCAATCGCTTTCCTGATTCCAGTCATCTTTTCACGAGTTTCAGGGAAGTCACCTTCCAAGACGATAGGAGCTACTGCTGGTTGCGCATCATTTCTTTGCGTTTCAATTGGAGCTGATGCCGGAGCCGCTTGCGCCTCTTCGGAAACTTGAGCTGATTGTTCTTGGCCTCCGTTAAGGAAAGCTTCAATATCCTCTTTCAGTACACGGCCATTTTTTCCTGTTCCTTGCACTTGACGGATGTTTACTTCCTGCTCGCGAGCAAATTTACGGACTGATGGCATAGCAATGACACGCTTCGTAGATTCGTCTTCAACTTGTTTTTGCGAAGGCTGATCCTTCTTTATCTCTTCTTTATCAATTTCCTGGCCTGCTTCTGCAGTTGCCTGAACTTGTGCTTCGGTTTCTTCCTTGCCCTCAACAGCACTTGCATTACTTTCGTATCCTGGAGCGTCAAAGCGGATTAATACGTCACCAACAATAGCGACTTTGCCTTCTTCAACTACTATTTCCTCTACAGTGCCTGTTACAGGTGATGGAATTTCCACAACTGCTTTATCGTTTTGGATTTCAAGAAGTGTATCGTCTTCGTTGACTTTATCGCCCTTGGCAACAAACCACTTTACGACTTCACCTTCGTGAATCCCTTCCCCGATATCCGGCAAACGGAATTCAAATGCCACAAGAATCACCCTTTCTTATCAGAGTTTCAATTAGAATGTCAAAACTTTTTTAGCTGTTTCAATAATGTCATTAGCATCAGGTAACCAAGCGTTTTCACCTTGAGCAAACGGATAGACAGTATCAGGAGCCGTCACACGCAGAACAGGTGCTTCCAAACTCAAGATTGCTCGTTCCGTAATTTCTGAAACGACGTTTGCAGCAATACCAGCTTGCTTTTGCGCCTCTTGGACTACGATTGCACGGTTTGTCTTTTCAACAGAAGCGATAATCGTTTCGATATCCAATGGCTGAACTGTACGTAAGTCAACCACCTCTACGGAATGGCCTTCTTTTTCAAGTACTTCTGCCGCTTTTAAGCTTTCATGAACCATCGCACCATACGTAATTATCGAAAGATCAGTACCCTCTCTTTTTACGTCAGCTTTCCCAAGAGGAATTGTATACGCCTCTTCAGGTACTTCTTGTCTGAACGAACGGTAGAGCTTCATATGTTCCAGGAAAACAACAGGGTTTTCATCGCGGATTGCTGAGATTAGAAGCCCTTTTGCGTCATATGGCGTTGATGGGATGACTACTGTCAAACCTGGTTGAGATGCAACAATCCCTTCAAAGCTATCAGCATGCATTTCAGGTGTTGCAACACCGCCACCGAATGGAGAACGGATTGTTACAGGCGCGTTATATCTTCCACCTGTACGGAAGGATTGACGAGCCAATTGACCGCTGACAGAGTCAATCACTTCATATAGGAATCCGAAAAACTGGATTTCCATTACCGGACGGAAACCTGTTAGGGTTAAACCAACCGCAAGACCACCAATTCCTGATTCAGCAAGCGGTGTATCGAATACACGCTCTTCGCCGAACTCTTTTTGCAGCCCTTCTGTTGCGCGGAATACTCCACCGTTGTTTCCAACGTCTTCACCGAAGACGAGGACGTTTTCATCATTTTTCAGCTCCGTGCGCATTGCATCGGTAATCGCTTGAATCATCGTCATTTGTGCCATCGGTTACTTCGACTCCTTCTCTGTATAGATATCAAATTGTTCTTTCAAATTGGATGGCATGTCGCCTTTATACATAATTTTCATGAAATCTGTCACTTTTTGTTTAGGTGCCGCATCTGCCTTCTTGATGGCTTCTTTGATTTCTTCTTTTGCACGCTCAATCACTTCATTTTCCATCTCTTCATTCCAAATGCCTTTTCCTTCAAGGTATTTGCGGAAACGGATCAGAGGATCGCGTTTTTCCCACTCATTATCCGTTTCGGATGTACGGTACCTTGTAGGATCATCCCCAGCCATCGTATGCGGACCGTATCGGTAGCACATTGTCTCTATCAAAGTTGGTCCCTCACCGTTGATGGCACGCTCTCTTGCATCGCGAGTTGCGGCGTAAACCGCAAGTGCGTCCATACCATCTACAAGAATACTTGGAATTCCAGCCGCCACACCTTTTTGTGCAAGTGTTTTAGCAGCCGTCTGCAATTCACGAGGAGTTGAAATCGCGTATTGGTTGTTTTGTACAATGAAAATTGCTGGCGATCGATATGCTCCCGCAAAGTTGATACCTTCATAGAAATCTCCTTGTGAAGTACCGCCGTCACCTGTATAAGTCATTGCAACTGCTTTAATCCCACGTTTTTGGAAGCCGAGTGCCACACCAGCAGCTTGGATATACTGTGCACCGATGATGATTTGAGGGAATAAAACGTTCAAACCTTCAGGATATGCGCTACCTAGATAATGTCCTCGGGACCATAAGAATGCCATATGTAATGGTAAGCCATGGAATATAAGCTGCGGGACATCTCGATAACCCGGCAGAATGAAATCTTCCTTTTCGAGTGCAAAATGTGATGCGAGCTGTGATGCTTCCTGACCTGCCGTAGGTGCGTAGAACCCAAGGCGACCTTGACGATTTAAAGAGATAGAACGCTGATCCAAAATTCTTGTATAGACCATTCTTGTCATTAATTCTGTAAGTTCTTCGTCGGATAATTTCGGCTCAGCGCCCTTATTGACGATTTCGCCTTCTTCATTCAAAATTTGGAACATCTCAAACTGTTCTTCAATAGAATGAAGCGTTTTCACCGGATCGAACTGCTTTTCTTTTTCTGCAGCCATATCGGCACCTCTCCTTTATAACTGTATTATTTTTTCTGTTTCTTATAGTGATACAACAGTCTTCCTCACTTAGTATACTTAAGAGGAGCAAATTGGTCAATCGTTGAAGTCATCGTTATTCCTATAGACACCTCCAATCAGAATTATTTCAAAATAACATACTGTACTACCACAATATTTCATCTGTATTATAATAGAATTGTTTTTGTAGAAAAAGAAAAAGTGGAGCATTTCGCCACCACTTTACACTTTTCCTTTATTTATCTTTTTCTAAACTTGAAAACACTTCATTCTTTATGGAATTAACTTCTTTTGTCGCTTCATTGAAATCTGCTATTGCAGTTTTAACAACCGTATTTTGCTTGTTAATTTCTTCAACTTTTTGCTTTAATTCTTCCAATTTAACATCTTCTTTAGATAAAACACCATAAAACTCTTTTTGAATAGTAGCCAACTTTCTATATTCATCCACAAAGGATTGATGTAGCTCATATCTTTTCTCAACTGAGGCTTTCAACTTTTCAACATGACTCTTTTCCTCTTCAGATGCTTTTTCCAGAACTGTTTCGAGCTCTTTTATGAAACCTTCTGCTTCCTTCATCGATTCTTCTTCTTTGTCCAATCGGCTTAACCGTTCTTCAATCAGCTTTTCCAACTCAGACACATTGGATCGTAACTTTTCAATATCTTCCTTCGTTAACTCCATTGTTTCTTTAAATATCTTTTGTTCCGTTTTTTCCATCTCTGTCATCTGGCTTTGTGTATCTCGATATTCCGACTCAGAATCATTCATTTTTGATAGAGTGTCGGATAACTGCTTCTCGGTTGAGGCACCCATGCTGCAGCCTGATAATGTCAATACACCGATCACTAAAAATCCTATCAGTTTTTTCTTCATACGTATTCCTCCAGTCTTTGTTTCACTATAGCGCTATCATTCATCCTTTTCAAGGATGCACAAATTACTTTAACCATCTTTCCTATTAGCATATAATAGATGAAAGCATTGTAAATGAAAGGAAGTACAACCAATGATATTGATGAGTGATATTGTGCGCGAGGGTCATCCTGCACTGAGAAAAGTCGCGGAAGAAGTGACTTTCCCTTTAACTGATGAAGACAAAAAACTTTGCGAAGAGTTACTTCAATATATTATAAATAGCCAAGATGATGAAGTATGTGAACGATACGGCCTAAGACCAGGCATCGGACTCGCTGCACCACAGGTTAACGTTTCAAAGCGAGTATTCGCGTTGCATATTGAAGAAGAAAATAAAGAGCCGTTAAGTTTTGTCGCCATCAACCCGAAAATAATCAGTCATTCAGTAGAAAGAACTTATTTATCTAATGGAGAAGGCTGTCTATCGGTGGATCGCGATGTCGAAGGTTTTGTACCTCGCTATTCCAGAATTACGATTAAGGCCTTCGATATGGACGGCAAGGAATTCAAGTTACGATTAAAAGGTCTTCCTTCTATTGCGTTTCAACATGAATTGGATCATTTGAACGGTGTTATGTTTTACGATCACATCGACCCGAAAGAACCATTCAAAGAAATCCCGGGTGCGGTACCTTTTGAGAGGGATTGAGGGAATATAAATAAAAAGCAATACGTTGATTTGCGCTCCAGACGGCACGCTTTCCGGAGGGCGTGCGGTGAACCAACCCGTTCGCTTCGCTACCGTTGGTTGTTTCACCTGTCCCGCTGATCCTCCCGGAGTCGGCCGTCTTACGCTCCAATCAACAGAGATTCTTTTACCATGATTAAAGTTTGAATTTAATAGAATCCCCCATCAAAAATGCTTAGAAGTCTCTATGCATTTTTTCTTTTCATTTTTGAAATGAAATCTTTCTCTAACAGCGCAAATCAACATTGACTGTACCCTAATTCAACTTGACAGAAAGTTCAAATAGATATATAATGTCTTTAAGGAGTGATATGCCCATGTACAAGCGCCTAAAACGCAAACTGTTGAAACGGCTCAATGGCATACTCGGCAAAAAGACAATTGCATAATTTCACGCCCGCCAATGCAATTGGTGGGCTTTTCTTTATTTTAGACAACTGACATGCTAAGATGAAGAGAAAGATTTCAAACGAACGTAAAAAAGGAGAGCTTACCATGATTTACAAAGTTTATTACCAAGAAAATCTAACACAAGTACCTATTCGCGAAAACACAAAACAATTGTACATCGAAGCCGATTCAGAAAGAACTGTCCGCGAAAAACTGAAAGAACGCAAGTACAATATTGAATTGATTCAGCTTCTTGAAGGCGCACATCTCGAATATGAGCAAGCATCCCCTCATTTTGAGTTAGAGCAGGTCTAAGCATCATGAAATTAATAAAAAACAATGAAACTGCCGTTTTCGCTTTAGGCGGACTTGGTGAAATCGGCAAAAACACGTACTGTGTACAATTCCAGGATGAAATCATCCTAATTGACGCAGGCATTAAATTTCCAGAAGACGATCTGTTAGGAATCGACTATGTAATTCCTGACTATACGTATTTGGAAAAGAATATCGATAAAATCAAAGGTCTTTTCATCACACATGGTCACGAAGACCATATCGGTGGAATCCCATATTTGCTAAGAAAAGTTAATATTCCTGTCTACGGCGGGAAATTAGCACTCGGTCTTCTTCGCAATAAACTTGAGGAACACGGCCTCCTACGTACAACAAAATTGATTGAGATCAAAGAAGATGATGTCATCAAATTTAGAAAGACATCTGTTTCTTTTTTCCGGACAACTCATAGTATTCCTGATGCATTCGGAGTAGTCGTTAAAACACCATCCGGAAATGTTGTTCACACTGGAGATTTCAAATTTGATTTCACCCCAGTTGGAGAGCCTGCTAATCTTGCAAAAATGGCCAAAGTCGGAAGTGACGGCGTCCTTTGTCTTTTATCAGATAGTACGAATGCCGAAGTGCCGAATTTTACAATGTCGGAACGAAAAGTCGGAGACAGTCTGAACGAAATTTTCCGGAAAGTGGATGGAAGAATTATTTTCGCTACATTCGCCTCCAATATACACCGTCTACAACAGGTTATCGAAGCTGCCGAGCATTATGGTAGAAAAATAGCTGTATTCGGCCGCAGTATGGATAATGCAATTACGATTGGTCGTGAATTAGGCTATATTAACGCCCCTAAAGAATTGTTTGTCGACGCTCAATCACTAAACAGACTTCCTGCCAACGAAGTAATGATTCTATGTACAGGGAGCCAAGGTGAACCCATGGCAGCTTTGTCAAGGATAGCGAATGGAACACATCGCCAAGTCCAAATACAACCTGGCGACACTGTAATCTTTTCGTCATCTCCGATTCCCGGAAACACTCTAAGTGTTAATAAAACAATCAATGCATTATTCCGCGCAGGAGCTGAAGTTATTTATGGCGCTCTGAACAATATCCATACATCTGGTCACGGTTCCCAAGAAGAGCAGAAACTGATGCTTCGTTTGATTAAACCGAAATTCTTCATGCCAATCCATGGAGAGTACCGCATGTTGAAGATGCATAACGAGCTTGCCATTGACTGTGATGTCGCACCAGAAAACACATTCATCATGAGTAACGGTGATGTGTTGGCGTTGACGGAGAATACTGCAAGGATTGCCGGTAAAATTCCATCTGGAGATGTATACATCGACGGAAGTGGAATTGGGGATATTGGTAGTGTTGTATTACGCGATCGTAAAATCCTTTCCGAAGACGGTTTGGTAATCGTCGTTGCAACAGTTGACAAAAAACGCAACAAAGTTGTTTCAGGTCCAGACATTATTTCACGTGGTTTTGTCTACATGAGAGAATCAGGCACAATGATCAGCGAAGCCCAACAAATATTGTCCAAGGAATTGAATAAAAAGCTCGCCAACTCCTCTGTCGAAGCAGGAGCGGGAGCATTGAAAAGCGACATAATCGATATTCTATCCCCTTATTTATACGACCAGACAAAACGGAGACCAATGGTCCTTCCTGTTGTCATGGAAGTTTAAATGGAAAAATGAGGCTGTCCAATAAGTTCCTAAAGTAAAAGTGGTGGTAGAAGATTTGTTTTCTTCTGCCACCATTTTTGGGTTTTTATCATTAACCTGCTAAAAGCAGCTGATTGATACCCACCACTTTCAGAAGGTTATCAGATTGGACGATTTTTTGTATTTATTTTTCAATTTATTCCATAATGAAAGGATTTCCGTTGATTGGAGCGGAAGGCGGCGACTCCTGCCGGAATAGCATGAGCCTTGAGACCCCGCAGGGCGCACGCCTTTAGCGACCGAGGAGGCTCAAGCCATGCCGGCGGAAAGCGTCCGCCTGAAGCGGAAATCAACATTACCACTCATTGTGTAATTTAATATGGCTGTCACAGAAGGTCAGTTTTTACTGACTTTCTGGACAGCCCCTTTTTTTATTTATTAATTTTAATGAAGGGCCTTTTTCTCGAATCGATGGATATCAATATCTGAACCAATGACTATCAAAATATCATTCAGTTCAATCTCCTCAATCGCTTGTGGGGAAACTAATATTTGTGTCTGGCGTTTAATCGCGACAATATTGACTCCGAATTTCGCACGGATATCCAGATCGATCAATGTAGAACCGGCAATTTTTTCATTCGCCCGTATTTCAACGATTGAATATTCATCCGATAATTCAAGGTAGTCAAGAATATTATTTGAAACCATATTGTTTGCAAGCCTTTTCGCCATATCACGTTCTGGATGTACAACCTGATCCGCCCCGATTTTCCTTAGCACTTTTTCATGGTAATCATTTTGTGCTTTAACGGTAATTCGTTTAATACCGATTTCCTTTAATATCAATGTCGTTAGAATACTTGCTTGTATATTCTCACCGATTGCAACGACAACATGCTCAAAATTACGGATCCCGAGTGCCCGTAATGCGGATTCATCTGTCGTGTCTGCTGAAACAGCAGTAGTCGCGATTTGTGCGTATTCTTCCACCCGCTCGTGTGACACATCAATTGCCATTACATCCGCACCAAGCTCCACTAATTCCCTAACGATGCTTCCCCCAAATCTCCCTAATCCAATTACAACAAATTCCTTTTTCATATATCTTCCGCTCCAATCCTCTTGATGGATGGAACTAGTGTATCATACTTTGCAGGCAAACAAAAAAGACGACCTATCCGATAGGCCATCCCATTTCTCATCACATTCTGGTTTCATCTAATATACGACTTACACGGTTTTCAAGCGTACGCATACTGCCGCTTCCACCCGCTTGGAAATGACGCAATTGGCCATGCTTATCGAAGACATAATACGCTGGAACAAATTGATTATCAAATGCATCCGACAATATTAAAGAATTATCAATAAACACCGGTTGGGTAATATCATGCAATCTAACGAGCGCTCTAATCGTATCCAAATCATTGTCATCGGCATTTCGAGGCATATGCACAGCGACTACATTCAACAGACCCTTGTAGCGGTCACGGATATAATTTACATCCCGTATTGCCTCCTTACATTGACGACAGCTAACAGACCAAAAATGAATAAGGGTAGGTTTCACACCTATCAGATCATACCTATCCACTCTCCCATTCAACCAAGTTGTTGCCCCTCTCAATTCCGGCATCTGTTCGCGTATTTTCATAGGTTTTCCCCTCCGCTTAAAAAGACTTCCTATGCTTATACTATGCGTACCTATCAAAATTAATAATTAATTTTAATAACGTCTTGATTTTCAACCAGGATTTTGTATAATTAAAAAGGTTTATAGTAAACTTAAAGTACAGTAATACTAAACTCCGATATGAAGGGAAGATGAAACACCATGCAGATCGGAAGTAAAATCAAAAGTCTTCGATTGAAAAAAGGCTTGACTCAAGAAGAGTTGGGCGAAAGAACAGACCTTACAAAAGGCTATATATCTCAATTGGAACGTGAACTTACTTCTCCATCAATCGAAACTCTCTTTTCTTTATTGGAGGTGTTAGGAACAACGCCAAAAGAATTTTTCGATGAACCCAAGAAAAACATGAAAGTAGTTTACTCACCAGAAGATCAAACCACCTATGTGAATGACGAACTAAAATATAGTATCCGTTGGTTAGTTCCCCGTTCGAATGAAAATGAAATGGAACCTGTCCATATTTCATTTTCAAAACACGGCGAATTTAAACAGTTCGAACCTTCCCTTGCGGAAACATTCATATATGTACTATCCGGTAAAGTTGAAATCGAAATCGGCAATCGTACATACACGGCCTCAAAGGGTGATTCAGCTTATTATGAGGCATCCGACCATCATCGTGTATCGAATGCAAATGAAGGTCCGACCGAGTTGCTATTAGTGGCAACAGAATCATATTTATAAAGGGGGAAATTAGTAAAATGGCAAACCAGCCTATTATCCGTTTTGAGAACGTAACGAAGAAATACAGTGATGAAACAACCGTATTGGATAATGTATCTTTCGAAATGGAACGCGGAAAGTTTTATACGTTATTAGGACCTTCAGGATGTGGGAAGACGACAATTCTTCGATTGATCGCAGGATTTATCGAGCCAACTGACGGTACAATTTACTTCAATGGGAAAAACATTAATAACGTGCCTGCAAATGAACGTCAAGTGAATACAGTATTCCAGGACTATGCCCTCTTCCCCCATCTGAATGTGTATGAAAATATCGCATTCGGCCTACGTATTAAAAAGGTGAAGAAGGACAAAATCGATTTCAAAGTCAAGGAAGCACTGAAATTCGTCAATCTAGCGGGCTATGAGAATCGGGAAATTACGGAAATGTCGGGTGGTCAGCGCCAACGTGTTGCGATTGCAAGAGCGATTGTCAATGATCCGGAAATCATTCTATTAGACGAGCCTTTATCCGCTCTGGACTTGAAGCTACGGTCGGAAATGCAGTATGAATTACGTGAATTGCAACAACGTTTAGGAAAAACATTCGTCTTCGTCACCCATGACCAAGAGGAAGCACTTGCCATGTCTGATGAAATCTTCGTCATGAACGATGGGGTTATTCAACAATCCGGAACGCCACTTGATATTTACGACGAACCAATTAACCGTTTTGTCGCAGATTTCATCGGTGAGTCCAATATCGTATCAGGTCGAATGATTGAGGATTATGTCGTTGAATTCACTGGTAAGCGATTTGACTGTGCTGATGCAGGTCTTCAGCCGAATGAAAAAGTCGATATTGTTATCCGACCAGAAGACTTGGAAATTACAACAATCGATAAAGGTAAATTGAACGTCACAGTAGACACACAATTATTCCGTGGAGTCCATTATGAATTGTCCACGTATGACAAGGACGGAAATGAATGGCTCGTCCATTCAACGAAGAAAGCGGAAGTTGGTGAAGTAATCGGGCTCGATTTCAATCCTGAAGACATTCATGTTATGAGGTTGAATGAGTCAGAAGAAGAATACGATGCTCGACTAGAATCTTATGGAGCGCTTGCCGATGAAGAATAATCGCCTACGGTCATTTTACACAATTCCTTATACGGCTTGGATATTGTTATTTGTCATTGCACCGATTGCATTGATCGTCTACTATTCATTTTTTGATCTAACAGGCAATTTTACCTTATCCAACTATAAGAGCTTTTTCTCGTCTGTTTACCTTAAGCTGACAATAAGCTCATTTTGGTATGCGTTTCTAATTACATTGTTTTCACTGTTAATCTCCTATCCAACAGCATATCTCATAACAAAGACTAAGCATAAACAGTTATGGCTTTTGTTAATCATCATCCCTTCTTGGATTAACCTATTGCTAAAAACGTATGCATTCATTGGTTTAATGGGATTATACGGGCCAATAAATGCGCTCCTTGAAGTAGTCGGCATCGGCAAACAACAGATCCTGTTCACCGATTTCAGTTACGTTTTTGTTTCCGTCTATATTTTCATACCGTTTATGATTTTGCCGATTTTCAATGCGCTCGACAAATTGAATCCTGTATTGATAGATGCTTCTCGTGATTTAGGTGCAAACAGTTGGACAACGTTTAAACGTGTCATCTGGCCGTTGACGATTAACGGCGTGAAATCTGGCATACAAGTGGTTTTCATCCCTGCACTTTCACTCTTTATGATTACAAGGCTGATTGCAGGTAACAAAGTCATTACACTTGGAACAGCAATTGAACAACAGTTTTTAGTAACACAAAACTGGGGAATGGGTTCAACGATTGCCGTATTCCTAATTCTATTCATGTTCATAATAATGTCGTTCACTACTGGTAAAGAAAGGGGGGCTACAGGTAATGGAAAGAATAGGTAAGCTTCCTAAACTGTATCTGACCGTTGTTTTCATCATCCTGTATGCGCCCATTTTTTATTTGATATTCTACTCTTTCAATTCTGGTGGTGGAATGTCTGATTTCGAATCATTTACTTGGGAGCATTATGCAGCAGTTTTTGAAGATAAGCGTCTCATTGTAATTGTATTAAATACAATCATTATCGCCCTATTGTCTGCACTTGCTTCAACTGCTATCGGTGTTATCGGTGCGTTGGCGATTTACTTCATGAGAAATAAAAAAATGAGAAATGCAGTGCTTTCACTGAATAATATTTTGATGGTAAGCCCGGATGTTATTATCGGAGCCTCTTTCCTCATCCTCTTTACAATGATTGGGGTTAAATTAGGCTTTGCTTCCGTTTTGATATCACATATTGCATTCAGTATTCCGATTGTCGTCATTATGGTCTTGCCGAAATTATCGGAGATGAATCCTACATTGATAGATGCTGCACGGGATTTAGGTGCAACAAGTAAAGACATTATGACAAGGGTCATCCTCCCTTTCATCAAGCCAGGGATATTCGCAGGCTTTTTCCTTGCACTAACGTACTCGCTTGATGATTTTGCAGTTACATTCTTCGTAACTGGGAATGGATTCTCTACTTTATCCGTTGAAATCTACTCAATGGCGAGAACTGGGATTAGTCTTACAATCAATGCCCTATCCGGCATTATTTTCGTAGTAACAGTCGGCCTCGTACTTGGATACTACGCCCTTAATCGGAAATTGAAAGCACCTCTTGCGGGGGTGAAAAAATGAAATCAATCTACCAAGCGGCAATAGTAATCCTTATCGTTTCCGGTATCCTGATCTTCATCAATGATAAGTTGAATGAAGGTGGTTCAGCCGGAAAAAACACAATAACAGTATACAACTGGGGCGAATATATCGATCCTGATCTGATCAAGCAATTTGAAAAAGAAACAGGCATAAAGGTCATCTATGAAACATTCGATTCGAATGAAGGCATGATGGGTAAAATCGAGCAAGGCGGTACTTCATATGATATTACTGCTCCTTCGGAATATATGGTCGAAATGATGAAGGAAAAGAATCTTCTTTTGCCGCTCGACTACAGCAAAATTCCTAACATCAAACATATTGATCCGTACTTTTTAGATTTGCCGTTTGATCCGGGGAATACGTATTCCATTCCTTACTTCTGGGGAACTGTAGGAATTGCATTTAATCCAACCTTGCTCGAGGGTCAAACCTTTGAAAGTTGGGAAAGCCTTTGGGATCCTACCCTAAAGCAAAGGGTTATCCTTGTGGATAGTGCAAGAGAAACCGTGGGGATGAGTTTAAACTCATTGGGCTATTCCCTAAATTCAACAAATCTCGGTGAATTGCGAGAAGCAACGGATAAGTTGAAGGCTCTAACCCCCAATGTCAAAGCAGTGATCGGCGATGAAGTGACTCAGTTAATGGTCAATGGTGAAGCGGCCATATCGCTAACTTGGTCCGGTCAGGCAGCCGATATGATGTATGAGAACGAAGATATCGACTATGTCGTCCCTGAAGAAGGATCCAACTTATGGTTTGACAATTTTGTCATTCCACGGACAGCTAAAAACATAGAAGGTGCACATGCTTTCCTTAATTTTATGCTTGACCCTGAAGTAGCAGCCCAAAATGCTGATTATGTCGGGTATTCAACACCAAATCTAACAGCACTTGACCTGATGGACCCTGAAGTGGTTGAAGATGAACGCTTCTATCCCGATGAAGAGACACGGAGCCATTTGGAAGTGTATAAAAACTTAGGTTTGGAATTATTAGGTGTTTACAATGAACTCTTCTTGGAATTCAAAATGAATTTAAGATAATCGTTCACATGCTCCCCTCATCTGTTTGAGGGGAGTTTTTATGTTACCAAGCATCAAAGTGTTTTTACTTGCCGACTATGGTAAACTATTTCAAGTACACGAAATAGATTAGGGGTGGTGTGTTCTTGGTCGAAAAAGAAAAATCCAATAATTTGGCATTATACATACTGATGTTCAATATGTTTATCGCCATGGCTGGCATTGGCCTAATTATTCCTATCATGCCGAAATTCCTTGGGACATTCGGAGTTGCCGGACAAGTACTTGGATTCCTCATTGCAATATTCTCCTTTGCGCAGTTCATTTTTTCTCCTATCTCAGGAAGCTTATCCGACCGGCATGGAAGAAAGAAGATTATTATTTTCGGACTGATAATCTATGGCTTAGCTCAGCTTGCATTCAGTTTATCGACTCAGTTATGGATGCTTTTCGTAGCTCGATTCTTTTCGGGTCTTGGAGCCGCATTCATCGTGCCACCAATGATGGCATTCGTTGCAGATATAACGACTTTGGAGCGACGCGGGAGAGGAATGGGACTCCTTGGAGCGTCCATGTCATTGGGCTTTATGATCGGACCTGGCATTGGCGGTTTTCTTTCCAACATAAGTCTTCTGTTCCCGTTCTATTTTGCAGCTGGAGCAGCTATTTTCGCAGCAATTTTATCCATTTTCATCTTACCGAACCCTGCACCATCTATTTCAGTTGAAAAGCTTCAAAGTCGAAAAGAAAATCTTTTTGAACAATTGTACCGGTCAACGAAAACACCTTACTTCGTAATGTTGATTGTCATGTTTGTTTTTTCTTTCGGACTTGCAAACTATCAGGCGACAATTTCACTCTATGTTGACCATAAATATGGATATACCCCTTCTCAAATAGCTGTTCTCATTACAGTCGGGGGATTTGTCGGAGTCATTGTACAAACGTTTGTCATTAATCCGCTGTTTAAAAGGTACGGCGAAATGCGCGTTATTATTGTCAACTTGATTGTCGCTGCTTTTTCGATGTCGGCAGTTTTACTTGTTGACCTATTTTGGACAATTCTATTGGTTGCTACAGTTTTTTCAATAGCCACTTCCCTACTGCGTCCAGCCGTGAACACTCTTGTATCAAAGCTTGCTGGGGAAGAACAAGGCTTTGCCGCGGGGATGATGAATGCCTATATGAGTTTAGGTAATATGGTCGGTCCAGCACTTGCTGGTTCTATTTTCGATTTCAATATAGCATTGCCTTACTTGGTTGGTACAGCAATCCTTTTAATTTGTTTTGGAATTACCAGCTTTTGGGCCAATAAAAACAAAGCACTTCTTGCTTCTACACGGACATCATAAGAAAACTCATCTTCGGAATAATCTCTGAAGATGAGTTTTTCTTATCGTTTCTTTTTCGCTTTCAAAAGTTCTGATAAATGATCTTCTGAATTGGTAGTGTTACTTTCCGTCACAGGTTTCTTCTTCTCGATTTTTGCCATGAGTCCAGAGAACATGCCAAAACGACGTAGCGTAATATCTATAAAAAATAAGATCATTGCAGTCATGATCAACCAATTTGCAATAGGTTTTTGATTCCCGCTCTTAAACGGATGTGATCTGAATACTTTTGCAGGATCTTCATGATATTCGCCGCCTGTCCGCTCAGCAATCTTAGTCAGTAACGCTACATTCGGTTCTGATGGCTTATATTCCTCACTATAAGGAACTGAAACACCCGCTTCAAATAAACCACCTTTATCATCAGAAACGCCGAAAAAAACGAGTCCTGGATCGGCTTGTAAGGTGACTCTCACTTTCCCAGGAGCTAAAGGTTCAGACTGGAAAGGGACCTCATTTCCCTTTTCATCAATAATCGCGATATCGAGGAATGCAGCATTGCGAGAACTGTCTGTTACCGTATACGTACCGCCACGTTCATGGGTGATCAGATAAGGGACGTCTTCATACGAGGGAAGAAGTCGAGAAACAGCCGTATTCCAAAAATCAGAATAACCTCCCCATCTCGCAAGATCACCTGACCACCTTCCTGTCGAGTCTGAAGTGAAAGCAATCGTACGCCCTAAACCATACATCCACTCGGCTAACACAGGGTCCTCTTTCGGACTTTCCGCAACAATTGTTGATGACCCCTTTGGAGTCGTTGCAATATAAGCGTTCATTTGCGGAACTCCATCTTTGAAAATAGAAGTCCACTCCGGAACGTTGCTGAATGTTGCATAGAACGGATCGTCTTCAATATACGTACGGGTCAGCATCGATGTCTCCCGCGTTAATATTGCAGGAATTGTCGATTCATCCACCGCATCGTAAAATCTTCCTCCGCCAATTTCAGCTAACTCTTCAAGGAGAACACCATCTGCGTCCGTTCCGATTGCAACGGTCGATAACGTTACATTATTATTTTTCCCCTCCGAAATAATCTCTTCATAATCAGGAGGCATACCGGATTGACCATCTGTTAAAAGAATAATATGTTTTCGTTGGAGTTTCAAATCTGCCAAATCTTCATATCCCTTGGCGACAGAAGGAAAAATATCCGTCCCTCCAGCGGCTGGAATTGACAGAATTTTATCGATTGTATCTTGCTTATTTCCTAATGGTCCGACGGGAATCACTTCCCATATTTCGTGATCAAATGCAGTGAATCCAAATGTGTCATCTTCCCTAAGCAGGTCCACTGCTCTCGCGGCAGCTTCCCTCGCAATGACAATCTTCGAGCCTGACATACTTCCTGAGCGGTCCATAGCGATGACGAGTCCAAGTGAAGGAAGCTGTTCTTTTCCTTTCACTTCCATTTCCACTGGCAATAAACGCTCGATTGGAGATTTGAAATACCCTCCTAATCCATAGCTTTCATCTCCGCCTACCATCATGAAACCTGTACCGAAGCTTTTGACAGCCTGTTCGATTACTGCCATTTTATGTTCACCAACAAGGTGACCCGGGACATTATCGAAAAGAATCGCACCAAACCCCAAATACCCTGATAAATTCTCAGGCAACTGTCCGGCATTCACAACTTCAACTTCCATGGCATTTTTGTCAAGTAGTGATGGGATAACAGATGGATTCCGTTCCGTTTGAACGACAAGAACCCTTGGAGATTGCTCCAACATCGTAACGGATAGCATTCGGTTGTTTTCCAGTAATCCATCATCAGGGACAATCAGCTTTGCCTCGTATTTCAGAAGTCCAGTTCCCCTTGCCTCTACATGGAATGAAAAGATATTACCACCTTCATCAAGTGCAACAGATTCATTAATGATTTCTTCATCGTTACGATAGATGAGTAACTGGCCTGCTTTCTGAGAAGATGATTCTATCTCTACTTGCAGTAATTGTTTTTCCCCTTCATATGCAGTTCGCGGGGTTTCGAAAAGCGTAATAGATGCATCCGTTTTATTTGCCCTATTTAAGACTACCGTATCGATTTGAACATGGCTATTCTCGTATTTCGGTAAAAGTTCCTCAAGAGACCCTGCCGTCTCAATCCCATCGGATAATAGGACAATTCTTGTAGCCAAATTCGATTTCGCCACAGCCGCGGCTAAGTCAATTGCGTTTGCGATATTTGTATTATTATTCGATTCAATCGGTTCCAATTTCGGCAGCTTTGCTTCTCCATCGGATAATTGAAAATCGGTTCGAAATGTCCCGGCAAATGAATAGATTCCTACTGATTGATTGGCATGGCGAAACTTTAAGCTATCTGTAATCCATTTTTCAGCTGCCGGTCCTGCATCCTCGACCGAGACGGATCGATCCACAACAAATAAAATCTGTTCTTCATTGTCCGGCAACATGATATAAGGGAAAGTAAGCGCAAAGACGATACAAAATATAGAAAGACTTCTAAGTGCATAGAGAATGGTTCCTTTTCCAATGAACTTCATTTTTGAAGCCTTCCAAGTGTATGCCATATAAAGTGCTACTGGGATGAGCAATACGAGCCATAAAGGCTCCTCAATTCGGATATCCACGACGTCTTTGCACCTCCCACTCAATCAATAATAGAAGGAGGACAGGTATTAAAAATAGCCATCCAATCATATTTTTGCCTTCTTCTTTCCCACTACTTTCAGCTTCACTAAAGCCTACTCGATAACTTGCTCCACTGGAGACAACTTTTTCATTCGGGTCCAATTGAACCGATAAATATTTCTCTGTTTCACCATCAATCATTTTATATATTCCAGGTTTTGAAGGTGCTACAAAACTTCTGCCATTCGGGAAGCTTGCAACATATTTGTCTTCGATTGTAAAAATCTCGATTCCCTCCGCCCCTCCACTTGTTAGGATCGCTTTTCGTTCATTGGGAGAAAAAGTCCCTACATTCTCATTAGCCGTTCTTAGCGTTTCTGTAGTACTCCATATGAATAACGGAAATGAAGGGTGCAAAGGCCAATCGGTTAACGCAATATCCGTTAAGACGATAATATCGCCTCGCGGTGAACGCTGTATAAAAGGCTTTCCGTCAATTGATGCCAATGTCGAATACTCCTCAAACGGAGGGTATAATGCACTCACGTATATATCATTAATTGAAGCTATGGTAAACAAGGTGTCGCTTACTGTATCTATTAGCCCTGAAACCGGCTCAATCGACGAATCATTTCTGCCAAGCAAAAATATCGGGTCAGATCCTTCAAGAAGAAATGACGGATCATTTGTCACGAGCATTGCTTGATCCCTTGCAGTTGCCATTTCACTGACAGAACCCGTCGTCACCGTTAAACCGATTGCTTCAAATGCTTTCTTCACAAGTTCATGCAACTGGCTATCTACAATTACCTCTGAAGATTCGTTTGCTAAAATAATAAACGCTTCGTTATCAACTTTATAATCATCCTGTACTTGAAGGACAGCACTAACGGCTGAAAGTGATGGCAAACCTTTAAATGAAAGGAGGGTACCCGCTTCTTCATCGACTGAAAATTCCTGCTCCGATAATGCTTCATCCGTCATTTCATTCTTAATGATCACCTTTCCGGTTTGCTTGGATTTTGTATGATTTGACAGCTTAATAATGGCCTCGGTTCCGTCCACAGTAGATACGGCACCAAACTTTTCAATGGCGATATTGTCGGATAGGTTTTCATTGTTATGTACTGTCCAGGTAATTCCATTCATACTTTCCATGAAAACGGACCTATCCAAGAAGTCGGTGAAAATATGGACATCCGCACCATCCTGTATAGCGATTGACTTCGCAAAGTCAATTGAGCGGGGCATATGTTCATGTTCATATTTCACACCTAATTTATCTATAGCAGCCAAAACTGCGCGTCTATCAGTCTCTTTACGCAATAACAGAGAAGGTTCTTTTCCTGTCGTAATAATTGATATTGCGTTACCTGCACGTTCTTCAGCGAGTGCTATTATTTTTTCCTTACTTCTATCTAACAACGTAAGCCCACCATCAGTCACACTCATGCTTGCAGACGTATCTACGATGAAAACAGTATGACTGTCTTTAACGGTTTCCTTCGGTATAAATGGCGCTAGTAAAATAAAAAGCAACAGTAATAGAGCCGCCATTTGTAAATAGAATAATGCATTACGCTGGAGATTTTTCAAATAAGGAGACACTTTCGTCTCTCGCATTGAAGTCTCCCAAAATAATGTAGATGAAATTGTTGTGGTGACATACTTCTTCCTGAAAAAATAATACAGAAGGACGGCCATCGGAAAAACCGCAGTCCACATATTACTTAACTGATCGAACCCCACCTATGCCGCCCCCTATCACTGTAACCAACCAACTTGACGCATTTTTTTCGTAAATAGATCCATAACACCTTCGGAAACCTCTGAACGTATTAGGCCAATTCCATACTTATTCGCCAATGCAGTTAATTCGTTTTCATGTTTTCTTTTTTTCTCAATATAGTCTTCCACAATTTTTTTTGTCATCGAAACTTCAATGACCGATTCATTTTCGATATCCACTAATCTGACATCGCCTTCAAATGCAGGGAACTCTTCCGATGAAGAGTGCACGGTCACTACACGGACATCCCTACAAATACCGGGTAATCTCCTGAATAACTTCTCCCACTTCTCAACCTGCTCCAAACCATCGGTAATAATTAATAGGACCGTCAGTGCCTTCGGTATATGTTTCAAGGCTTGATCAGCAAATTCCATATTCGTTGTAGGCGTATCTATTTTGGAAATGAATTTTGACAGATTGGCACGATGCAATGCTCCTTTTTTCCGAAAAAAGAAGCTTTCATCGGCGCTCCAAGTTGAAAACGAAACAGTATCACCGCTTTTTAAAGCTATATGACCAAAACCAATTGCAATTTGGCGTGCAAAATCCCATTTGCCGTCTGTACCCATGGACTTTGTGGAATCAAGTAAGATATGTACCCGCATCTCCTGTTCATCTAAAAATTGTTTAATGAAGGGTTTATCTGTACGCGCAAATACATTCCAGTCGATATGCCGCAAATCATCTCCCGGGTGGTATTCTCGGAAATCCGAAAAATCAAGAGAAGAACCCGTCTTCGTGGAACGATGTGCACCTTTGTGATGCCCAAGACGCCTCGATCTTGTTGAAATAGACAAAGCACCTAATCGTTTGGCCAATCTATCTGGAAATAGTTCTACCTTCATTGGATTGAAGCCCCTTGACGTACATCATCCAATAGTTTATCGATTAACTTGTCAACATCGATTCCTTCCGCTTCCCCTTCATAATTGATGAGGATTCGGTGCCGTAATGCTGGTTTAGCAACAGTTTTAATATCCGCTATTGACACATGAACTCGACCTGCCATAAGCGCTCTTGCCTTTGCAAGACGTATAATAGACTGCAATCCACGAGGGCCACTGCCATACTGAACGTACTGATTCCATTCATCTTCCGATCCCAATTTATGATGGGTTGCGGAAACTAAATCGACTGCATAGTCAATCATGTCATCAGCTATGACAACCGCTTTTGCCATTTCTTGTGCCTCCACGATTGCTTGAGTATTCATGACTTTTTGTATGGCAACGGACTCGGGACCTGTCGTTCTTATCATTATTTCTTTCAATTCTTCCTTTGAAGGATATGGCAATAAAACTTTGCATAAGAACCGGTCCATTTGTGCTTCTGGCAATGGATAAGTCCCTTCCATTTCAATCGGGTTCTGGGTAGCCAATACAAAAAACGGTTTGGCCATCTTTCTTGTTTCACCAAGCACTGTAACAGTTTTTTCACCCATTGCCTCAAGTAGTGCACTTTGTGTCTTAGGAGTAGCACGGTTTATCTCATCCGCAAGCACCATTTGACTGAAGATAGGCCCTTCCTTGAAAACAAATCGCTGCACGCCATCCTCATTTCGTTCAAGAATACTCGTTCCTGTTATATCTGCGGGCATTAGATCCGGTGTGAATTGGATTCGGGAGAAGGAAAGATCCAATACTTCCGAAATCGTTCTGATAAGCATGGTCTTCCCAAGTCCAGGCAGCCCTTCCAGTAAAGCATGCCCATCAGCCAATATGGAGTATAAAGAAAATTCGACAGCTTCCTGTTGCCCAACTATGAATTTGCCTATTTCTGCACGTACTTCAGCAAGTTTCTTGCTCATTTCTTCAAATTGTTCCGGCGAAAACGACATGTGTACATCTCCCATCCATTTCTCATTCAATTGATGAAAAGTAATCTGAAAGAATTCTTTGCAAGTCAGCAGGTAACTTCAACTTATCCGAACCTTTCAAGTATGCATCTTTGTAACTGCCAACCACTTCTCTGTATGGCTTCAGAGTCCCTCTCTCGACAAGACCGTCACGTTCATTTTCTTCGATAAACTCACCTTCACCAAGTTCACCGCCGACAACTGTCGGATCATTGTAACCACCTATACGGTCCTGAGGAATCGAAAGCATATTCCGACCACCGGATCCCGTTCCAGCGCCAGATCCCTGGCCTTGACCTTGACCTTGGCCTTGACCTTGGCCTTGACCTTGACCTTGGCCTTGGCCTTGACCTTGACCTTGACCTTGGCCTTGACCTTGACCTTCGCCTTCGCCTTGCCCTTCGCCTTGACCTTGGCCTTGACCTTCGCCTTGACCTTCGCCTTGACCTTCGCCTTCGCCTTCGCCCTGGCCTTGACCTTCGCCTTGACCCTGTTGACCTTGACCACCACTGCCAACTTGAGATTGACCGGAGCCTGTTTTTCCATTTGAATTGGCTCCAGATTGGCTATTGCCTAATGGTTGGTTCCCTGAGTTTGCTAAAGCAGGTAAAGATGGAGCCTTTCCGATTTTATTCAACGCACTTTGTGTTTTTCCTGCTTGCTGAGCGAGCTGATCGACTAACGGTCTGAGGTTATTGAGTTCACCTTCCTCAGATTCACTCAATCCTTCGCTATCACTATTTTTCTTTTCCGTTAATCTCTGCTCTTTAAGCTTGAACTCTTTTTGTTTCTTCACTAATTCCCTTAAAGTTTCTTCACTTGTTTCCACGTCTTTCAAGTTCTCGGTTAAGTCTTCAAGTTCCTTCTTTAGTTCAGGGTTCTTTTCCTTCTTAGCTAACTCTTGAATTTCTTTCTTTAATTCCTCAATTATCTCTTTCTCCTTTGCGACAGCTTTCGCCTCTTGCTGTGCATTAGAAGGAAACATCACCAACAATATAGATGCTGTAACAAGAATTAGGAAACCTGCCAACATCTTGCTATTTACAACCTTTTTCTCACGTTTCCTAAATTCCGGAAATGCAGAGTCCATGCTTCTTTTTGCATTTTTTGTGATGGACTCAGCGAAGCTTGATTGTTGGATACGATCATCCAGTGCCGTCACCAATAAATTGTCAGGTAAATATTGATCCAGCTTCCAGATGGCTTCTTCACGTCGAACATTTTTTATCAATAAAATGACAACCGTACCTACAATTGTTAAGCCGGCAATCCAACTGGCAATAAATAAGTAATGCGGCAGTATGAACAGCCTGGAAGCGGAAAGGATTAGTGTGAACAGCAAAGCGGATAGAAACAACCCAGTTTGCAGCTTATAGACTGATCGTTCCAGACGTAATGACCGTAACGCCTTTTTGACATATCGCTGTAACGCTATCTTCCCTTCCATCTGTTACACCCCCTCATTTTAGTCGTTTCATATTGACCCGTAACCTCTTCACCGATATGAAAAACGCTACCACGGTAATCAATCCATAAAATATCAAATATCCAGCCCAAATCGGGAATTCGATTTTCGTTAATTCACCTATGGAGCTATTCAGATCAGGTGATAAAAATGATGCAAACAGCACCGCAGGATTAATGGATGCCAAAAACTGTCCCAAATAAGATGGTGATGTAATGGTCCCCATATTATTGAATGCTTTCATTTGCATGACGATAATGAATAGGAAACCCGTTACTACCGATAGGAAGAGCATTGATCCATATGTTGCTATCATTGATACAATCGTTCTGCGAATTAATGTAGAGAACATGACCCCGATACTCCCAATCGCTAACAAGGTTACGAATAGGAAGAAGAACACTTTTACAAATTCCATTGGGGAAATACCGCCAAACAAGAACACTAAGCTATAGATAGGAAGTCCCGCAACGATCAACAAGAGAAGGAAAGCTACAGACGAAAGCATTTTTCCTGAAATTATTTGAAACGAGCTTTGAGAAGTCGTCAATAGGATGGGTAATGTCTGTTTCTCCCTTTCCGAACTGATTGACCCAGCCGTTAGCCCTGGGGCCGTGAATAACACAAGCCCAAGTTGGATATAGGATAGAAAAGCAAATAAGACAAAACTTTGGCTCGGCCTGAAATAGGACGTGCCTGTCATGTTAACAGTCAGGAAAATATAACCGAAGACAAATATGCACATTGCAAGGAGGAAGAATAAAATTCCATTGAAGCCTTTGAATGATCGGAATCTGAGTTTCAATTCCTTAAAAAGAACCGGATTATTAAAATTCATATTAGTCAGCGGCTCCTTTCGTAATTTCCATAAAGACATCTTCAAGGTTTGTAACATGTTCCAAGAAAGAAACAATTGGCAAATCTTGTAACATCGCTTTTTTCAGCATGCCAATCTGCTCTTCTTCACTTCCCCTATACGTGAAGGAGATACCATCTCCATTATCAAGCCTTTCAATTGACGAAACATATGGTTGTTCCTCAAAGAAGGAAATCACTTCATCTGTTTTGGAGACAAGTCGAACCGTAATTACTTTTTCTCCTTGCAGCTTTTTCTGAATTTCAGCAACTGAACCATGTGCAATCAGTTTTCCATTGTCAATAACACCAATTTCATCACACATTTCCGCAAGTTCAGGAAGAATATGAGAAGAGATCAAGATTGTCTTTCCCATACCTTTTAACGTCTTTAGAATATCACGCATTTCTACCCGTGCTCTAGGATCAAGTCCCGAAGCAGGCTCATCTAAAATAAGAACCTTTGGGTCATGTATCAAACTACGTGCCAGGCATAATCTCTGCTTCATACCCCTCGAAAGCAAATCAACATAAGAATATCTTTTATGCGTTAGATTTACTAACTCCAGCAACTGCGGTATAAGTTTTTTCCTTTCCTCTTCTGGAATACCGTAGCTCGCTCCGTAAAAGTCCAAATATTCATCAGCCTTTAGCTGATCGTATACACCGAAGAAGTCCGGCATATAGCCAATCAGTTTTCGGATTTCTGAAGGTTTTTCACGAACGCTTATACCATCGATGAATACTTCTCCTGAAGTCGGTTGAAGCAATGTAGAAATTATTAAAAATGTCGTAGACTTACCGGCGCCATTTGCACCGACAAACCCGAATACCGTCCCCTCATCGAGCGTTAAATCCAAATTATCAAGTGCGGTAAATTGCCCGTATTTTTTTGTCAGCCCTTTGATCTCTATCATTTCTTCACCTCGCCATGCAACTTGATTTCAGGAGCTTGCGCTTCAATTCCTCGTTGTCCGCCTGTAAATTCAATACGGAATTTCAATTCGCCACTTTCAGACAAGTAAGGCCTGATTGAATCGATAGTTAGCTTCCGATCAGACTTTAATTGCTCGAACTCCTGAGTAGTTTGATTAAAAATGCTTAAATTATATAATTGGTGTTGGATTTTGGATATATCCATCGATTTCCAGTTGAACCCTTTTTCCATATACTCGTCAGGTATCTTCCACGTTTGGGTATAACTTTCCTCATCGAAATAATACATATTTGCAGGATAGCCCGTTAGATATGGCTCCATATTGTATTTTTCCGAAAGAAGTTTCATCTCCATCATTTCGGCATCCATCGTGAAGGAGTCACTAAATTCAATTTTGGGTGTAAAAGGTTGTGTAATCATCGTCAGTGCGTCAGTAGTCGCTTTTATCTTCTCAAGCTTTACAGGTATAAGTTGTGTATCCGCATAACCAATGATTGCTGGTTTGGATTGACTATTGATAAAATCGCCTGAAAACGACATTAAGCCACGTTTTCTCATTTCCATTAATTCATCTGTGTTCACTGGCATTTGTCCAGAATACATATTGCTAACTGACCGTTTAGGCAATAATGTTGAAGTCGTTAATGTTTCATTCACTTTTAACGTTTCTCCCGGGCCCAGATCACCAATGGCAATTTGCTTATTTCCCGACCAAATTGCAACGTCTTTTACCGGGAAAGGGAAATTATTCGTTATTTCTCCAGTAAGCTGCTTATCCTTAACGGTTAGGTTCACGTCGTAATTTCCTTTTACATCCAGTGTTGTTTGACCATAAACTGAAGCAACATCCCAGTAACCTATATCTCTTAAATGTAATTTAGAGCCTGTTGCATCTTTTTCAAGGATTGCTCGCTTATGTGAATTAGTGCTCATTCGCGAAGGTCCGAAAAAGGAACCCATCGAATATGGCGTATACGTCGATAATGTCGTCTCGAGTGGTACTGAGAAAACAAAATCCCCCGCTTTGTTTGTCAAAATGGATTCGACAAAATAACCCGTCAATGTTCCATCACCGCTCACGTCAAAGACTGATGTCTGTTGTATTTGAGCCTGGCCGATACGATCTCTTGCACCATAGGCAAAGATGAACACGGAAACGGCAACCGATATTACAGGAATAATCCACCATGCATGTTCCCTTTTGTCTTTACGTTTCAATACAAGATACAAAATCGGAATGATGATGATAATGTAAACCAAAATTACTCCGAACAGAAGTGGGGCGGACACTTTGAAAGATGGAAAAAGCTCATTCGGATTTCCAATAGTCCAACGCAATGATTCTACAGGGTCGTTATAATATGGCATCATTCCGCCAGACATCATAGATTGGTCAACAGAGTCAAGTAGTCTTTTCCACACAGTATGTGCCCCATGCATTTTAGAAAAAGGCTCATCCCCCAATGAAAAGGACGTTTGAACGACCATTCCCTTGCCAAGTGGCTTTGATGCTGCCAAAATATGAGGGCCATCAGCGTAAATCACTTTCGCATCTGCATTCAATTCAGACTGCGTAATAGTAACTTCCTTATCAAAGCCATCAATTCCAGTCCAATTAATGAATGCTTCAGGACCAATTGTCGTTTTAGCCGATTGTGTAAGCGGCAAATACTCCGCAAAAACCCCAGACTCTACAGCAAGATGATCTGAACCTCCAAAAATGATAACTCCACCTGAACGAACCCAGTTCACTATCGCCTCTTGCTCGGCAGTAGTCATGTCAGCAATTGGGTATTCATCTATAATAATCGTATCAGTTGGTCCCCATCCGGCAGATTCATCCGGCAATTTAGCGGCAGTTATCTTAGAAGCATCAATCATTTGTACATTTGGATAATTGGTTAAGCGCATCCCTTTAAGTGCAGATAGGCGATCGATATTGTCTGTAAATGCAGTAATGATTTTTGTATCTTCGTGATACATCGCAACGGTTATTTGTTGCGATCCTTTATGGGGTATCTCTTTCCCTGACTTCCAACCGCCCTCATAAAAAAAGATTGATTTTGTATTCACACCATACATATTGAAATCGAACATTTTGGAGTTGATGAACGTGACTTTTTTCGTTTCTCCTGCTCCAATATCTACCGGAAAAACTTCTCCGACTCCAGATTCATATGATTGTTGTGTATCAATGATTAAATCACCACTGAAAGACGAAGTACCACTATTTTCGATTTCAATCGTAATAGGTGCTCCTTTTCCATACTTAGCCTTTCCGTCAAATCCGGCAGTCACCTTTACTTTAAGCTCTGGTGCCGCCATCGCATGAATCGTTGGAAAAAACAGGCATAACGCCATTAAAGTAAAAATAATTCCCAATTGCTTCTTCCACATAAGTAAATCCCCCTTCGTCTAACACCCTATAACTTCGACCTTTCATAATTAGTACGTAGCAAACAAAGGAAAGTTCCCTCCTATTCTGATTCCATTCTTAATCTTTCAGCATATTTATTTACGACTTGGGTAAACGCATCCACTTGTTTCAGTTTGAACGAAGATTCATATCCGATGAGCCATGTATCCCTTGTCAACTCAAATTCTTCCTCACTATTCAATAGCGGAATCCTATTGACTTCCTCATCCCCGGTTAACGTGATAGCTGGTAATATCGCATAACCGATGCCATTAAGTGCAAGTTGTTTACACGTCTCAATTTGGTCGACGGTAATTTGTCTCCAAGGATTTTGTGTGAAATGACGCTGCCACCAGCGTTGGATTTCCATATAATAATTGGAATCGCTTTTAAACTGGATGAATGGTCTGTTTGTATTCGTCAGCTCGTCAATTGAAGTGATTTCTTGATCGACAAGATACAAGCGATCCCTGAACAAATATTCTTTTTTACTTTTCCAATCAACTTGGCCACGCACAATTCCTATATGCGCTTCCCCGTCATAAAGAGCTCTTACAATTTCCGAACTCCAACCGGTCATCAATGAGATTTTCGCATCCGGATACGTATTGACAAATTCTTTTAGAACTTGCGGCAGCCAAGTTTGACCAACAATTGAAGCGCAGGCAATTTTCAAAGTTCCATGCACTTTATTCGCCAATGAGGCAATCATTTCTGCAGTTTCTTCTTTTTTAAGAATGGTTTCCTTTGCATAAGCAATAACAAGTTCACCGGCTGGAGTAGGTTCCAATCCTTTTTGCGAGCGGATAAAAAGCAATGTCCCCCATTCCTTCTCGATTGTCTGGAGCCGTTGGGAAAGCGCAGGTTGTGAAAGAAATAACCTTTCTGCAGCCTTTCGCATATTTCCCTCTTCAGCCAGTGTTTTAATAATTTCGAGTTCAGTTGTCGTCATATTGAACCACCCCCCGCGGAATACGTAAAATCAGTAACAGGCTTATTACTGCAAACAAGAGAACTGCGATATAAACCCATTGCAATGAGCCATCAAGAGCATGCTGTAATTCTTCCATTTTCACAAGAGGTAAAGTCGACCTTGACTCCTCCGTCAAAAGAAGATTGATGTCATTCACTTCATAGTCAAGTTCTTTCTTTTTGAAAATCGCAAGTAAAGATCCGTTCAGAACCGCTCCGAAAACAGCGGCCCCTACAGTGTTCCCAAAATTTCGCATGAACATATTGGCAGCAGTTGCAGAACCTCTTTGTTCTCGGCTAACTGCTCCCTGAATCGTTACGATGAAGGCCGTACTTGTAAGACCCATTCCTACACCAATGAAAAAGCTTGAAATTGCAGCCCATAAGGGTCCCGATCCACCAGTCATTAATACGAATAACGTACCACCAAGGATTAATGATAGTCCACCTGCGAATGAAACCTTAAAAGTCCCAAATTTAATGAGAAGATGCCCCGCCACAGAAGAGGCGATTGGCCATCCAATCGACATGGCTGTCAATGTAAATCCAGCAATGATAGCCGGCTGTTCCATTACACCTGTCACGAAGGTCGGTAAATAAGAGGAAACCCCAATTATAATGCCACCTGTCGTTAATGAAACAAGATTTGCATAAAGAATGACGGGGTTTTTCCAAATCGCAAATGGCATCATTGGATCAGCGGCCTTTCGCTCTGTCATGATGAAAAATGTAAACAAGCCAACCCCGAAAACAACTAAGGAAAGACTTAATAAGGAGGTCCTATCAAAGGCCTGCCCTCCTTCAACAAGCCAAAATAGAATGATTGATAACGAAGTAGCTAAAAGTGCTGCCCCTTTAAAATCAATGGCAACCTTCCGTTCAATGACAGGTTCATGAAGAAAGAAAAACACACCTGCCATCGCCAAAATCCCAAGTGGCACATTCACCCAAAAAACATATTTCCAGTCCATGTATTGGACGATCAAACCTCCAATGACAGGACCTGAAACTGCAGAAACACCCCAGACACTTGATAGGTATCCTTGGATTTTCGCCCTTTCCTTAGTAGTATAGATATCCCCTACAATCGTAGTTGCAATTGGCATAACCGCGCCTGCTCCTAACCCTTGGATCAATCTATAAATGATTAACTGTTCCATCGTAAGTGCAAAACCGCAAAGAACCGACCCAATCAGGAAAATGGATATTCCAATAAATAATATTGGTTTACGACCGAACAAGTCTGCCAACTTTCCATATATCAGAACAGTGACAGTACTCATCAACAAATAGGATGAAAATATCCAACTATATCTCGAAAAACCACCAAGTTCTGCTGCAATTGCAGGCATTGCCGTTGAAACGATAGTCGCTTCTACAGCACCAACGAACATGGCAAGCATGACCGAAATCAGAACAAGCGGTCTATTTGTCTTTTTATGTATATTCATATGCATTCCCCTTCTCAAATCGATACAAATAACAAAAGGCCCCAATTGGAGCCTTCCTTTTCAATGGCGAACCATTGAGCGTACTAATTCTTGTAAATGTATTTCTTAAACTCTTTCAGCATGACTCTTCTCGTCAGTATACCCGCAAAAGTACCGTCCTCTTCAGTTACGCAAAGAAAAGTATGATTTATTAGCAGGTCCAAGCCCTTTTGGAACTTGTCAGTAGTTTTTATGTTCGGTATATCCGTTTGCATGATTTGGTCCACCTTCAAGTCTGCAAGTTTCTCATATTCGATCCGTTCCAATCCCAGTATGGAATCTGTTATCATTCCAATTCCAAGGAGTCCTTTTAGGTGATTTTTCGCATCGATTACCGGTATTGCAGAATAACCAGTTTTAGTAAGGACGAGAAGGGCGTGTTCCGCATTATTTCCGATTTGAACATGTGCCACTTTTTCGGCAGGAATTATATAATCGGCAATCGGTACGAAAAGAAAATCCCTGTTATTTAGAGAAATCATTAAAATATCGCTCCTTCTGTTCACAAGCTGCAAAACAATTCTACAACACTATCATACCATAATAGCTTTGAACATCCCATCGAATTCAAAAGAAAGAAACCTCTTCCTATATGGAAGAGGCCCAGTAAAAGAAAATTACAAATAGAATAAATAACGCTGCTACTCCAATCACCCAAATGATCGGGTTCAGTGACATCGGATGATCTTCAATCGCATCTGAGACACCACTATCCGTTTCATTCAAAACAACGGTATCCCAGCTTCTCACAGCCTTCCACCCAATAGCTCCAATGATAATAAACACAATCGCTATCGGAATAATCCATATCGCCATATTGATTCCAATTCTCCCTTCCACTACTTTGTAGAAGTTAGAATGTACCTAATGATGAAAACAATACAGGAAAAACGGAACAATCTTAACTCAAAACCACAAATACGCATAAACCTTCGAAACACGCATATTTCTTACCAAATACGCATAATCCTATTCAAACAAGCATAAATCCAGATAATCGCTCATAAAACCCTCAAAAAACGCATAAAAACTTTTAAATACTCATAAATGCTAAAGCGCAGCCTCGCCTTTCGATTTTAAAAAGGATACTGGTTCAACCATTGACCGCCATCCAATGTAACGATTTCGCCGTTCATATATGCAGCTTTGTCAGACATGATGAATGCCGCTAATTCAGCAATTTCTTCAGGCTTCCCAACTCTCCCAAGAGGAACGGAATTAATTGTGCGTTGAACTGCTTTTTCCGATTGAAAGAGACGTTCTGCACCACCGGTTCGCTCGATTGGACCTGGTGCAATTCCATTTACTCTAAATCCATAGCTTCTTCCCCATTCAACTGCAAGTGTCCGTGTCAATGACATGACTCCAGCCTTTGCTGCGGCCGAATGGACAATCCCTGGACCAGCGTCCCATGCGTAGGTTGCGAGCATATTAAGAATGGAACCTTTCTGTCCATTTTTAATCCAATAATTTCCGACTGCACTTGTACAATAGAATGTTCCATTAAGAACAATATCAATGACAGCGTTCCATCCATTAATAGAAAGTTCTTCTGCTTTAACGATGAAGTTTCCGGCAGCATTGTTCACAAGGCCATCGATTTTACCGAATTTCCCGTCTGCAAATTCGACTAAACCTTGTACATTTTCAATATTGCGCACATCCATTTGATAGATATGTGCTCTTTCCCCAATTTCCTTTTTTGCAGCTTCCAATCGTTCAAGGTCACGCCCGGTGATAATCACATCCGCACCTTCATCAGCAAATTTCTTTGCCATGTGCTTCCCCATACCGTTCGATCCACCAGTTACAATAAAAACCTTCTCTTTAAACATAAACAATCCCCCTTTGAAATGAATGAGCATTCATTCAAAATTATAGCATAACTTTCCAATGTTGCCGAGGGTTATCTGATAAACGTTGATTTCCATTTCAGGCGGACGCTTTCCGCGGGGCGTCCGCCTAAAACGTAAAGCAACATTTTAATAGCCAGCCATTTCTTACATTTTTTTCAAACCCAAGAAAAATACTTCTCGACTATTTGTGAAGCGGGTATAGCCTTGCTGAATAAAAACCCCTGTGCTTTATGGCAATCAGCCTCTGTCAGGATTTTAGCCTGCAAATCCTTCTCAACCCCTTCAGCAATCACTTGCATGCCGAGATTATGCGCAAGACTTATAATCGTCTTAGCAATCGCAGCATTTTTTTCATCTACTTCAATATCCTTAATAAACGAACGGTCTATCTTTATGATATCAATCGGATACAATTTCAAATAACTAAGCGATGAATAGCCTGTACCAAAATCATCAATTGAAATCGTTACCCCAATCTCCTTCAACCTTTGCAAAGTAGAGAGCGTATCCTTAATATTCATAAGCGCGGTTTCCGTTATTTCCACTTCGAATGAGGACGCGTGAATCCCATACTTATCAATCATATCTTTCGCCTTATTCGCAAATTCACCCGTGCTGAATTGTTTCGGCGAGATGTTTACAGCTATCCTTACCTTTCGGAATTGCTTATCCTGCCATTCTTTCAGTTGTTTACACACACCCTCCAGCACCCAATCACCTATTGTGTGAATGAGTCCGGAATCTTCTGCCATTGGTATGAATAGCGAAGGTGAGACGAAACCGAATTTACGATTATTCCATCTTAGCAATGCTTCGAAGCTGTCGATTTGTCCAGTTTTTAAATTCACTTGCGGTTGGTAGTGAATTTCAAGTTCATTGAACTCTATCGCTCTACGGAGATGGGATTCCATTATTGCGGCATCTGTAAATGATGTGTTCATCTCTTCTTTATAAAACCTGTAATGTGCTCTACCACGTTCTTTGACGAAAAATACAGCCTGTTCCGCCTTTTTCAAAAGTTCTTCAAGTACTACTCCATCGTCAGGGTAAACAGAAATGCCAATAGAGGAAGATATGAAATATTCTTGATGGTTGAAATAGAACGGCTTAGTAAAATCGCTTAAAATTCTTTTAGCAAGGTCTTCTGTCTTTTCGATTGAATGACCCCGTAAAAGGATGATGTATTCATCTCCACCGTTCCGATACAGCTTTCCTGCCTTCGGACATGCCATTTTAATCCGTTCAGCAATCATTCTAAGGATTTCATCGGCTCCCGTTCTTCCAATCGAATCGTTAATGGTCTTAAATCGGTCCAAATCCAAGTGGATGAACGATAACTTCTCATCACTACGGTAAGCATATTCCGCATCTTCCTCGAAATGTTCTTTCAAGGCCCTTCTGTTCCACAAGCCCGTTAATTGATCATGATAAGAAAGGAATAATAGCTTTTCGTTATTTTTAAAGTGGGCAGAAGTATCCCTTAGTATAATATGGATTTCCTGTATTTCCCCTTGTATTGAAACGGGGATCGTTTTCAAGTAAGCAGACAGGTACTGTCCTTTTTTATGAAAAAAAGTAATCCCTTCCATTTCAATTGACTCACCTGAGAATGCACGAGACAGGAAGGCTCTAAACTCATCGACCTTTTCGTCACCTATCAAGTCCAATATAGATCTGCCTGTCAGCTCTTTTGTGCGATACCCAAAAGCATGATGGACTGCACTATTTGCATATGTAATCCTGTTTTTCCGATTAACTGTAATAATCGGATCCAGATTATGATCAATGACTGACATATATTTTTGCTCGTATAGCCACCTAACTTTTTGTTCCGCTTTCAATTCATCCTGAGCACTTAATTCGATAAATATAGTTTGTCCGGATTCTCTCGTTTCTTGTCGAAATAGTCTAAGCTCAAATAGCTTATCTTTATCTTCACTTTTGATGGTTAGAAACACTTGTATGTACGGGTGAATCTTTAATGCTTTTAGATGTTTTTTAATCGATTTCCAAACAGCTCCAAAATAAACTGAAGCAAGGGCCCCTTCTTCCTCCTTGAAAAAGTGGCTTGCTTTATGATTAGCGAGGATAACCTTCCATTCGTGATTATTGTTCAAACCTATTTGAACTGTCATGTCGAATGGATGATTGTAAAAGTATGTATCGGTTGCTGGTATAAGTTGAGCGTCAACTTCCAATGTTTTATTATTCATGGCTGCCTCCATGCATGTCTTGAATGTAAGATAGGTTTATGCTTTCATGCAGAAATCTATTCGACGTTATTTTACAAGTATACCTTTTTATTCGACAAAAAAATAGTAGTTTCCTAAAATTTCAGTACTTTTTGCCTAATCATTTTGTAAATGTTTCGAGAATATTTATGATAAAATAGAAAGAGAAGACGGATTTTTAAAATACACTGGAGGAATCTATGGAAACTGAGAGCAAGAGACGTCAAATCGCAATTGCAATTTACACTGTGAACCGGCATGCAAAAACAGCACCAAATAATCGTGTATTATACGAATTGAAAAACAGATCGATTCGTAAATTGCTTCGTTTGGGACATGCAGAAAAAATCGGCTTACACTTTATCGAAAATCCCCAATTAAGCAAGCAAAGCTCTACCGTATTAGTTAAATGCGGTGACTTCCTCTTTCATACCTTACCTGAGAAAGAAGACTTCAAATCTCTTCCCCATTTAGGCAACCAAGACGAAGCATTTCGGAACCCCCAAGAACGGATGAATTTGAAAACCGCGAAAGAAATATTGTCGGATTTTATCGATGAACAAATTCCACCGATAAAAGTCGGAAAGAAAAGATTAGTTGCACCTAAACGACCAGCTAAACGATTAAAACCGAGAGTAAGTAATACTCAAACATTCCGATCATCCTATTTGGATGGAAAATAAAAAGGAGGGTTCCCCCCTCCTTTCAGACTGTAGACAAACACCATGAATTTGGGTGTTTGCCTACAGTCTTTTTCTTTTAAAATAGAGATAAAGCTAACAGTGTTGATTTCCGCTGCGAGCGGACGCTTTCCGCGGGCACGGCTTCAGCCGCTTCCCTTGCTGCGCTCAGTCCAGGGTCTTCAGCTCGCGCTGTTCCCGCAGGAGTCGCCGCTCTCCGCTCCAATCAACGGTGTTGCCTATTAAATGAATGAGGTGATGGATATGATGACTAAGAATCAAATTAATGAACGTGAACAGTTGGAGATGCTAACCATTGAGCAGTTGGTTCCTCACGACCATCTTGTGCGAAAACTGGATGCGGCCCTTGATTTTTCCTTCATCTATACAAAAACCCAGCCATCGCCAACTTCCTTTTAGAGAATCAGATCCATCCTGCACTTCCGTACAAACGACCAATGACGAAGGAAGGATACCGCCAGTATGCATCGACGCCTTCTATTTGTGCTGTGTGTCCAGTGATTGGCCAATGCACGCAAAGTAAGAATCAGCAAAAGATGATTCAACGGCATATCTGGCAGGACTATTTGGATGTGGCTGATGACTTGCGACACGACCATGAAATCAAGGAAATATACGGAAAGCGCAAAGAGACGATTGAGCGTGTCTTTGCTGATGCAAAAGAAAAGCATGGCATGCGATGGACAACCCTCCGGGGACTAAAAAAATGTCCATGCAGGCGATGCTGACTTTTGCTGCCATAAATTTGAAGAAGCTGGTCAGTTGGACGTGGAAAGCTCCGACTGTGGAGGCTGAAATGATGCCCCTGTCTTAAAGGATCTCCAGTTGATTGGAGTGCAGGGCGGCGACTCCTGGGGGATCAGCGCAGCGTGAAGACCCCGCAGGAGCGAAGCGACGAGGAGGCTGAGGGCAAGCCCCCCGGAAAGCGTCCGCCCGGAACGGAAATCAACGTTATTTCAGCCTACTAATAGTAAAATGTAAAAAAGGGTTGAAAATCTATGATTTCCAACCCTTTTGTCTACAATCTGAAAGGAGGGTTCCCCCTCCTTTTTTTTACTTGCTCATATAACGTTTGTATAAAACTTGCGTCCCTTTCTCACCGTATCCTTCCACAACAAGCTCATCATACATATTTCTTGCCATCTCAAGACCCGGGAGCGAAATCCCCATGAGTTCGGCTTCAGTTAACGCTATATTCATGTCCTTAAGGAAATGTTTAACGAAGAATCCTGGCTCAAAATCACCTTTTATAATACGAGGTGCTAAATTGGAAAGAGACCATGATCCCGCAGCACCAGATGAGATGGATTGCAGAATCGTATCTGCATCCAATCCAGCTTCCTTTCCATATGCAAGCGCTTCGCAGACCCCTATCATATTCGTAGCTATTGCAATTTGATTGCACATTTTTGTATGTTGACCAGCACCAGCAGCACCTTGGTAAACAATTTGTTTACCGAAAACCTCAAAAATTGATAGCAGTCTTCTATATGTCTGTTCATCACCCCCACACATAATCGATAAAGTACCGTTTTGGGCACCAACATCTCCTCCTGAGACCGGAGCATCTATTGAATGGAGCCCCCTCTTTTCAGCATCTGCCGCAATCCTTTTAGCTAATTCCGGACTGGATGTTGTCATATCAACTAAAATTGCTCTTTTTTGCGCATTCTCTAAAATTCCATTTTCCGAGTAATACACTTCTTCAACGTCTGCCGGATAGCCAACCATCGTAAAGATGAGGTCAGCATCCTTCACTGCTTGTCCGACAGTGTCAGCCCATTTTGCCCCCAAGGTAATAACCGACTCTGCCCTTTCCTTTGTACGCGTAAAAATTGTCACATCATATTCAGCATTTATTAAATGTTTAACAATACTACTTCCCATAACTCCGGTTCCAATAAAAGCGATTTTCTCTTTCCCCATATATAACTCCTCCAATTTTTAGTCTCTATCCATTATAAGCAAAAATCATAAAAAAAGGAGGACAGATCCTGTAAAGGGTCCGTCCTCAAAAGGGGGAAATGAGAATGTTGCTGTGTTCAATTATAATGTCCCCCGTTTTAAAACAACTTAAACCTCTTTTATAAAAAATCTTTTTTTAATTTGCTCAAGTCCATCGATAAAATTATTTTGCTCACTTTCAGTAGGGACATGCGAACCATATCTGACCTCATTGTAAATAGATAAGATCTGCTCATTCTGTCCCCAGCCCATGCGTGAAAACCACTCTTTCACTGTCTCGCCATGCAACCTATTGAATTTATAATCCTGAGCCTCTTTCTCAAATCGCTCAAAAGATTTCCGTACCTCATCCCTTGCGGAAGAATAATCATATAAAAAGATTTGCTGTTTCGTTTCTTTCTCTCTTTTTCCTTTGAACGAAAATGTGTAAGCTTCCTGTTTTTCAGCAAAGCGATTGTTTTTTCTTTTAATGATGATGATTATTACGATGGTTATTAAAATAACCAAAGCAACAGCCAATGTCGTGTATTCAAAGATAGAGGAAGTTTTGCCAAAGATTTTATATGGATCATCTAATGGAGTCCAGTCATCCCAACTACCTTCAACTTCTTCCACATCTTCCTCTATGATTACTTTAGGTTCCATTATAGGATTCAACGCTCTCCCAAAAATCCCAAACACGCCACCGAAAAGAAAACTGGAAATCTCGATGAATAGTGTTCGGACAGGCTTCAGGGCAAATAAAACAACTAAAAACACTGAAGTCCCAATCCCCATAATAACGCCGAAAATCCTTCCAGCTTCTCTCACTTTGAAGTTACCCAACTGCCTACTGTTCACTGTGATCGAAAACATCCGTATAAAATAGAACAGGAACGATGTACACAGATAGATGATCAGCATTTGCCGCATAATTAACTGTGGATTTTCGAAAACATAAAACACCCTAGAAAGAAAAGAGAAAAAGATCAAAGCGGCTGAATTCGCAGCGAAAAATGGCCAACCATTAATTCGAGAGCCATTGAAGTTTGCTTGAATCCTCCAAAGCACAAATACGAAAAACACCAAAAGTATCATCATTGGAGTCCCAGTCAGCCATAACAGCACCATCAAGCATACCGCGAGTGCAAGACTAAGACCGAAAGAATAACTACGTTTAGTAAACAAGACATAAGAGATGATCCCGCCAACTGTTGCGATAAGCAGCCAAATGTATGGCATGATGGAAAATGGATTCGCAAGTAGGAAGGCGAATAGATACGCTAAAAGAAATAGTTCAACGACTAAGCGCTCGGAATGGATGAATCTGTTCCGGTCTTTTTCAAAACTGGATTGTTCCATTCTTCTCCACTCCCTTCACTTGCGGTATCCATAATGACCGTGTATTGTTTCGACCACTTTTGCGCGACCGCCCTTACCTTTTCATTTTCATGCGTAATCAAAACGATCGTTTGCGGTAGTTGCCCGGCACTTTCCATATTTAACAACATATCTTCATAGCGTATTTTCGCATTCTTATCGGATATCTTCGCAAGCATGACCATCGTTTTCTGAAACTGAACTTTTCCTGATCCACTTTGCAATTGTAAATATGGTGTTGCCCCGAATGTCCGTAAATTCATGGAAACCGAATAAGGTATATTGTTTTTCGTACAATAATCTGCGTAAGAAACAAGTCGCTCCACCTTTTTTTCGAAGTCATTATATCCTCTGTCCTTCTCAATTGCATTGAGAATCAATGCGACACTTTGAGCACTGACAGGAAGAAATTCCTTTGTTTGCAGTTTTTGCATTTTCGCACTTGCAGTCCAATGAATTTGATCGAAACGATCTGAAGGAACGTAATCACGTGTTCCAATCATCTGCAATGTGTCAGTGAAAAGCGATTGCTTTTGCTCGACCTCTCCCGGTTTGTATGGCGATGAGCGCAGTTCTCCTTCAAGAGATTTTACACGTGGATAAACTAAGCTTTGATAAGAAAGTAGATCTTCCAATTCCATATTGACAGAACCATCGCCAAATAGATGTGGAACTTCCAACATCAATCTTGTAACTCTCGACATCCCTCGTTTTTTTCCTTCAAGTGGAATCCTGATTTCAATCTTTTTATTGGCTCCAATGGCAAAGGGTACAGATAGATCGTAAATGCCGCTATAATGCTTTCTATTATCATTGTTTGGGGCAACGGGATCTTCAATTGAAAGTGTGAGCGTCCCATTCCAAATTGGAACAATGCCATTTTCAAACTCTAAGATTAATTCTTCTTCGCCCCCAGTAAGAATGCGTTTCTGTTTTGACTGGATAGTGACTTTCAGTTCCTTGCCGACCTTGGAGAAGTAAGAGTTTTGAAATGCCAACATTCCAAAAACCGCCGCGAAACTTGCAGCCAACCAGGGCTGTAAAAAAATGAACGCCCAGATAAACAATATGAAAGTAAAGGCCATCCCTTGATGTATTGTCTTAAATCCATGTTCATAACGTATCCAGTTCATTAGACTGTAGCCTCTAATGGAGTTGGAATGGAAACGATTATTTCCTGAAGCACTTCATCTATACTCTTAGTCAATACCCCTTCCGTCGATAGCTCCATACGATGCAGTGCAACAGGGGGAACAATTGCCTTTACGTCATCTGGTGTAGCAAAATCCCTACCCTCAAGATAGGCCTTAGTACGCGTGGCTTGGAGTATTGCGAGAGCCGCACGAGAGCTTAAACCAAGATCCAAGAATGGATGCTCCCTTGTCGCGCGGACAATTTTCAATATATATTTCTCAATATCTTCATGAACGCTTACTTTACGAGCTTCTTCCGCCCATTTCAACACAGTTTCCGCGTCAATTATTGTTTTTGTTTTAATATCGCCAGGCTTTTGACCGTACTGCTTTAAAATTTCATGTTCTTCTTCAAATGTCGGATAATCGATGTTCAATTTAAAAAGAAACCTGTCTAATTGAGCAGCTGGTAGAGGGAATGTCCCTTGCTGCGACTCAATTGGATTTTGTGTCGCAATGACCATGAACGGTCTCGGTAAGGATAGCGTTTCTCCGTCTATCGTTACTTGCTTCTCTTCCATCGCCTCAAGCAAGCTGGACTGCGTCCGCGGAGTAGCTCGGTTTATTTCATCTGCCAATAGAATATTTGAAGAGACCGGACCAGCCTTCAGTATGAAATCCTGTGATTTAGGATTGAAATAACGAATACCAGTTACATCTGACGGCAAGACGTCTGGCGTGAATTGTACACGCTTAAATTCACCTTTGAATGCGTTCGCAAAACTTTTGGCCATCATCGTTTTTCCTGACCCAGGCACACTTTCAAGCAAAACATGTCCATCTTGTAATAATGCTATCAACATCAGATCAAATTCTTTCTCTCTACCAATGACAGCTTGGTTTAACTCATTTCTAAAGTCTTTAATTGTTACCAACTAAACCACCCTTTCCCATTTCCCTATTTATTTTAAATAAAAATCTTCTTTTTCAAGGGAATTGTATTGGTTGATTAGACAATCAAGCTCTTCACTTATTTTTAAGGTATCAATCGATGATAATCCTTTTTGCCTAGCCATCACGATTAATTCCGTGCGCTTTGACTCAACTTGCTCCTCTAATATCTGCTTCAAGCGCAATCCCCCCGACTATAGAAGATATAACTAAATTATTATTATACATGATTTTGAAGATAAAGGTAATTCTATTTCCGATATCTTCGATAAATAAAATAATTCTATTTTAGTAGGAAAGACTTTACGTTATAGTTTTTTTATTGCACACTATAAGGTGAAACTTCTTGCATTGCAGATTTTCCAGTGCATGTTAGTTGAAGTAATCAATTAAAGGAGCTGTTTCGCTATGAAAATTGCGGAAGTTGGAAATATTATAGAATTCAAAGATGGGTTGCAAGGAATCGTTGAGAAAGTGAATGAGAACTCAGTGATTGTTGACTTGACATATATGGAGAACTTCAATGAATTAGAACTAGAAGAAAAGACTGTCATCAACCACCAACGCTATACAATCATCCATGGAAGCGATAAATGAAACATTTTTTCTCTACAACCGTCTATTATAGGAAATGAGGAGGGATAATGGTGAATGTAAAATGGAAACTTCTATGTACTGGATTTGCAACAGCGGTTCTACTTTCCGCATGTACAAATAGTGGGACAAAACCGAGTGAAGACACCAATCCAAACAACTCAGAACAAGTTTCCGAGGAAACAGGTTCTGATCAGGGAAGCATCACTGATAAGGATATGGCTGAAGGCACTTTGACAGATAGTGATGCACAACCTTTCTCAATGTATGTTTTGCCCGGCTATAAGCTAACAAGTGAAGAGCCAGGACGGGATAGCTTATATTCAGAAGAAAACCCTTCTGCCTTCATGCGTATTGAAACACAGATCGCTGAGGAAGGGACTTTTGAATATTTATTAGACAATATGCAGGAAGTTTTAACTGCCTCAAGCAATGGCGAAGAACCTGAAGAAGTTCAAGATATTTTTACAAATTTAGACGATAAAGAAATAAAAAATGTTAAAGTTTTTAAAGTGGATACCGAAACGGGTCCTGTAACTGGTGTTCTATTCGAAAAAGCTGATATGGTCATCCGACTAACTCTCTTTGATACACCTGAAGAGGAATATTATAAAGACTTCCTGAATATGGGAAAAACGATTCAATAATTAATTACTGCCCTGATCTCGACGAAAAAATCCGAACAGAATCTTTCTGTTCGGATTTTTCATGATAAGTTTTTGATGGATAAACCTAACTTTTTTAGAAGTTCAATTGCAGTCTCTTGCTCTTCCTTAGTTAGGGCAGACATCAATTTTTCAATGTTTTTTTCATGGGGTGGGAATATTCTTTCGATCAATTCTTTACCAGCTGGTGTAATGGACATATAAGTAACCCTTTTATCCTCTTGGCAAAAAACCCTTTCCAGTAACCCCTTCTTTTCAAGCTTATCCACGACATATGTCATTGAACCACTTCTAAGCAATATCTTTTGACCGATCTTTTGTATAGGCTGCCTGCCTTTATGAAATAAAAGCTCCAACACTGCAAATTCAGTAGGATTCAATTCATATGATTCGATTATTTTATTCGCTTCTTCCGATACTACCTTACTGGCCCTCGAAAGAACTATAAATAGCTTCAATGCAGTTTCAGTATCATTTCCCATTTAACGCATCCACCTTTTGTATTCCTGTCAAAGACTTGTAACTATTATAGCCAATTTATTTGGTGGGTGTCAAAACGAATAGGTTATAATACAATAGATTGTGTTTTTTTCAATGGAATCGTTTTACTGTCGCTTAATAATGGAAAACTTAATATGAATTGTGTACCAATATCCACTTTGCTTTCCACTTTGATTGTGCCACCATGATCTTCCACTGTTTTAAGGACAAAAGGAAGACCTAAACCAGTCCCGCCTGGTTTTGAACTGAAAAACGGCATGAAAACTTGACTCACTTGATGATCAGTCATTCCTTTACCTGTATCCGAAACAACGAGGTTTAGTTTTCCATTGTCTTCGGCTAAGAGGGTGGAAAGTGTTCCACCTTCTTTCATGGCCTCTAAGGCATTCTTGAACAAATTTAATAGCACTTGTTTAATCTTATCTGGGTCGCCGTATATTAAGGGAACATTGTTCAATTCGATTTTCTTGATGACTTCAATACCTTCCATATTCGCTTTTGGTTTTATAACTGCAACCATATCAGCAATTAACAAATCTAATGAGAAAGCTATTTTCTTTTTTAAGGATGGTTTCGATAGGACAAGCATTTCACCTAAAATTGACTCCATTCTTTCAATCTCATCCTCTATAACAGAAATATATCTGACTGAATCATCCGATGCAGATGCCTTTAATAACTGTGTAAACCCTTTCAAAGTCGTAATTGGGTTTCTAAGTTCATGAGCAATGCTTGCTGCTATCTGGCCAACAGCAGAAAGTGAGCCTGAATGTGCTAATTGAACTTGTAAGTTCTCTTTTTCAGTTGTATCAGACATATGAATGATAAACATATTTGTATCCTTGTCATAATACGAAACAATATGATAAAATCGTGTATCCTCCATCGATTTTTGATACTTTATTATCGTCGTGACACACCCCTGTTCTTCGGCGTGTTCAAGGTAATCGGGAAGTTGCTTATCATTTTCCGGGTCAATCAATGAAAATACTTTAGAAATATGTTTACCAAGCAATTCTTCCCTTGTTTTGTTTATAAAAATTGTATGCATTTCATTAACATCCCGGATGATACCTTTTTGGTCAACTAAAAGCATAAACGAACTCGATTTTTTGAAAGCATTCAAGTATGTTTTAAGTATTGGTATCTTTTGCGGTTCAAGGATATCAAACAATATAATGATTTTATTTATATCAGGCAGATAAAATAACTGTACGTCAATCTTATATTTTTCATTAAATAGGACATTCATCTGTATTATTTCCATTAGAATTTGGTCTGAGTTAGCAGCCCGTTCCGTAAAACTCGTCCAATCATGTATCGATGAGGAGTCGATGACTTCATTGATATTTTGTCGAGTTTTAGTTGCGAATTGCACTTTAAATTGCTCATTTTCGAAATAAATATCTCCATTTAATTGCACGATTACACCAGGACGAAAACTATCATCCAATAAAAATGACACACTTTTTCCTATTTTATCAAGACTGTTCAATGTGATACCTCCCGCGCCTTTTACCAATACAGTATGAGAAACGACAAGATTTCATTCGTACATAGTTTTTTAAAGAGGACCTTATGTCAGATTATTCCATACTGTCAATATAAATTATATAGTATATATAGACCCATTTCAATAAACAAAATATGAATTTAGTAGCATATAAAAAGGAGAAATAAAATGAATATAGTTCTTTCGACATTAAATGCAAAATATATTCACACGAATCTTGCAATAAGGTATTTGAAATCATACGCCATGCCTGAATACGAACCGATTTTAGCGGAATATACGATAAAAGATCCTACTTTAAACATTGTAGCAGATATTCATCAGAAAAAACCGAAAATTGTTGGATTTAGTTTATATATTTGGAATATCGAGGAATCTATTAAAGTTATTCGTATACTAAAGAAAACAAATCCCGAATTAGTTATTGTCGCTGGAGGTCCTGAAGTGACGTATGACTATGACAAATGGCTTGAAAAAGTTCCCGAAATCGATTTCATTGTAATTGGTGAAGGTGAGAGAACATTTAAACAGCTGTTAGACTATCATGCGGGAAAAATTCAACTTTCGGAAGTACAAGGGATTGCTTACAACGAAGAAGACAAACTGAAAATTACTGCACCTGGTCCAAAACTCGACTTGAGGGAGCTCCCTTCCCCATTCAGATTCCCTGAGGATGTCCCACATCTTAGCAATCGAGTCACGTATATCGAGACAAGCAGAGGATGTCCATTTTCCTGCCAATTTTGCCTGTCCTCTATTGAGGTAGGAGTTCGCTATTTCAATCGGGATGCTATTAAAGAAGACATCCGTTACCTGATGAAAAACGGTGCTAAAACGATAAAATTCGTCGATCGAACATTTAATATTAGCCGTAGCTATGCGATGGAAATGTTCCAATTTTTAATTGACGAGCATTTGTCAGGGACTGTCTTCCAATTTGAAATAACCGGGGACATTATGCGACCTGAAGTCATTGATTTCCTAAATGAAAATGCACCGAAAGGACTATTCCGATTTGAAATTGGTGTCCAATCGACCAATGATTTAACGAATGAACTTGTTAAAAGGAGACAGAATTTCGAAAAGCTTTCTCGCACGGTTACCATGGTTAAAGATGGCGGGAAAATTGCACAGCATTTGGATTTAATCGCAGGTTTACCTGAAGAGGATTATGATTCGTTCAGAAAAACGTTTAACGATGTTTTTGCTATGCGTCCTGAAGAGTTACAGTTAGGTTTCCTAAAGCTTTTAAGAGGTACCGGATTACGTATTCAAGCAGAACAATATGGCTATACGTATATCGATGAGGCACCATATGAAATCCTTTCGAATAACGTATTGACATTCGATGAAATTCTTCGTATTAAACAAACAGAAGATGTACTTGAAAAGTACTGGAATGATAATCGGATGCCAAGGACAATTGAATATCTCGTTTCTGAAGTGTTTGAAACGCCATTCGACTTCTTCCAGGAATTCGGTACGTTTTGGGAGACAAGTGGATGGTCACGAATTGGCCATCAGCTTCAGGATTTATATACACGACTTGAAGCTTTTCTTTTAGAATACGGAAAAGCTGATATGGAAATCGTTCGTAGCCTAATGAAAATTGACTACCTCGCACATCACACATTCCAACCGCGCCATATTTGGTGGAAAGACGATGTTGACGCAGATACAATATCCAGTATTGAACGAATGATTTTGAATGATGCAGAGCTTCTTGCGAGAACAGTAACTCCTACCCAACTGACAGAGAGAAATATCCGTAAACATACTTTCATCACACCGGTTGCTGTTAGACCAAATAATACAAATGAAACCGAGTTCATCGAAGAAACTGGCTACCTTGTCACATTCTTCTGCCGCGGCCAAGAACCTCAATTTCATTTTCTCGCAGCAAATCTAATGAATGTTTAAACTGAAAAGCATCTTACCGATTCCGATGAATCGAAAAGATGCTTTTTTTCATCCAATAATAACCCGTTCCTTCGGGTATGCATATGGCCTTTTATTTGACTGACCACCTAAAGTATACAGGAATGATATCAAGCCGACACGCCCGATAAACATCAAGACCATAATGATTAGTTTCCCAATTACCGACAGATCCGATGTAATTCCGAGCGACATTCCACACGTACCGAAAGCAGATGTTATCTCAAATAACAATGCCACAACCGGTACACCTTGCTCAGTAATAAGCAAAATAAGCAATGCAGTCATAACCATAACTGCGGCTAATAAGATAACTGCATAAGATCGATAGACGTCTATTAACTTGACTTCTCGTTTAAAAATATTAATGACATTATTTCCTTGTGCAAAATTAATAAGAAAAAGAACTGCAATCGCGAAAGTAGTTGTCCGAATTCCCCCACCTACCGAACTTGGTGAAGCACCAATGAACATTAGTGAGGATATGAAAATATCTGTCGCATCACTGAACTGGGTAATATCATAAGTCGTCAGACCTGCTGACCTTGCTGAAACCGAATGGAATAGCGAAGCAAATATCTTCTCATGCCAAGTAAGGCCTTTAAAGGAATGAAACGATTCCAAAACAAAAATGAGAACCGCTCCCCATACAAGTAGAAAAGCGAATGTAACGGTCGTAATCTTCGTAAACAGGGAAAATCTGAAATTCGGGGTCTTGTGAGAAAAATACGCCTTTACTTCGATTAGCACCGGAAAGCCGATTGCCCCCAAAACTATGAGGATCATAATTACAGTTTGGATGAAATAATCACCGAAGTAAGGTTGCATTGAAGAGCCTGTAATATCGAACCCTGCATTTGTTGTAGCCGATACCGCCATGAACATGCCATTTAAAAGCGCCTCACTGAAGCTGTCGTAAAACCTCATTATATACAAAGTCAAAATGATTCCGCCAATCACCTCTATCAAGAAGATGATTACGACAATCTGTTTAATAAGCTGGACGACTCCCGCCAAAGAGTATTGATTGTGATCGACCATGATCAATTGACGCTCGCGCAGACCAATTTTTTTCTTTACAAGAAGCCAAAAGAACGTACCTATCGACATAATCCCAATCCCACCAAGTTGAAGGACAAGCATAAGCATACATAGGCCGAAAACTGAATAAGTTCCGCCAATATCTATTGGTGTCAATCCAGTTACGCTGACGGCACTAACTGCTGTAAACAAACTATCAATGAAGGAAACCTTCACTCCCGGCAAATAAACGCCAGGCAGATTTAATAACAGGAATGAAAATCCAATTGCCAAAAAGTAATAAAAGACAATTATTTGTGCAGGTGTAAACCTATGCAAGTTTTCCCTTGTTAGTTTCATGCCATCAATACCTTTCTATATGAAGGAATCATCTTTCCATTTTAGAGAATTTCTCCATAAAAAGAAAGGGAACAACAAAAAAAGAAGGCTGACACCTTTATAATGTGCCAACCTTCCACTTTCAATTATTTTTTCTTTTTAATCACCGCTGTAAACCAACCGCCAATTGCGATTGTTGCAAGTACAATCCAGAAGATTAATTTCCAGACAGTGGAATGCGGGAACGCCTCATCAATGATTTGCAAGTTCGGATGTGCCAATGTCAGAACGACTAATTTAACACCTACCCAGCCGACAATTAAGAACGCGGCTGTTTCAAGAGTTGGATACTTTTCAAGCAATACAACGAATTGTCTCGCTGCAAAACGGATAATCACAAGACCAATGATTCCACCAAGAAGCATGACTGTAAATTGTCCACCGTTTATCCCACCGATATGGAAATCACCAAGTTCCGGCAACGTAACAGCCAATGCAACGGCTGCAAGCATTGAATCGAGCGCGAAAGCGATATCAGCAAGCTCTACTTTTAACACGGTCATCCAGAATCCAGATTTTTTGCGTGGTTTCTTTAAATCGTCATGGTCATCTTTTCCTTTATCCAATAAGCTTTTGATGGATATGAATAAAAGATATGCTGCCCCTAAGGCCTGTATTTGCCAAATATTTACTAAGAACGTTATCATGAACAATGCCGCAAAACGGAAGACAAATGCTCCCAATAGCCCGTAAAACAACGCTCTCTTCTGTTGTACCTTTGGTAGATGTTTTACCATTACGGCCATAACCACTGCATTGTCAGCAGCTAATAATCCTTCAAGTGCTATCAATACTACAAGTACCCATGCATATTCCAATAATATTGCTTCCAACTAATTTCCTCCTTATTTAACCATATAAAAAAACCCTCACCTAATAAAAGGCAAAGGTCTCGCTAAGTCAGAAATTCAGACGTGAATAATCCTGCTATCATAACCGATGGCACTTGCCATGTATTGACGACTATGAAATAGGTTGCCCTATAGCTACTCCCCTTTGACAACTGTCAAAGAACTATTATGTTGTTGAGTGAATTCTTATGATTAATTGTACCATCATTGATTCTTTAATACAATTTTTATTGTTAATAAATAGGTCGGTTTTTTAATCATTTTACCTCTATTGCACGTTTTCTTGTCTGCTGATCAAACAAGCTATAGATGATTGGAACGATATACAATGTTAAAAACGTTGAGCTGATAAGGCCGCCTATAACAGCAATTCCCATAGGCTGATTCATTTCCGTCCCTTCCCCTATGCCTAAAGCAAGAGGCAGTAAGCCTAATATAGTAGTTAATGCGGTCATTAATATAGGTCGAACACGATCCCTTACTGAAACGATGATTGCATCATAAGACGTCATTCCCGCTTCCTTCCGCTGGTTAATATAGTCGACAAGGACAATCCCATTGTTGACGACGATACCAACAAGCACAAGAATACCGATAACTGCTGTTACACTTATTGGTGTCATTGTTATCATTAACCCAGCCGCCACACCAATCACCATCAATGGCACAGAGAACATGATAACGAACGGGTATTTAAAGGATTCAAACTGTGCAGCCATAACGATATAAACTAATACGACAGCAAGAGCAATGGCTAATAACATATCATCAATGGCATTATCGAATAATTCCCTGTCACCGCCATAAGTCATTTCCGTCTCTTCAGGCATATCGATTCCTTTGATCATTTCCTCAACTTTCGTAGTCATATCACCCATCGATAACGATGACACATATTTAATAGTAAAGGTAACTGAATGGGCTTGGTCTACCCTTCGAATTGAAACAGGGCCTTCTGCAATTGAAATTGTAGCTACATCTTTAAGTGCTATAAAAGAGCCCATTTGAGTTCTTAATTTTATTTTATTCAAATCCTCTATGCTGTCTCGATATTTCTCATCATACTTAACGATAACCGAGACAACTTTTTCATTTTCATCAACGATTTGAGTCGCAAAAGAACCCCTCGTTATCGTATTTACAGTCTGAGCAATTTGATATGGTGGCAATCCAACGTCGGAGGCTTTCTCCCGATTTACATCAATATGAATCTCCTCAATCGTATCCTGTAGATTATTTGTAACCTCAAGTACTGATTCCATTTTACGCAATTCATCATGAATCTGTTCGACTACATTATTCAATCTTGCCTCGTTTGTGTCTTTCAATGAAAATGTTAACGTATTTGGATTAGACCCAGCTGCAGTTTGCATGTCAAAGCTAACACGAGCATCATCACCAATTAGATTAATCACTTCCGGTTGTACATCATCTATAAATTCGAATACTGAGCGTTCACGTTCTGATAAGGGAACTAATTTTACATACAATTCCGCCATGTTTGTTTTAGAACTGCCTTGTGCCATGCTTTGCTGTGTTCCGCCTACAAGACTTACATATACTTCGATTTCCTTCTCTTCCTTTAATTTATCCTCAATTCTTTTAACAACTTCATTTGTTGCTGTGAGTGACGAGCCATTAGGAAGCTTAACAGAGATATTGAAAAAACCCTCATCGGTCGGTGGAAGGAATTCTGTACCGACTTTAAATAATCCAAAGCCACTGCCCGCAAGCAGGATTCCTGTCATGATCAAAATAAACGCACGGTGTTTTAATGACCATTTTACAGATCGCTCAAAATTATTAAATGCCTTTGAACGACGCCTTCTTGCTGCTATATTCCCCTTTGGTTTATTCAACATCCGGCTCGCCATCATTGGCACAACCGTCAAAGCTACTACAAGTGAGGCAAAAAGGCTAAAGGATATCGTCAATGCAAATTCCGTAAAGATTTGTCCAATCAATCCACTAATGAAGATCACAGGAACAAAAACGGCAAGTGTTGTTAACGTTGAGGCCGTTATAGCACCACTAATTTCCTTCGCACCATCTCTTGCAGCATCAACACGGTCCTTCCCCATTGCAAGATGCCGTTCAATATTTTCTATTACAACAATAGCATTATCGACCAACATTCCTATACCAAGCGCCAAGGCTCCCAAAGTCATTATATTGAGCGAGAAGTTTGCAAAAAACATGAGTACAAATGTAACGATGACTGAATAGGGAATTGCTACCCCGATTATAATCGGGCTCTTTACCCCCTTAAGGAAAAAGAACAAGACAAGCATGGCGAATAACCCACCAAGTATTAATGATTGTCCAATATTACCGATTGCAAGCTTCACATAGTCGCCTTGATCGAACAAAATATCAGCTTTTATATCCTTAAACTCATCCCGTTTCAACAACTTATCCAACGCATTCTTAAAGGCCGTGGAAACTGTTGCTGTATTGGCTCCGGATTCCTGAAGCACCGACATTAGAACAGCGTTCTGATCATTCGCCCTTGTTTCAGAAGATGCAGGTGCCTCTAAGAATGCCACTTTCCCGACCTCAGAAATCTTTATTTTCTTCCCAGTCAAAGGGTTAGCACCAATTGTAATATTTTGTATATCAGCTACCGAAGTCAATGAACTGATGATTCTTGTGGTCAACTGTTTTCCATCCCGAGTTTCAATTGGCTCACCCGGCATGGATACGTTATTCGCCTGAATCGCTTGAACCACATCAGATTGAACCAATCCGAAGCTTTCCAATTTAGCCTGGTCCAAAATCACTTGGACTTCCTCGACCAATTTACCTGAAACCGTTACACTCGCAACACCATTCGTCCTGCGCAATTCTGTCTCAAGACGTTCTGATAGTTCCCTTATATCCGTCCCTTCAGCATCCGTTCTAAGCGATAACTGAATGACTGGAAATTGAGCAGGGTCAAACTTCATGAATCTTGGAGCCTGTGCTCCTTCCGGTACAGGAACTTGGTCAATCCGCTGCATGATATCCAATTGGACTTCGTCAATATTCGTGGACCAATCAAACATCAATAATATGAAATTTGCGCCTTCCTGCGATGAAGATTGCATTGATTTCAAACCTGGAGCCGTGGAGAGACTTGCCTCAAGTGGCTTCGTTAACTTCTCACTTACCTCTGTAGATGATGCACCTGGATAATTCGTTACAACTACCGCGACAGGTGGATTCAACTCGGGTATTAACGTAACAGGAATCTTGAAAAAGGAAACTGTCCCTAAAATGATGACAAGTAACATCGTAACAATCGTAAAAACCGGTCTTCGTATGGAAAAATGACTAATCTTCATTCACAAAATTCCTTTCATTCATAAGACTCTCTCTACCCATCATATTGAAAATTACAACCAACATCAAATGCTGACTACATTATATTTTCATTCAAATACAGCTGTTCCCCTTCGTAGGCGCTCGTTTATTTCGGGACCGCTCGTTGACTCGTGAATACGCTCATTTATTCGTGGAAACGCTCGTTTATTCCTGAATCCGCTCGTTCTTCCGCAAAACCGCTCGTTTATTCCTGAATCCGCTCGTTCTTCCGTGAAACCGCTCGTTTATTCCTGAATCCGCTCGTTCTTCCGTGAAACCGCTCGTTTATTCCTGTATCCGCTCGTTCTTTCGTGAAACCGCTCGTTTATTCCTGTATCCGCTCGTTCTTTCGTGAAACCGCTCGTTTACCGTGTGCCGTTAACTATTTTTTCAACCGCCTACTTCATTTAACCGTAAAAGTTTAAATACTTTCGACAATCTCAGTCAGACTATTCCAAAATTCGACAAACCAAGATACAATGAAATGGAGGTGATGATGTGTTAGTTAAAAAAAGGACAAAGACAATGGAAATCGACGGACTAATCGCATTGCTAAAACGAATGGGAAAAGGAGATGAAAGAAGAACAAAAATTGAAGAAAGGCTTTATAACCTACAAGCTGGATTTGGGGGTGAAAGTCAATATGATAAATATTTAACCGAATTCAGACCTGACTATCCTCATGCCATATTGCATGACGTCACACTTTGCGACGATAATACTTTTTTCAAAATGGATTCCATATTAATTACTCCAGCGTTTATCTTAATCTCAGAGGTTAAAAATATTGCGGAGAAGATCGTTGTTAAATCCAACCCCTTGCAATTTATAAAGGAATATCCCTCCGGAAAAAGAGTGCCTTTGAAAAACCCAATTGTTGAAGTGGAGAGAAAAATGTTCCATCTGAACAATTGGTTAAAAAAGCATAAAATTACCATTCCTATAAAAGGATTAATTGCATTTGCTTATAACAATGAACTACTAATCGAAGAACCCCCTAGTATGCACATCATGTTCACCTACGAAGTTGCCGCACATCTTAGAACATTATCGGTTACTCAAAGAATTCTTGACAAACCGAAAATCCACTCATTAGCACAAAAGATGGTTAGAAACCACAAAGAATTCCACCCATTTCCTTTAATAAATAAATATAATATTCATCTAAATGATATAAAAACAGGTGTTTTCTGCCCCATTTGCAGTGGCCTTTCTATGATGTGGGAACATCAAAAATGGAGATGTAAAAGCTGCGGTCACACAGGAAAAAAGGAACATCAAAATGCCTTAACTGATTGGTCTATGTTAATAAAAGAGAATATCACAAACAAGGAATTCTGCTATTTTACACGCTTGAATGACAGACATATAGCTAAAAGGTTATTGGCCACTTCATCGGCGAAACTGACTGGAAATGGAAGAGGTTCAAGGTACAATATCGTCTTGTGCTCCGAGAAGAAATGATCTTATATAAAGAATTTTATCCCTTAAATTGTTGTATCCCGAAAACTTGGTTAGTCTTTCGCTTGGCTATAACGCACCATATACATCTTATCAAAATATAATCACTTTCAATTCAACAGGTGCTTGTTTATGTAAACTGGCACTTGTTTTTTTCGTGTATCGGTCGTTTTTTTGTGAAACCGCTCGTTTATTCCTGAATCCGCTCGTTCTTACGCAAAACCGCTCGTTTATTCCTAAATCCGCTCGTTCTTACGCAAAACCGCTCGTTTATTCCTAAATCCGCTCGTTCTTACGCAAAACTGCTCGTTTATTCCTGAATCCGCTCGTTCTTCCGCAAAACCGCTCGTTTATTCCTGAATCCGCTCGTTCTTACGCAAAACCGCTCGTTTATTCCTAAAACCGCTCGTTTTCCCACTCGCAATCAATACAAAAACCGGAAAGGCTATTAATATAATGCCAATCCGGTTCATGTTGTTCTTATAATAAGTTATATAACTTGATGTCTGGATATTTGTCTCCGAACCAGCGGAGTGCGAATTCGTTTTCGAATAGGAAGACGAGATTGTCGTAACGGTCTTTTACAAGCATGGAGCGTTGGCCTGTCATTGACTCTTTCACGTCGCTTTCATTTTCAATCCAGCGAGCGACTTTTGAACCGATGTGTTCCATATTGACTTCAACGTTATACTCGTTTTTCATACGGTGCTCGAACACTTCAAACTGAAGCTGGCCCACAGCACCAAGGATGACTTCTTCCGTATGGAGTGTTTTATAGTATTGAATTGCACCCTCTTGGACCAATTGAAGGATCCCTTTATGGAAATGCTTTGATTTCATAACGTTTTTCGCAGTGACGCGGACGAATAGTTCGGGTGTAAACTGCGGCAACGCTTCGAATTGGAAGTTTGCCTTGCCGCCAACTACTGTGTCACCGATCTGATAATTCCCCGTGTCGTAAAGACCAATGATATCTCCTGCAACCGCTTCGTTTACGGTTTCACGGTCATCTGCAAGAAATTGAGTTGTCTGTGATAATTTAAAGGACTTGGAGATCCGCGGTACTGTAACCGACATACCTCTCTCGAAGGCGCCAGATACAATACGAACGAATGCAATTCTGTCACGGTGAGCTGGATTCATATTCGCTTGAATTTTAAAGATGAACCCTGAAAACTCTTCAGATTGCGGGTCGACCAATTCCTCTTCCTTCGTTTTACGAGGTTGTGGAGGTGGAGCGAATTGGAGGAACGTCTCCAAAAATGTTTGTACTCCGAAATTCGTCAACGCACTTCCGAAAAACACAGGCGTCAACTCGCCCTTTGCTACGCGCTCAACATCAAATTCATTTCCGGCCTCATTCAATAACATAACGTCTTCAAGGGCCTGTTTGTAGTAGGACGTTTCTGTCATCGGATGCTCGACTGCAAGCTCTCCTTCTTCGTTCAAAGGCAGGAAATGGCTTTCGCCTTCAACACGGGCCTGCTCAATCCGATTGTTAAATCTGTCGTAAACGCCAATGAATTCTTTACCCATACCGATTGGATAGTTCATGGCGTAAGATTGAATTTCGAGAACTTCCTCAAGTTCTTCCATTAATTCAAGCGGTTCTTTACCTTGGCGGTCCAACTTGTTCATAAATGTGAAAATAGGAATGCCTCTCATACGACAAACTTTGAAAAGCTTGATTGTTTGAGGTTCAATTCCTTTCGCTGAATCGACCATCATGACAGCTGCATCAACCGCCATTAACGTACGGTATGTGTCTTCACTGAAATCTTCGTGGCCTGGAGTGTCCAAAATATTGACACGTTTGCCGTCATAGTCAAATTGCAAAACTGATGATGTAACGGAGATTCCACGTTGCTTTTCAATTTCCATCCAGTCGGATGTTGCAAATTTGCCAGTCTTTTTACCTTTTACAGTACCAGCATCCCTAATTGCTCCACCGAAATAGAGTAGTTTTTCAGTCATCGTCGTTTTCCCGGCATCCGGGTGTGAAATGATTGCGAATGTACGTCTGGATGCGATCTCATCATTTATAGGTCTTTGCATATTAAATGAACTCCTTCTTTTCTGCTTTTCTAAGCATAGACAGATTCCAAGCCAATTTCAACAGTTTTTTATTAGCCTCTAAAACATCTTATGTGAAAATGAAAAAGCCGTCCCGTAAGACAGCTTTTGCGTCAATCTTATTTATCCAAAACACCTTCGCCAAACTTTCTCTCCGCTTCATCCAATGCGATTGCAGCATCGGAGTGCGAAAGCTTTTCCCTGCCTACAATTTGATAATCTTCATGGCCTTTACCTGCGAATATGATGATATCGCCGGATTCTGCAACCGAAACGGCATGGCGGACAGCTTTTTCCCGATCACCTATGCACGCATAGTTCTTATGTTTCATGCCTACTTCCAATTCAGCAAGAATGGATTCATAAGGCTCGTCACGCGGGTCATCCGTCGTTAAAATAACATAATCCGCAATCGATGCCTTCTCCGCCATAACTGGGCGTTTCTGTCGATCCCGATTCCCTCCAGTCCCGATAACAAAGATTAATTTGCTATTAGGCTCTTTATAAGGAAGAACGGCTTGAATCGCCTTTTCAATCGCATCTGGAGAATGGGCATAATCGATATAAATCGTCAGCGGTAGATCGGTTTCCACTTTTTCCATTCGGCCTTTTGCTGCCGGAATAACAGATAGTCCATTTAATATCTCTTCCATTTCATGTCCTTTAGCGAATAATGTAGCAATGACGGCAAGAGCGTTGTAGACATTAAACTCGCCAATTAGTGACATGGAAACATCGAACTCTCCCACCGGGGAAACCAATGTAAATGTTGTGCCTTCCACAGTCAATTTAATGTCTTTAGCAGTGAAATCGGCATTTGTATGAACTGCATACGTCAAAATCGGGTGAGATGTCATTTCCTTCATTCGGCCGCCCCAAGGATCATCGACATTAACAATTCCAAATTTCGATTGGCTTAAATCTTGTCCAAGCTGTGCAAATAATAGACCTTTTGCATATCCGTAATTTTCCATAGTCTTATGGAAGTCCAGATGGTCATGTGATAAATTCGTAAACACAGCAATATCGAACTCTGTACCCGCGAGTCTTCCCTCGATAAGACCATGTGAAGAAACTTCCATCGTCATTGTTGTACAAGCCGCATTCGCCGCCTGATTGATCATCTGTTGGGTTGTCAATACATCAGCCGTTGTGTTTTCTGTTTCATATAACACGCCATCCAAGTTAAATCCAATCGTTCCCGTTACAGCTGACTTTTCTCCGATATGACTCAATATTGAGTGCAACATATTGCTGACACTTGTTTTTCCATTTGTACCGGTTACGCCAATCATCGTCATCCGTTTAGAAGGATAATTGAAGAATCTTGGCGCAAGTAATGCGACCGCCCTTGACGTATCTTCAACGTAGATGACTGCCACTTTGTCCAAGTCCACTTCAATCTTTCGAGATGCAACAATAACACGCGCCCCTTGGTCGATTGCTTTTTGAACATAGGCATGTCCATCCACAGTAAAGCCTTCGATACAAACAAAAACACCTCCCGCATTCACAGTACGGGAATCCACAGATAGATCCGTAACGATTTCAGGTAAAATCCCTTCCACTTTCTTTATCGGTAAGCTTGAGAATAAATATTCGCTTTCCATGACCTGCCTCCAATCAATCCATCATGTCAGAAGTAATATACGAATGTAGTAATTGCGCTGTCGCTTTTAATGAATCGACATGTGTCCGCTCTAACGCATGCGACGATTCAATCCCTGGTCCGAATAATGCGTGCTTCACATCGAATCCTGCGCGAATTGCAGCAGACGCATCTGAACCATAATATGGATAAATATCAAGTTTAAAAGGGATGCTACCTTTTTCACAGAGACCCGTCAAATGTCGAGTTAACGCATAATGATAAGGACCGCTCGAATCCTTTGCACAAATTGACACTGTGTATTCATCCGAGGATTGTCCATCTCCTATTGCCCCCATGTCAACAGCTATATATTCGACTGTTTCAGCTGGGACGTTAGAGTTCCCCCCGTAACCGATTTCTTCATTATTCGATATATAGAAGTGAGTAGTGTTTGGCAATTCAATTCCATTTTCCGTCACTGAACGAACGAGATCGACCAACAATGCAGTGCTTGCCTTATCATCAAGGTGTCTTGATTTGATAAACCCGCTTTGTGTTACTTCAAATCTCGGGTCAAATGAAACGAAATCTCCTACCTCAATGCCAAGCGCTCTCGTTTCTTTTGGATTTTTCACCTTTTCATCTATACGAACTTCAATATTATCGGCATTTCGTTCTGCAGTACCCGAGTTGCGATATACATGAACTGTAGTTTGGTGCATCAGGATAGTTCCCCGAACAACACTCCCCGAAGCTGTATGTATATGACAATACTCTCCTTCAACAGCATTCCAGTTAAACCCGCCAATCATGGCTAATTTAAGTCTTCCGTTACTTTTTATTTCTTTGACCATCGCTCCAAGTGTATCCGTATGTGCTGTCAATAAACGATGGCGCGAATCGTCTTTACCTTTAACCGTCGCGATAATTGCACCTTTATTCGTTCTTTTAAAAGGGACACCAATATCCTTAAATTCATCACTGATTACTTTCATCACCTTATCGGTAAAGCCTGAAGGACTTGGTGTTTCCACTAGTCTTTTTAATAGCTCTGTCGTTCTTGCCTCATTAAATTGGTACATTCCCTACATCCCCTTTTTTTGTTTTATATGATACTTATACTACTACACTAATTCAGGTTTTTCCTAAATTAATTATCGAATGATTCGCTTGATCAGCGAAAGTCTATTTCCATACGGTGGGAATCCCATACGCACTGAGAGTTTTGTACTCTTCTTTAAAATTGACTTTGAATGGGTGAACAAGTCAAAACTTGCTTTGCCATGATAAGCGTTCATTCCGGATGCGCCCACTCCCCCAAACGGCAGATGAATGTTACCGACATGGGAAATCGTATCATTTATACAACCCCCACCGAACGGTAGATTTTGCAAAAAGTATTCCTGTGCATTTGCATTCTCACTAAATAGATAAGCAGCCAAAGGCTTCGGCAATTTTTGAATTCTATGAATAATCTCCCCTAAATTCTGATAAGTTAGAATAGGTAGGATAGGGCCGAAAATCTCATCTTCCATGGACGGACTCGACCAAATGATATTATCCAAAATCGTTGGACTGATGTATAAATCATCACGATTCACCTTACCGCCGAATACAATATTTCCCTTCTCTTTTCGAATTAACTCCGACAAACGATCAAAATGCTTGGAGTTCACAATCCTTCCGTAATCCACACTTACTGAACTATCTGCTCCGTAAAAATCACGTATGCAATTAATAATTTCTTTTATAAGCTTATCCTTAACGGACTCATGGACCACGATATAATCGGGGGCGACACAGGTTTGTCCATTATTAAGAAATTTTCCCCAGACAATCCGCTCGGCTGCAATTTTGATATTTGCAGTCTGATCAACGATTACCGGACTCTTTCCACCTAATTCAAGAGTTATAGGAGTCAGTCTTTCAGCAGCCGCTTTCATGACGATTTTCCCTACCGTTACACTTCCGGTAAAAAAAATATAGTCGAATGGTGCGTGTATTAAAGCATTTGTTTCTTCAATTCCGCCTTCTACGACACAGATAAACTTTGGTGGGAAAATTTCTGTTAATAGATCATTTATAAGTGTAGTTGTATGAATAGCAGCCTCTGACGGTTTAACAACTGCACAATTACCAGCTGCGATAGCACCTATCAGAGGATCCATTATTAATTGGAAAGGATAATTAAATGGGCCAATAATCAGCACCGAACCATATGGCTCCCTTACAATAAAACTTTTCGCGGGTTGTAAATGTGCCGGTGTTTTCACTTGCTCAGGCTCCATCCATTCCCTTACGTTTTTTAGCATCATTGAAATGCTTGATAAAACGAATCCCACTTCGGTTACATACGCTTCAAAAGGGCTCTTTCCTAAATCTCTCTTCAAAGCTTCGTGAATTTTATCTTCATTTTGCTTAATCGCATCTCTCAAGCGAATAAGCATTTCTATTCGGAAATCGGCATCCTTTGTCTTACCCGTCATGTAAAATTCCCGCTGCAATTCAATAATTTTATCTGTATTTCTTTGAAAATCCAACATCTCAACTCCCTTTAGCAAAAACAAATTGTCAATATAGCAAAAGGACTGAATTTCAACCGACAAATTCCGACCAATTACGCAGTTTGGCAAAAAGCTTGTCAACATATACTAAGATTACACAATTCGTTGGGTGGTTCCTTCGTTTCAGTTGTTTTTAATTAAAACCTTCAGACTCACCTAATAACGGGCCAAAAGATTCTTTTTCATTGAATGACGTTTTAGTTCCTTTAAGTTAAGGGTAATGAATTATCACATCGCAATTAGTGAATATATTTGAAATGGAGGAAATGAACATGACAACAACAGATACTTGGTGGGAAACAATCTTTGAGGGAAATCTTTCATTAGGTCTCAACAAGGAGCGCATCTCGGACCTGAACGATGAAAATTTCCTCTTCTTTGACGACCGCCTTGACGAAGAAAACGAACATGCACATTCATAATAAATAACTTGGCTTTCCTTTTATAGGGAAGCTTTTTTAGTTATTATTCAATACTCCTCCATAAATATAACGCTGCATAGCTTAAGTATGGTTCCCAATCCGGAAAATGTTCCATCATTTCTTCTTTTGTCGGTTTACGGTCCATTGCCCATATATTTTTTAAGGCGTTTTGCAATCCTATATCCGCTAATGGAAATAAATTAGGCCTTCCTAATCCGAACATAAGAAAATTTTGTGCAGTCCACGGTCCGATTCCGCGATGGACAATCATTTCACGTATTACCTCTTCATCATCCATTTTTTCAAACGCATTTAAATTTAGGTTCCCATCGACAATTGCACGAGACAGGCCGATGACATACTCTGCTTTCCTACCGCTAAATTGAAGTTGGCGTAAATCTTCCACTTGAAGTGCTGCAATCCTTTCAGGTCGAGGATATCGCCATACCCCATTTTGATACTCACCAAAGTTCTCGACGAATCGCATCGTTAAAACATGTGAAAATGTCAGATTCAACTGTTGGTGAATGATACTCTTCATGAGTGAACCGTACAGTGAGAACTCTTTTATTAGCGGTGTCCCAGCGTGATCCATAAAAAGCTTCTCAAGATTGGTATCCCGGAAGTGGTTGGCAATCGTATCTAAACGGATATCAAAATGAAAAATGGACTTCACCTTATCAACTTGCTTTTTATCTATTGCGTTCTCGAGCAAAAACATAGGTGAATCCTTCGTGCCTAACCCACGTAGAGTGATAATATTCCCCTCTTCCATCGGAATCTTCACTTCCCTTTTTCGCAAATCGACTGCATTTACCGGATCCCCCGCCAACCGTTCAAGTGCTCGATCAAAATCATAAATAAACGGTAATGAAATTTGTATTTCCACCACCCCCCTTTTCCTTCCATTCTACCTTTTTATCATCGAAAGAAAAAACTTTTAGAAATGATGTTGACTTCTTGGACAAACCCGCTATAATAATAAATGTGCAGTAAGCAAGCACATCTTCTCCCGATTCCGTAGCTCAGCTGGGAGAGCGCTACCTTGACAGGGTAGAGGTCGCTGGTTCGAGCCCAGTCGGAATCATTGGGTGCCAAACCCGTAGGAAGGTTGTCGGAACAACAGCCTTCTCCAGAAACAGTCCTATTAGGCCGGATGCCTAGGGACTGTTTTTTTATGTTTTTTTACAAAAATAGAGTATAATTTGACTGTTGTTCTTATCTTTAATACAAAGGAGGAGATTACAATCTACCCAGAGGAAATCGGACGGAAAGTTAAGGAAGCAAGACTAAACATGTCTTTGACTCAACAGGAATTAGCAGATAAATGCTCGTTAACAAAGAGTCATATATCAAAAATTGAAAATGGGCAAGCTTCTCCTGCCCTTGCAACATTATCAAAAATCGCAAAGGAATTAAATGCACCCCTATCTTGGTTTTTGGAATCGAGCAACCAAAATAAGTTGTCGATTGTAAAAAGTGCAAAAAGAACAGTAAAAGTCGGTAATGAAGAAATTGGGTATACATATGAAGCCTTGGCGAAACGTTCTCATTTCAGCAAAATTGAACCAGTCATCGTCACTGTCTTGCCGGAAGCGGAATTAGTAGAACCGTTCACACATGCGGAGGATGAATTTATCTATGTCCTGTCTGGCTCCATCCATCTTTATTATGATGGCGAATTACATTCACTGGAACAGGGTGATAGCGCTTATTTCGAAGGAACGATCCCACATATATTTCTTTCTACCGGAAATAATGAAGCTAAAGTCTTGACGATGTATATTCAAGTCGATGCCCTGTAGTCTGAAAAATATCTTTGTTTTGAATGTAAGTGTTTACATCACGCCTATTTTCATGTACCATTCTGTGTAACCGCATTCAACCAAGTTGAATGTAATTACACAACAAGGAGCGTATACAATGACAACTACTAGAATTCCAGGTTTTTACCGCTTATCATCTCACGAAAGATTAAATATTGTTACAGAGGGACGTGGCTTAACCGAGGATGAATTATCGTATCTATCAGCCAACCAAACATTACCTATGGATTTAGTAGATTCAATGATTGAAAACGTTGTAGGCCAAATCGGAATCCCAATTGGAATCGCGACCAACTTTAAAATTAATGGAAAAGATACGTTCATCCCAATGGCTACTGAAGAACCATCTGTTGTTGCTGCAGCAAGTAATGCGGCAAAAGCTACATATGAACATGGCGGATTCTTCACATCGATAAGTGGAACAATTATGCGAGGACAGATTCAAGTTCTTAATGTAGCTGATCCTTATGCAGCAAAAGCCAAAGTCTTCGAACATAAAGAAGAGATTATGAATCATTGTAATGAAAAAGATCCAACACTAATTTCTTTAGGCGGTGGAGTAAAAGACCTCGAAGTGCATATTATTTCAACGACAAATCATACTATGCTTGTTATCCATCTTATCGTAGATACGAAAGATGCAATGGGAGCAAATGCAGTAAATACGATGGCTGAATCCGTTGCACCAATGATCGAAACAATAACTGGTGGTAATGTTCTTCTAAGGATCATTTCTAATTTGGCTGATCGTAGATTGGTTCGCGCACGTGCAGTATTTTCAGCAGAAGCTCTTGGAGGCAAAGAGGTTGTTAAAAACATTGTAAGCGCCTATGAATTTGCAGAGTTTGATCCCTACCGTGCAGCTACACATAATAAAGGAATTATGAACGGTATTTCAGCGGTGGTTTTAGCGACGGGTAATGATACTCGTGCGGTAGAAGCAGGTGCCCATGCATACGCCTCTGTATCCGGCCATTATAAATCTTTGACGAAATTCGAAATAAATGCGGACGGTGATCTGTCGGGTTCAATCGAGCTTCCTATGGCTGTTGGAATTGTTGGCGGAGCAACGAAAACGCATCCAGTTGCAAAAGCTTCTTTAAAAATTATGGGCATAAGCTCTGCGGAAGAACTCGCAGGTTGCATTGCAGCAACAGGTCTTGCTCAAAATGCTGCTGGTCTTCGTGCACTTGCATCAGAAGGCATCCAGAGAGGCCATATGTCACTACACGCAAGAAATTTAGCTGTTATGGCAGGCGCAGCTAAATCGGATATTGATCGGATCGTAGCTCAAGCAGTGGCTGAAAAAGATTTAAGATACGATCGAATTTTGGAGATTACTAAAGCAATTCAAAGAGGTGAATAATTTGAACGATAAACATGCCAAAAATAAATACCTGGAAATACTTGGAGACACAATTGTACCAAATCAGTTGCTCTTCTCAATTATTATAAGTGTCGCAATAAGTTTAGGTGGTTATAATCTTGGTCTTTGGTTTTTCCCTTCCATCGCTAGTGAAAACATGGTCGCTTCCTATTCCCTACTTCTTGGAATTACAGGAACCGTCCTTGCATTATTATTTTGTTCGATTGTCTTTAAACCAAAACGAATATTGATCGAAGAAGAAACTTCAACTAACAGTATGAAAGAAGTTTTTGAGGATTTACAATTAGATGCTGATGAAGAGCTTGCGTTAATAGAGAACGATCCAGTTACCAAAAAAGAGTTAGAGGAACTTGGTGTTCTTGAGCATTTTAGGGCTCTCGGGGGTGACAAGAAGAAATGAGTTTATTACTAACGGCAATTTTATTTGCATTAATTGGTGCAATCGTCTTTTCTTTAATCGGATTGATATCCGGTACGGATGAAACAGCAATCATGGTTCCCCTAACTTTGTTAGTTATCTTGTTGGGCGCTCCCCCAGTAGCTGTATTTTCATTCTTCATGGCTGCTGTATTGGCGAAGCATCTAACTCATGCTGTTCCAACGGCGTTAATGGGAATCCCAGGTGATACGACGGCAGTTCCTTTAGTCGACCACGCCAATACACTTCGAAGAATGGGTATGCCCCATGTTGCTTTAAGAAAGATGATTTCCGGTGGTATTATTGGAGCATTTATTGCTCTACCAACAGCGGTACTGTTAGGACAATTTTTAGGTCAGTTTGCTGATTTCTTTAAATCATCGGCTGGAATCATTTTCACACTTGCAGCTATATTAATTGCCTACTTCTCAAAAGGAAGATGGGTAAGTGTTTTAATGATCATCCCTTTTGCGTTCTTTATCAAAAGTTTAGATTTAATGAGTTTTACACTTTTAGACAAACATTTATCGATCAGCTTCTTCTTGGGAATTGCTGTCGGTCCTATGTTTTCTGATATATTGTTTGCTACATCTGCAAGTGCGAAACGCTCAATTGAAAGAAGTAAGCCTAAAGAATACCACTTGGCCCCTGAGACGAAAGCATGGAAAGGATATTTTCCAAACCCATTAAAAATACTCTCAGGTAGGCAAAAGTTTTTCACAGCAATTACGACATTTATCTCTTCATTAACCTTTGTATTCAGCCCAGTCGGTATGACCTCATTAATGGGTGAAATCGTTGGGTCTCGTACGAAAGGGTCTTATAAAAAATCGACAACAAGTTTAACAGTTATGAATGGTGTGACTGAATCTACATACATTGCAGAAGCGATCATTCCACTTATTGCGTTTGGGATTCCTTTGAGTCCTGTTGCATTAGGACCAGCTTCTCCTTTGTTCAATGCACCACCTGTTTTCACAGTTGACCCGGTAAATAACCTGCATACGTACATGACATCATGGGATTTCTTCATTTATGGATTTATAGGTCTGGCTGTCGCATCACTAATCGCTTATCCATTTTCAATGAACTATGCAAGAAAGGCTTCCGTTATCGTTATGAAATTTGTGAGTCAGGAAGCAATCGTTGCAATGTTCCTTGGTTTGGCATGTCTACTTGCTTTCCATGAGGCGCAATTTGTCGGAATCGCCCTTACCTTTACGGTAGCAGCCGTTGGCGGTCTACTAAATCGTATCCTTGGTATTGGAGCAGGTGTACAATTCATGGTGTTCTATGCGTCAGCTTGGATTATGGCAACCCTATTTGGATTCTAATTGAAAGGGGTTTGTATGAATGGCAGGTAAACAATTCCCGGAACAGGTATTTATCAGAGAAGTCGGCCCACGAGACGGCCTTCAGAATGAAAGTAAGTTTATCGATACAGAGGACAAGATAGAATGGATCAACAAGCTTTCATCGACTGGGCTGAGCTATATAGAGGTCACTTCTTTCGTTAATCCTAAATGGATTCCTGCATTATCCGATGCAGACTCCGTAGTCAAACAGATTAAAAAAGCTCCCGAAGTGAAATATGCAGCACTTGTACCTAATATGCGAGGATTAAGCCGTGCTTTGGAGAGTCAAATAGATGAAGTTTCAGTTTTCCTCTCCGCAAGTGAATCTCATAACAAGGAAAATATTAACAAAACAATTAGAGAAACAGAGTCTGTTCTTGCTGAAGTTGTGCGCGAATCAATCGCAAACAACAAAACGGTAAGGGGCTATATATCAACGGTATTCGGCTGTCCTTTCGAAGGTAAGGTTGAGATAAATGAAGTGCTTCGATTGACAGATTCCCTCTTTGAAATGGGCATAGAAGAATTATCATTAGGGGATACTATCGGCGTCGCTAATCCGTTGCAAGTAAAAAGACTTTTGGAAGTGCTCTTAAAACGCTATCCACAAGAAAAAATAGCGATGCATTTCCATAATACTCGTGGGACAGCTATGGCAAATGTGCTTGCCTCGTTAGAGTACGGAATTACTAAGTTCGACAGTTCCCTCGGTGGTCTTGGCGGATGCCCATATGCACCCGGTGCATCTGGTAATTTAGCTACGGACGATCTTCACTATATGCTTACGAACATGGGAATTCAAACAAATATCGATGCTGATAAACTCCATGAAGCAGCGATGTTCATTCAGGATAAAATGGACAAGCCTTTGGATAGTCATACCGTTAAATATCGAATGAACAATAAAATATAAGCATTCATTTACAATCCGAGACTATTATCTTATAGTCTCGGATTTGTCTAATAGAGAGGGAGTTTTAAGATGGCAGTTAAGAAATCATTGGCGGATTATCAGAGGGAATATGAAATAATTATCTTTGCGGATCAACCAAAAAAGGATCTTCTACTTGCCGGTTTAATGACTGAGATGGAAAAACAATTCAATATCCCCTTCCCAAGAAACAGGGCATGGGAAAAAGAGAATCCAAAGATTAATGCAATGTACAGGAAAATAGCGATTACGAGGACACTTTAACATCCTGTTCGAATAAAATAAGAGTACGATCAATTGAGAGACTGGGTGAATAACGTGTTCATTGATGATCAAAGAAGAAATGATTTGATTTGTTATCCTAATTCAGCAATTACAGCAGCAAATAGAGAAACAAGAGCAACAACTGGATCTAATGAAAGATTTAATAAGCAGCATCAAAAATAAGAAAGAAAGCCATGAGATAAGTTCATGACTTTCTTTCTTATTTTTCATATCAAAATCATTGAATCGGTATTAGGATTTCAACTACTTCTTCTTCTGCATCTTCCTCAAAATAAAAAATTTCGATTGAACATGAGTCGTTCTGTTTTTGTTTATATCCATTCTCCCCCATCCAAGCAAACAATTTATCATATCCCTGGCCAATTGTTTTGTTTGAGCAGCTGATTTTCGCGTATTTCATCAATGGGAGTTTTATTCCCATCATACCTTCAGGGACTTTATTTATCTCTTCAACTTCTAAACAAGCAAAATAAGTGGCGAAGATACCATTTGACATATATGGGCTGAATAATACCCGTTTACTCTTATTATTCGCCACCTCATCCATCCTTTTTTCAAAATCCATTTGAACTTTTATGGCAGCATCCGGGAATCCTTTAGGAAAGTTCGCTGTTATGCTCTGCCCTACCAACTGGTACTCCCGTTCGATAATTCCACATTCAAAAGTGGCAACTGTTTTCACTTCCATTGTTATCTCCCCCACAACCGTATTTCCTATATACATTCGCCATTTGTTTTTGGAATCCTTCAAGCAAAGTAAAAAGTTGTAAGTAAAAAACCGCCTACGTATTTTCGTAAGCGGTTGGTTATTCAAGATAAAAATGATGCAATGAAAATAACGATGATGGCAAGTGGTGCAACAAATCTTACGATGAATTTCCATGAACGATTCAAAAACGGATGCATTCGAAGCTCATCATCTGTTTCGGCAGTTGTTAACAAAAACCCAGCAAAAATCGAAATGAGGAATGCTCCAATCGGTAATCCGAATCGGCTTGTCAAAATGTCAGCAAAGTCGAAGAACGTGCCCCCAGGAAATTTTACGTCTGATAGCACTCCAAATGATAATGCACTTGGAATCCCGACGATGAAAATTAGCAAACCAAACAGCCAAGCTGCTTTCCTTCTCCATTCATTTTTCTTCCCGATACCTGTTGACACAACAATTTCCAACATAGCAATTGAAGAAGTAAGTGTTGCAAACAATAGTAGGATGAAAAACAGCACCATGAAAAATCCACCCAAAGGAATTTCATTGAAGATAGCTGGTAAGATAACAAATATAAGTCCTGGACCTTCATCAGGTGAGTGTCCAAGAGCGAATACGGCTGGAAAAATGACGATTCCTGAAAGTATGGAGATGAAGATATTCAAAATGGAGACATTGAACGCTGATTGACCAAGTTTTTCTTCCTTCGGCAAATAGGACGCATAGGTGAGCATCGCCGTTACACCGACGCTTAATGAGAAAAATGCTTGTCCAAGTGCAAGTAAAAATGTTTTTCCGGTTAAGTATGACCAATCCGGTACAAAGAGAAATCGGATTCCTTCCATAGCTCCTACAAGTGTTACTGATCGTATCGCAAGCACAATGAAGAAAATGAATAATAACGGCATCATCCATCGGCTCGCACGTTCAATCCCGCCCCTAATGCCGCTTTGCACAATCCAGACCGTCAAGATCATGAATACTGCCTGAGCAAGTAACACTTCTATCGGATTTGCGATAATTGAGCTGAATAGCCCGACATAATCTGATGTATTAAGTCGAGATGCAATTGCCCTTGTAAGATAGGATAAAATCCACCCTCCAACCACACTATAAAATGATAGCAGGATAAAGGAAGTGCCCAATCCAAGCCAGCCGATCAAATACCAGCTGCTTTTCGGTGCAAGTCGCTTAAGGGATGTAACCGCATCATGCTGTCCTCTTCTGCCGACAACAAACTCAGCTAAAAGTATGGGCAGACCTATTGCCATCGTACAAATAATAAATAGCAATACAAATACACTTCCGCCATTTGTGCCCGCCATATAGGGAAACTTCCAAATAGCCCCAAGCCCAATGGCACTGCCTGCGGCTGCTAAAACAAATCCAATCTTAGATGTCCATTGCTCTCGTTGTTTCAATAAAAATCACTCACTTCTTTCACAGTGAACCCACTGAATTTTTCTTATTATACCTTATTCAACCTGAAATGATCATTAATTTATTATTCCGTAAACCATAAACATAAAGTAAATATTTCCATTGATAATGCAGCAAAACCCATGTATTATATAAACATAAGCTGCATTGTACGTATACCATTAAGTTTTAACCTTTATGCTGTAAAAGGGAGTTTTATATAAGAACAGGAATGGCAAGCCCTATCCTTTATTGATCGGGACAGACAGGAATGTTTTTGCGAACACCCACTTTGAGGAGTGGTGGTTTAAAACTTTCTATGATTAAATACGGCAAAGGCGGCTTTACTTACATAAAATTATTCAGCACCTCCCTTTTGGGTGGTGCTTTTTTGAATGATACTTATCAAATTCCACATCCTAACGTAAAGGAGATGAATTTGAAATGCGACATATGCTGATTGCTCTTGGTCTGATCATCACCACTACTCATTCTACACTTACTCATCAGTCGGTAGTCATAAACGAACCAATTGAACCTGCCTATGCAAAATGGGGCCAGCTTGCCATGAAAGAAGTCAAAGCAAAATATCCTAATGCTGATATTATTGATTACTTACATGAAGGAAGCGAATCTGTTGGAGACTCGACAGTTGAAAAGTTTAAACTATGGCTTAAAGAGGCAAACCGTGAATTCGGTGTTTTTGTTAGAATCACATATAAAACCAACACTGGTGAAGTAGAAGGTATTGACTATCGGGAATCTGACCGATGAAAACAATGAGGATCAATCACATGTTTTGATGAAATTGATCCATTCCTTCCCTATTTCAAAAATAAAACCATCAATTCTTCATCATAATATGTACCATCTACTTTTAAAGCGTTTTTCTCAATTCCATACGTTTCAAATCCAATTGAAGTATAAAGTCTATTGGCAGCTTTATTCCTACTGACTACTGTTAGATGAATTTGTTCAATACCTCCTAAATTCCTTGCTGTTGAAATCGCTTCTTTGAGAAGCTGTTTTGCAATGCCATTCCCTCTTTTTTCTGGTTTGACATACATGGCAACAATCGTTGCACGATGTTTGAGTTTCATCATTTTTTCTGGAATTAACGTAACGGTGCCAATTAAACCATCTTCGTCAAATGCACCAAAGGTCAATGAATCATCATTCCCAAATCTACCTTTATACTTTTCGGCTGTTTGCCTCTTCTCCTCCAAATAGCTTACGGCAAATGCTTCTGAGTTCATCTGTAACGCCTCTAACCGTATGCCATAGTAGTCTTCTGCATCTTGCGTGCACAATCTTCTTATCTGCATCTATACTCCCCCTCTATGTTTTCACTTACTATAATTTATATATCTATCGTTGACCAGTAAATTAGCACACTCGTCCTTTACACCTCAAACATACATTAATTGAGTATAATAGAACAATATATAGACGCTGATAATTGCTGAAAGGGTGGTAACATGTCAAAAGAGCTATTCATAACAACTGATCTTCAAAAAGAATGGATGGATAAAATAAAGGGTCTTGAATCTCAATTTAGAGGCTCTGCTGAAAAGACAGACCGACTTGCAGTCTTTCCGAGAGAAAATATTCAGTCACTTGTTGATATCGGCTATACAACACTTACACTACCAAAACAATATGGCGGTGGGGGAATCACGGTGACAGACATGGTTTTACTACAAGAAACAATTGCTTCCTTCGATGGTGCCACAGCGTTATCCATTGGTTGGCATCAGGGTGCGGTCGGTGACATTTATGAAAATAAATTATGGGAACCGGACCATTTAGTAAGTTTCTCAAAAGAAATCTTGAATGGTGCATTAGTAAACCGAGCAGCAAGTGAAGCCCAAACAGGCAGTCCCACTAGAGGCGGTCGTCCTACGACAACTGCGGTCAAAAAGGATGGACATTGGGCCATCAACGGGCAGAAGAACTTCACTTCGATGTCGCCTGTTCTCACTCACTTCCTCGTCTCTGCCTGGGTAGAGGAGCTGGGAGGCAACGGCTTTTTCCTTATCAGTAGAGACAGTGAAGGTTTATCGATAAAAGAGACTTGGAATATGCTTGGCATGCGTGGCACCGAAAGCCATGACTTGATATTGGAAAATGTGAAGGTCAATGAGGATGATTTCGTTGAGTTCAGTAAAGGCCCCCGTGGTGACAAATTGAATGGTTGGCTTCTACATATTCCTGCCTGTTATTTAGGAATTGCACAAGCTGCACGTGATTACGCTGTGAAATTTGCAGTCGAACACAAACCGAATAGCATTCAAGGGAGTATTTCTGAGTTGCCGAATGTCCAAAGTCATATTGGGCAAATAGATCTCGAATTAATGCAAGCGAGGCATTTCCTTTATAGTGTTGCGGCTGCGTACGACGACATTACTAGACGTAAATCGATGAAACAAGAATTAGGAGCTGCAAAGCATGTAGTGACAAACGCTGCAATTCGTATAGTAGACCGTTCGATGCGTCTCGTCGGTGCGAAAAGCTTGGAGTTAACCAACCCACTTCAACGCTATTATCGAGACGTCCGGGCAGGTTTGCATAACCCACCAATGGATGATATGGTGATTTCGAAATTAGCGAAGGTGGCAATCGAGGAAATACGTAATGATTAAGAGGCTTGTCATTACAGGGTACAAAGCACATGAATTAGGTATTTTCAACGATAATCATCCGGGTATCGGAATTATCAAAAAGGCATTGGAGAGCAGATTGACTTCCCTACTGGATAGCGGTCTTGAATGGGTGATCATCAGCGGACAACCGGGCGTCGAAACATGGGCTGCAGAAACGGTAATTGACTTACAAGAAACCTATCCATCATTGCAATTTGCTGTCATCACACCTTTTTTGGAACAAGATAAAAATTGGAATGAAGCGAAGAAAGAAGCCTATGAATTCATCCTCGCCCATGCGGACTATACAGTCAGCTTAACAAAACGGCCCTATGAAGCTCCATGGCAATTCATCGAGCGTGATAAATTTTTATTGCGGAATTCGGACGGAATTTTGATCGTTTATGATGAAGAAAACGAGGGATCTCCGAAGTTCATGAAGCAAATGGCTATGAAATTTGCTGAAACAAGCGATTACGAAGTGTTGACGATAACGGCCGATGATTTACAATTGGTCGCTGAGGATCTGCAAAGGCAGGATTGGGATTGATTTGCTTGTAGGAGAACTTTAGGCTGAGGAATGAGAACTTTAATAGTTTAAAGGAGAAGTTCGGAACGAAGAACGAGAACACTTGTGAAAAAACGAGCGCTTTCCAGAATAAACGAGCGGTTCTCGAAATAAACGAGCGTTTTCCGGAATAAACGAGCGCTTTTCGAAATAAACGAGCGCTTCCCGGAATAAACGAGCGCTTCCTGAAATAAACGAGCGCTTCCCGGAATAAACGAGCGCTTCCTGAAATAAACGAGCGCTTCCCGGAATAAACGAGCGCTTCCCGGAATAAACGAGCGCTTCCCGGAATAAACGAGCGCTTCCCGGAATAAACGAGCGGTTCAACCAAAATAGCTGTCCGCCAGTCAACTAACGACTGGCGAACAGCTCCTCCCTTTATTACTGCTGATGCTTTTCCAAAAACTCCAACATCAAACTGTAAACCTTTATTTCATTCTCTTTCTTCGAAAAACCATGACCTTCATCTTCCAAAACAAGATACTCTACATCTCGGCCGAGACCCTCTAACTTTGCTACGATTTGGTCAGATTCCTCTTTCACGACGCGCGGATCCTTCGCGCCTTGAATAACCAACATTGGTTTCACCATTCCGTCAAGATAAGTTACTGGTGAATCTTTTATGAATCGCTCTTTATCACGTTCAGGATCCCCAAGCCAGCGATCCATTATCGGTTTCCAGTGAGGCGGAACTGAATTGACGAATGTAAATAAATCGGATGGTCCGAAAATATCTACGACGGCTTTGAAGTAATCGGCATGACGACCGTGAAGTAATAATGCCATGTAACCTCCATAACTGCCCCCGACAAGGAATAGACGGTCACGATCCGTAATGTCGTTGTCGAATAGCCACTCAATTCCTGCTAAACAGTCAAGGCGAGGACCTTCACCCCAGTCCCGTTCTACCATTTTTGTGAATTCCGATCCGTATCCAGTACTGCCACGGAAATTTGGTGCGAAGATGTTATATCCTCTGTTCAGGAAGCATTGGAACATCGAACGGAACATTTTCCGTTCAGATGCTTGCGGACCGCCGTGTGGCCAGAAAATTGTAAAGCCATTTGCATTCTCGGGTTTTGCCTTGAACAGCAACGATTCGATTTCCAAACCATCGAATGATGTATAGGAAACCACCTCAGGCTCAACCATTCCGTCTTTGCTGACTCCAAGTACCCTATTTTCAGTAAGTTGCACCCACTCTTGTCCATTCGTTGACTTGAAAATATTATGTGGAGCTGTTGCACTTGCACCTAAAATGTAGAGATTTCCAGCTTTCGTATATTTGATTTGATAAAGCACGTCAACCGGCAACTTGCACTCTTCCGGTTTTCCCCCTTCCAACTTATAGCGATATAATTTATCGGTTACACCTTTGGAAGTGACGAAGTAGAACTCTCCGTTATCCTTATTAAACTTGATTGTCTGAACACTTTCCCCTTCAACTTCGTGAACTTTCGAGAATTCCTTTGTCGTTAAATCAAATTTCGCGATATAAGAAAAATCCCCTTCATAATCCGTTACAAAGTAAATTGTGTTGTCGTCCGTAAATATTGGATCATAAACAACATGCACCTTGGAAGCGTCCGGCGTTAAGTTGAATGTTTCTTCCCCGATTTTCACGAAACTAATTGTATACGTGTTTGCAAATGATCGAGAAAAAACAAACTTCTCTTCGTCGCCCGATACTGCAGATAGACGCGTTGGTGATATCTCACCAATATTCAATAAAGTATCAACGCCGCTTTCCAAACTCCGCATATGGGTGTTCAAGAACATTGGATTATCCAAAGATGTCACATAGTAAACTCTCTTTCCGTCTTCACTTAGATGACTGAAAAAGAACTTTTCATTTGCATCCCCAGTTATTAACGGTTGTGGCAAACCACCTTCAACTGGAATCGAATAGATTTGATAATTTTCATCCCCATCACTATCAAATCCAGCAAGAACATACTGATTATTCGGATCAAACTTGATAAAGCTGCACGATTCATCTCGATGAGCGAACAAATAAGGAAATGATCCAGACAGATCTATTGCCCATAAATTCATCTTCCCATTTAGATTCGTATTGAAAACGAGTTTTGTTTCATCAGCATTTACATCGAAATTTGTGATTGCATACGTCCGGAAAAACTGTTCTACTGTTGGTTTCGCGAAAGTAATCATGAAATTCCCCCTACTAAATCTATTTCCCATCCAAAGTATAGTATAACATTACTCATCTTATGAAAGAATCATATTTGACTATCTTCATCGAATAATCATACATCTATATATTTACTCAAATTGTCGGCCTCACAAGCATACTCTGTCATAGTGGGGGTGAAGCGATTGGAAATTGAAAAACAGCAGACAAATGGAATGGCTGTAAGCTCACTTGTTTTAGGTATTTTAGGTGTCGTATTAAACCTGATTCCACTTCTTCCTTATCTACTTGGAATATTAGCTATCGTTTTCGGAACGATGGGCAAAAAAGTGGAAAGCGGAAAAGGAATGGCCGTTGCGGGTACTATTTTAGGTGGTATCGCACTAGTCATGAAAGTCATCTTTTGGCTCTTTGTCATTGCAATTGGAGGTTTAAATTATTAGTTTGTTAACAGAAAAATCCGTCCTGAAATATAATCGGGACGGAAGTTTTTCATGCATGATTCAGTTGGTTCTCTACCAACTCTCCGATGAACGGCAATTTGAAGTAATTTCCTTGATACACCTGGTACATCATGAAAATCATCAATACAAAAGAAATTGGACCCAACAACAAACTAATCATAACTCCAATGACTGGAATGAACCCTAAAACAATGCCGACTAAGAAAATTGCAATTGCAGTGAAAACTGCTTGTAAGGCGTGGAAACGGATGAAACGATTTTCTTTTTCTATAAACAGAAATACAATTCCGATGATGAAGATATAACAAAGCATTCCGCCAACATTCTCTGTAAGTCCAATGGATGTCTTATTGGATTTATCCTGGGTAACTAAAAGATTACTTTGCTTTTCATCATCTAACTTTTTTTCACTCAATCAGCATGCCCCCTTTTAAGCTACTATATGGGAGTGCTATTGGAAACATTCCATAGACATAGATTTGTTTGGGTCGGATTTATTTTGAACCTGCTTTCCTTTCACTAATATACGAGAAGCTTTTATCGATTTTTTCTGCAATAAAATGCGTTCTCTCAAACAAAACCGATTTTAGGAAGTCAACTTGGCGCATCAACTTGTCGACCAATCCTTCTTGCTGATCAATCCTGTCCACGATTTTCTCCTGTGTTCTCCTCTGTTCATCCAGTGATACCGAAAATTGCTGTTGACGTTCCAGTTGCTCATCCATCTTCCTCAAAAGAATTTCCTGATCTACGTCAAACTTTTTTAGTTGCTCTGCTATTTCTGAGTTTGATTTGCTTAACTGATTAATTTGCTGGACAAGTTCTTCATTCTTTTTCCGCTTTTTCTCCAAAGCATTTTGCATCTCTTTATTTTGTTTATCCAGACGTTCCAACGTTTCCATCGCTTCAAGCTCGAAATGGTGGTGATCTGATTGATTTTTTAAGATTTCATCGAATCGATAGTCGGTCGTCTTCCATCGTTCGGATTGAATCCTTTTCTGATTTCGAAGTTGTTTCTCCAATACACTATATTTCTCATTCATTTTGTCAAAGGCTTTCTGTTGTTCTTCCAATGCCGTTGATATCGTATCAGTACGAAAGTTTTCCTGATTACGATTATCTATAGTATTGCCTTCATAAATTTTCAAATCATTTTTTCTGTTAAAGAACAATCCCATCATTCAACCTCCCATCTATCGTTTCCTTTATGATATGTCGGCATCTCTTGATACGTACGGAAGTGGCAGGTAATGTGATGTCCAAAAATACCAAAAAAATAAGAAGGGATATGAAAATCCCTTCTCTACACGATTTGTACTTGCTATTTTTCAAAAACCTGGTGGAGCACTTTGTCCGCCTGAACGTTAATCAAGTTTTTATAAATACTATTATTCGGTTTAGTTCGAAGTGTTTTGGCAAATGAGTTGGCATGCTCCGCCTCACCAACTACATATAATTCTTTCCAGTCACGTTCTTTCCTAATCCTTTCGACAATGACGCCCATTTCTTTATAAAATCGCTGCAGATTTTCTTTGAGACGCTGATCAAGTCCATCGCTATTCCCTTCGCCGGTCCCTGTTTGAAGTGACGATTTCACACTGTCGTTTTCTTTCCAAACATCAAGACCCGAGTCAAATGCATAGGACCTCTCACCGGTAATGAACCCCATTGCAGTATCCAAAATACGAACTTCCCCAAAACTTGGCAAAACAATGCCTGCCTCAGGATAAGCCTTTAGCATATACTCCATTTCCTCCAAAACTGGGTGATCCTCCCAGTGAAAACTGTTCTTTACTTGCACTTGGACGTAATGAACAGACCATAATTCGGGATCTTCCGCTGCAAAAATGACTACCCCTTTATTAAAGTCGTTTTGATTGGTTTCAATTTCCTTCATGACTTTATCCCTTAATTTCTTGTACGCTTTCAGTTCTTTTTCATCGTTAGATGCTTCTAAATACTCATGGAGGCGCTTCAATCCTGTTTTCAAATGGATTCGCCAAGCACCATTCTGTTGTTCCGGGTCAGCAGGGTTGGTATTTAAGTAAACACTTAACACACAGCGGGAATCACATTTGTATTCCTTCAATTTTTGCAGTTCTTTACTTAATGTCATCTATCCCGAACCTCCTTAAAGTATGCTCACTTTTAGCATACCCCTGTGGTTCAAAACTAAAACGAGGAGTTTCGGCATGTCAGTCGTTAATCAAGTTTCACTCTAATTACTTCCCCAGTTACAGCGTCCACTTTCACTTCGTATTTAACACCTTGAGCGTTACGAATTTCAATTTCATAAAGCAAAATTCCATCATCGTATTCCAATTCTGCTTTTATGACCTCACCTGGGACACGTTGTAAAGCAATTTCAGTTGCCTGTGTCATTGAAATTCTCCGATATCGCGGATTCTGCCAATGCCCTTCCCAATTATTAACCATCAATTATGACCTCCAAACATTTTTGTCATTCCATTTCATCATATTCATATGCCTATAAAATGTACCTCATCTGGCATAAAACGATTGAATAACGCCATATTATGAACGACGATGACGAAAGGAGCGAAAATTCATGGGAAGAGATAATCATAACAACAAGACCGGAAACAATAAAAACTCTTTGCCGCAAACTCCAAAAAACCAGAAGATCAATCCTAAAGATATGAGAGAGGAAATAGCAAAGGAATTTGCAGAGCTTCGCGGAGACAATAAGAATAAAAAGAAGAAACAATTTAGATGGCCGTAAATAGTATGCCCCTACACTTAAAATTCACGTGTAGGGGCATCAGATTTTAATGAAATCATATAAAAACGCATAAAAGTCTTTAAAGAAGCATAAAATCCTGGAAAGACGCATAAAAAATAGTTATGCGTATCTTGTACGATTTATGCGCAACTAACAAGATTTATGCGCACATAAACCAATTTATGCGTCTTTATAATCAAATTAATTACTTTGTTCCAGACTTTCATATACAGCCATCATATCCTTTTTATTCAACTCACGAATACGATTGAAAATCGGAATGTCTGTTACGGCTTTTGAACTTTCATCCACAACGTCACTTACTTTGCCATTGAGCCAAGTTTGTACGTCTATCCCCTCGACCAGTTCCTTCAAACCTTCCTCATTGATGCCTGTAGCATGGCAGCTTACACATGGAATCGTTAATTTGTGCACGCCGTCATGTAAATTATCCTCTGAAATCACTTTTTTACCTTTACAGAACGGACAAGGATGGGCTTTTCTAATTTTGTTAATATGTGTGACTATTTTTTTATAACCAAATGCTTCATAAACATAAGTCAGCTTTTTGTATTTTCCGTTTGTGAAATACTTATCGATAATCGTTTCTCTTGTTTCATTCACATTTTGAAAATCACAGATTGTCACTTGATTATTGCTGTTGATCGATTCGATATTGCCTTTAATGTTATCCCAAAAAGGCAAAGCATTTTGTAAGACTATTTCATAACCAGTGAAGCTTGCCTGCTCCAATTCAAACATTTTCAATGCGACTTGTACCTCCCGAGGTTGCAATGAAACATCATCGGTCAAAATCGTCTCGCCTCTGACAACCGATTTTAGTTTAACAAGAACAGGCAAATCACCTACGATTTCCAATACTTCATCAACCGACAGATTAATCAATTCACGAATATCCGTGTTTCCGAATTTTAGCGGCTTTTGGTGGTTCAACACTGTACCTTCACATATTGGACATGTAATCTTTTCTTTAGAAACTTTCATTTGCTCTTTGATTTCTGATTTTGAAACGACCATATACATGCCTAAAATCGTATTAAATCCTACCCATGTTCTTCGCGCCTTGCCTTCCTTATCATAAAATGACTTCTCAAAATATCCATACCAAAACGTATGCTTCTCTTCATCGGTCATCTCGTTATAGCTTTTTGAAAGGTCATGTCCTAATTCATTCTTAATTTCTTCAAATAGAAATTTCAGCTTTTCGTGTTTATAATACTTCAATACTTCCATCACGTCAGGGTGAAGCAATCCATTCCAGAACGGAACATCTTTGTTTTGAATGACAAGCTCTTTATCAAAGATTTCAATCTCAAGACGGCCGGAGCATGATGGGCAATGATTGTCTTTATTATAGAAATCAAAGCTTTTCGTATCTTTGTTTGTAGGATGCGCCGCCACGATATGGTTGATAATCCCACCGATTTCATACAGAAAGCTAAATTGGCTATACAAATGTCTTTCAAGGTCAATGGCAATGACTGGCGCGATGGTGTCAGATTCGTATTCACCGTAAATCAAACGGGCCATCGATGACAAGCTTTTTAAAATACCGCCTTTATAGATGTTTTCTGCGTTTTTAAAGTAGTCGATATGATTTTCTTTTAAATAGGAAATGCCATTTTGCTGTTTCAGTGTAGAGGAAATATGCGCCGGTACCTCAACATCTTCTCTATTTTTATCCTTATAATAATCATTATGACTAACGACTTCTAAATGTGTAACAGGATCACTCATTCTCTTCCCAAAATCAACGATGAAATCGGAGCTTTCCATCATGTATTCATTATGTTCAATCATAATAATTGAAACAGTTTCGTCTTCAAGAATTAGCCTGATACTATCTATGAATTGATTTAAAATATTTTGGGATAAACCTTTTGATGGCTCGTCAAAAATAAAAAGAGTATGGGGTTTTCTTGAATTAGTAAATAGCTCCGAAACTAAATGCACACATTGAAACTCACCGGTCGATAATGTTTGTGTCTTTCTTTCCAACGTTAGGTAACCGAGTCCAAGTTTGATCAATAAGCTCAAGCGTTTATGAGCAATGTCTTCATTCGGCAGTTCATCGATAATATCTTCAATCGAGCGTTCAAAAATATCATCAATCTCATCGCTGTATTTATTAAGCTTCTGTTTAATATCAAGAAACGTTGCAACTGTCGATCGGCTCGTAATTGATTGGTTTCTGTCCTGGCCAACTGTGACCAATTTATCTTGCGGATATCTCTTCACAAAATCTTTGGCGACACATTCGTTTATAAGTGTAGATTTACCGCAACCAGACTCACCCGTAACGGTTACAAGTCTGTTTTTCGGAATCTCAAATTCAGCCATTTGGATATTACGGCAGTAAAGATCCTTAAACATATAGGTCTCTGTTGGCTTTTCTACATTCAGTTCCTGAAAAACAGGTTGTGGGCGCGGTGATTCTTCTACAATTTTCCCGCCGTATTTACCACTGCCCGGTCCGAAGAAAACTTGCTCATCCGTAATATCAAGCACCGTGTCCGAATGGTCGATGAGTAAAATTTGATTTTTATAGCCCAATTGCTTTATCTGCTCTAAGATTTTCAGTAATGTTTGGCGATCGAGACCGACTGAAATTTCATCAATAATAATTACGGTGTTTTCACTTGCCGCCATGAACTCCGCCAGGTAAAGGCGAGTCAGTTCTCCGCCAGATAATGTACCCATTATGCGGTTTACTGTTAAGTAACCGATATTCATATTGATAATATTTTTGAGGATCAGTTGTTTCGCTTCACTAATATGTAATTCTTTAGCAACTGAGAGAATCGTTTCAACGCTCAAATTATTAATATCGGAAATCGTATGCGGTTTATCAAGTAATTCAATCGTATATTGCATTACATCTTGATTATAGCGTTTACCTTCACACGCCTTACATTCAACGTTACTATTACTCCCGCGTCCTTTACATTTCGGACACCAGCCTAACTCATTATTAAATGAAAATACTTCTGGAGAAAGATTGAATATATTGGCAAGCCTTGTACGAATTTCTGTAAAAACGCCAGTATGTGTGCCAATTGTCGACCGTGGATTAGAAGAAATCGATGATCTTCCTAAGAAAAGCACTAATGGCATCTCTTCCATTTTAATGGCACTGAAATTTGTTTCCATAATATTCGGGAATAGGTATTGGTATTCCGCCTTCGGTAATAATGAAACGAGTCGCTTCTTCGACTCTTCACCAATTGTTTGGCAGAAAGTTGTTTTTCCAGACCCGGATAATCCAGCAATGCCTAATGATTTATCTTCAGGAAGATTTGCATTTAGGCGTTTAATATTGTTTGCGATTAATTGATTTATCTTCATCGTGGCCCCCCATTCTCTAATATTAGTATCTTTAGATTTCATTACTTTAATCAATTTTTGCAATAAAAATGACGCTTTCCTTGTTACGGGAAAGCGCATTAATAATTTTTATTGAAATAGCATCCTAATAATAGGATAATACGACACCGATAAGTGTCATGTCAAGTTTTTCTACAAGGGGCGATTCTTCCTGACAAAGGCCCATTCTTTTCTCGTTAGGGTCCATTCTTTTCGACAAGGGCCCATTATTTCCTCGTTAGGGTCCATTCTTCCTTACAAGGGCCCATTCATTTCCCCTACTATCAATCTTTTTTAAATGAAGGACTTAATTCGCTCCACACATCAAATTTATTTCCGTCTACGTCCGAAAATACGAAATTGACTCCTGCGTGTCCACGCTTTTCAATCTCGCCAACCTTCACTTCGCGTTCGATTAAAACCTCATGCAACATTTTTAAAGCCTTTTCCCCATCGACTTCAAATGTAAGAGAAAAACGCTCTTTCCCATAGACATCCAAAAAGTTGGATGTTTCGTTTTCTTTCGCCTTTACTAAAAAGAAACTTTGATCTGCTAAATTCAATATTGCTTTGTCATCGTCCTTATAACTTAATTCCGCATCCAACTTTCCTACGTACCATTCAGCAGATAGGTCAACATTTGATACAGGAATATACGTAGTTCCGACCCTTAATAATGTTGGATTCATTCGCTCTGCTTGTTGTTTCACATCAACCAACTCAAATCGCTCACAAACAAGTAGCAAGTCTTCGGTGAACTCCAAACCAACCTTTTCTAATTCCCGTTTGAAATAGCGTTCATGAATCTCTTTCCAATTCCGATAAGACCCATCACCTTCCGCCAAGGCAAACTCCTCTGTCACTTCATTCATCGGAATTATTGATACATCTACAGTTTTAATGATTGCGACTGGCTCGTTTAAACTATTTAGGATAATGCTATACTCGTCAATTACTGGAACCGGTTCATTCTCCAGTTCATATAATACATGCGCAGAACAAGTCGCCGTCTTCCTTCCTTCTATAACCGCTTGCGCCAACTCATCCACCGCTTCCCCAAACATCCAGGCACTTACATTTTCCGGACGTTCTTTCTCTCCCCAAAATTGTTCCCAATAATCCTTTGCAGCTTGATTCATGATTTACGCCCCCTCATTTTCTGCAACCTTTTTAACTCGCTGCACAAAATCGACTACTATTTTATCATTCGAAAATAACAAAAAGATTTTCACAAACCATTTCAGTGGTCTGTTTGTTGTAGTATAGATGAATTTAGTTTTTTCATCATCAATCTTAATTAGGTCATAACCAGCTGTTATTTCAAACATCCCACCAAGAGTAAAACCGACTTTAAGCTTTTTTTCATTCGGGGAATCAAAATAGTCGAGTGTTTCGACCTCATACTCCATGACCCGCTTGCCTTCTTTGTACTTTTGCAAATAGATACTTCCAACCATTCCCTCAGTAATAGTGACAGGTTCATTAGAAACCACTTGTGGCATTATCTTTTGCATGTCCTCTAATGACCCATTTAGGAGCTTCCAAACTTGTTCGATTGGCGTCTCAATTTCAATTTCCTTCGTCCACTTCTTCATCAATGTATCCCCATTTCCTAAAAACTATTTAACCGCACTCAAAAACTTGTAATGCTTCAATAGGAATTCATCCAATATATTTTTATGACTTTTAACAATATTCTCCGGCAACTCATGGGGTGAAAAGTATTTAAATGTAATGGATTCAGCCTGATCGACAACTAAATCCCCTATTGCATTTTCCGCATAATAGGCGGTTGTTACGACATAAAACTCATCCCCATTTGCAGCTCGAATAAAATGTTCGGGACCTGAGTAAACATTGATCAATGTCAGTTCATCCACATGTAGACTCGTTTCTTCAAAAAGTTCTCGTCTTGCCACATCTTCTGTTGACTCCCCTAACTCCATTAATCCGCCAGGGATTCCCCATGCCCCCGCTGGAAACTTCCTTTGCTGCAACAAGATTTTTCCCTCTTCATCAACGACAATCACCACAGATCCAACAAAAATTAATGGTCGGTGTCCAACAAGTTTACGTAAATTTTCAATATAACCCATGATTTCCTCCTTTTAATGTGTCCGACGTGGTGAAATAAGCTGTACATATGACCTACTTTGCGCTGGCCTAATTAAAATTGGCCTCATACTTCCATTGTATTGAAATGTAACATCTTCTTCGTGAATTGCTTTAATTGCTTCCGCCAGATACTTACCATCTAAAGTGATGTCAAAATCATTACCTTGCATCTCTACAATCTTTTGACTTTCCTCAATCATACCGATTTCTGTTGAACTTGAAGCTATTTTCATAGATCCATTTTCACTGAGCTTCAAATGCACATTATTATGTTTTAATGCTCCCGAGAAAATGCATGCCCGCTCTATACCAGCGAGAAGATTTTTTCGATTCATTGTTATCGTTGAAATATATGCTGTCGGTATTAACGTTTCTGTATTTGGATAATTACCTTCAATTAACGCCGAAATCATCTTTGTACTACCTATTTTCATTGTTAAAAAACGATTGCCTAAAGTTATTTCAATGATTGTATTGTCATTTTCTTTACTGGATAAAACTTCAAGTAGACTTGCTTTAGGCACTACAATCGCTTCAGTTAAGTCTGAGGAAACGTTCACTTCACATCGCGCCAATCGATTCGAATCGGTTGCAACGCAAATAAGTTTCCCCTTTGCAAGTTCTATCCTCACACCTTCAAGCACTGGTTTTGCATCATTTTTCGCAACAGCAAATAAGGTCTGTTTGATAGTGTCCTTGAGTATACCAAGGCGCAACTTTACAATTTGTTGTGAATTCACATCTGGTAATTTAGGATATTCATTAGCATCAAAACCAGGAATCTTTGTTACAATTTCACCGGATTTTATGACAATCTCATTATTACTACCAGATTGAATATGTACTTTTGCAGGAAGCTTTTTAAGGAGCTCACTAAAGTATTTCGACTGTATAACGACACTACCACCTTCTAGTACTTTTAGACTGTCAGTGTTAGTCGGAATTGTAGTTTCAATAAACAATTCAGAGTTCCCACCAGTGAGCTTTAATCCTTCATTACTTGCCTCTATTTTGATTCCTGATAGAATCGGAATCACACTTCTCGATGCACATACTTTATGTAGTTCAGAAATAACAGTGGAAAGCAAAGAGCCATCTATGGTGAATTTCATTTTAATTGCCCCCTTCCCTTTTGAATCTCAACACGATCCCATCTGATCTTCCATTTTTTCTTGTCGACCCTATCATTGAATACCATCAATCGGTCTTCTGTTCTACTAAAATAGGGTGTAGGCCTGATTTGAAAGTTTATGACGTCTTCTATACCATGTGGGGCGGTTAATACCACATTCTCAATATTATCAAGCTTCACTCCTAAAGCAGTAACGGTTTCCGGGAATTTCGAAATTGCATCTACTGATGATTGATACGGTGTAAAATCATTTATAAGATGCATTCTTGTTTGATTTTTCACGGACCATGGCTGACCCGGATAAATCTCAGTTAATCTTTTTTCATATTCCTTTTCAATACCTTCATCGATTTTGGAAGGATCGAAGTAAATGACGTCAATATCGGGTAATGGGGTTCTTTCCTCGTATCCATATAATGTATCCCATATTTTGGTCCTCACGAAACCAGCACACACCCACCAATCAGGCAAATCTAATGACTGCACACATTTTAATATTTCCATCATCCACGTGTCCTCTTGAATAACACGAATTATATCTTTTTCACTTTCAATCAATGCTGTAATCCCCTTTTCAAAACTCAATCTGATGTGTAGAGTCAGAAACCTACATAGCTACTTGGGTGGTCATTCATTTTTTCAATAAACTCGGCCAGTTCTACTATACTTTTACTTGTTCAATCTTAATTGTCACTTTTTGTCACACCTTCCACTTGAATTGCTATACGCATATAGTGTTTCTGGCACTTCAAATCTTAATTTCTTACAAATATGTTGTGAATATGGACACGTTGAATCGACTTCTTTTTCAATAAATGCTATTCCGTTCTTTACAGCATCCTCAATTTGTCTATGAATCAACTTATCCAAATCAGTTAAAATCGTTAGATCAGCCACTCCAACCCAGCCTAATTCCCAACTTTTTTGCTCAGCCTCATACATAAGGCTGAAGCCAATAACTTCCTGCCCTTCAACAATGACATAGCTATGTTCTTTCATGAGTCCATCCGTAGTTGCATCTCTCCAGCTATCCATAGGCAAGTTCGCAACAGGATTGTCCAAATGGGTTTCCGTGTATGTCTTTTTGCAGAGTTCAACTAAACTATTCATTCGTATATCATCGTTCCAAATTTCATTGACAGTCAATATGCGATCATCCTGCACTATTTCCCCTTTGGAAACTGGTTCAATATGTATAATCTCCGTTTTTCTAATCATCCTGAATGCTTTTTGGCTTAAAAGCTTTGTTAGTCGATAAAACCTGTCATCCAACAGAATAAATATTGGTTCATCATACTTATCTTGCAGCTTTGTAATCATCGAAAGAAGAGCTTGTTCATCAACTCTGATCAGATCAAAGGCAAATTGAACATAAATACAATATGGATGCCAAGAAGATTTGTGAGTAGAAGCCACTACAATTATTTCTTCATCGTTTTGTACGGAATATATTTCTTTATGGAACTTAGCGGAAATACTACTGTTCATCCGCTCCACTAAATCATTATTCCTTGAAAATACTTTCGCTATGAAACTGCCTAACCTACCTATTTCATTCTCATTATTGTTATCCAACTTCTTAATTCTCAATCCAATACTCCTTCCCATCATCACTACGATTCATGAAACGATAGTCAATGATTAAGCGTCGAATGGTTGCAAAATCAGGATATACTTCTTTTAAAATTTCATTTATCTCTTTTTCTAAATATACTTCTCCAACTTCAAATCGCTTAATTATTTCTTGGGCAATGATATACTTCCTTTTCTCTTTGCTTGGAAACGTATCGAGAGGTCCATCCAATCCTTTTCTGAAATAATTTTTAATCACTTTCTCTCGTTCTATTTCAGTAACTTGAAATCTTTCTTCCATTTCTATCAATCCTTTATATTTATGTTCTTTGAGAGCTCTGTAAAATGCACATTGGCTAATTCAAGAAGGTCAAATCGCCTATCATCAATTAACTTATTCAATTTCCTATATTCCAACCATGCCTGGTCATATTCGTGTTTCGATATAATTTGTTGATTGAACGCATCTTCTATTTCATCCGCATCTTTCTCAATCACTTCTCCTGTAGGCAGAACAATCAGATCCAAAAACCAATCATCCATCCACGGACCATTCATATCACAATATCCACTTTGCTTACAAATATCGATATACCATTGGACGACTTGATTTTCATCATTGAAAACGGTCGTTACTGAATAATGTTCATCATCCGGAAAATGCTGCAACCAACTATATCCTTTGTTGGCGATGCAAGTATTTCTTTCGCCATACTTCATGAACAAAGGCTCTTTCACTTCATCCATACGGAAAAGGGTCACATGCCCACTGAATTCGGAAGTCTTATAATACTTTTCGACATAACTCTTCTTCAAGATCCGTTTCCAGTCATATCTGCTGCCATACTTTCTCTTCAACATTTACCTATACCCCTAACTCGGTCTTTCGCTATATGGATGAAGTTGACCGATTATCCTCTCGTCCTTCTTATTAACAATCTGCTCAATGACCCCGCCTGCGATTTCCTCATGCGTCAGCCATCTTGAAGATCCTTCCTCCTTCACAAAGCCAAGGAATACTTTTTCATATACACAGTTGGTCGAGACCCTAATTTCTTCATCTTCAAAATATCTGCGGCTACCTTTCACATGAATAAGTCTAAAAGATATTGCATTGCCATTCATTTCGCAAATCTGTTCAAGCGCAGGGTAATTTGGTGTCCAGCTGACGATCAAACCAAATGGACCCCGTTCCGCAATCGCTTTTTCTACTTCTGAAAAAAGCGCATTTGAATAATAATCAACTTGGATTGGAAAAATCATATTAGGTGGACTTTCCGTTTTCAATCGTTCAAGCTTTGCAGCTGTCCGTCCTATCACAGAAACAGAATACCCACGATTCGCTAAAAACGTTGTTACTCCTGCAAGCATGCCTGTTCCACCGATGACGAGCGCGTGGTTACTGTTCATCATTTACCCCCCCCTATTTGAAATTGACACAGGTGCTCCTTCCAAAAAAGACAGTAATTCCTTGAAAACTTCCTTCCGATGATTTCCTAACCCATGCGCTCCATCTTCATAGATGATCACTTCACATCGTCCTCCATGTTCCTCAATTTTCAGCTTCATTTCCAGCACTTCTTCATTAGATGACGTTGTGTCTTGGCCGCCATGCACAATTAACAATGGACTTTTAATGGCAGCCGCTTGATGTAATGGATTTCGCTCGATCTTTGCTACCAGTTTTTCTTCTGGATCAATCGGATACGCCCTTGGAAGATGATAACCCAAATGAACGCCTAATTCTTTCACTTTTTCGGGTTTGAAATGGTGAACCGGTATATGGAGGCCATCATAGGACACCACTTCATACTCTTCCTTTTCCGACAGGTTATGAACAAAATCCTTTATAATTAACTCATTCTTCCCATGCATGAGATCTATTAGATAAATTGAGGATGCTTCATTGCAAATATAAACCTTTGTTGCATCGGGATTCAGAACCGCAGCTGGCCCCCTTTGGGTTGCGGCAATCGATATAGCTTCAGGCAAAGGAAACTTTTTCTTGATTCGGCCATCGATCATTGAAACAACAAGGATTTCGTGCTGACAGATGACAAGGACTTTTTTCTCTTGTTGAAAGAAAAAGCCTCCTTGAAGGTCAGGAAAAGAAAGTGTTGTCAAAAATGAATTTGAACTTACATGATAGATTTGTAAGCATCTCTTACCATCCGACAGTTCACTTAGGATAACGTGCTCCGAATCCGCGCTCCAACATCCCCTGCCGATTTCATAATGTGTATTGTCCCGTTGTGGCAGTTGAACAAGATTCCCATCTATTACATTTAGCAGCATTGCCCTTCCCGGCATATTTGGCTCATCTAATTGGTGTCTTGTAAATACTATGTAGCGACTACATGGAGAAATATGCGGGAATCGATCAATGCACCGATTGCAATTTGTCTGTTGAATTATCTCTCCGCAATTCATATCGAGGGTATAAATATTAGGCGGTATCCGTGAATCTTTATGACCGCTAAAACAGAGTGTAGACCCGTCAGCCGACCACACACCGAAACTCGAACGTACCCCATCAATATCGACGATTGGTATAATCTTCCCGTCTGCCAAGCTCATGGAATAAATTTTCCCATCCATGCAGCCAAAAGCGATTTCTTTACCTGTTGGTGAAATTCGCGGACTTAGTGGCACATATCCCTTACTCGTATATAAACGGTTTTTCCCTGTTCTACTATCAACTACTTCGAGCATATTTGTTCCTTCAGGAGTTTCCTTGAAGAGTACAAGCGTATTCGTGTCCTCATGAACATCGAGATCTTTGTACATTATATTCAGTCGCTTTCTTAGGAATTAGATAGATAGTTTTTTGCCAAATGGTAAGCAGTCACCGTGAAAAGCTGGGTAATTTCTTTATTTCTAATCAGTTCTTCAATACTTTCAAAAGGGTAATACACAACATCTAACACTTCTGTTTCATCCAAGTTTTGCTCATGCATATGTACGGCTTCAGTCATTAAATAGCTGATTACTTTATTCGTTTGTGTTGCGGGATTAACCATGAATTCCCCTAAGAGGATCAGCTTTTGTTCCGAAATATACCCAGTCTCTTCACGAATTTCACGTCGGATTGCCTCCTCATACGATTCGCCTTCCTCAATTTTCCCAGCAGGTACTTCAAGATAAAAACCGTTCCCTGGATGGCGGTATTGCCTTACTAAAACAATTTCATTGTCTTCAGTCAACACAACTGCATTTACCCAATCTGCATACTCGTTAACGTAGTAATCTTCAATCACTGTTCCATCAGACATTTCACAAGTATCTTTACGCAAATTCCCAAACGGCGACTTATACGTGTATTCACTGTTCAATACCTTCCATTTTTCCAACTACCTGACCTCCGTTTTCAATCCAATCTTTTAATACCCGGTTAAACAACTGCGGTTTAGCCACTGGAAATCCATGTCCGATTCCCGATACGAAAAAAGTCTCGCCTTTTTGATTACCGTCAACTATTTTCTGAACGCTTTTCTTCACTAAACCCTTTTCTTTTTCACCGGCAGTCACTAAAATACGTGCAGTGCTATTTGAGATCTTTTCAGGTAGTTTGAAAGCCATATTCTCTTTTAAAACCGCTATAAGAGTGGAAGGATTCATTCTCAAACTATCTTCATAATACTTAGTGAAAAAATCTCCATCCATATACAATTGTTTTGCCTGTGCCTTAGCGAACGTCTTATTTTTAATAAGTGGGAAAGTCATTTTAATTGTCGGTGTAATGAAGGGAATCATATATTTCGTTGGAATGACAACCGCACTATTGACCATCGCGGAATTGATAAGAGTTGGTGCAAGGCTCAAGATTTCAAGACAAATTTGTGCTCCTATTGAGAAACCGATTATATGTACGTCCTCGCCTTTTTTCTTTTCTGTTATTAGCTTGATCACTTCAACAGCATTTTCCCGTATGGAAAAAATCGTTTCATCACTTCTGTCCCCATGGCCTTGAAGTGTAGGAATGAGCACGTGGTAGTTCGTGAAATAGTCCGCCTGCCGATCCCACATCCAACCTCCTACACCGCCCCCATGTAGAAAAACGAGGAGCGGTGCTTCTTTATTTCCAAACTCTTTTACATGCATAACGAAGACTCACTCCTTGCTATCAAACCGTAAAATATGGGTCGTTTCAGAGGCAGAATCGTCGAACTCAAAACCGCATGCACGATAAAATGCATCTGCTTTCGCTGAATCAGTTCGCACGGTGATTTCTTTGAAATGGTTTTTCGCATGATCCACAATTGATTGTTGTAGCAAAGTCCCCACACCTTGGCGTCGAACCTTTTCCAAAACGTAAAATCTTCGAAGACGAGCAACTTCCTCATCTTGAGAAAACGGGGATTTATTGATGCCACCGATTGCAACAACCTCGCCATCTTTATCTACTACACAAAAAAGTGCTTCACCGGGTTTTGAGAATGTATTTGTTCCATCTGCATAATCAGATACCAATCGAGTAACAAAACGATAACCTTCCTTCTCGCTTTCCTGAACCAATTGATCAATATTCAATACGTTTAAGTCATTTACCCGTTCAACGAAATACCCCATTCTACTCTCCCCCTTATTTTTGAATATACTATTTAATTAACTTCTACAAGTGCACCGATAAAACCTGCTTAATTTTAACTTTGTATATTTACTGCTAAACAAATAAAAATGAGTCCGAAAGCATTTTCTTGAGCGCAAATGCAATTTCTTGAGCGCAGAAGAATTTTCTTGAGCACAAAAGCAATTTCTTGAGCGCAATAGAATATTCTTGAGCACAAATGCAATTTCTTGAGCGCAGAAGCATTTTCTTGAGCACAAATGCAGTTTCTTGAACGCGGGGGACACTTCCGCAGTAAAATCCCGTAAATGCAGTCACTCTGGACGGCGTTTACGGGATTAGGTTTTTTTCATTCAATCTAACTATTTTCATCAGTATTCATACTGCACTCTCATAATGGAGCGAATACTAATTTGCCCTCCTTCTATCGGAGTTCCGCCGGCTGCCATAGTAACTGATTTGAAAGCAACGGGGGGCTCTCCACCGCCGTCTAACTCAGTTACTTTTATAGGCTGGGAATCGATTTGTAAATGTAATGTATTAGCAATTGTACTTGCCTTCACTTGTGCATCCTGTAACGCTTTGACGATTGCCTCTTGCTTATGCTGTTCAACATTCCTCACGGAAAACTGTACATTTGAAACACGATTCGCCCCGTTCGCCACTACAGTATCAATAACAGTTCCAACTTGTTGAATATCCGAGAGTGTCACAGAAATGGCATTGGTTACTTCATATCCCCTAAAAACCTGTTCACCATCGACATAATCATATCGTGGGAAAATGGAGTATGTTACCGTTTGGATATTTTCTCTTTGTATTCCTAACTGATATAAAGATTGGAGCACTTGATTCATCAATGCGGCATTTTCTTGCTGCGCCTCTTGCAGCTCTTTACTTTGTGTATTGATTTCCAATTGTATCGTTGCAACGTCTGGCTCGGCCATTACTTCACCATTTCCCACTACCGTTATTAAACGAGAAGAATGCTTCACTTGTTGACGGATATATGGATAATACAAAGGGAACCCCCTCCCTATTTTTTGTTCCACTTCAATGTATGCCAGACATGTGTAGAAAATTAAAAATGCCCCCGACATTTACAGTCGAGGGCATCTTTGTTACAACTATAAAATTTTACTAAAGAACGCTTTTGTTCTTTCATTTTTAGGGTTTGAGAAAATTTCATCGGGGGTTCCTTCTTCTACCAATAAACCTTGGTCTAAAAATAATACTCGATCTCCCATTTCCCTTGCAAACCCCATTTCATGAGTGACGACAACCATCGTCATCCCTTCCATGGCAAGTTGTTTCATGACATCTAATACTTCCTTCACCATTTCAGGGTCCAACGCAGATGTAGGTTCATCAAATAACATAACTTTCGGTTTCATCGCAAGTGCTCTGGCGATAGCAACCCGCTGCATTTGCCCCCCAGATAATTGCTCGGGATATGCATTCGCTTTATCGGCCAACCCGACCTTTTCAAGTAACTCGAGTGCCAATTCCTCCGCGTCTTTTTGTTTCATTTTCCGGATTCGAATCGGAGATATAGTAATATTATCGAGCACACGCATATGTGGAAACAAGTTGAATTGCTGAAAAACCATACCCACTTCACGACGAATTTCATTTATATCTGTTTTCGGATCGTTGATTTTCACACCATCTATGAACACTTCACCGTCTGTTATTTCTTCAAGAAGGTTGATGCATCTCAAGAAAGTACTTTTTCCTGATCCACTTGGACCAATGACACAGATGACTTCTTTCTCTCTAATGTCATAATCAATACCTTTCAAAACATCCAAATGCCCAAACGATTTATGCAAGTTCCTAACTTTAATCATCGTAACCCTCCTCCCATTGAAGAGCGTCTCGTTCTAAAAACCGACCTTCTTGAGGACGGTACGTAACTATTGCTAAACCGTTTTTCAATATAATTGATGAGCTTCCCGCAAGCGAATGTCAAAATAAGATAAAGGACAGCCACCGTTAAGTAGGGCTCCCAAAATCTTTGGTAGACGCCCGCTACGACTTTACCCGCATAGAGAATATCGCTTGCCGCGATAACCATGAGTAGTGAAGAATCTTTTAGCAATGCTATTAATTCATTGCCAAGCGGTGGAATCATTCTTCTGAAAGCTTGTGGCAAGATCACCAATTTCATAGCAGTATTATGGGGCATTCCAAGTGAACGGGCAGCTTCCATCTGTCCCCTATCAATGGATTGAATTCCAGCACGAATAATTTCGGCATTATAAGCTGCACTATTTAGCGTAAGTGCTAATACCCCTGAAACAAAATAGCCTAAGGAGTGTCCGAAAAGACTTGGAATCAAAGCGGTGTGGATTAACAGGATTTGCACCAATAAAGGAGTTCCTCGAAAAAAATCTACATAGTATTTCGCCGGATAGAAAATCCATTTTCTTTTTGATAACTTGCCCAACCCGACGATCAACCCTAATATAAACCCTCCAACATAACCTGCAGCTGTCAATCCAAGAGTTACCCAAATTCCACGAATGAAAAGCTCGCGGTAACTCCAAATATTTTCCATCATTTCAAATCTAATACCTAAAAACTCCAAGATAATCACCTCCATGATGTGAATGACTATTGCTTATTAATCAGCATTTACTCCACATCAAAGCCAGTAATTTCTTTTAGTTTTCCGTTCGACTTAATCTTTTGGATTCCCTCATTTAAGAGATCAAGTATTTCCTGATTTCCTTTTTTGACCATTAATCCGTAGTATTCTTTTTCAAAACTATCATCTTCAACCGTTTTTAGTTTTACATTAGGATTATTTGTCTTGTAATCAATGATAACCGCATTGTCCCCGACAGAAGCATCCGCATTTCCATTGATCATTTCAGTGATTGCAAGCGGCATCGTTTCGGTTGCAACGATTTTTGAACTTGTTTTTCCTAATAAATCGGCAACTACGAGATGCCCTGTAGTATTGATTTGCACTGAAACTCTCTTATCAGCTAAATCACTGAATGATTCCACATCAGAATCCTCCGGGACTAAGATCAATTGATTCGCAATGAAATACGGATCAGAAAAGTCAAATGACTGTTTCCGTTCGTCTGTAATTGTTATAGAAGATACTGCAAAATCAACCTCACCGTTATCTACCGCTGGGAATAGTGGCTCCCAACCATAGTTCTTATATTCGACTTCAAAACCAGCCGCTTCCGCAATTGCATTCACAATGTTAATATCAATTCCGACAATATTCCCTTTTTCATCCATAAACTCCATTGGTGCATAAGTAGCGTCCGTACCAACGATCAATTTCTTCTTCCCGCCAGAATTTGTTGATTCAGTTCCCTCACTTGAATTCGTTGAACCTGCACCACAACCAATTAATAGAATAGATAGACAAGCCATTGCAACCCCTAATAGTAAACGCCTAAATGACATCCTTCCCAATCTAATTCCCCCTATATGTTTAGTAATTTACTGAATAGATTGATACTTTAATTGATTATATACGAAAAAAGGTCTATTCACAACAAAATATTTTAAATCAATTGTTAATATAGAATAATCTGTCATACATGTATAAAAAAACCGCTCCTTCGTCATCTTTCGACTTTCAGAGCAGTTTAGTATTATATAAAATTTTCCATTCAAGTAAATGCAGGCATAGTAACAGCCACCATCAATAAGAATAAAATCGCTATATAATTAACGGAATAAAGGAACATGACATACGCCCATTTATCATCATCTTTCGTAAAGAACCCACGGATTGAAATCACTAAGAACCCGATATTCAATACCGTTGCAAGGACGATAAATACCATTCCCAGTGAACTTAAATAGAAGGGAAGTGGCAACAAACAAGCTATATAAACGAACATTTGCCGTTTTGTCATTTTGAATCCTCGAACCACTGGCAACATAGCTACATTCGCAGCTTTATATTCATCGTACTTCCGCATTGCAATCGCGAAAGTATGCGGCATCTGCCAGATGAACAAAATGATGAAAAGTACTACCGGAACAATATGATATGCAGGTGCAATGGCTGCCCAGCCAATCAACGGAGTTACAGCACCGGAAATACTACCAATAACAGTGTTTAATGTATATTTTCGTTTTGTCCACATTGTGTACATGATTACATACGTAAACCAGCCAATGAAACCATAAATTGCTGCTTCCATCGTCGTAAACATTAGCATGATCAAACCAATCGCAGACATGGAAATTCCGATTCCAAGAACGGTCTTTAATGATATATTTCCAGTAACTGTAGGACGTTTTTGTGTTCTTTTCATCACAGTATCGATATCTACGTCATACCAGTTGTTTAAGACAAGAGCCCCACCCATTAAAATCGTGCTGCCAATAATCGAGAGCCAAAACAACTTGCTGTTCGCAAGTAATGTTCCGCCGGTAAAATGAAGGGCAAGCCAAAAGCCAACGAATACGGGAAGTGCATTAGCAATTAACACAGGACCTTTGAATAGCGACTTAATATCTCTAATAATTGAGCCCGCCTTTTCTTTATCCATTGTAGTATTTTCAGTGTACTGAATTTCAATTTCTTTCGTCATCTATATACTCTCCCTAGAGGTATTTCGAAGTTATATAATTCTTATCATAACATTTCATCCTTTGTAATATAAACGTTTTCGGACTTTTTTTCAGGGAATCCCCTTACTTTATCAACACTTCGTCACAAATTATTCAAATGTGCTGCTTTGTATATCACTGTGATTTGCAGGTTATGTTAAAGGTAGTGCACTGGAAAGGATGAATGGATATATGAAAAAAATATTTTCCTTCATTTTCTTAGTACAATTATTGCTAATCGCATCTGCATGTAGCGACCAAAACATTGTACCGAAAGAAAAAGCAGGTAATGTAGTCGATACATATGGCATCAAAACATTTACAGTGACAATTGATACGAAAGAACAGAAAGAGGCGCTTCATGTTAGCTTTACAGAAAAAAAAGACCGTTCTGAAGCCGAGTATTCAAACAAGAAGGATGAAATCAGTCTTCATGGTGAAAAGGCCCTAAAGAAAATAATGGCGGCATTCGAAAAGCTTGAACCGGATCCAGAAGCGGATGAAACAGAATTAATCACGAAAACCGCGGAGGCATTTGATTTTAAGGATTACAAGATGATTCGGTTAGAGGTCACGTTCAAAGGATACGATCCTAAGGAGATCATGTTTTCCAAATAGCGAAGAGACATCGGAGGCTGGATTGATTGGCCATCGGTGTCTTATTTATTTTATTAAACAATCATCAAACAGGGTAAAGGATAGAAAAGTTAGTTCAAGGAGGCGATTCATTTGGAATGGAAAGGCAGAAGAGGCAGTAAGAACATAGAGGATCGAAGAGGAATGGGAGGAAAAACGATTGTTGGTGGCGGTATCGGAGGTATCGTTATTCTTCTCCTTGTAATGTTTTTTGGAGGTGGTGACCCCGGCGATATCCTTAATAATCTAACAACCGCTCCGTCAAATACAGAGTACGTGGAGACAGAGCAAGATAAGGAATTGGCTGATTTTGTGTCTGTCGTATTGGCGGATACAGAAGACGTATGGACAGCAATATTCCAACAAGAAGGAATGGAATACCGTGAGCCGATTCTTGTTCTATATTCAGGAAGTGTGCAGTCTGCATGCGGGATGGCTGGTGCAGCGGTTGGTCCATTTTATTGTCCATCTGATGAGAAATTATATATCGACTTAAGTTTCTATGACGAACTACAAACGCAATTCAAAGCACCTGGTGATTTTGCGATGGCGTATGTTATTGCCCATGAAGTTGGGCATCATGTACAGAAGTTGTTAGGAATAAGTGATGAAATGAATAAAATTCGTTCACGGGTAAGTGAGGAAGAGTATAATAAGTATTCCGTTCGCTTGGAGTTGCAAGCTGATTATCTCGCTGGCGTCTGGGCACACCACGCGCAAGGAATGGGCGTCCTTGAGGAAGGCGATTTAGATGAAGCATTGACTGCGGCCAGCGCAGTCGGAGACGACACAATCCAGAAGAGAGCCCGTGGATATGTTGTTCCGGAAAGTTTCACACATGGTACTTCTGAACAGAGGAAGAAATGGTTTTATCGTGGATTCGAAGCAGGAAACCTTGAAGAAGGAGACACGTTTAGTGCATCCGATCTTTAATTGAATAAGAAGGTGAAGGATTTCTGTTCTGTTGAACAATTCCTTCACCTTCTTGTTAACGTTTAAACTCAAACTACACTCGATACAATTTTCGACTGTTTATCAAGTTCAGATGCTGATGATGCAATTTTGAGGAAGTCTTCCATTGCCACTTCGATTCTTTGCTGACAGCGGTCCACATTTTCCTCAGCCAAAGTCGTCCCTTTGGAGATGTTTTGGATTTCAGCTGTAATTGCTTCTACCCCTTCTCGTACTTCCACAATGGATTTTTCCACTCTCGCGGACAATTTCCTTACTTCTTTTGCAACGACATCGAATCCACGCCCATGCTCGCCCGCCCTTGCCGCTTCAATTGCTGCATTTAAAGCGAGTAAATTCGTTTGAGCTGCAATTTCTCGAATCGTCTTTACGATATACTGAATGCTTTCAACATGGGTTTCTAAATTGCCTAAGGTATTTGTATTGGTACGGGATATATCAGCAATGTCTTCGATGAGGGCCAACAATTCCTTACTACGTACAATGCCAATATCCGCTCGTTCAGTCAACCCTTCTGCCATATGACTGAGCTCTTCAACGACCGATGTGATGGAGGCCTGCCTAAAAGTAATATTTGAAGCGACTTTTGAAATGCCGATCACTCTATTCCCATTCGAACTGAAAACAGGCATATACGTTGCTTCAAGCCAGACTTTATTACCGTTCTTGTCCTTCCGTACCACCTTCTCTTGTTTGCTACTGCCACGCTTCAATTCATTCCAAAACAATTCGTATTCCCTACTTGTTGCGTAATCATCGAAACATAAATCCTTATGAGAGATTCCGATCATTTCTTCTTTCGTATACCCCATTGCATTCGCGAATATATCATTCACAAACGCGATTCTATGATTTAGGTCAAATCGAATAATTGCGAGATTCTTTTCAAGTGATTTGACTACGTGATCATCTGTAACTTGTTCATTTATCTGACTCATCTCGTTCCCCCATTTGCGTTTATGTTCCAATTACGATTTCACTTTCCAAATTAGCAAGCGCAGCTAAAATGCTTGAACCTGTAATATGACTTGTTTTCGGATTATCTGGAGATGGGTTATTTTTAATCGTCATGACGAACTCTCCGAAAGCACCAACTACTTCAATCTGATGAGTATTTTGAATAACTGCTGGATCTGCTATGATCCGGACAGCTGTCTTGTCCACCCCTTGTCCAGCTAAAGATAAGACAATTGCAACGTTTGCATTCTTCGGGAAGAGTTTTATAGCTTCTTGGGCTGTTCCTTCGAATAAGATTTCTTCCTTTGTAATAATTGCATCGGAGAGTGAATTTGCAGGCTTTCTTGTTGTCAGCGTTACAGACTCCAATCCACCAGCCAATCTTGCCGCCTTCAGTGCATCCAATCCACCAATTGCACCTGATGGTAAGTAAACCCGTTTTCCGTATTTTTTCGCGTTCTCTTTTAAAGTATCGGCAAAAGGAGAATCTGCTAATGCTCCTATGCTGATTAGCATCAGATTTTTCTTTTTAATGATTTCTGAAGCGTATAACGTAGCCGTTTCAATAGTAGCGCATTCGACTACGATATCGATATCCGATTCTAAGAATGATTGAATATCCTGAAACGAGTCACAACCGTACTTTTCTGCAAGTATGGAAAGTTCGTCTCTCGCTTTTTCTCTTCCATCGAAAATAGAGACAATCTTACAGTTTGATAAGATTTTATCTTGATTTAGTTTTCGTAAAAGAAACAAGCCTAAATTTCCTTTTCCGATTAGACCTATCCTGATTGGAATCAATCCTTTCTTTCGTTATTCCTTATTTTTGGAGGCTTTTTTGAGATACATTTGGTAGATCGGTTTTAATGATTTTGGTGTTAAGTCGATACCGTTTTCGTATGCGTATTTCACGGCATGTCCAAGCGCGATTGTCATTCCACCAGCTACGCTCGCTCCTGCAACCATTCCGGCTCCTGGAACTACTTTTATAATTTGCCTAAAGATTGTTTTTCCGATATTGCCAACGATTGTGGCGATAATCAGTTCCTTCGCCTTGTCCTTCGTTATTTTTTTGCCATATAGGGTCGACAGCTTCAACATCAAGCTTACCTGTAAAGCAGTAAGAGGGACAAAATCCGAGCCGGGTATCGGCACTGCCCCGATGGCCGCGGCAGAAGCCCCAGCTCCCAATATCCAACGATTTGCAATCGCTGATTTATCGGCCATATTAGTTGCCATTAAAATGTCTTTTTTTTTCGTCTCAAGTAATTCAAGCACTTCTTTTTGAAGCAAGCCGATATTCTCTCCGGTACGCGAAGATATCGGGGTGATCGGATAGTTATAATCCGTATGGTCCCCGACATATTTTACCAAACCTGCGATATCATCCGCTGCGTCTATTTTATTCAACACAAGGATTATATCATTATTCACTTTAGCAATTTTCTTTAGTGATTTAAGTTCCGTTTCTGATAATACAGTTCCCGCTGCATTCAGAAAGAATAAAATTAGGTCTGCCTGTTTATAAAACTTCATTGTTTCGGCGGAATGCTCACTATAAATATCGTCCAATCCAGGTGTATCGACGAAAATGATTTTTTCCTTAAAAACGAATTTCCTGATTTCGATTGTTTCACCGGGCTTTGCACCAACCTCGGCAACTTCAGCCCCCATTAGTCGATTGATGGTAGATGATTTACCCGCATTGACATCACCAATCATCGCAATCAGAATTTCACTTTCTAATTGTTCGTTGATTTCGGATGATTTCTCGTCAAAGATTCGGTCAAACTCTTCATTTGACATCCATTGCTTTTCCATTCGGATCACCTTCCCGTTTTTATTTCTGTCTATAATACGGTTAGTATGTGGTTAAGTTTCAGTACATTAATCAATACCCCTATATCGATGTCGTGAAAAGTGATAGCGGGTAAGGTTTAACTTGATTTACGCACGTAAGAATTCATCAAACCATAATACACATTGGTAAGTACCCTTCCAATCGGGATCTTTATCCTCAACACCCCAACATGCATATAACGTCGACATTCCAATTGCCGCTTCTAACAGTCTTTCACGGTTCAAATCCAATTGTTCCGAGATTGTTTCGACCCGAAGCCTTAACAGCTCTTTTGGATTGGGTTTAGTAAATAGATGATTGATCATGAATGAAACAAGGTCAAAGTGTGAATCGCCTCCCACACCTTTCGGGTCAATTGCCAACCAGCCTCGTTCAGTGGAATATAGAATATTTTCATGGTGCAGGTCGCCATGCAATAGTTGAATTTTGGTTGAAGATTGCATGATTTCTTCTATATACGTTTCAGCCATATTTACACGTTCTGTTGGAATTGGTCCATCATTTGTCGGGAACATTTTACGGTAATTCGAAAATGCTGATGCCCAGTTCGTTATCGTCGGATATTCGCCTGTCTCTGGGAGTGGCCGGCGGATAGATTTCCAGACTTCGCAGAACGTCTTGATAACAACTTCTTCGTCCTCAATTGCAGAAAGCATCTTACCAGGTTGCAACTTTTCAAGTAGCATCGCACCGATTTCCAGATCCGATTGAATCACTTTTGCACATCCATTACCGTCGTAATGTTGAACCGTCCTTACTTCATTCTGAAAATCAAAACCCGGCAAACCCATTTTGAGTATGTATTCGTTATTATTTTTGTCTTTGACATTGATGACATAGTTATAGGAAAGATTATTTACTGGGCTCTCAAGTATCAGGCCCCACTTCTTCGCTATTTCTTTTGTTTTTGCTCCCAAAGCGTGCAACCATGTTTCACCTGGGATACCGAAGCAGTTTATTATTTTCTCCTGAAATACATGTGGTATATCCATTTTCAAGCTCCTTTTGCCCCATTTCTATTAAGTTTACCTTAGATTGCAGAATAATAGAATTACATAATTATTCTTCATGAATGACCTTCACATAAAGTTATCGATCATTTCCTAAGTTTTATCGATTATTTCCCGCTTTATATCGATCAATATGGATAGGATATCGATTATTTCCCGGCACTTATCGATCATTTCCCACGATATATTGTCATTTCATTACTTTCGACCTACAAGCTCCACACTAAAAATCCGCCGCATGGACAACATATCCAATGCGACGGCCATATTCCCCTTATGCATATCTTCTATGAACCTTTTTCCCATCATATGAGAACACGATTTGTTTAGAATCGATATACGTCTCCAAGTGGACGATACGGCCCCATAATTGATGAACATAAGGAAGGACATTCTCCAAATAGGGGACATCTAATTCCGTTCCTTCAAACTTATGCACCAGATACAGCTCACCATTTCGAACGTAGTCTCCATCATGGACGAGGATGTAAGGAAATCCACAATTGACCCGCTGGGCGATCAACCGATCTTGCACATTTCGATACTCTTTATCTGATATTTTATAATAACTTCCTTTTTTCTCGAATACATACATGTCTTCCTGTTGAACGATATCCTTTGTCAAGTAGTTCCTTATGAATGAAATATCGGAATCCATTTCCCTAACTTCAAACATTTTTTCCCTACCAGAATTTGGAGTCACCCCAAACTCCATCATTTCTTTGGTAGGATTATCGTATCGGCGTTCAATATCCTCGAAAATCTTCAGTCCCAAGTAATATGGATTAATGGATGTTCTTGACGGCTGAATTACATTCGCATTCAGTTTGGCAAATTCGATTGTTTCATCTGCTGTCAAGTCCATTTCCCTAAGAATCCGTTGGTGCCAGAATGTCGCCCAGCCTTCATTCATAATTTTCGTTTCCATTTGTGGCCAGAAATAGAGCATTTCCTCACGAATCATCGTCAAAATATCACGCTGCCACTCTTTTAATTCCCGGCTATGCTCCAATATGAAAAGCAATATATCCTTTTCAGGCTGAGCAGGGAATCTTTTTCTTGTTGTTTCCAAAGGGGGCGATGTTAGTTTACGATGGTCAATTTCCCAGAGGTCGTCGTATGCGGTTTTCCGAATTGCGGGTTTCGTTTCTTCTTCCTCTACCTCTTCATTACCATATCTCCATCTCACAAGGGAAGGATCGATATGTTCCTGAATCGCAAGCACCGCGTCCAAAAACTGTTCAACCTCGTCTTTTCCATAAATCATTTCATAATTTGCTATACGCTCCGCAGTTGCAGTCATGCTTTCGACCATATCACGTCTCGTATTCGCAAACCTTGCATTATTTTTAAAGAAATCACAATGGGCTAACACGTGGGCGATAATCAGCTTATTTTGGATCAGTGTATTACTTTCAAGTAAAAACGCGTAGCAAGGATTTGAATTGATCACTAATTCGTATATCTGACTCAGCCCTAAATCATATTGCAATTTCATTTTATGGAACTGCTTCCCAAAGCTCCAATGAGAGAACCGCGTCGGCATACCGTAAGCACCAAATGTATAAATAATATCTGCTGGACAGATTTCATAACGCATCGGATAGAAATCCAGGCCGAACCCTTTTGCTATTTCCGTTATTTCTTCAACCGCATATTGCAGTGCTCTTCGGTCCGTCATTCGGCCCCCTCCTGACGCTTGTGGAAAAACTTCTTCAATGCATGGTAAACATCTTTATTATCTTTTAACACATAATGACGGAATTTCGGATCTTCTATTTTATTGTACGTATTCATCAGTGTTGAATATCGGCTATGGGCATTCACTTCCCCATAACCGAACATATTTGAGACTGCCATCAACTCATTCACTAACGATAGACATTTCCCGTTATCGGATGACATATTTTCACCATCTGAGAAATGGAATGGATAAATATTAAAGCGAGTCGGGTTGTATTTTTTGGAAATGAGCTCGAGCGCTTTTTCATATGCGGTCGAGCAAATTGTCCCTCCACTTTCACCTTTGGAAAAGAAATCTGTTTCTGATACCACTCTCGCAATCGTGTGATGGGCGATGAATTCAATTTCCACCTTTTCATATTTCGTGCGTAGAAACTTCGTCATCCAAAAATAGAAGCTTCTTGCCATATACTTTTCAAAGGTTCCCATAGAAGCACTTGTATCCATCATCATCAGAACGACTGCACTTGACTGCGGCTTTGTTACTTCATCCCAAGTTTTAAACCGCAAATCATCATTATAGATTGGCATAATTCCCGATTTGCCTTCCATTGCATTCCGTTTAAACGCTGCAATAATTGTTCTTTTTTTATCAATATTTCCGATTAATCCTTTCTTTCTTATGTCATTGAAGGTGATAGACTCATCGGTAATATCCACCTGTTCACGTTGTTCAAGATTTGGCAATTCCAATTCCTTGAATAAAGCCTCTTCTATTTCAGCAATAGATACTTCAGCCTCGTAAAAGTCCTTGCCCGGCTGATCACCCGCCTGTTTTCCTTTTCCGTTGCCCTGTTTTCCATCACTTGCAACAACGTCACCCACCTGGCTCTTTCCATCGCCTTGCCCGACATGCTTAGACTTATCGTGATTGTATCGGATTCTATATTCATCTAACGACCGTATTGGTATTTTGATAATCTCTTTGCCGTCCGACATAACAATGCTTTCTTCGCTGATCAATTCAGGTAAATTGCTATGAATCGCTTTTTTCACTTTATCCATATGGCGTTTTTGATCCTGGTATCCTTTTCGGTGAAGCGTCCAATCTTCCTGAGAGACGACAAAAGACTCGTTTTGATTGTCATGCAATTTTAGTCACCTACCCCAGTCCACTCATTTTTTTAGTATATGCAACGACTGGCGGGTTATTGAAACCTATTAACGGTTTAGAAGGCTTCCGACATAACGTAGTAATTCATTTGCAGAAACTGAATTATAGCCATATTCATCAATCAACCTGGTGACGACTTCATTGATTTTCTTCAATTGTGTTTCGTCAGGCATTGTGGATGAGGTAGTAATTTTCACGACGTCCTTCAAATCCGCAAATAATTTCTTTTGGATAGCCTCTCGTAACCGCTCATGCGATTTGTATTCGAATCGCTTGCCCTTCCTTGCATATGCCGAGATCCGGATAAGAATTTCTTCACGGAAAGCTCTTTTCGCATTCTCTGAAATTCCTATTTGTTCTTCGATAGAACGCATTAGCTTTTCATCTGGATTCATTTCCTCGCCAGTGAGCGGATCTTTTAATTTATGTTTATTGCAAAATGCCTCCACGTTATCGAGGTAATTATCCATCATTGTCTTGGCAGATTCTTCATACGAATAGACAAAAGCTTTCTGAACTTCCTTCTTAGCAATTTCATCATATTCCTTACGAGCAATGGAAATATAATTCAAATACTCTTCCTTATCTTCCTTGGATATAGATGCATGCTGATCCAATCCTTCTTTTAGGGCACGCAGCACGTCAAGCGCATTGATGGCATCTACTTCTTTACGAATGATGGCGGATGAAATCCGGTTAATGACATATCTCGGGTCAATTCCATCCATTCCTTCGTTCGGGTATTCTTTTTTCAACTCTTCCAAATCCGCGAGATTAAAGCCCTCAACGTTTTCACCATCGTATAGTCGCATTTTCTTCACGATATCGATTCCTTGTTTTTTCGAAACTTTTAACCTCGTCAATACAGAAAAAATGGCAGCCACCCTAAGGGCATGTGGTGCTATATGAACATGGGACATATCACTTTCCCGGATCATCTTTTCATATATTTTCTCCTCTTGGCTTACTTTCAAGTTATACGGAATCGGCATGACGATAATTCGCGAATGAAGTGCTTCGTTCTTTTTATTGGAAATGAAAGCCCGATATTCTGTTTCATTCGTATGAGCAACGATTAATTCATCTGCGCTTATTAACGCAAATCGACCAGCTTTGAAGTTCCCCTCCTGGGTCAAGGACAGGAGATGCCATAAAAATTTCTCATCCAACTTCAACATCTCTTGAAACTCCATCATTCCACGATTCGCTTTATTCAGTTCACCATCAAATCGATATGCACGTGGATCAGATTCGGATCCGTATTCAGCAATCGTAGAGAAATCGATACTTCCTGTTAAATCGGCAATATCCTGGGATTTCGGATCGGACGGAGTAAATGTTCCTATTCCAACCCTTTTATCCTCTGAAAAGAAAATCCTTTCTATTAATACATCCTCAATCCGCCCACCGTATTCCTTTTCAAGGCGCATCGTGTTTAATGGAGAAAGACTGCCTTCAATTCGTATTCCGAATTCCTCATAAAAGTCATCTCTTAAATGCTCAGGAATCAGATGCAGCGGGTCTTCATGCATCGGGCAGCCTTTAATGGCATACACAGCACCTTCATCCGTTTTTGAAAATTGTTCCAACCCACGTTTTAACAGCGTCACAATGGTCGACTTTCCTCCACTGACCGGCCCCATTAGCAATAGGATTCTCTTTCTAACATCAAGACGTTTAGCTGCCGGATGAAAATATTCATTGACCAATCGCTCGATTGTATCTTCAAGCCCATAAATTTCATCGTCAAAAAAGTTGAATTTAGAGTGACCATTTACTTTTGTTTCCCCATGGCTTTTAATCATTTCATACACACGAGAATGAGCAGTTTGCGCAACTTCCTTACGAACTTTTAAAATGTTCAAATACTCTTCAAAGGTGCCTTCCCACTTCAACCTGTTTTCCTCTTCACGGAAGTGTTCGACTTTCCGCAATATATCCATTCATTTCCCTCCATTCAGGGCGTGGTTTCAACCATTGTATGCAGCAGAACTCATTAAAATGAAACTTACAAAACTATGCGGCTAAATGAATAAGCATTTAACCGGCTTTACTCCCACTTTTGAAAGTTATTTTTGCTTGTATTGTTGATGAAAATATTATAACGTTAATAGTTACAATATATGTTCACACTTTTCTTGAAAATCATTTTTCAACTGCTATTTAATTTTTCTTGACGATGCTGTTTTTTACTTTATAATTAGAATGATTTTATACCTAAAGTTAGGAAGTGCATACTGCATATCCTAATTGGATAAAACGAAAAGGAGTGATATTCAGGTTGGAAAATAAGCTGAAATTGTACGGCTTTAACAACCTCACAAAAACACTTAGCTTCAACATCTATGATGTGAGCTATGCAAAAAGTGAGCGGGAGCAAAAAGACTATATTGCCTATATCGATGAGCAGTACAATTCTGAGCGTTTGACAAATATTCTTTATGAGGTTACCAAAATTATTGGTGCACAAATATTGAATGTCAGCAAACAGGATTATGATCCACAAGGTGCGAGTGTGACAATCCTTATTACAGAGGAGTCACTCCCAGTTGCCGTAATAGATGAATCTTGTAATCTTGGCGAAATCGATATTTTAAAAACCCGGGATTCCGTTGTTGGCCATTTAGATAAAAGCCATGTCACTGTCCATACGTATCCTGAGTATCACCCGGATAATTCAATTGCCACTTTCCGTGTCGATATCGAAGTATCTACCTGTGGGGAAATTTCCCCATTGAACGCTTTGGATTACTTAATCGGCAGCTTCGATTCGGATATCATTACGACCGATTACCGTGTAAGAGGATTTACACGTGACAATAAAGGGAAGAAGTTATATATGGACCATAAAATGACATCTATCCAAGATTATATTGATAGTGAAACGCTTCAAAAGTACGATGCCATCGATGTAAACGTTTATCAATCCAATATTTTTCATACAAAACTGCTAATTAAAGATATCAATTTGCAAAATTACCTTTTCAATACGGATGTGTATGAAATACCACCGAAGGAAAGGCTGAACATTACAAACAATTTACGCAAAGAGATGATTGAAATATTCAGCGGTTCGAATATATATGAAGAGTGAGAGGAAGAAAAATGGACATTCTTTCACAACAGAAGGCCCCGATCATGGAAGCCTTAAACAAATACAAAAAAATGCGTGTCGTTCCTTTTGACGTTCCTGGCCATAAACGTGGCAGAGGTAATGAGGAACTGACCGCTTTTTTAGGCGAGAATTGCATGACAGTTGACGTTAACTCCATGAAGCCGTTGGATAACTTAATCCATCCAGTTTCTGTCATTCGGGAAGCTGAAGAGCTTGCGGCTGAAGCATTCGGTGCAAAGCACGCCTTTTTCATGGTGAATGGGACTACTTCTGCCGTACAAGCGATGGTCATGACCGCATGTAAGGCAGGGGAAAAAATCATCATGCCGCGTAATGTGCATCGAAGCGCTATTAATGCACTTATCTTAAGCGGAGCTGTCCCCGTTTATGTCAACCCAGGTGTTAATAAAGAGCTTGGTATTCCCCTTGGCATGGCCGTTGAGGATGTAAAACAAGCAATCCTTGAAAATCCTGATGCTAAAGCAATTCTTATTAATAATCCGACGTATTACGGAATCTGTTCGAATATGCAGGCAATCACGGATCTCGCCCATAGCCATGGAATGCTTGTCCTTGTGGATGAAGCCCATGGTACGCATTTCTATTTTAGTGACGAACTTCCTGCCTCTGCAATGTCGGTCGGAGCCGATATGGCTTCCGTCAGCATGCATAAATCTGGTGGTTCACTGACTCAAAGCTCATTATTATTGATCAATAATGAAGTGAGTGAAGGGTATACAAGACAGATCATCAATTTGACACAAACGACTAGCGGCTCATATTTACTGCTCTCTTCTTTAGATATTTCAAGGAAAAACCTTGCATTGAATGGCAAGGAAATTTTCCATAAAGTCGGCCAAATGGCACAGTATACCCGGGATGAAATCAATAAAATCGGCGGGTACTATGCGTTTTCTGAAGAGTTACGGAATGGTGACACAATTTACGATTTCGATACGACAAAGCTTTCCGTCCATACACTTGATATAGGATTAGCTGGGGTCGAAGTATACGACATTCTTCGTGACGAATACGACATCCAAATCGAATTTGGGGATATCGGCAACATTCTTGCATACATATCAGTCGGAGACCGTCGATTGGATCTCGAGAGGCTTGTATCTGCCCTCGCGGAGATTAAAAGGCGTTACAGCAAAGATAAAAGCGGATTATTCGATCATGAATATATCAACCCGCAAGTCGTCTACACACCCCAAAAAGCGTTTTACGCACCCAAGGAGACGCTACCCATTAATGAGAGTGCAGGTCGAATCGCAAGCGAGTTCGTCATGGCCTACCCTCCTGGCATACCGATTTTAGCGCCAGGTGAAATGATCACTCCTGAAATTTTGCAGTACATCCAATACTGCAAAGACAAAGGCAGCTTCATGACAGGTACGGAAGATAGCAAAATTGAACATATCAATGTTTTGAAGGAGACTGAGCAATGAATTTATGGTTTGTGGAAAATCATTCACCGAACGTTCAATTTTCGATGAGAGTCATTGAACATCTTTACACTAAGAAAAGTGAATACCAGAAAATCGATGTACTGCAAACCGCTGAATTTGGCAGAGTCCTGACATTGGATGGGTATGTCATGGTCACTGAAAAAGACGAATTCATATACCACGATATGATTACACATGTACCGATGGCAACAAATCCAAACATTAAAAAAGTACTTGTCATCGGTGCTGGTGATGGCGGGACAGTAAGGGAATTGACGAAGTACGAAACAATCGAGCATATCGATATGGTTGAAATTGATGAGATGGTTGTTGATGTTTGTAAGGAGTTCATACCTCAAACTGCTTCCAAATTGGATGACCCACGTGTCCATCTATACTTTGAAGATGGCTTGAAATTTGTCCGTTCCCGTGAAAACGAATACGATTTGATCATCGTCGATTCGACAGATCCCTTCGGACCAGGCGAGGGACTATTTACAAGGGAATTTTACGGTAACTGTTACAAGGCATTAAATGAAGACGGTATACTGGTCAATCAACACGAGAGCCCTTTTTACGAAGAGGATGCACTTGGTATGCAGCGAGCACATAAACGGATCACTGGATTCTTCCCCGTCTGTAAAGTGTATCAAGTGCATATTCCGACGTATCCATCCGGTCATTGGCTATTCGGTTTTGCCTCTAAAAAGTACGACCCGATCAATGACTTGAATGCAGATGCATGGAATCAGCTTGGACTGCAAACGAAGTATTACAATACGGACATTCATGTCGGTTCGTTTGCTTTGCCGAATTACGTAAAGGAGCAATTAAAAGATGTTGAATAAAAACATTGAAACTTTCATCGGATGCGATAACGAATATGATGAATCACAAATCGTCATTTTTGGTGCCCCATTCGATTCGACCACATCATTCCGACCAGGAACACGCTTTGCAAGTAAAGTGATGCGTGGCGAATCATTTGGAATTGAAACATATAGCCCTTATCAGGACAAGGACCTTGAAGACATCAACGTATACGATGGTGGGGATCTTGAACTGAGTTTCGGTAATCCTGAAAAGGCATTAGGCCGAATTGAGGAATATACTCGAAAAGTAGTCGAAGACGGCAAAGTCCCTTGTATGATCGGTGGCGAGCATCTTGTTACGCTTGGCGCAATTCGCGCTGTTGCAAAACAATATCCCGATCTGCACGTCATCCAATTTGATGCACATGCCGACTTGAGGGATGAATACCTTGGAGAACAGTTGTCCCATGCAAGTGTCATTCATCGGGTTTGGGACATTTTAGGCGACAATCGAATTTTCCAATTTGGAATCCGTTCCGGTGACCGGAGTGAATTCGAATGGGGCCGTAACCATGTCTTTACGAATAAATTCAACTTTAACGGTCTTGAAGATGTTGTTGAAAGATTAAAAGGGAAACCAGTTTATCTAACAATTGACTTGGATGTCTTAGATCCTTCTGTTTTCCCTGGAACAGGAACTCCTGAAGCCGGTGGTGTAAGCTTCATGGAGTTATTGAATGGTATTTTAACAGTGAGCGGCCTTAACATTGTAGGTTGCGATGTAAACGAACTCTCCCCGATTTACGATCAAAGCGGTGTTTCAACAGCGGTTGCTTGTAAAGTATTGCGGGAACTATTATTAGCGGTTTATAAACAAAATTAAGAGGGGTGTTTCGATTGGGTAAAGCGTTAATCATTGGAGCAGGTGGAGTTGCAAGTGTAGTTGCACATAAATGTGTTCAAGTTCCGGATGTATTTGAAGAAATTTGCATCGCAAGCCGTACGAAATCAAAATGTGATGCATTGAAGGAAAAGCTTGACGGAAGAGGGACAAAGATTCAGACGGCACAAGTCGATGCAGACAATGTTGAAGAACTGATTGAACTCATCAATGAATTCAAACCTGAAATCGTCATCAACGTCGCACTTCCATACCAAGACTTGACAATAATGGATGCTTGCCTCGCTACAGGAGTTCACTATTTGGATACTGCGAACTATGAACCACTTGATACGGCAAAATTCGAATATAAATGGCAGTGGGCATATCGTGAGAAGTTCGAAGAAGCGGGTCTAACAGCAATTCTTGGATGCGGTTTCGATCCAGGTGTAACAGGAGTCTTTTCCGCTCATGCACTAAAACATCATTTCGATGAAATCCATACAATTGATATCGTTGACGCGAATGCGGGAGACCACGGTTATCCATTCGCAACAAACTTCAATCCGGAGATCAATATACGTGAAATCACGGCAAACGGCCGCTATTGGGAAAACGGTGAGTTCATCGAAACTCCTCCACTTTCCGAGAAACGTGTTTATGACTTGCCGGAAATCGGTCCTAAAGATGTTTATCTTCTTTACCACGAAGAATTGGAGTCACTTGCTCAAAACATTAAAGGAATCAAGAAAATCCGTTTCTGGATGACGTTCTCAGAAAAGTATTTGACACATTTAAGAGTGCTTGAAAATGTCGGTATGACTTCTATCGAGCCAATCAACTTTGAAGGTCAGGAAATCGTGCCATTACAATTCTTGAAAGCGGTTCTTCCTGATCCGGCTTCCCTCGGGCCACGTACAAAAGGAAAAACAAACATCGGTTGTATTTTCCAAGGTACGAAAGATGGCGAAGAGAAGACTTACTACGTTTACAACGTATCCGATCACCAAGAGTGCTACCGTGAAGTTGGTTCCCAAGCGATCTCCTACACAACTGGTGTTCCAGCAATGATTGGAGCAATGCTATTGATGAAAGGCGAATGGAAAAAACCTGGCGTTTATAACGTAGAGGAATTCAATCCAGATCCATTCATGGAAGCATTGAACGAATACGGTTTGCCTTGGCAGGAAGACTTTAATCCTGAACTGATCGATTGATAGGAGGTATGCAACAAATGAAAATAAATTTCGATCCACACGCAGTCCCCTCCCCTTCATATGTAGTGGACGAGGGGCTGTTGATCAAAAACTTGGAATTACTGAAGTCGGTAATTGACAGAACAGGCTGCAAAATTTTATTGGCTCAAAAAGGTTTTTCGATGTTCTCCGTCTATCCACTTATCGGACAGTATTTGAACGGGGTGACTTCAAGTGGATTACTGGAAGCCAAATTGGGCTTTGAAGAAATGGGAAAGGAAGTACACACATACTCTCCTGCCTATTCGGAAACAGATTTCGATGAAATCCTATCTTATTCCGATCATCTCGTCTTCAACTCTTTCGACCAATGGAGACGGTTCAAGGACAGGGTGAAAAACCATCCAAAATCGATTGAATGCGGCATCCGGATAAACCCGGAATATTCCGAGATTGAAGTCGATATGTATAACCCTTGCTTCGCATTTTCACGATTCGGAGTGACGCTTGAGAACTTCGAGCCTGAAGAACTTGAAGGCATTAGCGGCTTGCATTTCCATACAATGTGCGAACAGAATTCCGACACACTTGCGAGGACTATTAAAGTTGTGGACGAAAAATTCGGCAAGTATTTGAAAGGCATGAAGTGGATTAATTTCGGCGGCGGTCATCATATTACCCGTCCCGATTATGACATTGAAACACTTATCGAATCGATACTTTTCATGAAAGAAAAGTATGGACTAAAAGTCTATTTGGAGCCAGGTGAAGCTATTGCTTTAAACACTGGATTCTTAGTAACGACTGTATTGGATACGATGCAAAACGGTATGCCAATTGCTATCGTTGATACTTCAGCTTCCTGCCATATGCCTGACGTATTGGAAATGCCTTATCGTCCTGAAATTATTGGATCCGGAAAGCCAAACGAAAAATCGATTACCTATCGACTTGGCGGTCCAACTTGCCTTGCCGGAGATGTCATCGGCGACTATTCGTTTGAACAGCCGTTAACTGCAGGAGATAAGCTTGTATTTACCGATATGGCCCATTACACAATGGTGAAGAACAATACTTTCAATGGCATGAGCTTACCTGCAATTGTATTGAACACCGTAAATGACGGCCCGAAAGTGATCAAAGAATTCGGTTACGAGGACTTTAAAGAACGTTTGTCATAAAATTTAAAGGGTTAGTCTATCGCTTCATTTGAGATAGACTAACCCTTTACCTATTCCTATATAGTGGGATGAATTTGTTATACTGTGCTTATATCTTCAAGGTTAGATGTACCGAAAACTAATAATAATATAAACACCAGTAAAATAATTCGATTCAAAAACTTTCCTGTATCAAATTCTTGTTGTCCGAACATCTGATCCATCACTCCTTTTCTTGCTTTGTCAAATTCATACCTTCCAATAAATCTGTTAATGTTACATCACTGTTTTCCTCAAGAAATTTTGCCAACCGATCTTCTTTCGGCTTTTCGGTTGATTTGAACTGACCTATCAATGATACCGTAACGATTGGAGTATCCCTAAAAAGCTGAACAGAATCGACTTTCAGTTTACCGATTAAAAGGAGGGATGCGGCAATGATGTCCAGATCCTTTCCTTTTAGTAGATCACTTATCGAATATGATTGACCGGAATGCTGATTATTCATGCGCACACACCCTTGGCTTTCCTCTTCTTAGTGTATGGATAAGTTTCGTCTATTGTTCTTTACAAGCAATAGAAAAAGCCTGAAACGCACGTCTTTGACGGTCCCTTCGTTTCAGGCTTTTTCTCACTTTATGTTATTCATCACCTAAAAGCATGTTCAGAAATTCTTCAGATACATATGTTTTATTGCCACCGATAAGTTCAGGCGCAACTGCAAATTGACGAATGCTTTTATTTAATCCGTACGACTTCGTGCCTCGGGTAATTGTAAATGAACGGTTCTCGCTTTCTTTAGTAAGAATTGCCCCACTCACTTCTCCACGTGATAAAACTAAATAGCCAAGCTCCTCAGCAACCTTACGAAGAGGAATCATTCTCACGTCACCCTTCATGTAATGATCTTTTTCAATGATATCCATAACAATTCTGTATGTTTCTGTGTCTAATCTATCTAAAGCAATGATTTTGGTTGGTGGTGTTTGCGGTGGTAAACTTCTTGTCGTAATTGTGTAAAAAACGACTAATTCTTTTCCTTTAAGATCTGCTTGTTGAATTTTTCTGCCTTGCTGATTCAACAATACTGTTTCTTCCCCAATGTTCAATTTCAATTCACCGTCTAAACTAAGGAAAGTTTCATCAAACTTCGCTACTTTCACGCTGCCCGCATGTTCTTCATCCATTACAAAGAATAGCTCAGGCGTAATTTGGGCCGGGTATATCAAAATCATAGGCTTGTATTTATCGTAATAGCCTTCGACTTTCATCCCTTTTTTCAACTTGTCAACTCCATAGCTTTCCGCCTTCCCGCTATGGAATAGAAGTGTATCATTTGTAATCATGAAGTTCGTAATAATTCCTTCTTCACCTTCCACAGTTACCATCCGAGCATTTTCGCGGTTCTCGATATTTGTAATTACCCCTGTAGCCTTCATGTACACAGAAGCATCCTGTACGTCTTCCTTCACCACGTGGATTACATCCTCTTTTGCCTGAACAGAATACGTAGTTACCCATGTGGAACTCGCTAAAAGCGCTGTTAACGCAACAGCTCCAATTTTCTTCATCTCTTTATCTCCTCCGTTGAATATTCAAAGAGTTAGACGGAAAAGATTGCTAATGGTTACAAATATTTTATGAGTACCCTATTTTTTTATTTTGTCCAGCTATCATTCCACTTGCAAGCAATGCGAGTGATCCAACCAAGAAGATGAACATCGAGCTTGTCCAAGTTGTTGTTAGATCATACAGGAAGCCGAAAAGTACTGGTCCGACTGCTGCAAGTAAATAACCGAATGATTGTGCCATTCCTGATAGATTCGCAGCCTCGGTATGAGTATCGGTTCGAAGAGTAAAAAACATCATTGCAATGCCAAATGCTGCCCCTCCAGCGATACCAATTGCAATCATCCATAGGGGAATCAATACCGATCCGTCTACTAGTACCCCTCCATAACCGATGAGAAATAAAGCGGCGACACCAACGACAGCGATACGCTGATCTTTCAATCTTCCAACAAGGATGGGGGTGATAAACGTCATCGGCAATTGCGCCAATTGCAACAGAGAAAACATCCAACCTGCCTTTTCGGCAGTCAATCCGTTTGTAACAAGTATTTCCGGCAACCAAGCAGACGTCGAATAAAATAGCATAGACTGCAAGCCCATAAAACATGTAACTGCCCAAGCTATAGGAGAAAGCCAAAATGAATTTGATGTAGCTTTCATGATTGGTTTGACATCTGATACAGTTGCAACCCTATTTTTCAATTGGGGCAACCATAATAACAATGCTACCACTGTGAGTATCGACCAAATTCCAAGTGCGCCTTGCCAACCGAAAGCGGTTCTCTCAGTAATAGGAACACTTACTCCCGAAGCAATTGTTGCCGATATATTCATGGAGGCAGAGTAAAAGCCTGTCATCAATCCGATATGTAGTGGAAAGCTCAATTTCAACAAACTTGGTAATAAAACATTACCAAATGCAATGGCCACCCCAATGAGAAATGTACCAATAACTAAGAATGTGATGGACCCAAACGATCTGATCACAATTCCCAACGTCAATAAGCATAATGAACAGAATAAAGTGATTTCCATTCCGAACCGTCTCGATAGCCAAGGAACGACTGGAGAAATGAGTGCAAATGCCAATAAAGGAATTGTCGTTAAAAAACCTGCTAAAACATTCGAGATTCCAAGGCTATCCCGAATCGGTGCGATAATTGGTCCAACCGAAGTCAAAGGAGAACGTAGTGTCGCAGCGATGAAAATAATTCCGATAATCAGCAACCAAGTTCGCTTGCTGAAACTCAGTTTTTTTGAATGATATATATCTTTCTCAAGCTTCAACTAAATGCCCCCTATAAAAATTTGGAACGCTATTCGAGCATACCATATAATTTCACTATTAGACTTCTTTTAAATTATAAAAACGGACCCCACATTCCGTGAGATCCGCTTAATCTGGTTTAATCTTAAAGGTTATAGAGTGCTTGGTATATGCAAGACGGATGCTAATAGTCCAATCGCATGATTAATTTCGTCTTCGGTCACCGTCAAGGGAGGTAGCAATCGAATGACGGAAGGACCCGCCTGAACAACAAGTAAACCAGCTGCCTCTGCTTGACGAATAAAAAGCGTAACATCCTCTTTGCAATCAATACCGATTAACAATCCTTTGCCTCGGACTTCATATGTTGTTGGCAAAATTTCAAGAAGCTTTCCTTTTAAATAATCCGATTTATGTTGAACCTCTTCCAAGAAACTATTATCAAAGATATGATTCACAACTGTCTGTGCAACCGAGACTGCGAGTGGGTTCCCACCAAATGTCGTTCCATGAGACCCAGGTCCGAATGCCTCGAATAAATCTGACGTTCCAAGCATTGCCCCGATCGGGAACCCCCCTCCGAGTCCTTTTGCAAGCGTCATAATATCCGGCATAAGCGAGGTTTGCTCATAAGCATAACGCGTTCCCGTCCTGCCAATTCCCGTTTGCACTTCATCTACAATGCATAAGATACCTTTTGACTTACAAATATTCGTAATTGCATCTGCGAATTCGGCAGTGACCTCATGAACTCCTCCTTCACCTTGAATCACTTCAAGCATGATTGCAGCAACATCATCACTAATTGCTGCTTCAAGTGCAGCCGGATTATTGAATGGAACAGTTCGGAACGATTCAAGCATCGGACCGAATCCTTGCTTTATCTTCTCTTGGCCAGTTGCCGACATCGCTCCGAACGTACGGCCATGGAAGGATTGCTCGAATGTGATGATGACATGTTTCCCTGTATGCTTTCTTGCAAGTTTTATAGCGGCCTCATTCGCTTCCGCCCCGCTGTTGCAAAAGAACGCATGGGCGAACTGGGTATCTTTTGCAAGTTTTTCTGCAAGCTTTTCTTGTTCCGGACTTTCAAAAAGATTAGATACATGCCAGAGCTTTTCACTCTGATATTTTATCGTTTCGACAATTGCCGGATGTGCGTGCCCAAGGCTGTTAACAGCTATACCGCTTATGAAATCGAGATACTCCTTACCTTTGTCATCCTGGACAATCGTTCCTTTTCCACTCACAATGTGGATTTGCCGCCTCGAATAGTTATTGAATAAAAAGCTCAATTCAGCACCCCCTCATACGCAATAACCGTGCCAGTCACAAATTGATCTACAATTTGAACCGACGGAATACCCGCATCGAGGCAAGCAATTGCGGCGTTCACTTTAGGGATCATGCCCCCATATATATCCCCATCTCCTATCCATTTGGCAATCTGGGTTGGAGAGACTGTCTGCTGAATTTCGCCACCAATCTTTATCCCTGATGTGTCCGTTACAAGAAGAAGACTATCAGCTCCAATGGCAAGCGCCAAAAAGCTTGCAACCGTATCAGCATTAATATTGAGCGCATTTCCATCAATCGTAGAACCGATGCAGGAAATCACTGGTACAATCTGAGCAGCAAGTAACTTTTCGATCATATTGCTATTCACCGATTGAATATCTCCAACGAATCCATATTTTTTTTCATCTAAAACGGAGCACTCCAACAATTTGCCATCGAATCCGTTAAGGCCGATCGCTTCGATGCCATTCTTATTCAATTGATGGACAAGGGATGTGTTCACGTCTCCAATCAATACCTGCTTGACTATTGCTATGGATTTTTCACATGTAACCCGGATACCATTGTCAATTACCGATTCAATACCGTTCTCCTTCAAAGCCTTATTGATGAACGGACCCCCGCCATGGACGATGATAATTTCTTTCCCCTCATTCCTCATCTCGTGGAACTTCAAGAAGAATTCATCACTTAAACGCTCAAGCATACTTCCACCTAATTTGAAGACTATCCGTTTATGATCGGTATGATGCATTGATTTGGACGTAGTCATATGTCAAATCACACCCCCATGCAATTCCATGCCCGCTTCCTTTGTTCAAATCTACATAGATTTTCACTTCAGGTTGTTTTAAGTAAAGAAGCAGCTGCTCTTCCGAAAAAATAACAGGTTCGCCGTCTTTTACAACCAATGTTTCACCAATTTTAATCGAAATTCCTTGTGGGTCCACTGATGCACCGCTATACCCAACCGCAGCAATGATTCTTCCCCAATTCGCATCACATCCAAATACCGCTGTTTTCACAAGAGGAGACCCTACAACCGTTTTTGCGATCTTTCGAGCTTCGAGATTGGATACCGCCCCATTCACTTCCACTTCGATTAATTTTGTCGCACCTTCCCCGTCCTTTGCAATCATTTTTGCAAGATCTTGGGCAACGGCGTGTAAAGTATATAGGAAAGCGTTCCAGTCAGGATGTGCTGGAGTAAGGGAAGAATTTCCAGCCATCCCGTTTGCAAGAACAAGTACCATATCATTTGTAGAAGTGTCCCCGTCTACTGTTATGGAGTTAAACGTAATGTCTGTCACTACCTTCAATGCTTCCTGCAAATGAACAGACTCGATTTCTGCATCAGTCGTAATGAAGCCTAACATCGTCGCCATATTCGGCTCGATCATTCCTGATCCTTTCGCTGTGCCTGCTATCATGACCTCTTTACCATCTATTTCAATACGGTAGACAGTATTTTTCATAACAGTGTCTGTAGTTAATATCGCTTGTGAAAATTGAATCGAGCCTTCCAAGCTGTCAACTGGAATCAACATTTCGATGCCTTTCAACAAAGGCTCCATATTCAATTTTTCACCGATTACCCCTGTTGAAGCAACACCGACCAAATCCGATTCAATTCCGAACTTCTGGGCAGTTTTCTCCTGCATAGTCAATGCATCCAACATCCCTTGTTTCCCTGTACATGCATTTGCGTTACCGGAATTAATAATTATTGCTTGCATCTTCCCTTTTTGTACGACTTCCTTCGAAACAATAAGGGGTGCTGCTTGAATGGCATTCGTTGTAAAAACCCCTGCTACACTCGCTGGAACTTCGCTCAGTAAAACTGCCAAATCCTTTTTTTTATGTTTTAATCCACAATGGATACCGATTGCTTTGTATCCCTTCGGCGAAGTGATATTTGTTCCCGAAACGTGTTTTACCTGTTGGATGGCAACTACCATACATTTTCCTCCTCATTATATGAATAACGGAACTTGATTCAACCCCGCTGTCTCTTTTAACCCTAATGATATGTTCATATTTTGAATCGCCTGACCCGCTGCGCCCTTCACTAAATTATCTATAACAGAAACAATTGTGGCCCGGTTCGTCCGCGGATCTACTTTCACGTGAATATCACAGAAATTCGTGCCATACACTTGCTTCGTGCAAAATTTGGGCGTATCAGTCATGACACGGATGAACGGCCGCCCGTCATAATACTCCTTAAGACAGTTGATGAGCTTCTTTTCTGTAACGTCCTCCATTAGAGGCGCATAGCTTGTTGCCATTATCCCTCGCGTCATCGGAATGAGGTGAGTTGTGAATGTCACAGGTGTTTTTTTGTTGCCAAACTGTTCAATTCCCTGTTCAATTTCAGGGATATGTTGATGTTGATTAATTTTATAGATTGATAGATTTTCATTTGTCTCACTGAAATGCCTCATCGGTCCGGGTGTGTTCCCCGCTCCTGACACTCCGCTTTTCGCGTCGATAATCAGCCCTGTTGGATTGATCAGGCATTCCTTAATAAGTGGCAATAAAGAAAGAAGGGCTGCTGTTGGGTAACAACCCGGATTTGCGATTAACTCAGCCTTCCGGATTAATTCCGTATTCCATTCAGTCAAGCCGTATACACTTTGCTCAACAGCTTCCTTTGGAGCGGGAGTCTTCATATACCAATGCTCATAGTCGTTGGTATTCTTCAATCTGAAATCACCCGAAAGATCGATTATCTTCGGTCCCTTACCTATCAGTGGGGGCAATAATTGGCTTGTTACCCCTGACGGCGTACTTGCAAATAGGACGTCATAGTCGCTTAACTGCTCTTGATCGATTTTTAATAGAGGTTGATCATACAAATTGGTTGTATGAGGATACTTCGATGAAAATACTGTCCCCTCTTCAGAAGATGTGTATAAATCGATTACCTGAACTTTCGGATGTTGATGCAATAACCGCATCAATTCAAGGCCCCCGTAACCGGTAGCTCCAATGATTCCAATCTTCATATCCTCACTCCTTTTACCATTAAAAGTAGTATACTCATGCATAAATATAAAGTCAACTGCATTTTTATAAATATTTTTTGCTGTTTTAATGCACACCTGATGAATTGAAGTTTTGAATTGAGAGAGAGTGTGTTATAATTTTGTTATTATCAGGTACTAATATTAGGTATTAGCTTTTAAGGAGGATATATCGTGGATTTATTAAAACTTAAAGGAAAGAATATTGTTGTTATGGGCGTGGCGAATGAACGCAGCCTTGCGTGGGGAGTTGCAAAATCTCTATTTGAGGTTGGTGCAAATGTCATCTTCACATATCGTAAGGAACGTTCCCTTGCGAAACTTGAAAAAGCATTGGAAAGCAATGGTCTGGAACCGAAAATGATCGTACAATGTGATGTCAATGAGGATGAAAGCATCCAGCAAGCTTTCTCGTCAATCGGTGAAAAACTTGGCACAATCCATGGCGTCGTTCATTCGATCGCATTTGCACATGCTGAAGATTTAAAGAATGATTTTGTTGAAACGACAAGAAGCGGCTATGCATTTGCACAAGATTCAAGTTCTTATTCACTTGTTGCAACAGCGAGGGAAGCCCGTCGTTATATGACAGAAGGCGGCTCAATCATTACGATGAGTTATTTGGGTGCTGAACGCGTTCTTGACGGATATAACGTCATGGGCGTAGCGAAGGCTGCACTTGAAGCGTCTGTACGCTACTTAGCAAATGACCTTGGAAAAGACGCAATCCGTGTGAATGCGATTTCTGCAGGTGCTGTACGTACGTTGTCAGCAAAAGGTGTTCCATCCTTCAATAAGATCTTAGGTCAAATTGAAGAGAAAGCTCCTTTGAAGCGCAATATTACGAATGAAGAAGTTGCGAAGATGTCTATCGCAATGTTAAGCGACCTATCGAGCGGAGTGACTGGTGAAGTAATTTACGTTGATGGTGGATATCATATTATGGGATGAAAAAAGGAGCCTGATAGCTCCTTTTTTACTCCCCAATCTCTCTCATCAACGTTTTATTCCCCTTCGTCAATATATTTTCATAGTCGATATACTCATATATATCATCCGCAATTTTATGACTGAACATCGTTAGCTCCTGGACGGTCAATTCCTCAATCGCCTTCTTCTCCGCGTCGCAATAAATGATAATCTTCCCCACTATTTCATGTGCATCACGGAATGGTGTCCCTTTGCTAACCAAATAATCCGCCACTTCGGTCGCATTCAGGAATCCTGCTTTAATTGCAGCCTTCATATTCTCCGCATTCACTTTCAATGTATCGATCATCTTAGACATAATCTCCATGCAGTCAAGCACTGTATCAAGCGCATCGAAAAACTGCTCTTTATCTTCCTGCATGTCCTTGTTATATGTTAGTGGAAGACCTTTTAACGTCGTCAATAAGGCGAAAAGTGAACCGTACACCCTTCCCGTCTTCCCACGGATCAACTCAGCTGCATCTGGATTTTTCTTCTGCGGCATAATGCTGCTGCCCGTCGAATAAGCATCCGCCATCGTAATGAATTTGAATTCCTGGCTGCTCCATAAAATCAGCTCTTCACTCAATCGGCTTAAATGCATCATGATGATCGAGAAATCGGACATGAGTTCAAGCATATAATCGCGGTCGCTCACTCCATCCAAAAAGTTATCGACCGGTTTTGCAAAGCGTAGAAGTGCTGTTGTCACCTCTCGATCGATCGCATGTGTCGTGCCAGCAAGCGCACCGCATCCTAAAGGGTTTTCATCTAATAATTTTAGTGCATTCCCAACACGTTTCTTATCACGTTTGAACATTTGCTCATAAGCGCCTAAATGATGACCAAAAGTTACGACTTGCGCGCGTTGCAAATGCGTATACCCCGGCATGATCACATTATTGTCCTTCGCTTTCGCATGTAATGAATCAATTAAGGTTTGAAGTCCATCCATCACCTCAACCGCTTTATTCTTTGCATATAACCGCATATCAACAGCCACTTGGTCATTCCGGCTGCGAGCTGTATGAAGCTTTTTACCTGCCTCACCAATTCGCTCCGTCAAATGCACCTCCACGAAAGAATGGATATCTTCATAATCCCCTTCAATCACTAATACCCCGGATTCAATGTCATCTAAAATCGATTCGAGTCCTTGAATGAGTAAGTCCCCTTCTTCCGGAGTCAGCAAATCACCATGAACAAGCATACTAACATGTGCAAGGCTACCTGCGATATCCTCTCGAAATAGTCTATGATCAACCGGTAATGATGTATTGAATTGCTCCATTATTTTATCCGCGCGACTTGTAAAACGTCCTCCCCAAAGCTTCATGTCTAATCAACCTCCATTATGTATTTTTATTCATTTTATTGTATTATAATGATTTGACCTGCGTATTGCAAAGCTTTCCAAAACAATCCTCAAATTCTTGATAGTCTTGCAGCTTGGTGATATGCTTGAATAACTGACTGCAAAAGAGTGATGAAATTGACAAATTATTGTACTAAACAACACTATACGGTTTATTCCCACTAACCCTTGACAACAATATGTCAGGGGTTTTTGTTTCCCCGGGGAAAAAATGAGTTTGGAGGCAAATAAATGACAACAAAACAAAACCATTCCATCGCTTCTGTATTTGCAATATGGATTAGTTTAATGAGCAATATTGTTTTGACTGTGTTAAAAATCCTTGTTGGTGCCCTTTTCAACAGTCCTGTTTTACTGGCAGATGGCTTCCATAACGCCGGTGATGTCGTTGCGTCTGCCGCTGCTTTAACCTCTATGCGGTATTCACAAAGACCCGCGGATGAAGACCACCCTTATGGCCATGGAAAAGCAGAAGTTATCGGTTCAGGGATTGTTGCAATTATTCTTGCCATCGCCTCCATCTATATCGGTTATGAAGCTGTTAAGACTTTTTTTGAGGAGCCAGCAAAAGCAAGTGTCATTGCTTTGATTACCGCAATCATCTCTCTCGTCTGGAAGCAGGCACTATATATTTATACAATGCGTATCGGAAAGAAAGTGAACAGTAAGGGGCTTATTGCAACTGCCTATGACCATCTTGCGGATGTATACGCTTCTCTTGCTGCAGTCATCGGAATCGGTTTGGCACTAATTGGTGATGCGTACGATATTTCTTTCCTTTCGTACGGTGATCCGTTCGCAGGTGTGATTGTCTCCATTCTTGTTCTTAGACTTGCCTACGAAATTGGGAAAGAAGCAATGGATATTTTAATGGAAAAGAATGTATCGGAAGATCGCCTGAGAGAATTTGCTGCCCTAATTCGCACGATTCCTGAAGTGAAACGGATCGACCGACTTCGTGCGCGTGAACATGGACATTACGTTCTTGTCGACCTACGAATCGGCATTCCAGGAACGATGACGATTCAAGAAGGACATGATATTTCAAGTAATATTCGAAATTTGATAATTGATGAGCATACCGACGTAGATGAAGTGCTAATTCACTTGAACCCTTGGTATCCGGGGGAATAAATGGGCAAAATATACTCGATTTACGGTATACTGAAGAGTGAAAAGGAGTGTCTCTCATGTTAAAAGAGAAAATTGAGCAATTGGTATCGAATAACGAACCTTTATTCCCAATTGAAAAAGAATATGCTGTCAAACAAGGGTTATATAATGAAAACGTTGAAGTTGATTATAAAGGATGGAGCTTTACCGTCATTGAAAGATGCCTGAAAGAGACAGAAGAAGTAATTAAAGAGGAACATGGGACTTTCATGAATGAACCGGTTTCCTATTTTTCAAGGAACATCGATGAATTTGTTTATGTCGAATCAAGTATCTTCGAAACAATAGGAGTTGACGGCATCGCGTTCGAAACGGACGATGTTTTCCTGACATTTACGGTTTTATTTGGATTGAAAGTACAGAAAAAATGGGGTCCTTTCCTAAAGGATTATTTGGCCGCAAATGTCGGATCTAAGACATATAGTGCCATGTTTTCCGATAAAGACGGGCTTTGGGATGTAAATATCCCCCTCGACCAGTTGGATGGTTTTAATACTGAAATGCCAATTACAGATGCAATGGACCTTGCCTATCGATTCATCTTCAACCTTCTTGTAGCAATTGAGGCTGCAAATTGAAACATGCATTTGAGGTTTTGAATAAGGAATTCATCTACACGTATGTCCGACAAGTGGATGAACATGATTTATGCCGTTTGGAAATGCGGTCATTCTTTGGCAACGACAGCCCATCAAACGTCATAAAAAGCAAAGTGGAAATCGATCCAAGCAGAAGCCCTTTCATGAAGGAGCGCTTGGAAGTAATTTTTTCCGGAAACGACTTGAATGAATTAAAAGGACATGCCTCGGATTTTGTCACTAATAAAACATTCAAAGTAACTTGCCTGAACTCGATTGCCCTTGATACAACACCAAAACTCCATCATCCGGAAAGACGTTCTATTGAGCGGGAAATCGGTGAACTGATTCAAGGGGAAGCCGATCTTTTAGAGCCAGAAGTTAACTTTGGAATCGTTTTATTGGATGAAGTTTGGTATTTCGGCCTTCTCCAGGAAAGTGAGCCCATTTGGCGATTCCATATGAAAAAGCCCCATATGTATTCCACTGCGCTAAGCACACGTGTTGCTCGCGCTGTCGCAAATATTGCAGTCCCTCACCCTGAAGGAATACGCGCAATCGATCCTTGTTGCGGAATCGGAACCGTTTTGGTTGAGGCCCGCTCTATGGGTATCGACATCGTCGGAAGGGACATCAACCCACTCGTTTGTCTTGGCTCAAGAAAAAACCTTGCGTACTTCGGGTTGGAAGGTGAAGTTGTCATGGGCCCTATATCCGAAGTGACAGATACATATGATGCTGCGATTATCGACATGCCGTATAATTTGTTTACACATATAACTGCAGAAGGACAGCTGGACATTTTAAGAAATGCCAGACGGATCACTTCCAAGTTAGTTGTTGTCACGATTGAACCAATGGATCATATGATCACTGAGGCAGGGTTTGAGATTGTGGATCGATGTATAGCGAAAAAGGGGACATTCGAGCGGCAGATTGTTGTTTGTGAGTGACGAGAACCTTTATAAATATGTAAAACAGCTTGCTTTGGACGCGTAGTGGCTCGCTTTGGACGCGGAACGGCTTGCTTTGGACGCGTAGCAGCATAATTACAAAAAGCTGTTCCGAAAGTCAGCTTTTCAACTTTCGGGACAGCCTCTATTCAATTCCTTAGCAAAAACTCTTCCAAATTGGGAGATTGATTATATTTAATTGCAGCCTGCCTATCCTTTTCAATAATGGCTTTTGACAAATCAATTCCATTAATGCTTGCAATTGCAACCGAATAATGGATTACATCGACTAACTCTTTTTCCAAAGAAGTATCTGTTGAAGGCGATTTTCGACCTTCTTGCTGGTTTAGGACCTCCGCAACTTCACCAATTTCTTCGACCAATTTCATGAATAATCCCGATGAAGATCGACCCTCTTTGTATTTTAACGCTAAGTAACTTTGTAATGCTTGAAATGTTAACTGCTCCATAAGTATTCCTCACAATTTTAATTTTAATTGTATATCTTATGAATTTACGTTCTTTCGACAATAGGAATCAAGATATCAAAATGCGGATTGTTAACATCGCGATCATGTGGATATCTTTCGTGTTTTATCGGTAAACGATCGAAATATTCTATATCAAGCTCCCTCAATGGCTCATATTCACTTTCCTTCAGCCAATGATAGATATTGTCATAAGTCTGACCGATATTTTGTTCTTTTTTATGATGAATCATTAAATAAGTCATTTCAGGTACATGTATTTCCATCATCCCCTCTGGGATTTGCTGTTCTTCGCTAACCTCATATACAGAATAATGTACAAACCCGTCGGGACGTAGATGATAAGACAGACCTAACTGAACCTTTGGATTGATTGCATATTCTAACTCACTTACTCTACTACCCATGCTATAGATAATCTTTTTCAAACTACTTACTTCTGTGTACGCTCCATCCCACTTTAACCCGATTGCCCGATATCCTGGTATCTCCATAATTTCATAACGAATCTCTTGCATATTAATTACCCCTTTGTACTTTTTATATTGAAAAAACAAAAGTGCTTCCCCTTTTTTTACTACCTGGATAACTCCAAAAAAGTCTCACAACATTATGTATCCGTTGATATCCTCTTTTAGTTTTAAACGTAGTGCTTGCATCAGTTCACAATCCATACACAATTTATATTACATATAAATATAGGCCAATGCGGCAGCACCGCATTGACCTACCTTTCAGAAAGGCATTTCACCTAATTAAAGGGTGTTTTCAATCTCTTTCAGAAGTTCATACGCACCTTCTGATTCATTGGAACAGACTATGATAGTCGTTTTGGTTTCTGGATAGTAAACTGAACGGAAATTCACGCCTGGATCATAGCCCATTTGAATATACTTTACTACCTTTTTAGAGTCGTCTAACTCCATAAAACCGCAATAACCATAATATATATTGTCCTCTTCATCCACTACCTCACGAGGATTTAACAACAATTGAGTCATATCTTTGGATAACAGTTCGTGATTCGTTAATGCCTGCCAAAATCTACCCATGTCCTCCACTGTGACAAATGCCCCGCCATCCGGTCCGCCTTTTGCAGGCAAAGAATAAATATTCGATTTCCAAGTCCCTTCCGGAACTTCGATGTATCCAAGGGCTGTTCGTTCCGGTAAACGGTCCATCTCGAAATATCCCACATTCGTCATGCCAGCTTTACGAAAAATGTGTTCCTCAACGAATCCGGTAAAACTGGACTTCGTCACATGTTCGACAATTAGGCCTAACAATATATAACCGGTATTGTTGTACTGAAATGGACTGCCGGGATGATCTTGCATTTTTTCATACTGAAACATCGGTAAGAAATCCTTTGGAGACCGAATGTGATACATGGGACGTGATTTCCAAAGCGTCTCGAAATCGTCCATGATTTCTTCGTTGAAGTAGTCGGGAACACCTGATGTATGTGTTAGTAAGTGATGAATGGTAATGTCATTATCAAAGTGCGGAAATTCCGTATCTAAACAGTCTTTTAATTTTGTGTCAAATGAAATTTCCCCAGATTCAGCTAACATACAAATAGCTACTGATGTGAATATTTTACAGCCGGAAGCAATCGCAAACCTTGTATTCACGAGATTAGCAATTTTCTCCGATCGATTGGCAAAACCACTACTTCCCTTTAAGATTTCATTTCCCTTTTGGGCGTAAAACGCACCTGAAAATAGTAGTTCCGTTTGTACTTTTTCTAAATGGTTCAATTTGTTTTCTGTGTTCATTATAATTCCTCCTGAATTCCTATTATTTTTTGTTTTGAAGTCTTAAAAGGAATTCAGATTAGCTTTTTCACACCATAAAATGAATCGTCATACAGCTTCCCCACCTCTCTACTAAGATATTAGATTAATTTTAAAAAGTATTCAATTAATAAACGGAAACTTCTCCAAATATTACATATCTATAATCGAGTGATTTCGTTCAATCCTCATTCTAAAATGGTTCATTATTCGAATCTGCTCTTCCGTTAACTTTTCTTTATTCCAGTACATATGCATTAAGCTGTATTCAAAGACTTCCTTAAGCCGAATAAAGAGGGTCAGTTGCTCCAACATATCAGCAGGAAGTTCATGTTCCTCTTGATACCCTTCAATAATTGCTTTTGTGATCTCCCGTCCGTAATCGACTATATTGCCTCTTCCTACAAACGAATACTCGATCGCACTGTAAATAGGAACTGCCAAGTCAAAAATATAGAAGTTCTTTTCGCAGTCTTGAAAATCAACCATCGTCAATTTCAAATCATCATCAACCAATATGTTTTCCAACCACAGGTCACCATGAAGCAATCCGTAATTCGAGCTATTTTTCGGCAACCCCTTAATCGTTGATAAAACGTCTTGTGCAATTTTTCTAATCGCGGTTTCTTCTTCAGGGATATATTTAAGAAAAGCGTATTCCTCATTGTCATGCCAATCATTGATATGCTTCACTGGATGCATCTCTTCAAATTCCCGCGAGATACGATGTAATCTGCCTATTTGGCGTCCTAATTCTTTTAATACATCGGCATTCCACTGCTCTCTTGGTAAATGGATACCGGGTGCTGCTTTGTATAGGACGGTTAACATTTCTTTGTTGCCAAGTGTTATTTTTTCTACTACATTCCGATTTAATGAAGAAATAGCGAGCGATACTGCCAATCCTTCTTTATGCAAGAAGTTCGTATATGTAACTTCTTCAAGCTGTTCATCATAAGACTTGTAATTGGTGACTCTGACGAAATAAACGTCCTGTTTGGCGGTACAACGGAACATCTCATTTGTAACAGATTGAACTGTAAGTATCTCTACTGGATATAATTCGTTGAGTATTTTTATTAATTGTGTCGAATCTCCGTTATCGAACATTTGAAAGTTCACCTTTCCTAAAAACAGATATTTCCATACATTCTATACATAATAGACAGAATTTACAATGCAAAAAGAGGATAGATGTTCAAATTGAACATCTATCCTCTTCATTCGTTATTATTTCGAAACTTCTACAGTGTAGTCAGCCAAAAGCCTTGCACCGTAACCGGTTGCGGATTTCGCATAATAGCCTGTTGCGCTTGATTTGCTCATCATACCTGCCATATCAACATGCAACCATTTGCTGTTTTCCGGCACGAAACGGCGTAGGAAAAGACCTGCCGTGATGGAGCCTGCAAAATTCATGGAGCTGATATTGTTCATATCTGCATAATCGCTTGCAAGTGACTTGTCGTAAGCTTCAACCAACGGCATTGGCCATACGAAATCTCCGTTTTGGTCGCCAACTTTTTTCATAACGGAAGAAAGTTCTTCATCACCGAATACGCCGCCGATTTCTGAACCTAACGCAGCAACAATCGCTCCAGTCAACGTTGCGATGTCTACGATGTATTCTGCATTCAATTCACCTGCACGGATTAAAGCGTCTGCCAAGATTAGACGGCCTTCAGCATCTGTATTGCCGACTTGAACTGTTTTACCGTTCTTATAACGGATCACTTCGCCAGGGAATACGGAATTTGCATCCGGTGTGTTTTCAACCATTGGAATGAGCGCAATAACATTCACTTTCGCCTTTGAATCGACTAAGAGCTGCATTGCTCCTGCAACTGCCGCTGAACCGCCCATGTCCATACGCATGCTGCTCAAATCTTTACCGCTTTTCAGGCTGATTCCGCCTGTGTCGAATGTAACGCCTTTCCCAACAAGTGCGACAAGTGGTTTCGATGCATCTCCTTCGTAACGGATTTCCACGAATGAAGGCTTGTATTTACTGCCACGGTTAACTGTCAAAAGACCATTCATTTCCATCTCTTCAAGCTGCTCTTTGCCGTGAACAGTTATTTCGACGTCTTTCCCTTCGAACTGTTGTTTCAATACTTCTGGATACGTTTCAGGATTCAACACATCCGAAAGTTCATTCATCAAATCACGTGAAAATGCAGTTGCTGCAGCACGGATCTTTCCGAGCTCAACAGCCGAGTGCAAATCGCCTTCTACTTCAATTGCAGTTTTTGTTGACTCCGCATCCGATTTGTATGCTGAGAATTGATAAGAGCCAAGCTCCCAGCCTTCAACAAATGCAACAGCGACATCTTCTTTATTCAGTTCAGAAAACGCAGTTTCAAGTGCAGTTCCTTGAACAGTAGCTTTTTCGATTTTTTGTGAAGATAAGTCACGGGAGATATTCCCCGCTGTAGCTCTCACTTTTTCCAATGATTTCTTTTTATCATCGGTTTTAACGATAACATACTGCTCGTCCTTAATGATTAAAGAACAATGACCTGCTTTTTGATTGTCTAGAAAGTTTTTAACTGCATTGTTTTCTGTTACAAGTGCATCATCAGAAAAAATGATTTTTACAACATTCGACAAAGTAATTCCCCCTAATTGCTAATTTATTTCGACTATAGAAATAGTCTACCATAAATTCTTCATTTTGAAAGATTATCTTTTCTCTGAAATGACTAAAAAGAATGTGGCGACTGGGCCTAATAATAGCGACAGCAAAAACCAATTCAAACCGCTTCTATTTTTTCCTTGCGCAATCCCTGCATTAATTAAAGAGAGTGTCCCCCACCCAACAAAATAACTACTATCCATGTCGTTTCCTCCTTGCGTTGTTCTATCTTTTTAATGAATTATTAATTCCAGGCAATTTTCGTTGCTTATAGTGGAAGGCGGCGACTCCTTGGGGATAAGCGAACGCCGTTAAGAAGAACTGCGTTTGCGAGCAAAAGCGTAGCGTTGCGAGCAATGTTTGTTGCGACCTTAAGGGAGCAGGAATGCCAAAACGGATGCCTTAATTTCTGCAAATAACGCAGAAATACGGCAAATCGAACTCTTCGTGGTTCGATTGGCTCACCGCCCGCCCCCAGGAAAGCGTCCGCCTGGAACGTAAAGCAACTGTTGTATTATTAAAATCCACTTATCCTTTACGTTCATATACAGATATAGTTTCAAAAAACTCCTTACAGTACCTTGCAATGAATAATACCTTATGATATATTACACGTAACACAGTAGTATTCATTACACAGTACTGAATAAGGAGGTATAGATGGTGAACATTCAATTCAAAAAAGGTGTCTTAAATTTATGTGTCCTTGTTCTTTTGGATAAACAAGACCGTTATGGCTACGAATTGGTACAGAAAATTTCTGACCAGATTTCCATATCTGAAGGATCTGTTTATCCACTATTGCGCCGATTGACGAAAGAAGGCTATTTTACGACTTATTTACAGGAATCATCCGAAGGGCCTCCCCGTAAATATTATAAGTTGACGGATTCAGGGCGTGAGTACTTACATGAGCAATTAAATGAATGGCGTAATTTCACAGAAGGTGTAAATAAATTAATCGAGGAAGGTGTTCGTAATGACTGAAAACCAATTTATCATGGAACTTGAGCAAGCTTTAAAAAGACTGCCGACTGAGGAAAGAAACGATATTCTGCAAGATATCCGTGAGTACTTTTCAAATGGAAGAAATGATGGAAAAACCGAAGCTGAAATTGCCGCTTCACTTGGGTCACCGCAAAAAATTGCAACGGAGCTATTAGACGCCTATCCATTTGAAGAGCCCCAAGTATTACAAGGAACACGGCTCTCCACTTCCCCTTCAAGTGAAGTGATTACAATTAAAGACAATAGCTTCACTAAGGTTGATATCGATGTTTTTCATGGGACACTTACTGTTTTGCCTTCGGAAAACGATGAGACAAAAATTGAGCTGGTCAATCCTAATGATAAATTGGAGTTTTCTGCAGACGTGTTGGGAGATACTTTGCGAGTCAGACTGAAAAAGAAAGGGCTTTGGCTATTCATCTTCAACTTCAATACGAGGGAGGTTGCATTGAACGTGTTCATTCCGAAAAAGCTTTATCAGTCCATTTCAATGAAATCCGATAATGGGCGCATTAAAGCTGAAAAACTGATCAGTAAAAATATTGAGGCATTCACTGATAATGGACGGATCGAATTGGCGGAACTGGCTGCAACTTCGCTTAATGCTGAGACGGACAACGGACGAATCGAAATTTCGAAAGTCCAAAGTGATCGGTTAAAGGCGAAGACGGATAATGGACGGGTAATGATGAGGAATGTGGAAGCTGATTCCATCCAGGCCGAATCGGACAATGGAAGGATTGAGCTTGATCAAGTGGAAGGTGAACTGGTTGCCATTACAGATAACGGCCGCATAAAGCTCGATGCGGATCATCTTGACCGTAATATCACTTTCGAGACGGATAATGGAAGTATAGAAATCATATCTGCCCGCAAACCTACAAATGCTATTATCCACGCAAAAACAGGCCATGGACGGATTGATGTGTATGGGGATAGAAACTCCCGTACTCGTTTCGGTGCGGAAGAATATCAGATTCGGTTGAAATCGGATAACGGAAGAATAACAGTGAAGTGATTCATAGGCCCTAAGTCTCGTTTTGGTGATATATTTGTGGATTCAATAGATAAGATCTATTATTTGATAGATATATTGCCAAATTCAATAGATAAACTCCTGGATTCAATAGATAGATCCCATATCCAATAGATATATATAAGGGGGCGATTCCTCGCCCTCTTTAACTGTTTATGGAATTCATAACCTTTGCATCATCAAGGTTTTTAAAGTTTTCTGAACCAACACGTCTAATAATTTCCTCTTCACTTAAAGGCGGTGGCAGTTGATCTGCAGGTATAATCTCCTGCTCCTCATACACCATATTTCTTTCCACTGCTGCATTTCTTGCGTTTATCCCACGGCCGTAGCTCTCCGCTTCCTCAATCGTCATCCCGTAATTATTTTCTTCCTTCATCTTAAATCCCTCCTTCACCCAATTTTTCTTGTCATTCCCTCTTTGAATTAATTTAAAACTTTTGAATATGATATAGTAGACATCAATCCATTTACAGTATGGCGCTTCCACGTGCTTCCATACTTTAATATTGAAAAGAGGTCGAGACAATGGCGACGATTTTTGTAGATGCAGATGGCTGTCCTGTTGTAAATGAAACGATTTCCATTGCGAAACAGTTCAAGCTTCCGTGCATTCTTATTTGTGATACTGCACATGAAATGCATCGCGACGGTGCTGAGACTGTAATTGTCTCCAAAGGTGCGGATGCAGTCGATTTTGTTTTGGTCAACCGTGTAAAAAAAGGTGATATTGTTGTTACCCAAGACTATGGATTAGCCGCAATGGTATTAGCAAAACAAGGTCATCCGATTGATCAGAATGGTAGACGCTATACCGAAGAGAATATAGACCAACTTCTATTCGCCCGCCATGCAGCGCAAAAAATCCGGGCTGCGGGAGGAAGGCTTCGAGGTCCTAAAAAGCGTTCAAAAGAAAACAATGAACGGTTCATGAAAAAACTCCGCGAATTATGCAATACCTTAATCACTCCTTCTAATTGAAGCCCGACTATTTGCCGGGCTTTCATAATTCCTCCTTCTGATTCATAAACTATACCAATCGCCTATTTTTTCTAAAAGGACGAGCATATGTTTAATATTTTTCTGCAATGGTTAATGAATGATAAATAAACGGAGGTTTATCCATGCCAAAAATTGTTTCCGTCAGTACTGTTTTGCCTCCCCATGAAGTTAAACAGCGGCAAGCCGTCGAACTAACCCGCTCTCTATTCAGTCAAAGATTCAAAGATATCGAAAGGCTTTTAAAAGTCTTTCAAAATGGCGATATCGAAAGACGAGATGTATGCATGCCGCTTGAGTGGTATGGGCAAGCCCATGATTTTGAAGAACGGAATGAATTATATATTCATCATGCCGTAAATTTAGGTGTTGAGGCTGTTGAAGCTTGCCTTTATAATTCACAAACTCTGGAAGAAGCCGTTGATCCTTCTGAAATTGACGCCATTTTTTTCATTTCAAGCACAGGTATTTCAACACCAAGCATAGATGCTCGCATCATGAACCTGGTACCATTCCGGGATGACACAAAACGAATTCCGATATGGGGGCTTGGGTGTGCAGGCGGAGCTGCGGGAGTAAGCCGGGCATTCGAATATTGCAAGGCATTTCCGAAAGCTAATGTACTAGTGCTCTCAATCGAGTTTTGTAGTTTGACGTTTCAAAAAGACGATTATTCGAAAAGCAATCTCGTCGGTGTTTCGCTCTTTTCGGATGGTGTCGCTTGTGCATTAATTACAGGCGATCAATCCGAAATTGCATTGAACACAACAGTTCCAACTATCATTGCAACTACGTCGAAGTTGATGCCGGATTCTGTTGATGTTATGGGCTGGGACATTAAAAACAATGGATTATACGTTGTCTTCTCAAAAAGCATACCGGCAATCATCACAAATTGGCTCGGCCCTTTTGTCCATGAATTCTTAGCCTCAAATAATTTGACTAAAAACGATATCACTCATTTCGTCGCACATCCTGGAGGAAAGAAAGTGCTGACTGCTTATGAAAATGCTTTACAATTCGATTCATCCAAAACAGATATTTCAAGGGACGTTCTAAGGAATCATGGCAATATGTCTTCACCAACAATTCTATACGTTCTTAAACGGTTCATGGAATCTTCTCCTGAGCCCGGCGAATACGGTTTAATGGCTGCATTAGGTCCTGGTTTTTGCGGTGAATTGCTGTTGTTGAAGTGGAATTGAGGTGAGAGATAGATGGTATTTGGAATCGTCATTTCTATCGTCATTCTTCAACGTCTCATTGAATTGCTTGTCGCAAGGCGAAATGAAAAGTGGATGAAGGATCATGGAGCTTTTGAAGCGGGGGCAACTCACTATCCATTTATGGTGGGGATGCATATCCTCTTTTTCATCTCCTTGTTTTTGGAAGTTCTCTTTTTAAATCGTCAACTATCGTCGATTTGGCCAGTCTTGTTAGCCATTTTTCTTGCGACTCAACTTTTACGGATCTGGTGCCTTGCCTCATTGGGCAAGTTCTGGAATACGAAAATCATCGTCCTCCCAAATGCTCAAGTAGTGCGGAAAGGTCCCTATAAATGGATCCGCCATCCAAACTATATAATCGTTGCAACTGAATTGCTTATCCTTCCTTTATTGTTCAACGCGTTTTTCACAGCCGCTTTATTCACACTCCTTAATTGTTGGATGATGACTGTACGAATTCCGACTGAGGAGAAGGCGTTGAAGGAAGCCACAAATTATAAGGAAGAATTTCTACTGAATAAATGACAGAACACCAAGGCTGCGTCTCCTTGGTGTTTTGTCATTTATGAGATACGTGTCAACGTCTTTCCCAAATATCCGAAAAGAATCGTCAAGATAGGAGACAGTAAACAAAAGAATGCAAATGGAAGATACTCCAATGTCGTAACACCCAACACTTGCGAGATGAAAATCCCGCATACACTCCACGGTACAAGCGGATTCACTACCGTACCCGCATCTTCAATGACACGACTAAGATTTTTATTGGCAAGACCAACTTTTTCATAAGACGACTGAAATGCTTGGCCTGTCAATAAAATCGATAAATACTGCTCACCGATCAATACATTAATTCCGATTGCTGTGACAGCCGAAGCCAATATGACTGAGGAAACTTTCTTCAAAAGAACTTCGATTCCTTCTAATAAACTTTGGATAATCCCTAACGTAAACAATAATCCTCCCATGCTTAACGCAAGTAATACTAATGAAACAGTAAACATCATGCTTTCCATACCGCCGCCTGTCAGCAGTTTATCAACATCTTCTACACCAGTTGAGGAAACAAATCCTTTAAATAAAATCCCCATTACGTCAGCAAAACCATAAGTATGATGCAAGAATGACAGAAGTACCGCTACTGCCGAACTAATAGCCAAAGTCAGAAGTGCTGGCACCTTTTTGATTGTCAATATAAATAGGGTTAAGAGCGGAATGACCGTATACCAATGAATCATCCCAGTTCCCAAAAGTGTCTTTTGGAAAACATCTATTTTATCAAAATCCCCTGTATTTACACTTGGAGATAAAATTCCAAAGAAAATCGTTGTCAGGATAAAAGCCGGTACAGTAGTCCACCCCATATTACGAATATGTTCAAAAAGATCAACACCAACAATAGAGGATGCAAGGTTAGTTGTATCTGATAACGGGGACATCTTATCACCGAAAAACGCTCCTGAAACGATTGCTCCAGCTGCCAATGGCAAGGAAACTTCAAGTATACTTGCCATTCCGATAAAAGCTACACCTACTGTTGCAACAGTCGTCAGGGAACTTCCAATTGAGACGCCAACAATAGAGGTAACGATAAAAACAATCGCAAAAAAGAACGTAGGGGTTATTATTTGAAATCCTGCGTATATCAACGTAGGAATTGTCCCGCTCATCATATAGCTGCTTATGAGCAGGCCGATGAAGAAAAACAGGAAGACGGCACTCATCCCAGAACCCGCACCTTCAATCAGACCTTTTTCAAGTGCGCGGTACGGTATTCGTTTAAGCAGGCCATATGCGATTAATAGTAAAACCGAAAAAAGAAGCGGTAAATGAGGAACAGCATCGAATAGTATGAGGCAAACACCTATCATTAGAACGATCCCAGCAATAAGCGTGATTGATTCCGAAAATGACGGTGTATGAATTGCTTTAATTTTAAACATAACGCACTCCTCCTTAGTCTATATTGAACACAAAAAAACCCTTTCATCCCGTAAAAAGGGACGAAGGAGTTCTCCGCGATACCACCCTATTTGACGACAGTCCATCTGCCATCCACTTCATTAAAAAGGAAAATTTCGTTGGTGTAATTCATTCCTGTCGCTGCCTGAATTCCCACTATACATTCAGTCTCTACTTGCTGCCCACAACGGAATTACTGCGCCAACTTTCCGAAGCCTATTTGATTTTAATATGGTCTTTGCTTTTATTTATGTTCTGAATCTTACCATGCCTGTCAAAAAAGTCAATAGGATTTATCTGCCATCACCATGCATTTCCAACTAAAAATCCAACAAACGCCATTATAATTCCAATACCATATGTCAGGAAGAGGTAAATAAAAAATTGTTTTTTTCGTTTCCCTATCCAAAACTGCAATAATTCTTTAGTCAATGTTGAAAATGTTGTAAAGGCACCAGCGAATCCAGATACAAGAAAAAGCGTCCACGGTTTTGTAACCCCTAAGCCGGCTACAAAACCGATCAGCAAGGACCCAGCTATATTTACGAATAACGTACCAAACGGCAGTGCTCTCCCATCTTTATTAAACTTGCCGGATATGAAATACCGAATGACGGCGCCAAGAAAACCACCAGCCCCAATGGTAAATATATCTATGACCGTCATTCTCTCCCCTCCTTCCTGCCAATTCTCATGCCTATCATTCCAAACAGAAACCCACCGACGATACTGCTTGCAATGTAAAATAAGCCCATTAAAACAGCATCATTTTGTATTAGGTTTACAGTTTCCATACTAAAAGCAGAAAATGTTGTGAAGGAGCCAAGAAATCCGGTCGTTACGGCAGTTTGTAAATCATGATCTAACTTTAGACGTTGTATGAAGCCTGTACTAAGAAAGCACAATAAAAACGTACCAATCATATTTACTGTGAATGTCGCAATAGGAAATTCCGAGAAACCATATGTGAATTGACCTATGCATACACGTAAAATCGCCCCAATCGCTCCGGCAAATCCAACACAAAGAACCGTTCTCATGACTCCACCTTTTTCAATAACCGGCGGGATAATACCATTTCAAGTGAAAGTCGCTTCTCGTTCTCACCAAATTGAAGACGAATATCCGCTTCGCCCACTTCCAAAACGACTCCCCTACCAAACACTCGATGAATTACATGCAAATCCTTATACAGCTCATTTAAATCATGAATTCCATCCGGATCTATCGGAATGGATGGTTCAACTTTTTTCAGTTTTTCCATTTTCCGCTCCTCCGGTTTCATGACAATTCCACGCACTTCATTCACAAATCGTGAATCCTCTTTTGTCTTTCCATTTTGTTTTTGATAGGATAGCAATTCCAGACGATCCTTTGCTCGTGTCATTCCTACATAAAACAGTCGTCTCGCTTCCTCCATTAACAAAGGATCGGTTTCATCTTCCTCTGAAGGAATAATGCCTTTCACTAAGTCAATCATGAAAACACGCCTAAACTCCAGCCCCTTTGCACTGTGGAATGTAGACAATGTCAACGCGTCATCTGGAGGGTTAAATTTCGCCTGCTGAACTGCGGTTTCCAATTCCTTTAAGCGGTTTGCAAAGTCGACCATCGTCCGCAATTGGGAGGCGATTCCTTCAAGGGTATCTAAAATACCGAGTAAATTATCTATCCGATAACCAAATTTCTGCGCACGACTTCTCAGTGCTTCTTCATATTCAAGTTCATATCGGATCATCCGGATCACTTGTGCAGGGCGCATATCAGGGATTCTATCGTAAACTCCCTTATAAGAGTTTAATTTTTCAACTTGGCTGCCCTTTAGTTGGACAGCATGTTGAAATGCATTAAAGACATTCCCCGAAGTTGATTTCCTTTCGAACTCCGCAAGCATCTTTCTTGAGATGAACAAATTCATCTTCATTGCGATTTTCGAGAAAACATCCTTCCTTTCAACATTGAAACTCAGTCTCATGAAATTCAGAATATCTTCCACAATCCAATGGGAAAAGAACTTGTCATCCGCATCTTTCATATAAAAAGGAATTCCCCTTCTATGAAGCTCGTTAACATATAGTGTCGATGAGGAATTATTTCTAAATAAGATTGCGACTTCGTTCAAGTTTTTCTCGTTCAATAATTCATATGTGACATATTCTAAAAGCTGTTTTGGATCCTCGAATTGTTTAATGAAAATAGGGCCACTCTCTTTATTCTCAGTACGCATTTCCTTTTCATACCGATTCCGATTCCGTTTAATGAATTTTGCAGCTGTCTCAACAATTTCCTTAGAAGAGCGGTAATTTTGTTCCATCATAAGCAATTCAGCATCAGGATACACTTTCTTGAAATCCAACAAATAGTTTGGATCAGCGCCCCGCCACGTATAGATTGACTGATCATCATCCGCCACTACGCAGAGATTTCCATGATGCGCAACAAGATGCTCAACAATTCGGTGCTGAACAAGCGAGGTGTCTTGGCTTTCATCCGTCAAAATATAATCGAACTGACTGCGAAATCGCTCCGCAAGTTGTTCATCCATACGCAATGCCTGTTCTGCTATCGTGAGCATATCGTCAAAATCAAGCAGCAAATGCCCGATCATTTTCGTCTTATATTGTTCGTATTTTAACGCGATGCTACCAGCCTTTTCAAAAGGTCCAGGTACTTGTTCCCAATCTTTAAATGGAATCATTCTATTTTTAAGGAAGCTGATGAATGTAGACAGTGAACTCAATTCTTCTTCTGTACCTTCTTCGCGTATCACTTCTTTGTATAATGATTTGAGCAACATCGATTTATTCGGAGAATGCTTCTCTTTTCCGCCGCCTTCGATCAATTCAAAACCAGTGCCTGTTTTATTCAAATAGGTTCTTGTAATACCAAATGCCAAGCTATGTATTGTTGAAAAATCCACTGGGGCAAGATGAGGAAAGAAACGTTTGTATCGTTCAGTCATGTCATTTGCAGCTGCACGAGAAAAAGTGATAGCTTTTATACTTTTCGGATTAACGTTCTTCTCTTCTATCAAATACCCGATTCGCATAATCATTGTAGTAGTTTTACCGGATCCGGGGCATGCTAATAAAAGTAACGGTCCATCAGTTTGTAGGACGGCAGATTTTTGGACATCATTCAATTGAATATGTAGTTCTTTCATTTTTCTATTAAAGAAATCAGACATTACATGGTGCTCCTTCTCATTTACATTGTCCTTAATGTACCATATTCTTATAAAAAGAAAGAACCTCTGCAAATTTGCAGAGGTTGTTGACTAAAATCCGCCCGATTCCAGCCGATCGTTCTGGATATCCACTTTCTCATTTTTACTTCCTTTATAGGCAGTGGAGGCGACTTCGTTTGTGCGTCGTTGTTCATCGGTGTACTCTGTTCCGGCTAATTCGGCCCTGTTGACATCTTTGTTTTTCCCTTGGCTTTTATCCTTCTTAAACAAATTGATCACTCCTCTTTGAGTAGTCTTCATAAGATACCCCAAAGAGTTAGAGTTAATCATGCGATCACTTCGGAAAACCAATCGAATTTAATGGATAAAATCTAAAACCGACTTTACCTACAACCGATTCTTGGTCAATACATCCGATCACCCGACTGTCTGTGCTGTTACGTCGATTATCACCCAAGACGAAAAGTTGACCCTTAGGTACAATGACTTCAAAGTCTTCCGTCAAATTCTCCTCTTTGAAAATCTGTTTTTTGTTCTCCTTCAGGTACTCTTCTTTATATTCTTTTCCATTAATGAAGAGCCTGTCGTCCTTCATAACAACGGTATCACCTGGTAAACCGATGACCCGTTTAATATAATCCTCCTGCACACCTGGCGCATGGAATACGATCAAGTCGAAATGATCAATTTTATGGATTTTCGAAATAACAACACGATTATCCGATTCAAATGTCGGTTCCATCGATTGGCCAGACACGATGACTGGGGAAAATAAAAAATGGCGAACTACGAAAACAATGACACAAGCAACTGCTATCGATTTAATCCAAGACATTATTTCATTCGTTGTTTCTTTTTTCAAAGTACAGCCCCCATTCAAGCAATTGGTTGTTGTATAAGTATATTATAGACTATTTTTCTTATGAAAGGTTTAAAGAGATAAATGGGCCGTGCAATTGAAAAGCCGGCAACTGTTTTTATCGTCCGACAGTTCAACAATCGTTAATGAAGTATTATCCAAGCTCGTCTCATAAACAGTATCTGTTATAAGTTCGTTCAATAACCGTTTTATGAAACTTCCATGGCTAACGACCAATACTCTATCACCCGGATGCTTCCTTCTAATTTCATGAATGGATTCCAATCCGCGAGAAATGATTGCCTCTTGGGATTCAAATCCCATGTCCAGCAGCCTCCAGTCCTCTCCCCACTTCTCTATCCGTTCTGCCTCCGTTGTTCCCTCCACCATTCCGCCACTAACCTCACGTAATCGAGGGTCCTCAACAAGTTCAACATTTGGCATCTTTTCCGCAATGATTTCAGCGGTTTTACTGGCGCGTTTTAAATGGCTTGTGTAAATGATGTCCCATTTTTCAGTAGTTAGCCGATCGGCCACACGTTTGGCCATTTCAATTCCTTCTTCATCCAAAGGGACATCCATACTGCCTTGCGCCCTTCCTTCTTTATTCCACGCTGTTACACCATGTCTTACAAAACCGATAATCGTCATAATTAGCCACTCCCCTATTTGATCAGACGATATACCCTAAAGAGCGAAGCACATTGTTCATGAAGGATTCAATGAACAAATAGACTTCCTCTCTCTCAGGCTCCTGATAAAGATCATGATAAAGTCTTTTCCATTCTTTATATTGAAAATCAGAAAGTTGCTGATTCACTAACCACTTTTTTGCAGTCGCAATCTCCGTTATCTTGTCTTGCCCCCCAGTATGAACAAGAACCGGTATATCCTGAATGCTTTCTTCATGCGTAATGATAGACTTCATCATCGCTTGCAATTCCCTATACCAAGAAGCGACAACTTGGGAGCTATAATTTCGATCGTTTTGAAATTCTATGTACATCTCATAGTTACGCGTTAATAATTCTATTGTAATATCATGATTTACCTTCATCGAACTTGAAAGTTTTGTCAGTACACCTGAGAACTTGGATGGCTGGTGTTTCATGGAAAGCCATGGAGAACTGAAGATAAATCCTGCACATTCCAACTTTTCTCGCTGCAGAATATGCATGAGAAGTGAAGCTCCCAGCCCATGTCCAAGTACAAATACCGGCAAGCTATCAAGCATTCCGACCTCAATCATCTTTTTCACATGGCTAATATATGATTCAAATGTCTCGTCATGTATTCTTCTGCCATTCTCAGAACCGTGACCGGGCAAATCGCTTGTAACAACATGAAATCCGCCAGTTCTCAGCTTCTGAATTAGCCATGCGTAGCGGAGATGATGCTCATAAGCATTATGGACAATGACAACGAGCGCTTTCGGTTGTCCTTCTGCCTCCCATTTCCACATAGAATCCACCTCCTCTTTATGCAAATGAAAGTTTCATGATATGATAAATTATACACGATTTATAGAAAAGAGGAGACATTCATGATTTATCCATACAATGGAAAGACTCCAAAAATCGATCCAACGGTCTATATAGCGGATTATGTAACAATTACTGGCGACGTTACGATTGGTGCTAACAGTTCCATCTGGTTTAATACGGTTATACGTGGAGACGTTGCGCCAACAGTAATAGGCGAACGTGTCAGCATTCAAGATTTAAGTTGCCTTCACCAAAGTCCAGGAAGGACATTATTGATCGAAGATGACGTGACTGTTGGCCATAAAGCCCTTCTTCATAGTTGCGTCATACGTGAAGGTGCGCTGATCGGAATGGGCGCCATCATTTTGGATGGTGCTGAAATCGGAGAAGGTGCTTTCATCGGAGCCGGAAGCCTTGTACCTCCCGGCAAGAAAATCCCGCCAGGCTGCCTTGCGCTTGGTTCCCCGGCCAAAGTCGTCCGTGAATTGAACGACGATGACCGAGCTGACATGAAGCGAATTATTGAGAGTTACGTTGAAAAAGGCGCTATTTATAAAGGAATGCAAAAATGATATTGGTAAAGGTGTTGCGCTTTGTGCAACACCTTATTTTTTGATAGCGATGAAAACAATGATTCCTGCCGCGATGATAATTGTTAATAAAGCAATTAGGCCCAAAAACCATAGGCTCATCATTATATCATTCCTCCATCCTTACAATTTATTTACTAATTAAACGTATGAAATTTAGTTTAGTTCCTTGATTTTACACCTTTTTTATTATGCTACCCGAACAATGGACCTTGGTAGAGGAAGAATGGACCCATGTCTTGGAAGAATGGACCATGAGAACAGAACAATGGACCCTGTTGCGGAAGAATGGACCTTGAAAGCAGAACAATGGACCCTGTTAAGGAAGAATGGACCTTGAGAGCAGAACAATGGACCCTGTTGCGGAAGAATGGACCTTGAGAGCAGAACAATGGACCCTAACTTGGAAAGATTGGACCTTGACCACTTAACACATGGCCAAGTCTACTTTTCACTCAAAGAGTTCTCCTTCTTAGCCGAAGACTTCTCCTTTCTACTCAAAGAGTTCGCCTTCTTCGACAAAGACTTCTCCTTTCTACTCAAAGAGTTCTCCTTCTTCGACAAAGAGTTCTCCTTTCTACTCAAAGAGTTCTCCTTCTTCGACAAAGACTTCTCCTTTCCACTCAAAGAGTTCTCCTTCTTCGCCGAAGACTTCTCCTTTCCACTCAAAGAGTTCTCCTTCTTCGCCGAAGACTTCTCCTTTCTACTCAAAGAGTTCTCCTTCTTCGACAAAGAGTTCTCCTTTCCACTCAAAGAGTTCTCCTTCTTCGCCAAAGACTTCTCCTTTCTACTCAAAGAGTTCTCCTTCTTCGCCAAAGACTTCTCCTTTCCACTCAAAGAGTTCTCGTTCCACCCCATTTCTTTCACAAAAAAAGACAGGAAGGCTGGATTTCTCCACTCTTCCTGTCTTTTCTATACAATCATCCATCATTAATTAGACAAACCAGCTTTTTCTTGCAATTCCTTAGCCTTATCTGTCATCTCCCATGGGAGTTCTACATCCGTACGACCGAAATGGCCGTACGCTGCTGTTTGCTTATAAATCGGACGGCGAAGGTCAAGCATTTTGATAATGCCTGCAGGGCGTAAATCGAATAGCTCACGCACGATTTCCACAAGCTTGCTTTCCTCTACTTTTCCTGTTCCAAATGTATCAATCGAAATAGAAACCGGCTTCGCTACCCCGATTGCATATGCCAATTGCACTTCACAACGATCCGCAAGCTTAGCTGCAACGATATTCTTTGCTACATAGCGTGCAGCATATGAAGCGGAACGGTCCACTTTCGTAGCATCCTTACCGGAGAATGCTCCACCGCCATGACGCGCATATCCGCCATATGTGTCAACTATGATTTTACGTCCAGTCAATCCAGCATCCCCTTGAGGGCCACCGATTACGAATCGGCCTGAAGGGTTGATGAAGTATTTCGTTTCTTCATCTAATAACTCTGCAGGAACGACTGGCTGAATGACTTGCTCTTTTAAATCTCTTTGAATTTCTTCGAGTGTAACATCAGGCGAATGTTGTGTGGAAATAACAATCGTGTCAATACGGACAGGATTATTATCTTCATCATATTCTACTGTTACTTGTGTTTTTCCGTCCGGACGCAAATAAGGAAGAATATCTTCTTTACGTACTTCGGAAAGTCGACGTGCAAGTTTATGGGATAAACTAATAGGCATTGGCATAAGTTCAGGTGTTTCATTACACGCATAACCGAACATCAATCCTTGGTCACCCGCTCCGATTGCGTCAAGTTCTGCATCTGTCATTGTGCCTTCTCTTGCTTCAAGCGCCTGATCCACGCTTGCTGCGATATCCGGGGATTGCTCGTCAATTGAGGTCAAGACGGATGAAGTTTCCCAGTCAAAGCCGAATTTAGCACGTGTGTATCCGATTTCTTTCACTGTATCCCGAACAACTTTCGGAATGTCAACATAAGTAGTTGTTGTAATCTCACCGATAACAAGAACTAAACCTGTTGTGATTGTCGTTTCACACGCCACGCGTGCATTAGGGTCTTCCTCTAAAATGGCGTCCAAAATAGCATCGGAAATCTGGTCACACATTTTGTCCGGATGTCCTTCAGTTACCGATTCTGAAGTAAACAGTCGGCGATTTGTCATTGTAGTTTCCTCCTTAACAGCTTGCAAATATTGATACGGTACTCTAATTGTCCCAGTAAGTTCAGCGCCTAGAGAGTCGACGTCAACATACACAAGGATTAAGGGCCAGACATATAGAAAATATAAAAAGCCCTTCGCTCACGTAAATATACATGAGGAAAGGCAGTATTTCAAAAGCAGCACCTTTCACTCTTATCGTCCAAGGAATTCAACCTTGCTCCAGGTTTGGCACCTTCTCGCAGGAAAATATGCGCAGGTTGCCGGGCTTCATAGGGCCTGTCCCTCCGCCAGCTCGGGATAAGAGTATCCGTTCATCTAACAATAGTAAGGAAAAGATGTTGTTTTGTCAAATCTTTTTAATCTAACCGCTTGAGTTTTCCATTAGTATAGATTATTATTCTAAATGTGTTATACTATTTACGAAATGTGATGAAACCCGGAAATCGGGATTACATGCAAAGGACGGTACGAACAAAATGATCTCAGCGAAAATTGAAAACGGACTACATGAGTTACTTTCAGGCAATAACGTAAACATCCAGCCCTCAGTGGCAGAGTTAGTTGAAAAAGCAACTGCTCGTGGAGAAGCTAAACTTTCTGCAGATGGAGCACTTACTGCGCAAACTGGAAAGTATACTGGCCGTTCACCTGGAGATAAGTACACAGTCGAAGAAGATTCTTCCAAAGACAAGATTGATTGGGGTAAAGTAAACCAACCGATTTCCAGCGAAGTGTTTGATTCGTTATATACAAAAGTGATTAGCCATTTAAAAAAGAAAGATGAACTTTTCGTTTTTAAAGGCTTTGCAGGAGCTGATAAAAATTCTCAGCTTTCCATTCAAGTTGTGAATGAATTTGCATGGCAAAACCTATTTGTTCATAATCTATTCATCCGACCGACTGAAGAAGAACTAAAGACACATGAAGCACAGTTCACAATTCTTTCAGCTCCATCATTCAAGGCGGATCCCGCAGTCGACGGTACAAAATCGGAGACTTTCATCATTGTATCACTTGAGAAGCGCATTGTCTTAATCGGAGGTACTGAATATGCGGGGGAAATGAAAAAGTCGATTTTCTCTGTCATGAACTATTTGCTTCCTGAGCGCGGAATTCTTCCTATGCACTGTTCAGCAAACGTTGGTGAAGACGGCGATGTTGCCCTATTCTTCGGCCTATCTGGTACAGGTAAAACGACTCTATCCGCTGATGCTAACCGCAAATTGATCGGTGATGATGAGCACGGCTGGTCCGATAACGGTGTATTCAATATTGAAGGCGGATGCTATGCAAAATGCATCAACTTGTCTCAAGAAAAAGAACCAGAAATTTTTGGTGCAATCCAATTCGGTTCAGTTCTTGAAAACGTTGTTCTTGACCCGGATACACGTATTCCGGATTATGACGATAATTCATTGACTGAAAATACACGTGCAGCTTATCCAATTCAAAATATCGAAAATATCGTAACTCCGTCCGTTGCGGGACATCCGAAAGCAATCGTGTTCTTGACTGCGGATGCATTTGGCGTGTTACCTCCAATTTCGAAATTGACGAAAGAACAAGCAATGTATCATTTCCTAAGCGGTTTCACATCGAAGCTTGCAGGAACTGAGCGTGGCATTACTGCACCAGAAGCTACTTTCTCAACATGCTTCGGTTCTCCTTTCTTACCACTTCCAGCGACTGTATATGCTGAAATGCTTGGTAAGAAAATCGATGAGCACGATGCACAAGTATTCCTTGTAAATACTGGTTGGACTGGTGGCGTTTACGGTGTTGGTAAACGAATGGAATTGAAACATACACGTACAATGGTTCGTGCTGCAATTGCGGGCGAATTGAATAATGTTGAATTTGAAGAGAATGCAATTTTTGGCCTTGCTATGCCGAAAGCAATTGAAGGTGTTCCAAGCGAAGTATTGAACCCGCGTAATGCTTGGAACAATGCGAACGAATACGACGAAAAAGCAAAAGAATTGGCTGACTTATTCCGTGAAAACTTCAAGAAATTCGGTCATGTTTCTGAAGAAATCACATTAAAAGGCGGACCGATTGCTTAATAAAAAACGTTCTATCAGTATCATACATGCCAAGAAAAACTATCCGTTTTTCTTGGCATGTTTTTTTATTTCACAGAAGTATGGAATCGTCCATAAATGATTGAATGTGAATAGGAAATCAATTCATTCACATAATACATAGTGATCCATGATTTAATGGAAAACATGATGAAATGTGGGAAGAAAGAATGGGCATTTTAAGCGGAAATCCTAAAAACGAGCCAATGCATTATGGTGAAGTAATTGGTTGTTGGGCATATTCGGGAGCAAATAAAGGATTGATCAGTGGTTATGAGGCATTCATCAATCATGCAGGCGATGGGGATTTGATTGATTTACTAAAGGAAGCCATTGAAATGATGAAAGCCGAGAATAAAGCTGTGGACAAGTTGTTAAAGGATAATGGAGTGACTCCTCCTCCATCATTGCCTGAACGTGCCAAGGCGAATGCAGAAGAGATTCCCGTAGGTGCACGATTTATGGATCCTGAAATAAGTGGTGCGGTCTCCATTAACGTAGGGCAAGGACTTGTTTCCTGCAGTCAGGTCCTTGGTCAATGCTTACGTGAAGATATCGCGATGATGTTCGCCAAATTCCATGCGGATCGTCTTCTATTCGGTGCGAAATTATTGGAGCTTAATAAGAAAAAAGGATGGATCATCCCTCCTCCCCTCAACGTGCATTCCAAATAACAAGGAAGAAGCAGCTGAATTAATATTCAGCTGCTTTACTTTATCTTCGATCATAGAAACGCATTTGAGCTATTGCTGCTACAAATTCCTCGCCAAAGTTTGGATTACCTGAAGCAAACACAACACCTGCTAAATTATTCTGTTCAGATCCTTGTAAAAATGACTGTCCACTCGCTGCGACACCAATCGGTTTATAGTGCTTATATGCTACATGTATGAATTCAGTCATATCGGAATTGAATTTCGCTTCGTTCTTTGATTGACCACCGACAATATAAAGAGAGTCAAGTAGGTAAGGGCTTGTCGTTAAGAAAGTTTCATCGACCTTAAGCTTTGTACCATCATTACCTGTCACAGTGCCAAGCATCTCGCTCACAATAACGACCCATACGCCGTACTTTTCCAATTCCTGAATCGTGTTTGTCACTTCTTTACCATCAAACCCATTACCGATCAACACGCCAACTTTCATTGAATACGCGTACTTAGGTGTACTTGCCTGGCTTAAGGAAGGATATTTTGTTGACACAGGCACATTATTACCGTTAGGTCGATTGACGCCGACATTATCCGCAACGATATTCGCCATTTCCTTATCGACATTCACTAATATATCAACACTTTGCTGTCTGACTGAGTCACTTTGCACACTTCCAATTTGATAGCTAAGCGCCTCGATCGTATGTTGCTTTTCAATTGGTGACAAACTATTCCAGAAAATTCTTGGTTGAGTGAAGTAGTCATAGAATTTATCAGGACGCTCTGCCGTAATATGCCCTTCCACTTTCTTTGGATAATGCTCGTATCCTCCCTGTTCCGGTGGAGTAGTATATGGCGTATTATCCTCAATTGAATTTCTATGATAATTCGTCTGGTCAATATCAATCCGATGTCTCATATACCCTTTACGATCATTATTATGGAAAGGACAAATTGGCCGGTTGACCGGCAATTCTTCATAGTTTTTGCTTCCTAAACGATGGTACTGGGCCGAACGGTAAGCAATTAGCCTTCCCTGCAAGACAGGGTCATTTGAAAAATCTATTCCAGGGACGACGTTCGCCGGATTGAATGCAACCTGTTCAAGTTCAGCAAATTCATTGTCAACATTGCGGTTCAACGTCATTTTACCAATTATCTGTACAGGAATGAGCTCCTCAGGCCAAAATTTAGTAGCATCAAGTATATCAAAATCAAACTTGTGTTCATCTTCCATAGAAATAAGCTGGACACCTAATTCATATTCGGCAAATGCTCCACGGTTAATCGCCTCTCTAAGATCCCGTCTATGGAAATCAGGATCGATGCCTCCAATTTTCTGTGCTTCGTCCATTAACAACGAATGAGATCCAAGAACCGGCTTCCAAACAAATCTAACAAATGTTGCAACATCTTGTTCATTCACAAACAGATACGTATTGACTGACCACGACTCCATCATTCGATAACTTCTGAGAATCCCCCGATCGGACATGACCCATAATGTCATATGAAGTGCATCTGGATTATTTGCAACATAATCCCAAAAGTTGTCGTGTGCCCCTGAAGCCTGTGGCATACCGGTTCGTGGTTCTGGTTGATAAGCTCGTATGAGATCCGGGAACTTCATTGGATCTTGGTTGATCAATACAGGGAACGAGATCATCGTCATATCGTAATTTCCTTCTTCTGTATAAAACTTGACACCAAGGCAACGCAAATCTCTTGCTGTGTCTTTAGAGCCCCTGCTACCTTGCACAGTCGAGAACCGGACAACTAAAGGAGTCTTCTTTCCTGCTTCTTGTAGAAATCCTGCTTTGGTGAACTGTTTCATCGACTGGTAACATTCGAATTCACCATATGCTCCATACCCTCTTGCATGAACTCTTCTTTCAGGTATCCTCTCGCGCACGAAAGATGTCATCTTTTCAAAATAATGAATATCCTGTAACAACCCTGGTCCTCGCTTGCCTGCAGTTAAGATCCTATCATCATTTGAGATTTTTCTACCTGAATTCGACGTCATCGGATTACCGGCGTTCAGAACACGAAACTCATCAAGTTGTTCTTGCTTCGGATTCTGATTTTGATTCCTATTCTGATTCAACTTATCGCTTTCATTAATATTCAACTTCTATCCACTCACCTTTCCTGCTTTAGGTATTCCCCCACTATATATATGAGGGGCCGAATAGAGAAGTTACCCTTAACGATAAAAATCCCCTACAGAGAAGTTCTCTGTAGGGGATTTTTAGTTATTGTTCTTTCATCCAATTGCATAAGTCTCGGACAATTTGTGCATTATGCAATGCTGGAAAATAATGTGTATACTCAGGAAAATACCAGGTTTTATATGACTTATTATGTTCCCTTAAGGCATCTTCCAATAATATAGCCTGTTCGAATGAAACATTATCATCCTTCATGCCGTGAATGATCAACACCGGAGCATCTATTTCATCTACTCTGAACAACGCAGTACGCTCACGATATGCGTCCGGCATGCTATTAGGAGTCCCACCTATGACTCGCTTCATCATCCGACGCATATCTTTTCGTTCATTGTATGTAAATACGACATCCGAAACCCCAGCCCATGTAACGACTGATGTAATATCCTCCCTTAAGATGGCTGTCCATAACGCCATGATTCCGCCTCGGGAAAAGGCATAGAGATGAATTCTTTCCTTATTTACACAAGTGCTCTGCTTTAACACTTCGACGGCATTTACCGCGTCTTGCCTGTCGTCTCCAGCAAACTCATCCCGCCCTTCCCCACCTCTGTTTCCGCGGTAGTAGGGTGCAAACACAACAAAGCCTTGAGAAGCGAACTGTGCAATTCGGGAGGGTCGCACCATTCCGACATGTTGAATGCCGCCTCGTAAATAAATGATACCTTCATACTTCCCTTCAACAACAGGTTCAGCAAGCATTCCTTTTACTCTGAAACCGTCAGACCAATACGTAATTTCTTCGAGGCGGATGTTTGGATTTGGGGAAGGATAATCTCTTCTATGTAAAATAGTACCGTTACTGTACATACGTTTCCACCCACTTACGAATTTCAACCATACCGGCATCCTTCATATGAAAACTTAACTCCTCACAGTTATCTAATTCCTTATCATTCATCCATAATGCGCCTTCCGTTTCATATAACGTCGGATTTTCATCGATCATCGCAACTTTTCCTGTATAGACCGCTTTACAGAACGTCACGTTACTCATAACGACATATTCAGCAAATTTCACTAAATCGGTAATCGTGACACCTGTCTCTTCAATCGTTTCCCGGATTGCGGCTTCTTCGATAGACTCCCCTACCTCAGCCTTGCCGCCCGGAAACTCTATACCACGGATCGAATGGCGGGTTAGCAGCCATTTGCCATTATGCTTTAATACAACGAGCACATGTCGAGCTTCCATGCCAAATCGGTTTTCTCCGAAAGTCAGCTCAACATGTGCGCCTTGTAAGTCCTTAAATGTAGTAGTTATATGACTTCACGTCCTTTCAGTCAACTGGATGGCTGGACGGGTGCCGATGTAATCTTCGGATTGCCCTTTGTAAAGTAAGGCAATTTCTCTATGAACTTCTTCGTCTCATCATCCGTAAATTCATGAATCAATGCATATAATTTCATCGTTCTGCGGTCAATGTCATGGTTATCCCGATCATAATGATACGGTAAAAACGGCCGCGAATGGCCTCGAAGGAAATTACTAAACTCCAAGCGCCCTATTTGTGTAAATAACTGATTGAAAACAGGGAGAAACTCTCGACTCATTTCAACTTCATATTCCCAAGGCGAATCATGCTTATGCGAGTAAATTTGTTGATTTGCAATTGATACGTACATCCTTACTTTATCATTATCCATGTGAATGTCCCACCTTTTTTTATTAGTATGGTTCACTCTCATCAAACAATGCATGTACATCAAAACAAAGCACGAACTCCTTAGGAATCCGTGCCTGATCGATCATTTATTAGACTCACCAAGGAATGCATTCAACATCCATTGATGCTTTTCGATACTTTGATAGGTTGCATTTAAGAGATCTTCTGTCATATCATCGCCGTCTTGAGAAGCGACATCCATGCCTTTCTTCAGCGACTTCATGATTTTACCGAAGTCGTCGGCAATCGTCTTCACCATCTCCTCGGCTTCTTCATTGCCTGTCGCTTCATTCACGACGGACTGCTCCAAGTGCTCCTTCAAAGTCGCTGTCGGATTGCCTCCAAGTGTTAAAATCCTTTCGGCAATTTCATCCATGTGAGCCGTTGCTTCATTGTAAAGCTCTTCAAATTTTTCATGGAGCGTGAAAAATTGTTTCCCTTTTACATACCAATGATAATTATGCAATTTTGCATACATGACCGACCATGTAGAAACTTGTACATTCAGTTCTTCTATTAATTCCTTAGACATACAAAAACCTCATTTCATTTATAATGCTTCTCTCTGTTAATTTACCACCGAAACAAATAAACTAAACATATATGCAAATAGAGGAGTCTTTACTATGAAAACAATATTGATCGGCCTGATTAAACTATATCAAAAAGTTATCTCTCCGCTTACTCCACCTACCTGCCGTTTTTATCCTACTTGTTCCCATTATGGCGTTGAAGCAATACAAAAGCACGGAGCTTTGAAAGGGGCTTGGCTTGCAGTATGTAGAATTTCAAAATGCCATCCATTTCATGAAGGTGGGTTTGACCCTGTACCCGAAAAGGTTAATAAAGAGAAATGACTTGTTCTTGCTAAATTCTCATTCATCTTGTATTATAAGAAAGCATTGTAAATCGGAACGATTACTATTAAAGACGGAGGAATTTGAATTATGAATAAGAAGTTTCTCGTTCCCCTTATGGTTATTATTACACTATTGGTTAGTGCATGCGGGAACAAGGAAAACGGTGATAAAGGCACAAAAGAAACGACTACCGGAAACACATTATCCGTGTATACGACCGTCTATCCATTACAATATTTTACAGAGCGAATTGGCGGAGAGTTTGTGGAAGTTCACTCCATATACCCTCTTGGAGCCGATGAACATTCATTCGACCCTACACAAAAAGATATGATAGCTCTCTCAGACGCAGATTTGTTTTTTTACATAGGGCTTGGTTTGGAAGGTTTTGTTGAGAATGCTCAAAAGACACTAAAGGGTGAGCATGTTGAATTGGTAGCTACAGGCGCTGCACTATCTGATGACCAATTAACAGAAGGGCAGCATGATGAAGAGGAAGAACATGAACACGATGAACATAGTCATGGTCAATTCGATCCCCATGTTTGGATTTCTCCTAAACTAAGTATTGAATTGGCAGCAACAATTAAAGATTCACTCATAGCAAAAATGCCGGAACAAGAAGAATACTTCAGCAAGAATTTCAGTCTATTGGAAGACGATTTAATGGAACTTGATGAACGTTTCAAGGAAATGTCCGCTGACGCAAAAACAAAAACCTTTTTCGTCTCCCATGCTGCGTTCGGCTATATCGCCAATGAATATGGGTTGACACAAGTAGCGATAGCTGGATTGAATTCACAAAGCGAGCCTTCTCAAAAACAACTTACACAAATTGTTGAGCAAGCGAAAAAAGAAAAGGTTCATTATATTTTATTCGAGCAAAATGTATCATCCAAACTGACTGAAGTCGTCAGAAAGGAAATCGGTGCCGAATCATTAACACTTCATAATTTAGGCGTTCTTACACAAGAAGATGTAAAGAACAACGAGACGTATTTCACGTTAATGGAACGTAATTTACGGTTACTTGAGCAAGCACTTTCCGGAAAATAATGAAAATGCCACCATCGCAGGTAAACGTTGGTGGCATTTTTGATTTAGTTCAAAGCTGCCCATTCTTTCAATTCCCGTCGTAATAATTTATTCGATGCATTTCGTGGTAATTCATCTACAAAATAATAAGCCTTAGGAATCTTATATGGTGCAAGCGACTCTCTACAGTGAATTTCTAATTCCTCCTGAGATATATCCTCGTTTGAAACTATAAAAGCGACTGGCACACTGCCCCATTCCGGATGGCTTTGTCCACACACACCAGCTTCCTTCACCTTTGGATGGCTGAGCAAAACATTTTCCACTTCAGCCGGATAAATATTCTCTCCACCTGAAATGATTAAATCCGAACGCCTATCCACGATGAATAAATACCCTTCCTCGTCAAAATATCCGATATCACCAGTCGGCAACCAACCATCTTCTAATGGCTCCTTGTTCACAGCATGACCGATGTAACCTAAGGTTACATGGGGTCCTGCGATTAGAACCTCACCTAACTCATTAGGTTGTTCAGTATCTCTAATTTTTATCTGGTTAAAAAAGAGTGGTTTACCTGCAGATCCGGATTTACGCAAAGCGTCTTCCGACGATAATGTAGCTGTCTGCGAACTTGTTTCAGTCATTCCGTATGTTTGTAATACGGGCAACTTTCGACTTTCTGCTCTTTTAAGGAAATCGTCCGGCACAGGTCCGCCCCCGGCTAACATTGTCCGAAAAGCAGGGTGGGCTACAGTTTCGGTTTTTTCGAATTCTTCAAGGATGCGCTGCAAACTTGTCGCGACTACTGACATTCTTGTAACCGTACCATTCCTGATCTCATCGACGATTGGTTTCGTATCGAATTTTTCGTATAGCCTAACTTCCATACCATAAATGACCGATCTCACAAGAATGGAAAAACCGCTAATATGGAATAACGGCATTGTACAAAGCCAGCTATCATCATCTGTCAAACCTAAATTTAAAACGGAAGAAAGCGCGCTTGATGTATGGTTGCCTGCAGTCTGACGAACACCTTTTGGAAAACCTGTTGTCCCAGACGTATACATAATCGTAATTGTTCGCGATTCATCCCACATTTTTGAAACACTGAAATCACGTTGCCCGCTCGACTGAAGGGACGAAAACGTAATCATTGGGACATCTTTAAGACCGGCTTGGAGTAATAATCCATCCTCAACGATCAAGAGGGACGCATTCGCATCGCCAAATTGCCACAATATCTCTTTTGTGGACAATCTGCTATTCAGCATGACAATTTCAAGTCCAGCTAATAAGCAGCCATGAATGACAAACACCATTTCCGGATTGGATGGCCCTAATAAGGCGATTCGATCCCCTTCTTCCAACCCATTCATCCTTAATTTCCTTGCGATTAAATCAGCTTCTTCTTTCAACTCTTGGAATGTCCATCGTTCATCACCGAATGAAAGAGCTGTTCGATTCGGTGTCAGTTTAGACCTTTTCAACAACCAATTGGGTATCAAATCTTTTCACCTCAACAGAAAAGCTGCCCATTTAAAGGCAGCTTTAAAATTTTCATCCCATTTTGAAACAAAAGATCAAGGGAATCTTGGGAATTGGCCAAAGTCAGGTTTACGCTTCTCTTTGAATGCGTCTCTTCCTTCTTTCGCTTCCTCCGTTGTATAGTATAGTAATGTTGCATCCCCTGCCATTTGTTGAAGACCGGCAAGACCGTCAGTATCCGCATTCATGGCGGCTTTGATGAAGCGCAATGCTGTAGGGCTCATTGCAAGCATCTCTTCACACCATTGTACTGTCTCGTCTTCCAATTGCTCATACGGTACAACTGTGTTAACAAGGCCCATATCCAAAGCTTGCTGAGCATCATATTGGCGGCATAGGTACCAAATTTCCCTTGCTTTCTTATGACCGATGATGCGAGCAAGGTATCCTGAGCCATATCCAGCGTCAAATGAACCAACTTTCGGTCCAGTTTGTCCAAAACGTGCATTGTCAGCAGCAATCGTTAGATCACAAACGACGTGTAATACATGTCCGCCACCAATTGCGTATCCAGCAACCATTGCAACAACTGGTTTCGGAATAACACGGATTAGTCTTTGAAGATCCAATACATTCAAACGTGGAATTTCGTCGTCACCAACGTATCCTCCATGACCTCTGACAGATTGGTCCCCACCAGAGCAGAAAGCCTTCTCCCCTTCACCCGTTAAGATGATGACTCCGATACTATCATCATCACGAGCACGTGAAAAAGCATCAATCATTTCCATTACAGTTTTCGGACGGAACGCATTGCGTACTTCTGGACGGTTGATCGTCACCTTTGCAATCCCGTTATACTTTTCGTATTTAATATCTTCATATGTACGGATTGTTTCCCATTGACGTGTCATTTTCTTCCTCCTTCAATTGATGTAAATAGTCCTTAATCATTGTAGCAAAGATACGGGGATTTTCCACGTGAATTGCATGCCCAACGTTGGGAACGACAGAATGTCGACATTTTTCTACAAGGTTCTTCATTTCCCGGGCAATCCCGACAAATTTCGAGTCAAGTTCTCCGGTTATAAGGTAAACTGGTTCTTTCAACTTCTGAAGAGAATCCCAATATGATTTTTGACTGCCAGTACCAATCCCTAATAGGCTATTTGCAAGGCCTATCGCACTTTGCTGAAGTCGTTCAGTCCTAACCTCTTCCCGCTTCTTCTCCGGAAGACTTTTTTGAGATTCGAATAGAGGGATGTTCTCCCATTTGTCGACAAAAGAGGGAATCCCATTTTCAATGATCTTCTTTGCAAGCAATGCATCCGCTATTCTCCGTTGTTCCCTTTCAACCTGTTCCTTCAAACCTGGTGATGCACTTTCAAGAATTAGGGCACGCACGCGTTCAGGATACTTTATCGTATACCCTAATGCGATTCGCCCTCCCATTGAATAGCCTACCAAGTAAAAAGATTGGATCGAAAGCTCATCGATCAATTCATTTAGATCCTCAATCTGTTCCTCCATTGAGTATCGTTCCGGATTTTCAGGAATGGTAGTTTTTCCATGCCCAGTTAAGTCGATAGCGATAGTCTTGTAACTTCCTTTGAACTGTTCCAGGACTTCACGCCACGTCGCTGTAGACCCTGTAAAACCATGAAGGAAAATGATTGTTGGAAGATGCGGCTCTCCTTCCATTTCGACATGAATGGAGAGTCCTCGGATTTGAATGCTGCGCACATCATTCATTTCCATTTCCATCAAGCCTTTCAACTACTTCAGCCCAATAAGCACGATGGGCAGTGACATTAATGGGTCTGTTTGTAAATACTTCGATGATCCTGATTGGCTTCGTTTTATCCTTTTGGAGTTCCTCTTTGAACTCTTCAGCGGAATGTACTGCAGCATATTGTGCATCATACATCGCTCCGATATGCTCAAAAGTCAATCCCGTCGGTGTACCGAATAATTCTTCGAAGTGATTCTGGATAGTCGACTGTGGTAAATACGAGAAAATACCGCCTCCATCATTATTAATTAAGATGATCGTCAAACTTGTCTCGTGGAATCTCGATACAATCAAACCATTCACATCATGTAAAAATGAAAGGTCCCCGATCAATAGATAAGTTGGCCTTTTCCGTGCTGCCTCTATACCGAATGCAGTAGATACGACTCCATCGATACCGTTTGTCCCTCTGTTTGAAAATATCGCAATATCCTTATTCGTCTTACTCAAGAACGTGTCCACATCACGGATCGGCATGCTGCTACCGCAGAATAAATCGCTGCCGTCAGGAATCATTTGGAATAACGTCTTAACAATTATTCCTTCATCCCCCTGTTGCCCTTCATATTGAAGTGTCGCTGTTTCGGCAATGTCATTTGCTGTCGACCACATTGCGGTATACCCATTCGGTTCACTTTGGTTCGGTATATCAAATACTGATTCAGGTGAAGCTTGTAAATGATGTGTGACAACACCAAGTGAATCCCGGAATTCGGGTGCTTCGTCAACTGCAATGAAGACAGTTGGACGAACTTTTTTCAGGAACAAGGACAAAGGTTTGGAGACAGGCTGAGGACCAAACCGGATAACGGTATCCGGAACAGCACCCTCTGCGAACTTCTCACTTTTTAGTATTGCATCATAATGAGCTATGCATAAATTGCTGTATTCTTCAGGGACTTCGGATCGTAAATTGGATAATGGATCACAAAGTACGGGCCATTGTATTTTATTCGCAAATTCCCAAAATCGCTTCTTGTCAAATCCGACAGGCAATTCACCTGCTATGATAAGTCCGTTCTTTGTATTTTCAAAAAGAGTTTGAAACGACTGTTTTTGTTCAGTCGAAAGCTCAATCTCTCCTAACACTCTTTCAATAAATGTGGACTTTCGCACTTTCATATCGAAGTCGATTAGTAAAGGTTCCCTTAGTGGGATATTCAAATGTATGGGTCCCATCGGTTTTGTCATTGCAATTGAAACCGCACGATTGACATGTCGCTCAAGGAACCAATCCAGTTCCTCATTATCTTCCGCCAATGGTAGGTCCACACTGAACTTTACATGCTTTCCATACATATTCAATTGGTCAATCGCTTGCGGAGCTCCAACGCCCCGTAATTCATGAGGACGGTCAGCAGTCAGTACAATCAAAGGCACTCGTGCATAATACGCTTCTGTTATTGCAGGATGATAATTGGATGCTGCAGTTCCGGAAGTGCATAAAAGTGCAACCGGGCTCCCGGTAGCCTTCGCAAGACCTAATGCAAAATAACCGGCTGATCTTTCATCCACCTGCATAAATGTCTGCATTTCATCTGAAGCCGCAAAAGCGTATGCGAGCGGAGTGGAACGCGAACCCGGGCTAATTACCGCTGCCTTCACTCCAGCTTTTAATAAAGTATCTGTCATTCGTAAAACATGATTCGTTAATACTGTCCGGTCATCCATTAAGCTTTCCTCCAAGCGCTCTTAAAACAGGTCTAAACTTCACCCAAGTCTCTTCGTATTCCTCCGCGGGATTGGAATCTGCCACAATTCCACCTCCTGCATACAAATAGGCATGGTCTCCTTTTATCAATGAAGAACGGATGGCAACAGCGAATTCCCCATTGTTTGCAGAATCAGTCCAGCCAATCGGGGCGGCATAAAACCCACGATCCATTCCTTCTTCTTCCCCGATAATATTTAACGCAATTTCTGTCGGAACCCCTCCAAGTGCAGGTGTTGGATGCAAAGCTTCGACGAAAGAAAAGATATCAACTTCCTGTCCAAGCTTTCCTTCAACAGGAGTGAAGAGATGCTGGATATCCCTGATCTTCATCAATTTAGGGGACTTAGGGATTCGTACCTCATTGCAATACGATTCAAATATACCTGAAATCATTCCGACAACATATTGGTGTTCTTCACGATTTTTCCGATCACCTAAAAGCTCTTCTCCAAACATCCGATCTTCAGCAGCCGTTTTTCCACGTCTAATTGAACCAGCAACACATGCGGAATAGGCTTTGCCATCACGGATTTCGATTAAACGTTCCGGTGTTGCACCAAAAAAGAGTGAATTTCCCTTTGTAAGCCCAAAATGATAACTCTCTTGCTGTTCGTTCGTTATGGAATGCAGAACACTGACATCATTTATTTCATGTTCAAATTTCAGCTCCAAAGCACGTGCCATTACAACTTTATCCGCTTTGCCATTTCTGATGGAGTTTGTTACATTTTGAACTGCATTCAGATAATGATCTTTGTTTCGCTCATACGTCGATTCAATTGCATTCGTGTCTGTAAAATCGAATTCCTCGACTTGAGCAAGATGGATGAGATGGTCCCTTTCCTCACGCAACCGTTCAAAGTCTTCAGCCGCTTCCTTTTTGTCTGTAATCATATTGATGGAAATGAAAGTTCTGCCGCCCTCTATTTTCATTTGAAAAGAAGGAACGACAAAAAAAGCTGATGGATACTCGTCCCATTCGGAATTCCTACGGTTTTCTTCATCGAAAGAAAAACCTCCAAACAAAATCGGGTCAACATCTTTTTCTTCTTTTATCAATACAGAGCATAATTGCTTCCACTTCTGCGATATATCCATATAGCGATTGGCTATCTCTTGGTTCGATAAAGTGTAAGCATGTCCAATCCCAACAAGTGTCAATGTTTTATCTGAGTTCTGCCAATAGAAGCGTTCATTCTTATAAAGAGACACGCCTGCTTCAAAAAATGACAATGCGGATAACCGCCCCACTTCAACAGTCTCCGTAAAAAAACGGGTGGCGGGAGATATCGTCACCTCCTGGTTTTTCTGCATATCTGTTATTTTATGATTCATCATATTCTCTCCTTCATGTTCAATCAACTGCATCCCAACATCCGAACCTGTTTATTATATGAAGAAAAATTTCTTACTTCTATTATACCGAAATTACCCCGTTCTCGCATAGATAATGCAAAGGGGATACCTCTTTAATGCATTTTGGAGTACAATGGATAACGGAAACAATAGGATAGGAGAGAATAAATTGCAACAGACTATTAAAGCAGATACCGGATGGCGTATTTGGTGGCAACTTACACGCCCGCATACATTAACAGCTGCGTTCGCTCCGGTTTTCCTTGGAACAATGATTGCACTCACTTATGGAAAACTTCATTTCCCATTATTCTTCGCCATGCTTATAGCAAGCCTTTTAATACAAATGGCAACGAATATGTTCAACGAGTATTATGATTACAAACTTGGGTTAGATACCGAACATTCCATCGGCATTGGAGGAACGATTGTCCGTAATGGTGTCAAGCCTAAAACCGTGTTAAATATTGCCCTCTCATTGTATGCAATATCCGTTCTTATTGGGATTTACATTTGCATGCAAACGTCATGGGGTCTTGCACTCGTTGGAGCCGTTTCAATGCTGATTGGTTACCTATATACCGGCGGACCGCTTCCAATCGCTTACACACCCTTTGGAGAACTTGTGTCGGGTGTAGTAATGGGGATGCTTTTAATCCTAATCGCCTTTTACATTCAGACAGGTACTGTTACGACCGATGCCGTACTTATTTCTATACCAAGCATGCTTCTTGTCGCTGCAATTATGATGTCCAATAATATCCGTGACCTTGAAGGCGATAAAGAAGGTGGAAGAAAAACGTTGGCGATCCTTGTCGGAAGAAGCAATGCCATTACCATTCTCACATTATTTTTTGTCGTTTCTTACATTTGGATCATTTCACTTATTTTACTCGGTCATCTAACACCATGGGCATTGCTTGTCTTAATCAGTGTTAAGAAACCCATTGATGCAATATCTACCTTCAGAAAGTATGATATCCCATTACAGGTCATGCCTGCGATGAAAAACACTGCAGTGACAAACACCCTTTTCGGTTTACTACTTGGAATCGGCATTTTAGTCGGCCATCTTCTTTGATTAATCACTAACAGGCGAGGGAAATCTATCCTCGTCTGTTTTTTTATTGACTTGAGGTTTAAAAAATCCGCCATTACGGGAAATGAAATAGAAACAACTTTTAGATGCTATGAAGATGCACCACAAAGTCCATACTATTGATAATACAAAAAAGGATGTGCTGAATATGTTATCCAATCAACAAAAAAACATAATAAAACAAGAATTGATGGAAATGAAAACACAATACGCTAAAACGGAAAGAGAAACCGATATCAGAAATTCAGAAAGAGATGCGGTTGGAGAATTGTCAACGTACGACAACCATCCTGGCGATTTAGGAACCGAACTCTTCGAACGTCAGAAAGACATGGCGCTGAACGTACATGCAGGTGACGAAATTAGTAAAGTGGACAATGCACTACAAGCCCTTTCCAATGGAACTTACGGGTATTGTGAAGTCTGTGAAAGGGAGATACCTTTCGAACGACTTGAAGCATTACCCTATACAACATATTGCATTGAACATAGCCCTGACCAAGACATCCCTAAAGATAGACCTTCTGAGGAGGATATACTCATCATGGCAAATCCAAATTCATTTGCTGACCGCAGAAACGGGGCTCGTAGAGATGGTGAGGATAGTTTTCAGGAGATAGCAAAATCAGGAACTTCCGAAACACCTTCCGATTTCGTCGGCGATCATGATGATTACAACAGCCTGTACTATAATGAAATATCGGATGGCCAAGCCGAGGAAGTGGAGGAATTCATCAGCACTGACATTACCGGGGAAACACGTGGCTATGTCCGTTCCGACTTTACCGAGGAGTATGAGGAAAGATTGGATAATGAGGGCATTGAATCCCCTCTTGGTGATATTCCTTACCACCGAAAAGACAGTTATACAGGAGATAAATAAAAGACAGCCACATCCAATTTAAAGGATGTGGCTGTCTTTATGAAATGACCCCTACGGGATTCGAACCCGTGTTACCGCCGTGAAAGGGCGGTGTCTTAACCGCTTGACCAAGGGGCCATATAAATATGGCGGAGAAGGAGGGATTCGAACCCTCGCACCGCTTTCGCGACCTACGCCCTTAGCAGGGGCGCCTCTTGAGCCTCTTGAGTACTTCCCCGTATAAAATTGGCTCCGCAGGTAGGACTCGAACCTACGACCGATCGGTTAACAGCCGATTGCTCTACCACTGAGCTACTGCGGAATATGGTGGGCCTAAGTGGACTCGAACCACCGACCTCACGCTTATCAGGCGTGCGCTCTAACCAGCTGAGCTATAGGCCCATGGAGCGGGTGAAGGGAATCGAACCCTCATCATCAGCTTGGAAGGCTGAGGTTTTACCACTAAACTACACCCGCAAAGAATGGTGGCTCAGGACGGAATCGAACCGCCGACACAAGGATTTTCAGTCCTTTGCTCTACCGACTGAGCTACTGAGCCATTCATACATCATAACTATTTCTCTCTGTTACTATGTATCTTAAAAGAAATGGCGGTCCCGACCGGGATCGAACCGGCGATCTCCTGCGTGACAGGCAGGCATGTTAACCGCTACACCACGGGACCATTTGGTTGCGGGGACAGGATTTGAACCTGCGACCTTCGGGTTATGAGCCCGACGAGCTACCACTGCTCCACCCCGCGATAATATTAGTTGTAGGAATTTTATCATCCTACGCTTACTGTTTTTGTTTCCAACCACTATGTTTGGTTTAAAATAATGGCGGAGGAAGAGGGATTCGAACCCCCGCGGGCTTTAACACCCCTGTCGGTTTTCAAGACCGATCCCTTCAGCCAGGCTTGGGTATTCCTCCGTATGCTATACAAATAGTGGTGGACCTTGCAGGACTCGAACCTGCGACCGGACGGTTATGAGCCGTCTGCTCTAACCAACTGAGCTAAAGGTCCTTTAGGATGGCGGCAGAGGGGATCGAACCCCCGACCTTACGGGTATGAACCGTACGCTCTAGCCAGCTGAGCTACGCCGCCAGGAAAAATATTTCATTTATATGGTGGAGCCTAGCGGGATCGAACCGCTGACCTCCTGCGTGCAAGGCAGGCGCTCTCCCAGCTGAGCTAAGGCCCCATATAAGTGGTCGGGAAGACAGGATTCGAACCTGCGACCCCTTGGTCCCAAACCAAGTGCTCTACCAAGCTGAGCTACTTCCCGATAAACGCGCCCGACAGGAGTCGAACCCATAACCTTCTGATCCGTAGTCAGACGCTCTATCCAATTGAGCTACGGGCGCTAATTATGTTCACTATAATAAGTTTTGGTGCCGAGAACCGGAATCGAACCGGTACGGTAGTCACCTACCGCAGGATTTTAAGTCCTGTGCGTCTGCCAGTTCCGCCACCCCGGCTTAACTAAGTGGAGCGGAAGACGGGATTCGAACCCGCGACCCCGACCTTGGCAAGGTCGTATTCTACCACTGAACTACTTCCGCATTGAAAGTGCGGGTGAAGGGAGTCGAACCCCCACGCCTTACGGCACTAGATCCTAAGTCTAGCGTGTCTGCCAGTTCCACCACACCCGCATATTCTTTTTTCGAGACCTCAGTCAAGAAAATGGTGAGCCATGCAGGATTCGAACCTGCGACCCTCTGATTAAAAGTCAGATGCTCTACCGACTGAGCTAATGGCTCAAAACTGGTGCCGGCGATAGGAGTCGAACCCACGACCTACTGATTACAAGTCAGTTGCTCTACCAACTGAGCTACACCGGCACATTATTAGTTTGAAAATCATGGTGGAGGATGACGGGTTCGAACCGCCGACCCCCTGCTTGTAAGGCAGGTGCTCTCCCAGCTGAGCTAATCCTCCAATTTATAAGACTTGTACTTTTTATGTACCAAATGAATTTGGTCGCCCGGCGACGTCCTACTCTCACAGGGGGAAGCCCCCTACTACCATCGGCGCTGAAGAGCTTAACTTCCGTGATCGGTATGGGAACGGGTGTGACCTCTTCGCCATCGTCACCAGACTTGATTGCCTCTTGTAAGGACAATACTTATTATACCAAATCTGTAGATATTTGCAAGCACTTTTTTAAAAAAAACTTTATAAGTTTTTTTGAACGGCGCTTATTCGTTCAAAACTGGATAAAAGAGACATTGTTGCGACAACAAGTTCAACCGTACTTCAAAACTGTCCAGCCTCAGCGGTCAGACACTCGGGTCATAAGCCGTTCCGGCTGTGTGGCAAAAATCGCCACTTCGCCGAACCGTCTTATGCCTGTCGTGTCTAAACGACCGCTTCGGCATTTCATATAGGTTAAGTCCTCGATCGATTAGTATCCGTCAGCTGCACGTGTCGCCACGCTTCCACCCCGGACCTATCCACCTCATCATCTTTGAGGGATCTTACTTACAAATGTAATGGGAAATCTCATCTTGAGGGGGGCTTCATGCTTAGATGCTTTCAGCATTTATCCCGTCCACACATAGCTACCCAGCGATGCCTTTGGCAAGACAACTGGTACACCAGCGGTGTGTCCATCCCGGTCCTCTCGTACTAAGGACAGCTCCTCTCAAATTTCCTGCGCCCGCGACGGATAGGGACCGAACTGTCTCACGACGTTCTGAACCCAGCTCGCGTACCGCTTTAATGGGCGAACAGCCCAACCCTTGGGACCGACTACAGCCCCAGGATGCGATGAGCCGACATCGAGGTGCCAAACCTCCCCGTCGATGTGGACTCTTGGGGGAGATAAGCCTGTTATCCCCGGGGTAGCTTTTATCCGTTGAGCGATGGCCCTTCCATGCGGAACCACCGGATCACTAAGCCCGTCTTTCGACCCTGCTCGACTTGTAGGTCTCGCAGTCAAGCTCCCTTATGCCTTTGCACTCTACGAATGATGTCCAACCATTCTGAGGGAACCTTTGGGCGCCTCCGTTACACTTTAGGAGGCGACCGCCCCAGTCAAACTGCCCACCTGACACTGTCTCCTGCCCGGATCACGGGCAAGGGTTAGAAGTCCAATACAGCCAGGGTAGTATCCCACCATTGCCTCCTCCGAAGCTGGCGCTCCGGATTCCAAGGCTCCTACCTATCCTGTACAGGCTGCACCGGAATTCAATATCAGGCTACAGTAAAGCTCCACGGGGTCTTTCCGTCCTGTCGCGGGTAATGCGCATCTTCACGCATATTATAATTTCACCGAGTCTCTCGTTGAGACAGTGCCCAGATCGTTACGCCTTTCGTGCGGGTCGGAACTTACCCGACAAGGAATTTCGCTACCTTAGGACCGTTATAGTTACGGCCGCCGTTTACTGGGGCTTCAATTCAAAGCTTCGCTTGCGCTGACCTCTCCTCTTAACCTTCCAGCACCGGGCAGGCGTCAGCCCCTATACGTCACCTTACGGTTTTGCAGAGACCTGTGTTTTTGCTAAACAGTCGCCTGGGCCTATTCACTGCGGCTCTCTCGGGCTTTAACACCCTACCAGAGCACCCCTTCTCCCGAAGTTACGGGGTCATTTTGCCGAGTTCCTTAACGAGAGTTCTCTCGATCACCTTAGGATTCTCTCCTCGCCTACCTGTGTCGGTTTGCGGTACGGGCACCTCCCGCCTCGCTAGAGGCTTTTCTTGGCAGTGTGAAATCAGGGACTCCGGGGAAAATTCCCCTTGCCGTCACAGCTCAATGTTATAGGAACGGGATTTGCCTCGTTCCACACCTCACTGCTTAGACGCGCATGACCAACAGCGCGCTCACCCTATCCTTCTGCGTCCCCCCATTGCTGATAACGGCGGGGAGGTGGTACAGGAATATCAACCTGTTCTCCATCGTCTACGCCTTTCGGCCTCGACTTAGGTCCCGACTAACCCTGAGCGGACGAGCCTTCCTCAGGAAACCTTAGGCATTCGGTGGAAGGGATTCTCACCCTTCTTTCGCTACTCATACCGGCATTCTCACTTCCAAGCGCTCCACCAGTCCTTACGATCTGGCTTCGACGCCCTTGGAACGCTCTCCTACCACTGACACCAAAGGTGTCAATCCGCAGTTTCGGTGATCCGTTTAGCCCCGGTACATTTTCGGCGCAGCGCCACTCGACCAGTGAGCTATTACGCACTCTTTAAATGGTGGCTGCTTCTAAGCCAACATCCTGGTTGTCTGGGCAGCGCCACATCCTTTTCCACTTAACGGATACTTGGGGACCTTAACTGGCGGTCTGGGCTGTTTCCCTCTCGACTACGGATCTTATCACCCGCAGTCTGACTCCCAAACATAAATCATCGGCATTCGGAGTTTGTCTGAATTCGGTAACCCGGGATGGGCCCCTAGTCCAAACAGTGCTCTACCTCCGAGATTCTTTCGTTTGAGGCTAGCCCTAAAGCTATTTCGGAGAGAACCAGCTATCTCCAGGTTCGATTGGAATTTCACCGCTACCCACACCTCATCCCCGCACTTTTCAACGTACGTGGGTTCGGGCCTCCAGTAAGTGTTACCTTACCTTCACCCTGGACATGGGTAGATCACCTGGTTTCGGGTCTACGACCCCATACTCATTCGCCCTATTCAGACTCGCTTTCGCTGCGGCTCCGCATTCTCTGCTTAACCTTGCATGGAATCGTAACTCGCCGGTTCATTCTACAAAAGGCACGCCATCACCCATTAACGGGCTCTGACAACTTGTAGGCACACGGTTTCAGGTTCTCTTTCACTCCCCTTCCGGGGTGCTTTTCACCTTTCCCTCACGGTACTGGTTCACTATCGGTCACTAGGGAGTATTTAGCCTTGGGAGATGGTCCTCCCGGATTCCGACGGAATTTCACGTGTTCCGCCGTACTCAGGATCCACTCTGGAGGGGATGGACTTTCGACTACGGGGCTTTTACCCGCTATGGCGGACCTTTCCAGGTCGCTTCGTCTAATCCATCCCTTTGTAACTCCGTATAGAGTGTCCTACAACCCCAGGAAGCAAGCTTCCTGGTTTGGGCTTTTCCCGTTTCGCTCGCCGCTACTTAGGGAATCGATTTTTCTTTCTCTTCCTCCGGATACTTAGATGTTTCAGTTCTCCGGGTGTGCCTCGTTCACGCTATGTATTCACGTGAACGTACTGCCCCATTACGGGCAGTGGGTTTCCCCATTCGGAAATCTTCGGATCAATGCTTACTTACAGCTCCCCGAAGCATATCGGTGTTAGTGCCGTCCTTCATAGGCTCCTAGTGCCAAGGCATCCGCCGTGCGCCCTTTCTAACTTAACCTTCATACGGCTTTCGATAAGCTGCGCATTACTTCGTCAGCTCCTTCACTCCGGTCCTCACGTGCCTAAGCACGTTCCGGTCCTCGTTCGGTCGCTTCCTCGTCCTGCTTGCTTCTCGAAACCCTCGGGTGAGTAGTAGTATATAGCGATATATACATACAAACTCGTTAAAAAAGTATCGTTCAATCACAAAGTGATCGACTCGGTTGATTACTTGATGTTTTGTTGCTTCAATGTCGTTTTATCCAGTTTTCAAAGAACAAGTTTTGAAAGTCATCATGTTGTCCAGCTCCAAACACCAGCTCACGCGTCCACTTCGGTCTCTCGTACGAAATGCAAGCATTTCTTCTCGAGCCCTCCAGTGGCCGGTTGAGCTAACCGGTGTTTTCCGCTTTTCGATGAACCTTCAAAACTGAACGCAAAACGTCAACGTATGAACCGGAGGTTCATATTCCGTAATTATCCTTAGAAAGGAGGTGATCCAGCCGCACCTTCCGATACGGCTACCTTGTTACGACTTCACCCCAATCATCTGTCCCACCTTCGGCGGCTGGCTCCCGTAAGGGTTACCCCACCGACTTCGGGTGTTACAAACTCTCGTGGTGTGACGGGCGGTGTGTACAAGACCCGGGAACGTATTCACCGTGGCATGCTGATCCACGATTACTAGCGATTCCGGCTTCATGCAGGCGAGTTGCAGCCTGCAATCCGAACTGGGAACGATTTTATGGGATTGGCTCCCCCTCGCGGGTTCGCAGCCCTTTGTATCGTCCATTGTAGCACGTGTGTAGCCCAGGTCATAAGGGGCATGATGATTTGACGTCATCCCCACCTTCCTCCGGTTTGTCACCGGCAGTCACCTTAGAGTGCCCAACTGAATGCTGGCAACTAAGATCAAGGGTTGCGCTCGTTGCGGGACTTAACCCAACATCTCACGACACGAGCTGACGACAACCATGCACCACCTGTCACCGCTGTCCCCGAAGGGAAAGACATGTCTCCATGCCGGTCAGCGGGATGTCAAGACCTGGTAAGGTTCTTCGCGTTGCTTCGAATTAAACCACATGCTCCACCGCTTGTGCGGGTCCCCGTCAATTCCTTTGAGTTTCAGCCTTGCGGCCGTACTCCCCAGGCGGAGTGCTTAATGCGTTAGCTGCAGCACTAAGGGGCGGAAACCCCCTAACACTTAGCACTCATCGTTTACGGCGTGGACTACCAGGGTATCTAATCCTGTTTGCTCCCCACGCTTTCGCGCCTCAACGTCAGTTACAGACCAGAAAGTCGCCTTCGCCACTGGTGTTCCTCCACATCTCTACGCATTTCACCGCTACACGTGGAATTCCACTTTCCTCTTCTGTACTCAAGTCCTCCAGTTTCCAATGACCCTCCACGGTTGAGCCGTGGGCTTTCACATCAGACTTAAAGGACCGTCTGCGCGCGCTTTACGCCCAATAATTCCGGACAACGCTTGCCACCTACGTATTACCGCGGCTGCTGGCACGTAGTTAGCCGTGGCTTTCTAACGAGGTACCGTCAAGGTACGGGCAGTTACTCCCGTACTTGTTCTTCCCTCGCAACAGAGCTTTACGATCCGAAAACCTTCTTCGCTCACGCGGCGTTGCTCCATCAGACTTTCGTCCATTGTGGAAGATTCCCTACTGCTGCCTCCCGTAGGAGTCTGGGCCGTGTCTCAGTCCCAGTGTGGCCGATCACCCTCTCAGGTCGGCTACGCATCGTCGCCTTGGTAGGCCGTTACCCCACCAACTAGCTAATGCGCCGCGGGCCCATCCTGCAGTGACAGCCGAAACCGTCTTTCAGAGTTCTTCCATGCGGAAGAACCGATTATTCGGTATTAGCCCCGGTTTCCCGGAGTTATCCCCATCTGCAGGGCAGGTTGCCCACGTGTTACTCACCCGTCCGCCGCTAATATCAGGGAGCAAGCTCCCTTCAATCCGCTCGACTTGCATGTATTAGGCACGCCGCCAGCGTTCGTCCTGAGCCAGGATCAAACTCTCCATAAATTCGGCCGGCGATACGCAGCGCATCGGGGTGTCAGCTTCAGTCGTTCGATCGGTCACGTGCCTAAGCACGCTCCCTCCCTCACTTCTTCGCTTCCTACCGCTGCACTACGTCTCGCCAGCCTCAAGAGAAACTTGAATAGCTCGAGTTTCTTGCTGGCATCATTTAAGATGTCAATTTTGAATCCGAAGATTCGTTTGTTCTTTTTACCGACGGGGTCGGTTCAAGAACTTTATTTGTTGACGTTTTGCTGTTCAGTTTTCAAGGTTCATCGCGCGCTGTTTTTTTCACAGCGACTTTTTCATCTTAACACATTGTCTCTATCGAGTCAACAACCTTTTTCACTTCTTTTTTTTCGAAATTACTTATTTTGTTTCTGAAGTTGTTTTTGTCTCTCAAGGACATGTACTAATATACAACATATCAATTTAAGAAATCAACTCTTTTTAAAAAATAATTTTTCACGAAGCTTCTTCACATCAACAATAAACAAGAGAATGCCCGCTATAACAACGATTCCCCCCGTTATTTGCGCTGCAGAAAGTTTCTCATGAAGGATGTAGAACGCAAGAATCGATGCTCCTACAGGTTCAAAAAGAATGGCAATGGAAATTACATTCGTACTGACCCATTTAACCGCCCAATTAAAAAGTGAATGACCTAATAGATTTGGTATAAGTGCAAGAAGGAAGAACCAGAACCAATTCGATGCTGAGTAAGGTCCAAATGACTCTCCCTTAATAAGCACATAGAAAAAGAGTGTTACTGTACTGATTGAATATAGAAGAAACGTATATGTAATTAAAGACAGTCGCTTACGAACTTCTTGGCCAAATAATAAGTATACAGTAATTAATGCACATGCCGCCAATGCAAGCATATCTCCGAAGAAAGCTGTTCCGCTTAATTGGAAATCACTCCAACTGATAATGACGCTGCCTGCTATTGCAATTACAGCCGACAATATTGTTTTAAACGAAAGTTTCTCTTTAAAAAAGAAATAGGTGCCCACAAAAGCAAAGATCGGTTGCAATGTTACAAGTACAGTTGAACTTGCTACTGATGTGTAATTCAACGATTCAAACCATAAGATAAAGTGAAAGGCCAGAAAAACACCAGCAACTGCTGAAAAGATCCAGTCCTTTCTCGTTAACAGAAATACTTCCTTCCTATATTTAAGCAAGAATAACGGTAGCATTAAAAGAACTGTGAACAACATACGATAAAACGCTATTACACCAGCATCCGCTGTAGTTAGTTTTACAAATATTGCCGAGAGCGCTACTGATATTACTCCAATGATGATGGGAATATATGGATGAATTTTAGGTTTTTCCAAAGTGTACACTTCTCTTTCATTTGAAATACATGTTAATTCGGTACCATTTAAGGTTAAAGACAATATAAAGAGTATAGCACATCTTCTTAAGGATGATGATAGTGGGGGGGAATGTAAATGGAGTGGATTATCAATAATTCGATGTATCCAGAAGTGTTGATTAAAATCGGAATTGCATTGGGATTAAGTTTAATAATCGGAGTAGAGAGGGAAATTAAGAAGAAGCCGATAGGTTTGAAAACAAGTGCAGTGATTTCCACCTTCAGTTGCCTATTGACCATCGTTTCAATTGAAGCTGCTTACCTCGTTCCGGCAAGGAATGATATTAATGTTACAATGGATCCCCTTCGTCTTGCAGCCCAAATCGTAAGTGGAATTGGTTTCCTTGGGGCCGGCGCTATATTAAGAAGAGAGAACGACAATATTACCGGTTTAACGACAGCCGCCATGATTTGGGGAGCAGCCAGCATTGGAATTGCAGTGGGCGCCGGTTTTTATGTAGAAGCGACGTTCGCGGTATTAAGCATTCTCTTCATCATCGAAGTCATCGCACCGCTTCTTGATAGGTTTGGTCCAAAAAGAATTCGTTCTAAGGAGGCAGCTTGTATCGTCGTCATTTCGGATAAGAACAAAATTGATGAGTTAATTGGAATTTTAAATACAGAAAATATGAAAGTTGAAAATTTACGAATCCGACAAGTGCACTTTGATGATAAGCCTTCAGTCCATGAAGTCGATTTCCGTCTGGATGCACTTCCGAAAAAGGATACCACACAATTATACATCGAATTGACTGAACTACCTTATATTGAATCGGTCGAAATAGAAATCTTTCCTTAATGGAGGTTAGTGAATATGAAAGATATTATACGTTTACTAAAAGACGGCAATAAACCCTCACTTCTTGCAGCAATCGTTAATACAGGTATAGCAATTCTTAAAGCAATAGCCTACGTACTAACCGGAAATGTTGCCATGTTTGCAGAAACGATGCACTCCCTTGGGGACGCCGCGAATCAGTTTTTTGTTTACATCGGTTCCGCACTATCGAAGAAGGCACCAACCCCAAATTTCCCGAACGGTTTCGGAAGGGTTGTCAATCTCGTCTGTTTAGGTGCCGTAATTATAGTTGGTATCATGTCATACGAAGCTGTGAAGGAAGGATGGCACCATGTATTAAACCCAGTTGAAACAACGGGCCTCTTCATAAATTTAGGTGTCTTGGGATTAGCTACATTACTTGAGTTTTTTGTATTAATAAAAGCTTCCAAGGAGATTGCCCATGAGACTGGACAGTCCCACGGGGGGTTGAAAGCACTTGTTTACAGCTTTACTCATCTTAACAAAGCAAAACCTGCTACTAAATTGGTCTTTATGGAAGATATGGTTGCAACAATCGGAGGTTTATTAGCATTCACAGCTGTATTAATCGCACATTTCACTGGATTCCTTCGAGCCGAAGGAATCGCTTCTATATTAATCGGCCTTATGATGTTTTATGTTGTCGGAAAGATATTTCTCGATAATGCAAGGGGCGCTATCGGGGAAACAGATGAGGAAATGTTAAACCATATCGCTCTTATTATCGCGGAAGACCCAGATATTAAGGACATTCAAAAAGTTGAAGTTATAAAAGAAGGAGAATACCTTCACGTAGAAGTAATTGCAGAAGTGGATCCGAAGCAAACGGTAGCTTATATAGACGATGTCAGGGATCGACTGATGAAGTTAGTTTTGAAGCAAAAAGGCGTGCGTGAGGCACTGATTTCTTTTGATGAAGACGATGGTATTAAGACATGGCAAGGTGTTAATGAAACTATAGTGTCCGAAGAAACGAGAAAGAAGCTGCCGGAATTCAAAAAATAGAGGTGGAATCATCTGATTCCTCCTCTATTTTTTGTTTCTATTATAAGGAGGTTTCAAGCAAGGTTTTTACTTCCTCTTCACTTAACTGTGCATATCTGCCAAGAGGGCCATTGACTGCTGCCTTATTCGCCATGATATCAATTTTTGTTCCATCAATCCCGTAATCCGAGAGTTTTTCGGGTGCACCGATGGATGTCCAATACGCCCGAAGATTATCGATTCCTTCAATCGCAATTTCCTCATCAGTTTTACCTTCAGGGTTAACACCGAATACTTTTACTGCAAGTCTTGCGTAACGGGCAGGATTTAGATGCAAAGTTTGCTTCATCCAATGTGGGAATAAAATCGCCAACCCTCCAGCGTGTGGGATGTCATATACAGCGGAGATTGCGTGCTCTATATCATGCGTCCCCCAATCTCCTCCGTCATTCCCCATTCCAAGGAATCCATTCAACCCCCATGTACCACCTAACAGGATTGTTTCACGCAGCTCATAGTTCTGTAAATCTTTAACAAGTTTTTCTCCAGCTTCCATGATCGCCCGCAAAGCACCTTCGCAAAGCTCATCTTGAAGAGGTGTATTTGAAGCCCTGTGGAAGTATTGTTCAAATATATGTGACATCATATCTACGATTCCGTATACAGTCTGATCTTTCGGCAAGGATAATGTATACGTAGGGTCAAGGATTGAGAACTTCGGAAAGTTAAGAGGGCCTCCCCATCCGTACTTTTCTTCAGTTTCTTCATTCGTAATAACAGACCCAGCATTCATTTCAGATCCGGTAGCTGCGATCGTTAAAATGGTGCCGAATGGAATTGCCTCTTGTGGTGAGGCTTTTCGAATTACGAAATCCCAAGGATCCCCATCATACTTCGCAGCCGATGCGATTAACTTCGTGCAGTCAATAACTGATCCACCGCCGACAGCAAGGATGAAATCGATATCATTTTCCTTACAAATCGCCGCTCCTCTTTTCGCTGTTGAGAGACGTGGATTCGGCTCCACTCCTGCAAATTCGAAGACCTCTTTGTCTTCATCTTTTAGAATTTGCATGAGTTCATCATAAAGGCCATTCCGTTTGATGCTTCCTCCCCCGTATACGACAAGGATCTTATTACCATAAGCCGATAATTCTTTCGCAAGATTTGAGATAGAGTTTTTACCGAAAATTAACTTAGTCGGATTTTGGAATGAAAATTCCTTCATATAATTTACCTCCAATTAAAAGAGTGTTCTTTCCCTTTCCCATTATCCAAGAATAAAATCACAGAAGCAAGTATGGAACAACATGTATTGGGAATCCTATACATAGGAGGTGCTTTGCTTGGATAGAGTTCGAAAAATAGCATTAGCAATTACAATAATAGGGGCTTTTAACTGGGGAGTAGTCGGGCTCTTTAGTTTCGATGTAGTTGCGCAACTTGCGAATGGGTATGCAAAACCACTCGCTCGCTTCTTTTATATGGCGGTAGGGGTTTCTGGACTTATTACTTTAACTGTTCTTTTTGACTATCTAAAGGACCGTTCTGATGACAAAGTGATAGTTGCCGAGCCTGAGAATGTGTAAAAAACATCTCCCAACAATCGGGAGATGTTTTGTTTGTATTGTTTAATTTATCATCAAGCTCCGGGCGCTTTTGTTATGCCCAACCACGGAATCTTGATGCTTCTGCTGTCTTGCGAATTCCTATCATATATGCTGCGAGTCGCATATCAATGTTACGTGAAGAAGATACATTATAAACATTTTCAAATGCATCCACCATTTTCGCAGTCATTTTCTCGCGTACTTCATCTTCTGACCAGTAGTAACCCATGTTGTTTTGTACCCACTCAAAGTATGAAACCGTTACGCCTCCTGCGCTTGCAAGAACGTCCGGTACAAGAAGGATTCCACGTTCAGTAAGAATTTTTGTAGCTTCAGATGTTGTCGGACCGTTAGCAGCTTCAACAACAATTGTAGCTTTAATATTATGAGCATTCTTTTCTGTAATTTGGTTTTCGATAGCTGCCGGTACAAGGATATCACAATCCAACTCCAACAATTCGCTATTCGAAATCGTATTTTCAAAAAGAGTCGTTACTGTTCCGAAACTGTCGCGTCGATCTAATAAATAATCGATATCCAATCCTTCAGGATCATGAAGCGCCCCATAAGCATCGGAAATTCCGATTACTTTTGCACCAGCATCATGTAGGAATTTCGATAGGAAGCTTCCCGCATTCCCGAATCCTTGGATAACAACACGTGCACCTTTCATATCAATTCCGCGTTTTTTAGCAGCTTCGTTGATAATGATCGTTACACCTTCAGCTGTTGCACGATCGCGTCCTTGGGAACCTCCAAGTACAATTGGTTTACCAGTGATGAAACCTGGTGAGTTGAACTCGTCGATTCTGCTATATTCATCCATCATCCACGCCATAATTTGTGCGTTTGTGAAAACGTCTGGCGCCGGAATATCTTTTGTCGGTCCCATTACCTGGCTAAGTGCACGTACATACCCACGGCTCAAGCGCTCCAATTCACCCATGGACATTTCTCGTGGATCACAGATGATTCCACCTTTACCACCGCCATATGGAAGATCAACGATACCAGCTTTCAATGTCATCCACATAGATAGTGCACGCACTTCGTCCGCACTTACTTGTGGGTGAAAACGCACCCCACCTTTTGTAGGTCCTACAGCATCATTGTGTTGACCACGGAATCCCGTGAACACTTTCACTTTTCCATCGTCCATACGGACTGGAATTCTAACCTCTACCATGCGAATAGGTTCTTTAAGTAGTTCGTACATTCCTTCATCATAGCCTAATTTGTCTAATGCATCCTTGATGACAACTTGCGTAGACGTAAATAGATTCAGGTTTTCAGTCATTGTAAAAGTTCGCCTCTTTGATTCATAATGTATTCACCGCACATATTGTACCATAGACCCAGTTACTTGTGTGTACATTTTGTTAACTTGTAAAAACTTTATTAATTTGTTCCAATGCCCAGTCGAGCTCTTCTTTAGAAATAATTAAAGGAGGAGCAAATCGGATTACGGTTTCATGTGTCTCTTTGCAAAGTAATCCTAATTCTTTCAATTTCTCACAATACGGACGGGCTTCTTCCGTTAGTTCCACACCTATGAACAGTCCACGTCCACGCACTTCTTTTATCGAAGGATTATTGATTTTCTTCAACTGTTCAATAAAATATTCGCCAAGTTCAAGTGATTTGTCGGCAAGTTTTTCATCCTGAAGCACTTCCAAAGAAGCGATTGATACGGCACAAGCCATCGGGTTTCCACCGAAAGTCGAGCCATGGGATCCCGGATTGAATACACCAAGAATATCTTTATTGGCTACTACACAAGAGATTGGGAAAACCCCACCACCAAGTGCTTTTCCAAGAATGTACATATCAGGTTCAATACCTTCCCACTCGCATGCAAACATTTTACCCGTTCTGCAAAGGCCAGCCTGAATTTCATCAGCAATGAAAAGGACGTTATGTTTTTTACATAGGTCGAATGCCGCCTTCATATATCCGGCTGGTGGAATAAGGATTCCAGCTTCGCCTTGGATTGGTTCAATGATGAAAGCTGCTGTGTTCGGAGTGATTGCTTCTTCCAATGATCTCAAATCACCGAAAGGAACTAACTTAATGCCCGGTAACATTGGACCGAACCCACGTTTATATTCAGCTTCTGATGAGAGGGAAACCGCAGTCATCGTCCGGCCATGGAAGTTGCCTTCACATCCAATGATCTCTGCCTTGTTTTCTTCAACGCCTTTTACATCATAAGCCCAACGGCGAGCGGCTTTAATAGCAGTTTCAACTGCTTCCGCACCCGTGTTCATCGGCAATGTCATTTCCTTACCAGAAAGTTTGCAGATCATTTCATACCATGGGCCAAGTTGGTCATTGTGGAAGGCACGGGACGTCAATGTAACTTTGTCGGCTTGATCCTTCAGTGCCTTTATGATTTTCGGATGACGGTGTCCTTGGTTTACAGCGGAGTAAGCTGACAGCATATCCATGTATTTATTTCCCTCAGGATCCTTCACCCAAACCCCTTCAGCCTCTGAAATAACGATTGGCAGTGGATGATAGTTATTGGCTCCAAACTTATTTGTCTGTGAAATGATATTCTCTGAAATCGACATATGGTTCCCCCCCATTTTGTATGTAAAGTGGAAGCAGACTGAGCTGCTTCCCGCTTATTAAAGACGATTAGAATGTCTCTGAAGTTGTTTTACCTTGCATATGAAGTTGTAGGTAATCTGGACCGCCAGCTTTTGAGTCCGTACCTGACATATTGAATCCGCCGAATGGTTGGTAGCCTACGATAGCGCCTGTGCAGCCACGGTTGAAATACAAGTTTCCGACATGGAAATCTTGACGCGCTTGTTCGATATGTGCACGGTTATTCGTAATTACCGCTCCAGTCAGACCGTAATCTGTGTTGTTCGCAATTTCGATTGCTTCATCGAAACTTTTCGCTTTTGTAATTGCAACGACAGGGCCGAAGATTTCTTCTTGCATGATACGCGCTTTCGGATCAACGTCTACAAATACAGTTGGAGCGACGAAATACCCTTTCGAGCTATCCCCTTCTCCACCAGCAACAAGACGTCCTTCTTCTTTTCCGATTTCGATATAGCTCATGATTTTATCAAATGAACCTTGGTCGATAACCGGACCTGTAAAGTTGGATTGCTCAGTTGGATCGCCGTATGACAATCCTTTTGTTAACTCTTCAACACGTGCTACGACTTGATCATACACATCTTCATGGATGACAGCGCGTGAGCATGCTGAACATTTTTGTCCACTGAAACCGAATGCAGATTTAACGATAGATTGTGCGGCCAATTCAAGATCCGCGTCATTGTCAACTACAATTGTATCTTTACCGCCCATTTCAGCTATTACGCGTTTCAACCAGATTTGGCCTTCGTTCACTTTGGAAGCACGTTCGAAAATACGCGTTCCGATTTCTCTCGAACCAGTGAATGAAACGAAACGAGTTCTTGGATGGTCAACAAGATAGTCGCCCACTTCAGCTCCTGAACCCGGAATGTAGTTAACTACTCCTGCAGGCATACCAGCCTCTTCAAGAACTTCCATGAATTTATATGCCACAACAGTTGTTGTAGATGCAGGTTTCAATAGAACAGTATTACCAGTAACCAATGCCGCAACTGTTGTACCCGCCATGATTGCAAGTGCAAAGTTCCAAGGAGAGATAACAACACCCACGCCTAATGGAATATAATCGAAACGGTTGAATTCGCCAGGACGGCTTTCTACAGGAATACCGTCTTTCAATTTCAACATTTGGCGTCCATAGAACTCAAGGAAGTCGATTGCTTCAGCTGTATCAGCATCCGCTTCGTTCCATGGTTTACCCGCTTCTTTTGTTAAAAGTGCAGAAAACTCATGCTTACGACGACGGATAATTGCAGCTGCTTTGAAAAGAACGTCTGCACGGAATTCAGGTGACACTTTTCTCCATGTTTCAAACGTTTTATCCGCTACGTTCATTGCTTTTTCAGCAAGATCTCTGCTTGCTTTAGAAACTCTACCGATCACTTCCTCTTTGTTAGCAGGGTTTGTCGAAACGAGTTTATCTTCAGTCATAATACGCTCGCCACCAATGATCAAAGGATAATCTTGGCCAAGGTATCCTTCAACTTGTTTCAATGCAGCAAGATATGCTTTTTTGTTTTCTTCGTTTGTAAAGTCTGTGAATGGTTCGTGTTTGTATGGAATCATTTTACTCCTCCTTGATGATTAAGTAGCAAAATAAATTTGCATTGTTTCTATGTTAACACCTATAATAATGCAAGAGATTGTTGCATATTTCAAGCTTTTTTACTTATTTCGTGAAAATATTATATAGGACGGTGATAGGTATGGACAAAAACGAAAAATCTCTTTTTCCTTTATTCGAATTTGCGGTCAATCGGGCTGGCGTTGGAATCCATGCTGTAGATAGAACTGGCCGAACCGTCATTTATAACGATAAAATGAAAGCAATTGAAGGCCTGGAACTTGAAGAAGTCGTTGACCGTTCCATCTTGGAATTATTCAATTTCGATCAGGAAGAGAGTACATTACTGAAAGTACTTCAAAGTGGCCAGGAACAACTGAATGTCAAACAGACGTATTGGAACCGAAAAGGGACTGAAATTACAACTATCAATGATACCTATCCAGTATTTCATGAGGATGAACTTATTGGCGCAGTGGAATTTGCGCGGGATATCACTGCCCTTGAGAAGTTTGTGCTTCATCCACTACGCAAAAATAGTGAACCAGCAACTTTTAGCCAAATCATCGCCACTTCTGAAGAGATGAAAACCGTTATTTCAACAGCGAAAAAAGCCGCAGTTGCGAATTTACCGGTTCTTCTTATAGGGGAATCCGGAACAGGTAAAGATTTGATCGCCGAAAGCATTCATAATGAATCATCCACCTCCAATGGCTCTTACTATACTTTTTTCGGTCACCAATCAGACGCTACGATTATTGACAGATTGGATGAGGATCTGAATTTGTCAAAACCATTCACCTTATTCTGTGAGCGGATCGATTTATTATCCATTTCACTTCAACAAAAACTATTTGCATACTTAAAGGATTCGGAGCGTCATGGGCGCCAATTTATAGCAAGCATTGGGGATGATCCTGTGGAGTTGATCGCAAAGGGGTCTTTATTGAAGGACCTATATTATTTCTTTGCTTCTTTTACGATTCGGATTACACCTCTGCGGAAAAGGAAAATGGACATCCTTCCGTTCGTAAATTCTTATTTGGCGAAGCGGAAAGAGCGCTTCGGCTCTTCCCTTGAAGGGGTGACAAGTGAAGTGGAACAGATCTTTCTTCAATACGATTGGCCGGGGAATATGCGTGAATTGGAGTTTTTACTGGATGAGGTTTCCTCGCTGGCTACAATGGAATCTGTTCTCACTTATGATATGCTGCCTATGCATTTCCGGTTGAAAAGTAACGGTTTATCCGAAACTTCAACGCAAGCAACTGATTTCATCGTACAGCCGGAGAAAGAGTTAGTGCCTCTTGACCGTTATTTAAAAGCGGCCGAAGAGTATTATTTGCTCAAAGCAATGAAAATACACGATGAAAACATTACTAAAACTGCTCAAGCACTTGGGATGAGTAGACAAAATCTGCAATACCGTTTAAGGAAATTAAAAAATGGGAGATAGGCCAATTGCCTGCTCCCATTTTCACGGATTAAATCACCTCTAAGAAGGCGCCCTCCGCTTTTGTTAGTATCCTGATCTGTCAATCCAGTCTTTCAGTTTGTCTTTAAGTGAATTGAAACCTTCTGAATCATGCTCTTTAACTTTGTCTTGTAAAGATTTTCGGGGGCGTTCGGGTTTTTGGAAATTGTTTGGCGGTTCTTGAAGTGCGCGGATTGATAAACTGATTTTACCGGCAGCCTGATCGACTTCCAATATTCTCACTCTCACTTCGTCTCCTACTGCCAAATATTCATTGATGTCCCGGACAAATCCGTATGTGATTTCCGAAATATGAACAAGACCTTGCGTCTTGTCATCAAGTGCGACAAATGCGCCATATGGCTGTATTCCCGTCACTTTGCCAGTCAACTCTTCCCCCACTTCATAATTTCTTCCCATGCGAAACAGCTCCCAATCATTTTTGGTATCGAATCTGCCTATACGGCCATCCGCTATTATACCATAAACAGCCCTTTCACAGCAAAATTACCGGGCTGTTAATTGGAATATATTTCTGTATCTTGATACCTATTCATTTGCCTTCAGTAAGCCTTTTTCTCAACTCATTTTGCAAGGTGAAGTATTGGAGGCTATGATGTGAAGCAGAAAACATCCATCCGGAACTTTCCATTTCCTCTACTATTCCTTTCATGATTTGAGCGGCAGGTGAATCATCACCAATAGATGCAATGCGCTTATAGGCCTCCCTGTACTCCTCTTTGACTGTGCCTGTTGAATCGTAAATATTTAGCTGTCCACCCATTCCAATGATCATATATATAACTGAAGTATAGGCATTAAATACGAGCGAGTGAATGTCTTCGTGGCCTTCTGCTTGATACAACCCCTTTTCAAGCTGTAACAGTAAATCGGCTTGTTCCTCAACCGTCCATTCATGGATATCAACCATATCAGCCATTAAAATGGAAATATAAATGCCTACGTCTGGATGCAAATTGTCTTGAAGGGTTTTGGAAAGATCTGAATTATTGATTGATGGATATACATATATATAACCCTCTCGCACCGGAGCGCTCGTATCACCTTTCAAAAAAATGCCCAACGCTTCCATTCCATCCAACGCTTGTTGGAGTTCTTCTGGAAGTGCTGATTTATTCGCATTCAAGGTAGCCCAATCAAATCCTCCCTTATCATTCCTTCCACTCTGTTGTATTGGCATTTCATATTGTGTTCCTATATGCATATAGGTCCTTAATAAAGAACTCATTTTCACGATATACTCATCAATAAACTCCATACTTTTCTCATGATCATTCATCAGAGGATTTTCAGATAACTCCTTTACCATCTCAGAAGGTATCAATAGTTCCTGCATCAGTATGTCAAATTCGCTTTCCGCGTGTCTTTTATCGAATTTGCCGGTACTGTCAAACTGATCCTTCAGGTCAACGATCAACCAATCAAATTTCCTTCTTGTATTTTCACCATATTCCTCCGAATAGATGTCTCTCCTAATCACTTCGTAAGTAGGTAGACCTGCCATTTTTTTATTCCGATTCAACTCTTCGCTGAAAGCATTCGTAGATTTTTCAATGAACTTTTCCAAGGAAGACTGTTGGTATGCTTCACTTTTAGTGATTGTCATCGTTAGTAACATCACAGCCAATATACTAACCCCAATTCCCCATAATAACATTGGCCTTTTCTTTTTCGGTTTCCCGTCTGTGCGTTTATTTTCAAGTGAAGTCGACTCTTTTGGATTCGAGTAAAATATATTCATTTCATCATGCAAGGTTGGGAGTCTTTGAAAGGACAAATTCAAGAACTCCAGCTTTTTTTCCAAATTAGGTTCTGATAGATAATTAAATGCTTCGTTGATGTAAAACTCCACTTGTTCGTCTGTCCGCCCCACAAGGTCAGCAATTTCAACAGTTGACTTCCCATGGAAAACAGACAAAATGAAAGGGATACGAAGCTTCGGTGGTACGCTTATAATACGGCGGTGTAGCTTGTTGTCTTCTTCGAATGGAAACAGCCCCACCTGTTGTTCTTCATTCGACCGGATTTCAGTAAGCTTCTGTATTGCACTTTTGAAAAGATATTTTTCCTGCAGCTGATCTATCGTCAGTTCCCCACCAAGCCGCTGGTATAAATCTTTAAAAACTGATTCAGCCACATTTTTAGCTTCTTTTTGACTAACCCCATACTGAGCTGCAAAAAGTTCAATCGGACGAATGTTTAAGTTCATCCATTCCTTAAATCCCTCACTATCCCCAAGTATCAATCTTTCTACCAAACTTTCCACCCCTACCCCCACCTCCCTAAGTCATTCATCTCTTAACGGACCAGATTTCCTCCACTTTCTCACCTAATAATAGTGAAATATGGGATTCAATATCATAATTAGTTGGTTTCCAATCACTTTCTTCCAATTCCGTAACCACCTCTTGCATGATTTGTACAGATGGACTCGAATCGTCCATTGATGCAAAAGCCTTCCAATCTTCTCTTATTTCCTGTCGAATCGAATGATTATCATCGTATATTCCCGGATATTGAAAGATACCTAAAATGCTATAGACTAACCAACTGTATCGGCTATATAAAACATCATGTAACGCATCATTTTTGGTAGTCTTCGGCAATTCCTTTTCAATATAATTTAACGCGTCCATTTTTTCTTCCATCGTTCCACTACCATACATCACGCCCAAACTTTCTCCTGCAAGCAAATAAACGTAAACATTCACATCCGGATGCAAGTTTTGATTAAGTATTTCAAGAGTCGCTGGTGTGCCAAACTGAGGGTAGATTAAAACTACATCCGCAATGCCGCCTAAGAAAAAGGATTGATTTTCCATACCCTTAATCACGTTTTGAAGGTCAATTGGATAGTCGTCAATTTTCTTAAGAAACAGGTCTTTGTCAACCACTCCATTTGCATTCAGGTCTGCCGACAAAATAATTTCTTCATACGTGTTATAAATAACTTCCATATAGGAGTTAGACAGCTGTTCCACTTTCCTCGTAAGTTCATTCATAAATTCATGGCTTTTTTCCCTATCTTCAGTCAGAGGATTATTTCTTAACGCCTCAATCATTTCGGAAGGCAATCTTGATTCATCCAATAGTTTTTGATAATCCTGCTTGGCGGACTTTTTATCGATTTTCCCCGCTTTTTCAAGTTGTTCATTCAGATTTCCAATTTGCCTAGCAAACGCTCGCTCGTCTCCAAATAGATCAAGTGCATGATACACGGTATTTTCCTTTGGTTTATTTAATCCTAATAAGGTGTATCGTTCGTCAATCTTTTGTTCAAATGATACTTTCAATTCCTCGATGAATTTTTCTGAAGTGGAATATTGGTACGCTTCGCTTCTTATGACTGAAATGAATAAAAGCCCGATAAGTAGGACAACACCCGTACCCCAAAGCAGAAATGGCTTTCCACTATTTACCTTAGTTTTTGGTTCCTGAACAGGAGAAGACGAAATCTGTTCTGGGCTTTCAAGTATGTAAATATGTTTTTCATCGTATGAAGGTGTAAGACGATGATAGGACTTATTTAAAAAACCTAACTTCTTTTCTAAATTCGGTTCATCTAATAAGGTTTGCGCCTCTTTTAGCGAATTTTCGACTTGCTCTTCGGATTGTTCAAGTATCACAGCAATATCCGGAATTGATTTATCGTGGAAATTGTAAAGGATTAAAGGAACCCGAATTTCCGGTGACAACCTTGTTACATGACGATGCAGTTCATTGTCTTCTTCAAAGGGGAATAAATCCTCTACCGAATGATCTATCTGCAGTCCTTCCAACTCGTTCAAAACGCTTTTGTATAAAGTATTTTCTTCCAATTGATCATCAGTTAAATCTTCAAGGCTATGATATAAGTTCCTGAAAACAGTTTCAGCCACTCTTCCTGCTTCTTTTAAAGTGACTCCATATGAAATCGAAAAACGTTCAATCGACCGTATGTATACATCCATCCATTCTTTAAAAGCATCTTGATTCCCTTGTAAAACTCTATGTTTTAAGTCTTCCATTTCCATCCCTACTTCCTATTGCAAAATAAAGCTTTCTTCAAGTATACCAAATTGACAGAAAAAAGACTGCCGAAATTGGCAGCCCTTTTACTCTTGAAACGGATTGAATTTCACCCTCCAACCTTCTTCCGTCCAAATCATATGGAATTTCATCTCAGCAGGAAGATTAGGGTATTTCTCTGTATCGACGATAAGTGTAGCAACACCTAACCAGTTTCCACTTTCGTCCTGTTCATTACCTTGGAACGAAGCCCTTATATACATTCCATTTTCATAAGGGGGGGATTGGGAATACTTTTCTGGATTTTCCAAGTAGGTTTCCTTATCGACTATTTCCGACCCTTCTCCTTGGAAGAATAATTTGTATGGAACTTCATGGTTACCTCTACTTAACGCATAGAAATATGCACCGACGATATCCAATGCTGGAACTCCGTTTAAATACTTCATTTCGTAATTTGGATTGTTCATTGACGCGTACGTATACTCCCCAAAATCTAATATATCCTTGAATCCTCTTTCAGGTAATATTTGATGAGACGGAAGGGGTTCCATATACCCTGAGTACACTTCCCAAATGCCTTCTTCATTAAAGACCATATGCAATTCCCTATCTAAGTTGGTAAATGAAACATGGCCGCGGAATTTCAATCCCTCGCGATTGACCGTGTTTTCATCAAACACGGCTTCTGTAACGTTTCGGAAGCGCGAGAACCCTTTACGCCAATTTTCCACATAGTCATCGAGTTCGATTTCTCCATAGTGGTCATACATTACACTTTCACTCAAAAGATGATACATCGTTTCCGGATCATCCATTTCGTTTGCGTAATCGAAGACACCTAAGACGTGAATCGGCGATGCCCCTTTTAATACCGACTTGTCATGTGATTTCTTAAAGTCCTCATACAATGCCTGAACTTCATTCCAAAACGATTCATTCGGGAACTTTATCGTTTCACTTTTGAATTCAGGTCTTTCCCCATACATGTAATACTCCAATTGTCCTTCGCGATAAAGGACTATCGCATCTTTTAGTGCATTATACGAAAGTGAATCCCAACTCTTCGATTCCCTCCAACCTGATGCCTCCATCTCTTTGACGATCGGTTGCATGACATATGCGAGAGGTCTCGCATCACCAAACGAGGCCAATCCGCGCCAAACATCCTGATAATCTGGAAGAAGAACACCATCTTCGTCGAAGATTTTCGTATATTCGCTGCCTTTCACCAAGTCATTGAAAATGGTGAGGTAATACGATTCCAATACAGGATATAAAGAGTGGTCCTGTTCCACATTTATGAGTGTTTGCTCCATCCTTCCTAACTTATATGCCATTTCCTCAAGTGGATATTGAAGTATCGGGCCATACATATACGGCTCTTCAACTATCATTTGAACATAAGCGTCTGTATGATGATGTAAATTGAAAGATAGGTCGGAATAATAAAAATAGTAATTGTTATGCCGGGTCCTAATTTCCCCAGAATATTTCTCTGTATGAAGTCGAATCGACTGATCCCGCATTGTTCCGATAATATTTTGGAGTTGCTCAGGAAAACTCTTACTGCTTAATAACATGATTTCGGCTTTATCGACATTAGGGTCTACATCATATTCATCAATTGCTTCTTTGTTCTCGATTAGGATTTGATCGTAGATTTCTATGAGAAGCTGCACTTTTCGCCGATACTCACCCAAAAAGGTGATGCTTCCTTGTTCATCGTCAGTAAGGCTGTTTTCCTTCAATTCCTTTAGCATTTCAGATGGTAGTTTCAATTCCTCGATTGCACGATTATACATCTCTTCAAGAGGTGTTTTTTCCGTTCCTTCTCTTACCATTTCAAGATAGCTTTCGTTTTTCAATAAGTTAATCGTGCTATCCGCGAAGCTTGCATAATGCTTAAAGAAAACTTCATCCAACTTCACCATTTCACGGCGTTTTTCACGTTCTTCTTCATAACGTTCTAACAGATCTTCGATGTATTCATCCGTCACAGGAGACTCAATCTTTTCTTTGTCAGTGTTCTGTTTCTGTTCCAAGACAATTCCCGTGCCGATTAATCCGATTATGAAAAGACTCGCTATTCCCATCACCCATACAGTTAGATGCTGCCTGAAGCCGCCTTTTGTTGGTTTTTGCATTTCGAGTTGCGGGACTTTTTCTTCATCAATTTTCTTGAAGACTTCATCCGGATTAAAAGAGGATGGCACACGATCATATGATTTTTTCAAAAACTCCATCCGTTTTTCAAAATTATCATTGTTCATGTGATAGACCTCCAATCATGCTCATTTCTTTTTTCAAGACATCTTTCGCTCTGAATATCCGTGTCTTCACTGTCGAAAGGGTTATATTCAATACGTCCGCAATCTGCTGATAGGATAAATCTTGGAAATAAAACAAGATAAGAGGAATTCTGTATTTCTCATCAAGTCGAAGGATTGACTCATGCAACTCTTGGTCCTCTTCAAAGAGAAGGACCTGGTGCTCAGCTGATTGATTGCCTGTCGGCTTCCCTTCTCTTTTCAACCGCTCCTCCTTCGCTGTTTCCCTTCCCTCTTTACGGTAATAGTCTCTTGCCGTATTTAACGTGATTTTATATAACCATGTCGTAAAACGTTGTTGATTGAATTGATGCAGAAACCTGTATAGTTTTATAAACACTTCCTGCGTAACATCCGGAATGTCATCGATACGCACACCACATTGGTACGCGAATTTCTCGACAGTCCGATAATGTATATCCATCAATTGCGCAAATGCAGCCCGATCCCCATTCTGCGCGTTTACGATCAAATTGGATTCGTCCATTCCCCACCCTCGCTCTCTATTCCCTTCTAATGGTGATACGATGGGTACCTCTTAAATGTTTCAGATAAAAAAACCGAATCTACAAGTTCGTAGATTCGGCACTGTTCAGACGATGGATTTCGCCTCGTATTTTACGGCTATTAATTTATATGATATTTGTATGCATTTCTCAATCGGAATCCAAATTGCGTAGGATTTCTCATAAATATCGCGGATTCGTTTCGCAAGATCAGTAGGATGATCAAGCACCTCTAACTCTATTAACACATCGGCTATCTCATCCTCATATGCTTTTCTACCAGCATTGAAAGGATCCCATTCTTCAAGTAGTGTGATTGCTTTTTTATTCATTTCAATTGTTTGCACGACAATTCACCTTATACTTATTTTTTTCTGTTGTTTCGTTTATGATAGCATAGTAATGTAAAAGAAAAAAGGAAATGAGGGGTTTTTGTCATGAAAGAGTTTGAGCAAGTGATTGATCGCAAACAAACACGATCCGTAAAATGGGGAAATATGGAGGCTGTTTATGGTGTAGAAGACGCTTCTGAAATATTACCTATGTGGATTGCAGATATGGATTTCAAGGCACCCGAACCGATAATCGCAGCGATGCAAAAGCGTTTGGATCATGGTGTTTTTGGTTACTCGTACATATGCAGCAAATGTAAAGACGCAGTACGCTCCTGGTTATCTTCACGCCACGGATGGGAAACAGAAAATGACTGGATGCTCTTCCATCATGGAGTAGTGCCTGCTATTGCAACAGTCGTTGAAACGTTTACGAAAGCAGGGGACAATGTTTTAATCACAACACCGGTATATCCGCCATTTTTCAATGTCCCTGGCCATCAAGGTCGCAATATCGTCGAATGTCAGTTGAAAGAGGACAATGGAAATTACTCGATCGACTTTGAAGCATTCGAGAAGTGCCTGCAGCAAGATGTTAAGGTGTTCATCTTATGTAATCCTCATAATCCTGCGGGCATCATTTGGACAGAGGAAGAGTTGCGTACAATCCTTCGCCTATGTAAGAAATATGACGTATTGGTCCTCTCCGATGAAATTCATGCCGATCTTGTCCTTCCGGGGTTCAAGCATATTCCACTTGCGAAGCTTGCCGAAGAGGAAGGCGGCAAAGTCATCACTTGTGTAGCACCTACTAAAACGTTCAACCTGGCAGGTGTACAAGCAGCGATTATGATCGCAAAGGATGAAGAGTTAAGGATTCCACTTCAACAAAATGCATTGGCCCATGGACAAATGGAATTGAATGCCTTCGCTGCATCTTCCCTCGTGTCTGCATACACGGAGTGTGAGCCATGGCTTGAGAACTTACTTGAAATCATTTCGACCAATATGGATTATGTCATTGATACATTAACGGAGGCGGTTCCGGGAATCTCTATTCAAAAGCCTCACTCCACTTACCTATTATGGATCGATTACCGTGGGACGGGACTATCCGAAGAAGAAATGATGGACAAGCTGTTGAATAAAGGAAAACTCGCACTTGAGCCAGGTACGAAATATGGTGAAGCTGGACGAGGATTCCTTCGTATGAACGTCGCAACACCGTTTGCGATTGTTAAAGAAGGCGTGGAAAGATTTATAAAGGCAATGCAATAATACATGAAAGACGGATCTTAGGTGGATCCGTCTTTTTTTGTTTGAATGAAGGCTTTTTGGGGTCTCTCTGACACCTGCTTGAGCGCGGATTGGTTTTCTTGAGCGCGGGACTCGATTCTTGAGCGCGTGGCTGCATTTCTTGAGCGCAAAATCCGATTCTTGAGCGCGCGGATGCTTTCTTGAGCGCAAAATCCGTTTCTTGAGCGCGCGGATGCTTTCTTGAGCGCAAAATCCGTTTCTTGAGCGCGCGGCCACATTCTTGAGCGCAAAATCCGTTTCTTGAGCGCGCGGATGCATTTCTTGAGCGCAAAATCCGGTTCTTGAGCGCGCGGCTGCATTTCTTGAGCGCAAAATCCGGTTCTTGAGCGCGGAACCTATTTTTTGAGCGTTAGGGAGACTTCCTTGAACACGGCAGTTTTTAAGCATTCAAAAAAGCATGATCCACTATGGATCATGCTTTTAGATAGTAAAGTTAATGTTGTTGCTTTTCTTTTGCTTCACGACGTTCACGAAGAATACGTTCTTCCAGTTCACGTGTTTCCGCTTCCTGTTTTTTTGAGTTCCGCCTGATCCACATGAATGTGAATGCAAGAAGGATCATGAAAAACACGAAAGAAATCGCGGCTGGAATATATTCTGATTTATCTTCCGGAAAGTAAAGGAACGGCATAAGGATAACGTTCATTTACGTACACTTCCTAACTTATCTAATTATTCTTAGGCTAATTACTTCTGGATTATTTCGATGGATTCGATTGAAATTTCTTCAACAGGCTTATCTTGAGCGCCTGTTTTAGCGTTGGCAATTTTGTCAACTACATCCATTCCCTCGATTACTTGGCCGAATACTGTATGTTTTTGGTCAAGATGCGGAGTACCGCCATTTTTTTCATATGCTTCCGCGATTTCTTCCGGCCATCCGCCTTGTGTCAATTGAGCAGCTGATGCTGGAGGATTTGAAGCTTGTACGATAAAGAATTGGCTGCCGTTCGTATTTGGACCAGCATTCGCCATTGATAAAGCGCCTCTTAGATTGAAAAGATCCATTGTAAATTCATCCTCGAATGAATTGCCATAGATGCTTTCCCCACCCATTCCAGTTCCAGTTGGGTCTCCCCCTTGGATCATGAAATCTTTAATAACGCGATGGAAAATGATTCCGTCGTAATAACCGTTTTCAGCGTGTGTCAAGAAATTTTCAACTGTTTTTGGTGCTTTTTCAGGGAATAGCTTGATTTTGATAGGTCCCATTGTTGTGTTCATAACGACCAATGCTTCGTTTGATGCAACTTCGTTTGATAACTGTGGATACATAATTGCGTCCTCCTCATTAGTTGCCTCGCCTTCTTCTTCCGTTGCTTCATTCCCAACGCTCGCGGAACCATTTGCAGATTGCTGTTCCTGTTGATCTTTATCGCCTTGACCACAAGCGGCAAGCATGAGCAATATGAAGATTGTAAGCAAAGCAAACATACTCTTCTTCATAATCATTCACCCTGAAACAGTTTACCATATTCAAATTTATTTTTCGATTGATAAGCACAGCACTTCCTTCGAGTGTCGAAATGTTCTATAATGGAAAAATATCCTGACGTTTAATCATTACCGTCTAAGGGAATCACAACCTTGATAAGCACTTAACTGATTCAAGCAACTGTCGTAATTCACCTACGGCATAACAAAGAAAGCAGGTTTCTTAGATGAATATTCAAAAGCGAAACTTCATTATCATATGGCTTGCCAACTTTTTAGTTGCGGGAACGATGACAATGATTATGCCATTCCTATCTTTATATATAGAAACGTTCGGAGATCATTCCGATGCCTATGTCCAAAAATGGGCCGGACTCATTTTTGGTGCAACTTTCATTACAGCTTTAATCATGTCTCCGATCTGGGGTCGAATTGCAGATAAATATGGCTTTAAGCCGATCCTGCTTATTAATGGATTCGGGATTGCGACATCCGTTTTCTTGATGGGATTCGTAAATTCCGTTGAAGTATTCTTCCTTCTCCGCCTTCTAAATGGTGTAGTTACGGGCTTCATCCCCACTTCACTTGCATTCGTATCATCACAGACGGCAAGAGAAGAAGCCGGTAAGAAATTAGGAACTTTGCAAATGGGAAGTGTGACCGGAACGCTATTCGGTCCTGTTTTAGGTGGATTGATGGCCGATGCGTTTGGTTTTCAATATACATTCATCATTACGTCTTTTTCAGTTGTCGTAGCTGCTTTGATTGTCCTATTTGGGATTAAAGAGGAAAAGAAAGTGAAGAATACGAGAGTGGTGCATTATTCCCGTAAAACGATTTTAAGCGGACTGCTTCATCACCGTTTAATGTTAAACGTAATGATTGTTACAGCATTGATCCAAATCGGGAACTTTAGCATTCAGCCTCTACTTTCCCTTTACGTTGCAGGTCTGACAGATTCGAATGATGTGGCATTTCTTGCCGGTCTGACATTTAGTGCTGCGGGAGTTGGCAATCTCCTTTTTGCCAGGAAATGGGGAAAAATGGGCGATGAAATTGGATATGAAAAGGTGCTTGGCGCATTGCTCATCCTTTCTTTCATTTTCATCATACCGCAAGCATTCGTCTCTTCCATTTGGCAACTGATGATTTGCCGGTTATTGTTCGGTATTGCAATTGGCGGGATGATTCCAATCACTACTGCCCTTGTCAGACGTGAAGCGCCGATTGATATCCAAGGAGAAGTAATGGGTTACAATACAAGCTTCCGTTTCCTTGGCAATATCATTGGACCGATGTTCGGTGGTATTATTAGTGGTTTTATCGGAATATCATCAGTCTTCCTCCTTACAGGTGCATTATTCTTAATCGGATTTGGCTTCTTATATTACGCAATTAAAAAACCAGTACAAGACTTCGAGCACTTTCTCGCAGATGAGGCAAAGCAATCGAATCTATAATTTCAGCACATTTCCCATGCGGAAATGTGCTATATTTTTTTAGAGGAGGGGAATTTATTGAAACAATTCACTAACTTCATTTTCATAATTGTACTGGTTCCCCTACTGTTTGGCATTCAACAAGCCATTGCAAAAGAATGGACCAAATCACAAAATTTGAAACATCAATTAAGAGAATCTATTGAACTTACCGAACCCATCTCAACACTTCCAATCTCGTTAACAGATCGGAACGGCGAAATTTTTGCAGAAGAGTATGTTGAGTGGAGGGATCCACTCCAATTGAATGAAATCCCTGTTTTTTTAATCGATTTATTTTTGGAAAGTGAAGATAAAGGATTCTACGAACATCGAGGTTATGATGTTGCAGCAATAGTGAGGGCTTTTACGGTTAATACGGCCAATGATGATTTGCAGCAAGGCGGTTCGACGATTACACAGCAACTTGTCAGACTCCGTTTTCTTACAACTGAAAAGACGTATGAACGTAAATTCAAGGAATTACTTTATGCTGCGGAGTTGGAAAACCAGTCCACGAAAGATGAAATTCTTGAAATGTATCTAAACGAAATGTACTTTGGCAATCAAGTATATGGAATCGGAGCTGCCGCCACCTACTATTTTAACCGCCCCCTCAATGAGTTGAGTCATGCGGAAATGGCATTTATCGCAGCAATACCGAATAATCCATCGCGTTACGACCCATTGAGGCATTTTGATAGAACTAAGAAGCGGCAAGAGCTTCTGTTATCATTGCTCACTAAAAGCGGTGCAATAACCGAGAATGAGGCGGGTCTATGGAAGAAAGAGCCCATCACACTAAATCTGAAGGAAAAAGCGAATGAATTTACAATGTATAGCTCCTTCGTCCTTTCGGAACTCGAGGAGTTAGTCGGTCATACCGAAGGTTTTTTGGAATCTATTGAACGAACGGAGAGCCTTGAAGAGAAGGAATTTCATAGAAATGCATTAAAAAAGCGGACTGCCGAAGTTATTGCAAAAGGAGTTCGGATTGAAACGGCACTTAATCCACAAAAACAAAAGCAAGATGAAACTTCACTTTCTTCTCTTCTTGCCAAGAGTGGTGTGCAAGCAGGTGCAGTCGTCATCGATAACAAATCAAGAGAAATTGTAACTATCTACGGAGGCAAAGATTACAAGAAGGCTGATTTCAACCGTGCGTACCAAGCAGTGCGACAACCCGGCTCTGCTATTAAACCGTTGCTCGTCTACGCGCCTTTTTTCGAAAGCGGTCCATATGACGAAAGCACACTAATTGACAGTAGTAATCTTTGCATTGCTGCCTATTGTCCGAAAAACATCGGGGGCTACACTTATGGAATGACGTCGGTCAAGGATGCATTCCGATACAGTCACAACACGGCTGCTGTAAGGATTCTTAGTAAAGTCGGAATAGAAAGCGCCTTCTCCTATTTGGAGCCCTTTGAGTTCAACAATGTGAATGAGACAGACCATACTTATCCTGCAGCTCTTGGCGGTTTTCAAAAAGGCGTGTCTCCACTTGAACTTGCATCTGCCTATACAAGTTTCATTGATGGGACGTTTGAATTGCCACATGCCATTAGGAGAGTAGTAGGTCGTGACGGAGCCGTACTCTATACTTGGCAAAATGAACCTAAGGTTGTCTGGTCACCTTCAACCGTTTCTACCATACGGGATTTGATGGAGGACGTCGTATTATACGGGACAGGAAAAGGCATCAATTACTCTACCAATTACACCGGGGCCAAAACCGGCACAACAGACCGCTATAAGGATCTTTGGGTAGCGGGCATGAACGAAAATTACACAACAGCCGTGTGGATCGGCTACGACAAACCAGCATCCATACAGGGGCTAAGCAACCAAAAAATCCATTTAAGAGCTTTTAATGAATTGATGAAAGACTAGTTTCCAAGGGGACTAGTCTTTTTTACGTAATCGGCAAGCTGGCAAGTACGCCATTATATAATTTTAAAAGAATATAAATAATACCGGTCAAGAGAACGCCCCAAACCAGTATCTCGAAAGATAACAAGCCCAACGTACTTCCGAGTGTCATGAACTTACTAAGCTTAAAAACGGTATATATAAAATAAACAAGCGTTGTCAGTAAGAAAATAACTATGAGTATCTTAATAGATTGAATCCCCGTTACCGAAGCAAGCGCTCCAAAAAAATAAATAAGATTTCCGCTTTTCGCTTCACTATACGACTCCCCCACTGCATCCTTAGAAAAAAACAGCATCGCCGTTTCATGAATCGTCTCCGCAATAAGCTTTAGTGCCGAAAACATCATGAAAAACGCAAGCGTGTAAAGGACAAAAAGAAAAAGCCCTAACTGTGAATCCGTCAAAAACTCCCGCATCCCAGCATAAAGTCCGATTTCGCCAAAAAATTTAATAGATGTACTTACTATGAAGACACTGAATGTCATACTAAAAAGAGTGATCGTCAAAAATGGCAAATATCCAAATAGGTAAGGATTCCTCATTTGGCACCCCAAATACAATTATTTTATCATTCCCTATAATATAGGAAGTGAAAGGAAATTCGCAACAAAACCAGTTTATTACCTATGCATTCGGTCCGTTTTTACGTTATACTTTTAAACAATGTGTAGAATAATGATTCTTTTTATCGGAAGGAGGATTTACTTGGAATTTGTATTATTGGTTTTCCTGCCAATCTTGGCGGCTTTTTTTGTCCCCACGCTTTTTAAAAGGATAAAAGGCATACATACTGGTTGGTTCGTACTTCTTGTACCTGTTCTGTTATTCGCATACTATATGACGTTTATTAGAACAACAATGGACGGTGGACATGCAGTTTCAGAGCTACAATGGATCCCTTCGCTCGGTATCTCTTTTGTTTCTTATATTGATGGGCTCAGCTTGTTGTTTTCGTTGCTCATTACTGGAATTGGCTCATTAGTCGTTCTCTACTCCATCTTTTATCTTGATAGAAGCAAAGAGAAATTAGGTAACTTTTACGTTTATCTCCTACTCTTCATGAGCGCTATGTTAGGCGTTGTTCAATCGGATAATGTCATCTCTCTCTACCTGTTTTGGGAGTTAACATCCATTTCATCATTCCTGCTTATTGGTTATTGGTATACTCGCGACCGTTCACGTTTCGGCGCTTTGAAATCGATGATGATAACCGTGTTCGGTGGGTTGATGATGCTTGGGGGATTCATCCTACTTGGTATTATGGGTGAAACTTACTCCATCCGTGAGCTGATCGCGAATTCTTCAAATTTTGTCGGACATGAGTTTTTCATTTTATCACTTGTCCTCATTTTACTTGGAGCTTTCACAAAATCCGCACAGTTCCCGTTCTACATCTGGCTTCCAGACGCAATGGAAGCGCCAACACCAGTCAGTGCCTATTTGCACTCGGCAACGATGGTGAAAGCGGGACTCTATCTTGTAGCCCGCTTCACACCGATTTTTGCTGCATCTGAAATTTGGATATGGCTTGTGACAGGCATTGGACTACTTACGTTGTTCTGGGGTTCATTATTCGCCGTAAAGCAAACAGATCTGAAAGCGATACTTGCTTTCTCTACCGTCAGTCAGTTAGGGTTGATCATGTCACTTTTAGGCGCGGGGGCAATAACTTTCCATACGAATGAAGCTATATTCTCCTTTGCAATGTTTGCTGCAATCTTCCATTTGATAAACCATGCAACATTTAAAGGTAGTCTCTTTATGATTGCTGGTATTGTCGATCATGAAACAGGGACAAGGGATATCAGGAAACTTGGTGGGTTGATGAGTATCATGCCAGTCAGCTTCACAGTTGCCTTCATCGGTTCAATGTCAATGGCTGGTCTTCCACCATTCAACGGTTTCTTAAGTAAAGAAATGTTCTTGCAATCAATGTTGGCGATCCGCCATTTTGAGCTATTCAATTTTGCAACTTGGGGAGTAATTTTCCCGGTTATCGCTTGGATTGCAAGTGTATTCACTTTTATTTATAGTTTCTACTTTGTTTTTAAGACATTCGCTGGAAAGAGGACAGATATACCGCTTCCGCTTCAGCCTCATGAAGCACCGGCTAAGATGCTTATTTCTCCAGTAATCCTTGCAACACTTGTCGTTGTGATTTTCTTCATACCGAATGTTGTAGGGAAATGGCTTGTAAAACCAGCTGTCATGGCAATTCAGCCGTATCAATATGGGCATCCTTCTGAAGTCGCGGTCCACGTTTCCGCATGGCATGGCTTCGCTTCACCTGAGTTATGGATGACGGTTGGCATTATTATTATCGGTGGACTTCTGTATTTATCCTTATCAAAATGGCAGAAGGTTTACGATGTCCAGCCTGAATACTTATCATTGAATTCATTATATGATTCAACAATGAACTTCAGCGAAAAAGGGATGAATCGACTATCGCGATTCTATATGACTGGCCTCATCCGCACGTATTTGCTCTATATTTTCGCGTTTATTTCCGTTACAACGATAGCTGTCCTCTTTATCCAGGATGCTTTTGTCGTCGACATGGACAGTTTTTCAAAGGTTAGTGCATATGGGGTAATTAACGCCATTATCCTATTGTTAGCTGTTGCATTCGTTTTACTTTCCAAGACAAGACTCGGCGCGATTATTTCGCTTGGGGCTGTAGGCTATTCAGTTGCTCTCTTTTTCGTCATTTTTAAAGCGCCTGATTTAGCGCTTACACAATTGGTCATAGAAACAGTTTCGGTTGCGTTGTTCCTTCTTGCGTTTCAGCATTTGCCGAAGCTTTCAGACCACGGTGAGAAGAAAAGCACTAAATTAGTGAACGCCATCATCGCACTTGGAATTGGTGTCACTGTTACATTGGTCGCCTTGTCATCCCATTCACAAAAGCTCGTTGCATCAATTTCACAATATTATAAGGATACTGTTGCGACTGAAGCTGGCGGAGGCAATATCGTCAATGTCATCTTAGTGGATTATCGTGGATTTGATACATTATTTGAAATCGCTGTTTTGGCAATTGCGGGGATCGGCGTCTTAGGAATGATTAAACTACGACTTGCAAGAAAGGAGAATCCGGATGAAAACAAATGATGTCATTTTACAGACGACAACTAAAGTGGTGTTTTTCATCATTTTCCTTTTCTCCATTCACATCTTTTTTGCAGGGCACTACACACCTGGCGGCGGATTTGTCGGTGGCTTGCTGACGACCGGGGCCATCGTACTCCTACTGCTTGCATTTGATTTGAAGACAGTTCAAAAAGCATTGCCTTTCAATTTCACGATCATGACTGGAATCGGCTTGCTCTTAGCGCTTGGAACTGCGGCGGGTGCTATATTTTTCAACGTCCCATTTTTCACGCATGCTTTTGATTATTTCACCCTTCCTTTATTCGGTGAAACATCTCTGCATACAGCGATGGTGTTTGACGCTGGAGTCTTCCTTGTTGTAGTCGGATCGGCTATTACAATCATCCAGTCGATTGGAGGAGATTCGTAATGGAATTGTTAATGGCAATTTTAATCGGAGTTCTGTTTACTGCTGCTGTTTATTTGATCCTATCAAGAAGTCTTATAAAAATTGTAATCGGCACCGGATTATTAAGCCACGGTGCTCACCTTCTCATCCTTACGATGGGTGGTCTTGGCGGGGCCTCCCCACCGGTATTGGCTGAAGGTGTAACGGACTTTGCCGATCCGCTGCCGCAAGCGCTCATCTTGACGGCAATCGTCATCAGTTTCGGAGTTACTGCCTTCATGCTTGTAATGGCTTACCGTGCTTATGCCGTCCATAAAACTGATGATATGAATCAAATGAAAGGAAATGACGAACATGATTAATCTACTACTATTCCCGATCATAATTCCTTTCCTTTTCGCGATTCTTTTACTGTTCTTTAAAGAAAACGTGATGATGCAGCGTATCATAACAGTAATCGGCGTCACGCTTGGTCTCATTGCATCGTTCTTTCTATTGATAACGATAAGAACAGAAGGTGTACAAGTTGTTACCCTCGGAAGTTGGCCAGCTCCGTTCGGAATTTCGATGGTATCAGACATGCTTTCGGCATTGCTTGTGACAACGACACTCATAATCACATTGTTCGTTGTCATTTACAGCTTTACATCAATTGGAACGGAACGGGAACGCTTTTTCTACTATCCTGGGATTCTGTTCATGGTGACTGGTGTGAACGGCGCTTTTACAACAGGCGATATTTTCAACATGTTTGTCTTTTTCGAGGTATTGCTCATTGCTTCTTACCTATTGATCGTCCTTGGTGGCGAGAAGAAGCAATTACGCGAATCCATTAAGTACATACTTGTTAACATCGTATCTTCTGCATTATTTGTCATTACGGTTGCTTATCTGTACTCAGTTGTTGGCACATTGAACATGGCGGATATATCCGTGAAAATCACTGAGATTGGACAACCTGGCATAATAACTGTTATTGCGGTTCTATTGCTGATCGTCTTTGGAATAAAGGGATCAATTTTCCCTCTTTACTTCTGGTTGCCAGGTTCATACGCGGCACCACCTATTCCAGTCCTTGCCTTATTCGGTGCATTACTTACGAAAGTCGGCATCTATGCAATAATGCGGACATACACGTTGTTTTTCATTCATGACACCGGGTTTACCCATGAAATATTAATGGTACTATCCATCCTAACAATTATCGCCGGTTGCATTGGCGCACTCGCCTATTTCGACTTGAAACAGATTATTATTTACAACATAGTAATCGCGGTAGGAGTTATTCTTTTCGGTGCTGCACAAATGAATGAAGCGGGTATTTCAGGCGCAATTTTCTACCTGATACATGACATGCTCATTAAAGGAGCTTTGTTCCTTTTGATTGGAATCATCATTTACGTAACGGGAACATCCAACTTACGTAAAATGGGCGGGTTAATGAAAACCCATGCCCCTTTAGGATGGTTTTACTTGATCGCCGCTTTTGGTTTAGCCGGCATTCCGCCGTTGAGCGGTTTCATCGGTAAACTTCTCATTGCCCAAGGGGCTTTCCAGGCCGGTAATCTCTGGGGAAGTATCATCATTCTTGCATCCAGCCTTGTTGTACTACTATCTGTCATGAGGATTTTCATTTATGCGTTTTGGGGAGAACCTGTGGGGCTTCCTAAGACCGAGAGAAAATCTTATGCAAAATTAATGATTCCAGCAATCGTTCTTGTCGTACTATCAATCTTGTATGGACTTGGTACCGAATGGCTGATTCCATACATGACAGACGCTACAGATGTATTATTAGACCCATCCATCTATATTAATGCGGTCTTAGGGGAGTGAGCTCATTGGCATTTCAAATTTTATTGAATTTTTTCATCGCCGTCGTTTGGATGTTCATGAACTCCTCACTGACCGCGAGTACGTTTATCATTGGGTATTTGATTGGGTTGCTTTTGCTTTTCATAACAAGGCGTTTTTTCAACTCGAGGCTTTATATATGGCGGGTATGGGCAGCTATTAAGTTGACTCTCCTTTTCATTAAAGAACTTACGCTATCTAATATTTCGGTTCTTTTGCTTGTGCTTCGTCCAAAATTGGAACTCCGTCCAATGATTTTTGCGATGCCTACTGAATTGGAGCAGGAGTGGGAAATAACGTTATTATCAAGCTTGATCACATTGACGCCTGGGACAATTGTGCTGCACGTCTCAGATGATCAGCGCACACTTTATATCCATGCGATTGATGTAGAAGATGTTGATGAAGCAATCGATTCCATTAAAAACTCGTTTGAAAAAGCAATTATGGAGGTGAGCCGAGCATGATGACTTTCATATGGATCTGTCTAATCCTTGTTGTTTTATCGATGATCGGAATCATGTACCGAGTATTCCGTGGACCTTCGATTCCTGATCGACTTATCGCGCTTGACGGAATAGGCGTCATGCTCATTTCGGCTATTGCGTTACTTTCAATTCTTTTTGAAACAACCTTTTTCATCGATGTCATTTTGCTGATTGCAGTCATGTCATTTATCGGTACAGTTTCATTCTCCAAGTTCATTGAGAGAGGAGAAATTATCGAACATGATCGTAATCGCTAATATTCTTATCGTTACTACTATTATTGTTGGTATCATCTTCACAATCGTTACGATGATTGGCATTCTCCGTTTGCCTGACGTGTATACACGGGCACATGCGGCTTCAAAAAGTGCCACACTTGGTGTTCTTAGTATATTGCTTGGTGTTTTCTTGCATTTTTGGCTGAAAGAAGGCCATTTCAGTATTCAGCTTCTATTAGGGATTTTATTCTTATTTATCACTTCACCGGTTGGAGGCCATTTAATGGGACGTGCTGCTTATATGTCAGGTGTTAAACCTACCGATGAAACGGTTGATAACGATTTGAGAGAAGCTGTCGAAGAAGCAAAGAAGGACAATCTACAACGACTTAAAGATTAACTAAAAAACACCCGGCATCCCTATTGAGGATTGCCGGGTGTTTTTATTAATATGGAAAGCCGTATGGAGGATAGCCGTAATACGGAGGGTAACCGTAACCGTAACCATAAGGATAATAATATGGATAGCCAAACGGTTGGTTATACCCGTATCCGTAGCTGTTAGGGAAAACTGCATTTCCAAGGAAGCTTCCAACTAACCCCCCTAAAAATGGTCCGCCAAAACCAAAACCAAATCCTTGATTTCCAAAAAATCCATCATGTCGTCCATAGCCTCTCGAATGTCGTGACATCTTTATCCCCCTTTCTCACCTATCCTATTCAAGACGGGCGAAGTGTCGAGGGATGAATGCCTATTATTCGCTTAAACCTTCATTATCGGCCATTCGTTCGACGATTGTTGCGAGTGTACGCACCATTACACCTGTGGCACCTTTCGGACCAAGATCATGTGCTGCAGATGCATCGGAAGTACCTGCGATATCGAGGTGGATCCAAGGCGTATCCTCTGCAAATTCTCCAACAAATCCACCGCCGAAAATCATATGCCCATCACGGCCTGGTGAGTTGTTAAGGTCTGCAACATCACTTTTACGGATGCGTTTTTTATCACTTTCAGTTAAAGGAAGTCTCCAGACGAATTCTCCAGTTTCCATAGAAGCTTGCATGAACTCTTCAAAGAATTCCTCGTTATTCGTCAATGCGCCTGTCTTATCATTACCTAAAGCGACGATGACGCCACCAGTAAGTGTTGCAACGTCAATTAGATAGTTTGCTCCCGATTGCTTTGCGTATGTTACAGCATCGGCAAGAACGAGTCTTCCTTCAGCATCTGTGTTCAATACTTCAATCGTTTTGCCACTAAGTGACGTAATAACATCATCCGGTTTGAATGCTTCACCAGATACCATATTGTCTGTCGAGCCAATAACGGCAATTACATTTTTCGCTGGACGTAGCTCGCCAATAATATTCATTGCGCCTAAAACTGCTGCAGCGCCACCCATGTCGCCTTTCATGCCAACCATACCTTCACGCGGTTTCAGTGAATAGCCGCCAGTGTCGTAGGTGACACCCTTTCCGACTAAGCCGACAACGTCTTCCCACTGATCAGTACCAGCGTATTTCAGAACGATCAATCTTGGCTCTTCAACGGAACCTTTATTGACAGCAAGGATGGCACCCATTCCAAGCTCTTCCATCTCTTTTTTGCCTAAAATTTCAATTTCAAAATCGTATTTCTCAGCAAGTCCTTTTGCATAGTCAGCCATTTTAGTTGCTGTTAGCATATTCGGCGGCATATTGACGAGATTACGGGCTTCATTCACCGCATTAGAATAGACACTTCCTACTTCGAACGCTGCCTTCAATTCTTCTGCGTCTGCACGCGTTAAGAATGTCACCGATTCGAGTGTAACATCCCGTTCGTTTGAATCTGTACGGAACCCTTCAAATTTGTAGGATCCCATTCCGATACCTTCTGCCGCAGCGAAGACGACATCTTCGCATAATAGTTCTTCACTAGTAAACGGTGCTGTCCAAATGCTTGCTGATGCAACTTTTGATGCTTTCAGTTCTTTCCCCAACGCCGCGAAAACTTGGCGCAGACGGTCTACAGTCAATTTTTTAGTGTTTCCTAAACCGATGAAAAATGCTCTTTCATATGTACCTTCTTGAAGTGCAGGCATCTTCACGATTGATTTGAAGTCGGACTTGATGTCCCCTGACTTTATCCAATCCATCAGACGTGGGCTGAATGAATTTGCGAAGGTTTCCCATCCTTCCACATTCTCTAAGTGTTCAGGAACCCCGACGACAAGCACTTCACTTTTCAAATTTGTAAATTCAGGTTCAATAAATGATGCTTTCATTTGACTACCTCCCTGTTTTCATACATCCTCTATTATATACTAACAAGCCCTTTAGCCAATAATAATAATTCGAATTCCGTATTATCTATTATCCAAATCACTTGTTATGGTATACTAACTATACATTTTCATTTTTTAGAAAAGGAGTGGACTTCATGGCCCTATTGCAAAACACTCCGCTCCTTGCGGCATTTTTTGCGATATTTTTCGCTCAGTTCGTGAAGATCCCGATTCATTTTCTTTTTACGAAGAAGTTGGATTGGAAATTGATGACGTCGACAGGCGGGATGCCAAGCTCGCACTCAGCAGCCGTATCGGCGTTAACTACTGCAATTGCCTATGAGGTTGGGTTAGGATCTCCATTATTTGCAGTATCCGCTATATTTGCTGTCATTGTTATGTTCGACGCGACTGGTATTCGTTATCAAGCGGGACAGCAAGCGTTGATTATTAATCAAATGCGGGTGGACTTTCAGACTTTTGTCACGGAAGTGAAAGGCTGGCCTCAAAAAGATGGACAGCAGAAGATAATGGAATTGAAAACTCTATTAGGTCATAAGCCAAGTGAAGTGTTCGCAGGGTCAATGACAGGGATTCTTATTTCAGTCGTCACTTACTCATTTATCGTCTAACAAAAAAGAAGGCTCTCCAGTTCAGTGGAGTCGCCTTCTTTTTCATTCTCATTAAAACATCTGATATCCCTGTTTTCGCAGTAGTTTCATGACAAACCCAGATATGATTGCGCCTACAAGGCCACTAACAAGGATTATAATATCTGCTGCATGCAAGGACACAAGCTTATCACCTAACAGGCCAAATGAATAGCTTGGCTTTGTAAAGTACTCGAAGAATCTTACTTCATCGATAATAAGTATTACGACGATAGGGTAAATGATGGCCATTAACCAAGTCATTCGAAGTAACATATTCAATAGGAAGCCGATTCCGAAAAACATCACCATGAAAATTATTATTGATAAAACGAAATGCGTCAATGTCATTGTTCCCAAAGTGTATACCCCCATTTTCCATTAACCATTTTACAGGAATGGATACAAGCTTTCAATTATATTAGGCCACTTCAACAATTTGTTGGAATTGAGTCCTTTGAAAAAACACCTGCCAAATGGCAGGTGTTTTTACTTGTTATCGGTACTAATTATTTAAGTAAATTGAATTTACCTTTTTTAAGTGTTAGTCCAATGCCGCCAATCATGAACAGGGAACGGTTATCAACCATTTTTTTCATGAATGAAGCTTTTTTACCCATCAATTTCTTACCGAAAGCAACACCGATTGCATCGTCGTCACCTAAAGAAGCAATGCTTCCTTTTAGGTCAGGAGTAAATTCAGCCGTAGGTTGGCCTTTGATCAATGCGATGATGTTATTCGCACACATATCACCTTGTTGCATAGCGATTTGTGCAGTCGGTGGGTATGGACGGTTGATTTCTTCGTTGATCATCAATGCACAGTCACCGACGATGAATACGTCTTTATGTCCAGGTGCACGTAGATCTTTATCTACTTTAACACGCGCACGCATGTTTTCAATTCCAGTTTGTTCAATCAGACGGTTGCCTCGAACGCCGGCCGCCCAAACGACAGTACCGGCTTTGATGAATTCAAATTCATCTTCGCCTTTTTTAATCTTGACACCTTCTGGAGTTGCTTCTACGACTGGTGTACCAATGGAGAATTCAATTCCTTTTGCTTTCAATTGTCTAACCGCATAGTCGACAAGCTCAGGATCGAAGCCTGGTAATACCATAGGAGCAGCTTCTACGCAAATGACGCGTACTTTTTCTGCTGGCACATCATATTCCTTACAAAGTTCTGGTACACGGTTTCCAAGTTCACCAAGGAATTCAATTCCAGTGAATCCTGCACCACCAACAACAATTGTCAATCTGCTATCATCTTTAACTTCATCAAGTGACCAATTTGCGAATTGATATTCGATATGATCACGGATATGACGCGCAGCTTCCACGTTAGCAATGGATAATGCATATTTGTCCAAACCTGTAATGCCAAATGTTTCCCCTTCGAAACCTAAAGCAATTACAAGATAGTCATAAGTATGCGTACCGACGTTAGTTGTGACAACCTTGCCTTCAATATCGATTGCTTGAACTTCAGCTTTAACAAATTTCACTTTTCCAGGGTTGATAACATCTTTAATGTCATAACGAACTTGCTCTGGAGTAAGTGTTCCTGCAGCCGCTTCATGCAACCAAGTAGACTCATAATGGTAATCATTTTTGTTGATAAGTACGATATCAGCCTCGTCAGCGCCAATCGATTTCTGCAAGTTGACAACTGTGGATAAGCCACCGTAACCCGCACCTAATACTAAGATTGTCGGTCTTTTCACGAAAATCGAAACCACCTTTGAATTTATTATGTGCCGGGTCCGATGTAAATCGGTTCATACGTCGATTTGCTCAGTCCTGGCATTTGCCTCTATTTCGACAAACTTCTACTATTCAATAGTAGCCTTTTTGATAAGGCTTTTCAATACTTTATTAATAATATATTTAAACGCCGATAATAATAAAGACCCTCTTTCATTCAAATGAACAATTTAGTTCAAATGGATGAAAGAGAGTGCTGAATGTCAATCACATGTTTGTGGTGTTCCAACTTTTTTAGCAGTTCTGAATGACGTCCCACAACCGCATGAAGCGATGGCATTCGGATTATTAATCGTAAAACCGCCGCCCATTAGAGATTCTTTATAGTCAACTTTTGTTCCCTCTAAAATTCCTGCATCGTCTTTAGCTACAATGATTTCAATTCCATGTTGGGATAATAAGTAGTCATCTTCTGATTTAACTTCCTCAAATCCTAACCCATATGTCAATCCACTGCATCCACCACCGTTTACGGCGACACGTAGGAATGATCCCTCTTCACCATTATGCTTCATCATTTCCTTAACGCGATACGCCGCAGCTTCAGTAATTTCAACGTATTGTGTCATTTACATCCACCTTCCCGCTTTTTAACTATCATATCAATGATTTTACCCATAACGCAATCATATTTACTCGGTTTACGTCGAAATAGGTTATACTTTTAAGTAGAAGGGGTGACGTGAAATGGAAGTAAGTTCCTCGTTTTTAAGGGAAATGGTATGCTTGAATTGTAAAGAGAAATTCAATACAACAAAAATTCGATCACGCTATGTCCGTGTTGTGAAGCATGAAAGCGACTTCAAACCGATTTATCAAGACCCATCGGTATATCCGATTTTATATAATTCAGCAGTATGTCCACATTGCGGATTTGCATTTACGGACGACTTTTCCCCATATTTTGCCGATGGAGTTAAAAATGATATCAAAGAGGCCATAACTTCACGCTGGAACAGTCGCTCGTTCGGTGGTGAGCGGACTATTGAAGAGGCGATCGAAGCTTATAAGCTTGCCTATATAAGTGCTACTGTTAAAAAGGAGAAGCCATTAACGATTGCAGGAATCACTCTTAGAATCGCATGGCTTTACAATGACTTGAATGATGTTGAATCGGAAAAGAGGTTCAAAAAAATCGCACGTGATTTATATACGAAGGCATATATGGAAGAAGATTATGTAGGCACGCAAATGTCCGAAACGCGGGTGATATACTTAATGGCAGAGTTGTCACATCAAATTGGCGATCATGAGGAAGCTGTCCGGAATTTTTCACGGGTTATCGAAAGGCAACGGACTTCAATCGAGCCGAATCTTATTGAAATGGCGAAAGAAAGATGGCAGGAGATCAGGGAACATAAACAGCAAGAAAAAGTTAGAGCGGACTGAATATTATCAGCCCGCTCTTTTTTGCATTATTTATTAAAACACTTGCTCTACTTCAACGACTCCTGGTACTTCTTCAAGCAATGCTCTTTCAATACCAGCTTTCAATGTGATTGTCGAACTTGGGCATGTTCCGCAAGCTCCTAATAGGCGCAGCTTTACGACTCCCTCTTCGATATCAACAAGTTCACAGTCTCCACCATCACGAAGGAGGAATGGGCGCAATTTATTTAAAACTTCTTGTACGGGTTCCATCATAGCAGTATCAGTCATTGTTTATTTCTCCCCTTTCTTCTTTATACTCATTATAAGGTAAGTGCTGCTTAAAAGACAAATGAATTATACCCGAATAACGCTTTCCACTATTTTGGATCGTTTGTTTCATCCAAATCCACATGCTTATCACCACTGTTATTTTTCGCACGTATCTCCATCATTTCAGAGATTGTCACAAACCCATCGTCAAATGTAAGAGCAATGACTTTTTCATCCGTGTTTATATCCCATAAAATTTGCCCAGCCTGCTCATAAAACTTTCTACCCTTATTAGCAAACGCAGGTTCAAGCATAACAAACAGCAGTGTAACAAATATAAGTAGTGAAATATACTTCTTCATGGGTAGCCACACTCCTTGGCAGTTTTGTTTCCCATTAGTGTTTGTTGTTTTTCGATAAAAATGCATTCGTTACTGATTTTCGTTCACTGATTGCAAAACTTGTGAATATTGATAAACTGATAGTTAGTGGGTTGACTTTCAACCTAATCAAGAATCGGGAGGAGTTATGATCATGGAGCAGAAACAAAAGGTGAAAATCGAAATTTATGGGGCAGATATCATTTGCGCAAGCTGTGTCAATGCACCCTCTTCAAAAGATACATACGAATGGTTGCAAGCCGCGATTGCGAGAAAGTATCCGGGGCAGCCTTTTGACATTGATTATATCGATATTGAATCTGAAATCGAGGATTCCGCACAGAAAGAAATCGCTGAGCAAATTTTGAATGATGAGTATTTCTATCCTCTTGTGCGTATCGGGGAAGAAGTAATCGGCGAAGGCTATATTCAGTTGAAACCTGTTTTTAACGCACTGGAAAAACACGGATACGTGGAGCAAGCATAAACTTTATTGATAATAATTCAATATAAATGAGAAAATAAAATCCCTTCCCCCGTAAAATACGAGGGAGGGATTTTTCACTTATTATCCAGCTTACCCATTATGCCATTTGTACATCCAGAGTACTCCAGATTTCAGTAATCGAGCGATTCGGCCTGTTACGGTTCGGTCTGCAAGATAGGCAAATCCTTGTTTCTTACCTAAGGAGCCCATGAAGCCCTTTAGCTTGATTTCCGGCATTTCTTTTGGCAATGGTTCTTTACTCCATACGAGGCGTAGTACTCGTACAATTTGCTCTGCCTGTTCTTCCGCAAGTTGTGCACTTGGGGCGTGTGGCAATGCAGCTATATCCCCGACGACGTAGACATCTTCATAATCTGGGATTTGGTGGTACTGATTCAATACTACACGTCCTCTGTTTTTCTCCACATCCAATTCACGCACAATCGATACCGCCTGGATTCCAGCGGTCCAAACGACTGCGTCGACTTGAATGCTTTCTTCATGATTATAAAGGACATTTTCTTCGACCTTTGTTATGTTCGAATTGGAGATAACATGAACTTCGTGCTTATCAAACCAATCCTTCACGTAATTGCTCAATCTCTCAGGGAAATCCTTTAGGATCCGTGGCCCTCGGTCAAATAATTTAATCTTCAAGTCTGGACGGCTTTCGCGCAATTCACTTGCGAGTTCAATACCGCTTAGACCCGCACCTACGATCCCTACTGTCGCCCCTCCACCAAGACCTTGCAGTAACTGATACGTATTTCTTGATTGTCCGATTGTCTGGATACTGTGTGTGTATTCAGCAGCTCCCGGAACGTCATGATAATTATCTTCACAACCAAGACCAATTACAAGTTCATCATATGGAACGTCTTCACCATTACTAAGACTGACTACTTTTTCATCCAATTTAATGGCGGCAATTTCACCTTCCACGATATTTAGTTGTTCATGGGATGGTAGTGCAACACGGATTTCCGAATCGGGAACCGTTCCTGCAGCCAATGCATAGAATTCTGTCTTCAAGCTATGAAATGGAGTCCTGTCCACTAATGTAATTTCCAGGTCACTTGGCAGTTCTTTGTTGAGTAGACGGAGCAAAATTCGCATATTACCGTACCCTGCACCTAATAAGACAAGTTTTCTCATTATTTTCTCCTTTTAATAAACAGTTTTCCGATATGTTCTCAGATAGATTATAACAGTTTGTGAGATTTTTCACAATAAGACATCCCATTTGACGGCGAATGAAAAAGAGAGTAGCATGCCAAGTAGGGTGAGGTGATCGCAGTGAATCCGATCGTAGAATTCTGCATGAGTAATCTTGCAAACGGTTCACAGAAAACATTGGAAGTGTTAGAAAAGGATCCAAATATAGATGTTCTTGAATATGGTTGTCTAAGTTATTGTACATTATGCGCTCAAGGTTTATACGCCTTAGTCAACGGGGAAGTTGTCGAGGCGGACACACCTGAGGAATTGACGGAAAAAATATATCAATTTATTGAGGAGAATCCGTTGTTCTAATCACAAAAAGGGCTGTACAGAAAGTCAGTAAAAACTGACCGTCTGTGACAGCCTTTTTATATTAGATATTGAACTGCTTAAAACCGTTGATTGTGTTCCAGCCGGACGCTTTCCCCATTAACCGAACCCGTTTGCAATTTATTGCGGCTCACTTCTATTCCATTCACTTAAATTCCTCAATAGGTAAGTCGGTTGATAGGCTTTTTCCTTTACCACATCAGCGCTTGTCACTCCACCCTCAACATAGGCTGTGTCGATACCGAAACGTATACCCGCTTGGATATCGGTATCATAATTATCGCCGATCATGATCATTTCTTCTTTTCGAAAACCCTTTTGTTGGATGAAATGAAGCATATGAGGTTCTGGTTTTCCCACATATGTTGCTGTTTTATCTGTCGTCGTTTCAAGAAGCTTTACAAAAGAACCATTCCCCGGGATAAGGCCCTTTTCAGTTGGGAAAGCTTTGTCACCATTCGTTGCAATAAATTCTGCACTGGCACGTAGTGCTAAACTTGCATTCGCCAATTTTTCATATGTAATACCGCGGTCGATACCGACAATTACAACGTCTGGACTTTCCGTGGTCAGTTTAAACCCTTCAGCCATCAATGCAGCCTGAAGTCCCTCTTCACCGATCATCATTACGGATGCCCCATTAAAATGTTCCTTGCAATATTTTGCCGCAGCAACCGCAGAAGTTATTATGGAATCGGTTCGCGCCTCAATGCCAAGTTGAAGAAGTTTAATTTGAAACTGTTCTGTTGTTGCGGATGAATTATTCGTAATATAGAAAGGTTCGATGCCTCTGTTTTGAAGTTCATGAATAAAGTTCAAAGCCTCGGGAATCACTTTGCCCCCTCTATATACCGTTCCATCAAGGTCAAGGCAAATTGCTTTATAGCGATCCATTGTCATTACTCCGTTGGGCTGAACGCAGAAACTGGACCGAGTTCATTCTCCAAATAATAACGAACTTTTTCTGGAAAAGTCTTAATAACTTCTTTTGTTTCATTAAGTACTGACTCAACTTCTTCATTGTCAACTTCAACAAATTCACGGACAATCATTGTTCTAAGTCCAAGGACCTTTTTAAGCGGGACGGACATTTCGGTTGTAATGACTTTCTCGTCTTCCATAATATCGATGATGTCATCGTAGCTGCCAGGATCCCTCATGATAAATCCGTCAATCATTGAGTTACCAACATCGATGATTGACTCAACGACTGTATGGGCAATTCGTTGAAGGGCCAATGCATGGACTTTGTCTGAATTCCATTTTTGATGCCCCTCGAACAACTCCAAAAGGCTTTCCATGTATGATAGTGTTTCGTTGATTTTATTGCGATCGATAAAGTACAAATTCGTTCCCTCCCGATTCTAAACTACCATACCATCATATCATAATGCGCACACAAATAAACCGCCAAGTAAACATCATTGTGTCTACTTGGCGGTTCGATAACTATTCCTGTTCAGTAGTTTGAGTTTTTACCTTTCCGACTTTCTTTAAGACAAAATAGGCGCAACCAAAATTACAGTATTCATAAATATAATCCTGCAAAGTGCTTATTTTTGTTTCATAGGTCGCTTTTGAATTACGATCCTCAAAAAAGCCTTTTAAACGAAGTTGTCCATATCCCCAGTCGCCCAAAATATAATCGTATTTCGACAATACGTCACTATACCTTGCGATTAAGGCTTCTTCATTGAAACCTTCACGGTATTCCCTCACAATTTCATATTCATATTCATATTCATTGATTGTTATCATTAATATCACCGCCATTTCAACTTTTACAAATAACTAATCTATATGTAGGAAAGTAAAATCATTCATTGTTAACATTAAAGCAATCGCTTCTGCCAATGTATCATATATTCTGACTTCCAACAACTATTGACTCGCCTATATCAGTCAGCTCCTACTGAAAAACACCAAAAGAAAAGCAACCAGTTATGGTCGCTTTTCAAAGACTTTCACTTCACTTATATTACGCTCTGCTTCTTGATTTGGATACTGCCCAAAATATGCTGCCCGCTAATCCTCCCCAAATGACAAGGATTCCTACTATCATCATGAATATAGCTCCACCGCTCATATTGAATCCCCCTTATCGATTGTCGTAGTCGTTCGAATCCAAAGCTTTCTTATTCCAATTCAAAAGAGTAAAGATGATGGCCATTACAATGGCGAATAGGGCAACCATCCACCCACTCGACATGATGAAGGCATCGGGGTACCCTTCATAATTCCCGATCACGTTTCCTTCGCCATCCTTATGCAACTTAAATAGATTAATACGTAATAGGTCGAACATCATATAACCAAGCACAAGTGGAGTGATGAATCGTAAGCAGATTTTCCACCATAAACCTACTTTAATATCTGAGATTTCATTCGCATGTGCTCCAAATACGTCCAGCTTCTTGAATACCCATACAATGAGGAACACTTCAACCAGACCAATTGCTGCAACACCGAACTGATTGATGAAGTAGTCCGCAGCATCCAAGAAGTATAAGCCTCCGCGAGTTGCAAAAAGCAAAGAAATGATAGCTGCAAGCCCGACACCGATAAAGACCGATTTCGACCGGGAAATATTGAATTTTTCAGACAAACCTGCAATATACGTCTCGCAAATCGAAATGAGCGATGTAAGCCCCGCAAGAACAAGGGATAGGAAGAATAGTACCCCGAAGAATCCGTTCATCCCCGGCATTTCATTTATGATCTGCGGGAATACGACGAATGCCAGACCGACCCCAGCGGAAGCAACATCCGCAACAGACTCGCCCGCTTGTGTCGCCATAAATCCAAGCGCTGCGAATACTCCGATACCAGCTAATAATTCAAAGCCTGAATTCGCAAATCCAGTGATGAAGGCATTGTTCGTCAGATCCGATTTTTTCGGTAAATAACTTGAATATGTGATCATTATGGCGAATGCTATCGAGAGACTGAAGAAAATATGTCCGTAAGCCGCTACCCAAACGGTTGAATCCGCCAATTTACTCAAATCTGGCTTAAAGAAGGCATCCAGTCCAAGCATCGCACCGTCAAGCGTAATCGCCCTGATTACAATTAATAAGAACACCACGACAAGCGTCGGGATGAAAATCCTGTTTGCCAATTCGATACCACGTTTGACTCCTGCCAATAAGATAATGAACGCAATCGCCCATACTAAAATAAGTGGAATGAGGACACCCGGTACAAGTCCTCCAACATCTCCTGGATTATCGGCTAAATTCAATACTGTTCCAAATAGGAACCCTCCTGTATCATCGCCCCACGCCAAGTTGAAAGAGTAAACCGTGTACTTTAAAGCCCAGGCGATAATCACTGCATAGTACGTAGAAATGACGAACGATACAAAAATTCCCCACCACCCTAACCATTCAGCACCTTTTCCTTTCATCCGGAAGAATGATAGGGGTGCAGATCCACGATACTTATGTCCTATCGTGAATTCCATGATTAAAATTGGGATACCGGCAGTTAAAAGTGCAAATAAATACGGAATGAAAAATGCCCCGCCGCCGTTTTCATACGCAACGTATGGAAAACGCCAGATGTTCCCTAACCCTACAGCCGAACCGACAGCGGCCAATATAAAGCCGGCCCTTGTTCCCCATTGCGAACGCTGTTCCATAATAAATCCCCCTTTACATGTATTCTGTTATTTTTTACTATCTTCAGATTATTATAATCTTATAAATTAGTATAATCGCCCAGACTACTGTTGTCAAAATATTTATTATTGTTGAAATGCACAGAGATAAGTACTTCTGAGACGATATCCCAATAGTTATAATAATCAGTAACACAAATTATGTTTGATAAACTCGTATTATACTTGTTAGGGAATACAAAAAAACAGGTGAAGGAGAGTTAAATCCTTCACCTGTTTTTTATTTACTTAGCTAATGTTGTAATGTTCATTTCTGATTTATTACGTTTTGAAGTCCATAGAATAAATAAGGCGGCTGTAGCAATTATGACAGCTCCTAATCCTATCCAAATCGAACCTGTTACTCCAAGAATCAAGTAACCGATTGTTGAAATTCCGGCAGCAATCAATGCATATGGGAGCTGGGTGGAAACATGGTCCATATGATTCGAACCTGCTCCTGTCGATGATAAAATGGTCGTATCGGATATTGGTGAACAATGGTCACCGAATACAGCACCAGCAAGGACAGCAGCTAATGAAGGTAGAAGCAGTTCAGGCTCGGCATTGATCATAATCGTTCCCGCAATCGGTAAAAGGATACCGAACGAGCCCCAAGACGTACCTGTCGAAAAGGCCATTAATCCCGCAAGTACAAACATTATTACCGGCAGAAATTGAACAGGTACATTTGACTGTTCGACTGCATTTGATAAAAATAGTCCTGTTTCAAGAACGCCGATCAGGTGTGTTAATGCCCATGCAAATATGAGGATGAGAATCGCTGGCATCATTGCTTTTATTCCGCTGATAAACGCTTTGCCGATAAGTCCGATGGAAGCCGTCTCATTCTTACCCTTTTGGGATATATAAAGAATGACTGCAAGTAGTGTTGCTACAAGGCCACCTGTCATCAATGACAATGGAACATCCGTATTTTCGAAAATGGTCCAAACACTCATCGAACCACCAATTCGATAACCAGTCCAAACCATCATACTAAGCGTCACTACAACCAAAGTAAGAATAGGAGCAATCAGGTCTGTTACTCGTCCATAGGAATGGACGGGGAAATCTTCCTTCAGCTGACCAGGAATCTCTTTATTCGGATTAAATAATTGACCGGTTTCTTGCGCTTTCTTTTCATGCTTTTTCATCTCAAAGAAATCAACATTCGACCATGCGAAGAAAAATACCATTGCCAATGTAGTCAGTGCATAGAAATTCATCGGCGCCATCATTAAAAAGGCTGATAATGGCGAATAGCTAACCGCAGCAGTTGTACCTATAATAAGGGCCAATTGACCAATCAAAAATGCTCCCCAACTCGAAATCGGTGAAATCACGCAAATAGGAGCGGATGTTGAATCGATAAAATAAGCTAATTTCGCACGAGAAATACGATGCTGATCCGTAATTGGACGTGCAATCTGGCCTACTGCCAATGCATTAAAATAATCATCTACAAAAATCAGAATGCCTAACAAGACTGTTAGAAGCTTTGCACCACGACGCGTTTTGATACGGCGGATTGCCCATTCGGCGAACGCTCGGCTTCCTCCAGACAAACTGACAAGTGCTGTAATGATCCCTAATAGTAAGATGAACACCATTATATAAATGTTGTAAGTATTCAATCCACCATCTGCCCAAAACGACACAATCATTGCTGTCCAAAGATTTTTCAACGTCTCTACCGGTGAAAAACTCGCTACCAATAGTGCAGCCGTCAAAATGCCGGATCCAAGTGATAAAAGGACCCTTTTTGTAGCCAATACCATAATAATTGCCACGAGTGGCGGTAAAATTGAAACCCAAGTGCCTATCATACTAATTTCCTCCAATTTTTTTGAATTGAAGAACAAGGTAACGAGCAAAAGCGAAGGGCGCAGATGTAAGTCAATGGTGAAACTGCTGAAGGCACTCTATACCGTATAGCATAACCAAATAATGACTGTTTTAGTTAGCGCCCTAAGCTATAAGAAAAAAACCGACACCCATTACACTTTGTAAGTGTATCAGGTGTCGGCTTATTCTACGATTCGTTTGAAAGATAATATAGCATGTTTTATCTAACGTACGATCTGTAGCTCATCATGCAATTTCGCATGACAGTGTCATTCCTATTCGAAATGACCCCAGCAGAAGTGGATTGGCAATCCAGTTTCTACTTCGGCAAAACTTCCTTTCACGGGCGGTCATTGATGCCAATCTAACGTCCGTTACTAATAAGCTTTGCAGCCTCTACCTAATCGGTGTTCCTCTTGTTGTACAAGCTTATCAGTAAACGGAAAGTTTTTCAACCCCTTTTATTGGCCGCCACTGCCTTTAACCGGAAACGGAATCTCTATTTGCGGAGCATTTCCGCCTCCCCCATTGTAGATTTGCGGGATAGGGCTTTGAAGCAATCCGATAGCAACTGGAATTCTTTGTTTTACTACGGTTCTTTGAGTAGCCAACGGGACGATGATCTGCACATTCACCGTCACTAATACATTCACTTCTACGATTGCGTTATTTATTCCAAACTCTGTTACCAACGTTTCTACATCTGTCTGAACTTCACCAATGACATGAAACTTAATCGGAATTTTCGGTCCGAAGTTTCCAAGCATCGGCAGATCCAATGCCTGCCCTAACGGAACAAAGAATACTACTCCACCATCTTTCTCCATCTTATCGGGGTCGTATTCGATATCTTCACTGAGTGGCAGCATTTCCAAATTTCCGTTTTCCGCCATTTCCAAATGCGATTCGATCAACCCTTGGATTTCAGCCATTGTTCTTCTGATGATTTCAGTATTCAGTGTATTTGTCACCATTCCGGAAGATTCAGTTGGAACATTTTGTATGATTTCATTGGTATCATAGATAACTGTTGAACGTGATTTGATGGCCTGGGTGATGACATGTGCGGCGATTCTTTCTGTTTGGGTCTCGGCATATAAAGTATAAATGGGAGTGAGTTTTGAATTGACGTAGTAAACAAAAAGGGCGACAGTGAGTATAATTGCCGGGAAGATAATCGGAAACCATCTGCGTTTACGTGGTGGCCCGCCACGATGCTGTGGGGCTCGGTAACGATTTCTCCTATAGTATTTGTGAGGCGCTTGCCCATAAAATCTCAAAACGACCCCTCCTACATGATATTATGCAGTTTAGGGGCCGTTCATTCTTGACAACTATTCATATTAATGGTCTGTTATGCCTTCTGCTTTCCATACCAACCGACGAGATCTCGTATCAACTCCGGCATATAATATTCTTTTTCTGCCTGTTGCAATGACGGAAAGAAGAAACCGAATGTGAACATATCGAGTGTAGCAAGCTTGTATGATTCACTTGGGACTACTTGCCGATTTCCGGCAAATAGTTCACCTTGTTTATTTTTGTATAATCTTTCAAAAATCATCTTCCCCATAAGCGTACCGCGGAAACCGAGTCCTTTGATTTCGAGCTTTGGCCACTCCTTGTTCTGGGCAAGAGTGTAAACTTCAAGTAATTCACTTCCGCTAAGCGAAATTACACATGGATTGATCGGGTGAGGAAGCATTGAATGCAATTGGCGCTTCGTCACCCATCCCTTTTCAAGGCTACTTAAGAAAATACCCGCATTGAACATGGCGCAATCCGCATCTGTGTATTCGATCATAGCCCTGCCAAAAAACGATGAAAGTGAGCTTTCTTTGAACAGCTGCTGTTTAAGCGGCTCGGCATTGTAAAACACCTTTTCCTCCATTGCCTCGTTTCCAGCACTGATCAATGTATTGACGGCTTTTACATCCTCTTTGAGCAGCTCCATTTTATTCACATGAATCACTTCAGCCTTTTTTCCGATAACCCTTTTGGATTCATCCAAGGATATCGTAATATGGCCTACATATTCCGCAAATTTCCCAGTTGCTGTTAGGAGAGTTTCATTCACAAGCTCGCCTTCCATAAATAAATGGTGGGTATGTGCCCCTAAGATGACATCAATTTGTTTGCACTCTTCCGCCAACAATCTATCCTCATGAATCCCTAAATGGGACAAACAGACGATGACATCCGTTTCATCTTGGACTTGATGAACAATACTTTGTATCGCTTTCCTTGGTTCTTCGATTCGCCAGCCAAGTCGCTGATAAAATTCCGTATACATTGCCGTTGCACCAATGACTCCGATTCGAGTACCTTTTTCAGTTTCATATATTTGATAAGGCTCCAACCAATTTGGAATGGAGCCATCTGTTTCTTTCAAATTACATAGGATTACGTCAAACTCCGCGCCCTCATAAAGATTCGTTAATGCCTTTTTTGACATTGTAATCCCTTCATTGTTTCCAATTGTCACTGCATCGTATCCCGCATGGTTCAATAAGGTAATATTCCCTTTGCCAATCGTCCCTTCCGTAAATGGATGTGAACGGTCAACATGGTCACCAATGTCGAATAAAAAACAGGCTTCCTTTCCCGCTTCATGCTTTTCTCTTTCGGAGCGGAGAAATCTACTAATTTGTGGCCAACTGTCGAAATGGCTGTGGACATCATTCGTATGATAAAGATGAATTTTCTCCAAAGAGTTTTGCATTGTTTATCCCCAAATTCCTTCAATAATCGATCTTATTCCAAATAACAATAGCATGATTCGTAAAACGAGAACTAATGTATCTGAATTCATCTTCTTATTTAACTTCGTTCCAATCATTCCGCCGATATAGGCGCCGGGTATGACCGGAAGAGCATAGAGCCAAGGGACATGCCCTAATGAAATATGGGTGGCGGAGTTCGCAATCGCTGAAAGAAAGACGATGAACATTGACGTCCCCACTGCCACATGTGGCGGGAATAAAAATAATAGAATAAGTGCAGGTACAATCATCGTGCCTCCTCCAATGCCGAATAGGCCGGAAGCAAATCCGATGATAAATGTCAGAATGAGTGCAACCCAGATTGGATACCCGTATACATGAGTTTCTCCATTCTTATCAATAAATGTAATCGGTTTTCCATGATCTACAAACCATCTGATCGGCTTCAAATATTTACGTGTAAGCAAAAGGATAGAAAGGACAATAAGCAAAATGCCAAAATATAGATTAAATGATTGCAAGTCAATTCCTTTATTCACAAATGCACCAATTATCAAACCAGGTATAGAGCCTGCGAAAAAGATCCAGCCCGTCCTGAAATCAACCGTCTTCCCTTTCATATGTGATAGGGTTGAAGATAGACCGTTGAAGATCATCATAATGACTGAAATCCCGACTACGCTTTGCGGAGTGATGCCCGGAATCCAACCGAGATTAATACCAACTAATAATGTCAATGGAACGAGAATCGTGCCGCCCCCAAGCCCGACAATCGAACCCATTATGCCCGATATTGCACCAATAATAGCCAACAATATATACGCCATACTGATTCCTCCTCAAAAAAGTCAAGCTGCCGAGGTGCAATTCAATCATAGCATATGTCTAAAGTGTGAATCTGCCATTTTGCATCTTGTTTAGAGTCCCGAAGGCTTGCTTTTTTTCGCAGTGCTTGCCTTCTTGAGCGCGGAATGTACTTCTTGAGCGCGGATTATGATTCTTGAGCGGGGAGTACGATTCTTGAGCGCGAATCGCAATTCTTGAACGCGGAGCATGATTCTTGAGCGCGAATCGCAATTCTTGAGCGCGGAGAACGATTCTTGAGCGCGGATCGCAATTCTTGAGCGCGAATCGCAATTCTTGAGCGCGGTTCGCGATTCTTGAGCGCGGTTCACGATTCTTGAGCGCGGATCGCAATTCTTGAGCGCGGATCGCAATTCTTGAGCGTGGAGCACGATTCTTGAGCGCGGAGCACGATTCTTGAGCGTAGAGCACGATTCTTGAGCGTAGAGCACGATTCTTGAGCGCGAATCGCAATTCTTGAGCGCGGTTCGCGATTCTTGAGCGCGGAGCACGATTCTTGAGCGCGAATCGTACTTCTTGAGCGCTGATCGCAATTCTTGAGCGCAGAGCACGATTCTTGAGCGCGGTTCGCGATTCTTGAGCGCGAATCGCAATTCTTGAGCGCAGAGCATATTACTTTTATCAAAAAAAGACAGCCGAAGTTGGCTGCCTCATTACAGAGAGTATTACATTTCTCCGCTTAATTTCACTAAAATTTTTGATTGTGTTTTATCATTCGTTAGAGCTTCGAAGCCTTTATCAACAATATCATCTAACTCGATTTCAGATGTGATAATGCCTTGTGGTTTCAACTGCCCCGTGCCGATTAAGTCAACCGTTTGTTGGAATGTAGTTGGTGTATAGGCAATCGTCGATGTAACTTTAACGCCAGTATTCGTCAATTGCATTGGATTCCATTCAATCGGACGAGCAAAGATTGATACGATGACCATTGTTCCACGTGCACGTGTTGCGTCAATTGCTTGTTTGAATGTCGGTGCAACACCGGCAACTTCAAATGCTACATCTACACCATGAGGCACAACTTCTTTAATGGCTTGCACAGGGTCAACTTGTCCTGAATTGAATACATGTGTCGCTCCAAGTTCTTTAGCTTTCTGCAGGCGGTCTTCAGACAGGTCAAATGCGAAAATCTTGCTTGCACCCGCTGCTTTTGCAGCGATTATCGTAAGCAACCCGATTGGGCCAGCACCAAATACTGCTACTGTATCACCAAACTGCATATTTCCTTCTTTAACTGCTTGTACAGCAACAGCTGTTGGTTCAACTAATGCGCCGTCTTGTAATGACATACCTTCCGGCAATTTATAAAGAAAGCTTTCACCTGCGTTTACATATTTAGCAAATCCACCATCTGAACCTAAGCCGATGAATTGGAAGCCATCATATGCATCCACATCTTCGTGTTTATTACCAAATGTATACATTGGATTAACAGCAACACGATCCCCTACTTTGACCGATGTTACGTCTTTCCCTACTTTTTCGACGACGCCAGCAAATTCATGTCCCATTGTTAGGGGTGCTTGTTGTCCTGTTAACACATGAGGTTCTTCAACCGGAATAAATACCGGGCCCTCTTGATATTCATGTAAATCCGACCCACAAATACCTGCCCATGCTACGCGTACTGTCACCTCATTGTCTTGCAAAGGCTTTAGTTCACGCTCTTCCACACGGATGTCTTTCTCGCCATACCATACTGCTGCTTTCATACTTCATACCTCCTATTTTTGTTGAAAAATCTGCTGCGATGTTTCTAAAATAGAAATTGAAGAATTAAATTAAAGTATCTTTAATTCAAGATAATTATATCACTTAATCTATATATAGACAAAGAATATGATTGTAAAAAGTAGACTAATATATGGAAGCTATTATGAATTTAAAAAGTAAGTAAATACAAAAAAACCGCCTGCAATGAGGCGGTTTTGAATGTTTCATTATTATCCGATGGAACCTTCCATTTCGAACTTGATAAGGCGGTTCATCTCTACTGCGTATTCCATTGGCAATTCTTTTGTGAATGGCTCGATGAAGCCCATGACGATCATTTCAGTAGCTTCAAGCTCAGGAATTCCACGGCTCATCAAGTAGAAGAGCTGCTCTTCCGATACTTTCGAAACTTTTGCTTCGTGCTCAAGTGAAATGTTATCGTTCATGATTTCGTTGTATGGGATCGTGTCGGATGTTGACAATTTATCCATGATTAGCGTATCACATTCGATGTTAGCGCGTGCACCATCTGCACGACGACCAAAGTGTACGACACCGCGGTATGTTACTTTACCGCCGTGTTGAGAGATTGACTTCGAAACAATTGTTGATGAAGTATTTGGCGCCAAGTGCATCATTTTCGCACCAGCGTCTTGGTGTTGGCCTTTACCAGCAAGAGCGATGGATAGTGTCATTCCACGTGCACCTTCGCCTTTAAGGATACAAGCCGGATATTTCATCGTCAATTTCGAACCGATGTTACCGTCAATCCATTCCATTGTAGCATTCGCTTCACAAACCGCGCGCTTCGTAACAAGGTTATATACGTTATTTGCCCAGTTTTGAATCGTTGTGTAACGGCAGTAAGCATCCTTTTTGATGATGATTTCAACGACCGCACTGTGAAGTGAATTCGTTGTATAAACAGGTGCTGTACATCCTTCTACGTAGTGAACGCTTGCGCCTTCGTCTACGACGATCAATGTACGCTCGAATTGCCCCATGTTTTCCGAGTTGATACGGAAGTAGGCTTGAAGTGGGGTATCCACTTTGATGCCTGGTGGTACGTAGATGAATGAACCACCGGACCATACAGCCGAGTTCAAAGCAGCGAATTTGTTATCCGTATTCGGGATGACAGTTCCCCAATATTTCTTGAATAGCTCTTCGTTTTCACGCAATGCTGAATCTGTGTCCTTGAAGACGATACCCATGTCTTCAAGTTCTTCTTTCATGTTGTGGTAAACAACTTCTGATTCGTATTGTGCAGAAACTCCAGCAAGGTATTTTTGTTCTGCTTCAGGGATACCTAATTTGTCAAAGGTACGTTTGATTTCTTCAGGTACTTCATCCCAAGAACGTTCTGTTGCTTCGGAAGGTTTTACGTAATATGTGATCTCATCGAAGTTCAATGAATTCAAATCGCCGCCCCATTGTGGCATCGGTTTGCTGTAGAAGATTTCAAGGGATTTTAGACGGTAGTCTAACATCCATTGCGGCTCTTCTTTCATTTTAGAGATTTCTTCAACAATTTCACGTGTTAGTCCACGTTCCGAACGGAAAACAGATACGTCTTTATCTGCGAAACCATATTTGTAATCGCCAATTTCAGGCATTTTTTTAGCCATCATTATTCCTCCGTTCCTTCATTTTCGGCAGACGATTTATACGCGGATTTGCGCTACAGGCGGACGCTTTCCGGGGGGCGGGCGGTGAGCCAATCGAACAGCGAAGCGTTCGATTTGCCGTATTTCTGCGCTTTTTGCAGAAATTAAGGCATCCTTTCACTCGTGCTCGTAACGGCTTTCGCTGCGGGGTCTCACCTGTCCCGCTAATCCCCTCGGAGTCGCCGCCTTTCGCTCCAATCCTAAGGATTACATCAAAATGAATAACCCCTTGTACAGTTCACTGCCAATCCCAAGTCCATTACTCAGAATCTCCGCCTACGCCTTTTTCCATGGCTTTCCATGCGAGTGTTGCGCATTTGATGCGTGCAGGGAATTTTGCTACTCCGGAAAGGGCTTCGATGTCGCCGAGGTCGACGGAATCATCGATTTCCTTGCCTAACATCATGTCGGAAAATAGGTGGGCATACTTTACAGCTGTGTCTATATCTTTATTTTTGATGATTTGTGTCATCATCGATGCGGAAGCCATGGAAATTGAACAGCCTTCCCCTTCAAACTTCGCATCACGTACGATGCCGTCTTCAACTTTCAACGTCAAATGAATGACGTCTCCGCAGGTTGGATTGTTCATGTCGATCGTGACATTATTTTCTTCCAAAACACCCTTGTTGCGCGGGTTTTTATAGTGATCCATGATGACTGAGCGGTATAGTTGGTCTAAATTATTAGTTGACATTACTCAAAATACTCCTTTGCAATGCGGAGTCCTTCTACGAGACGGTCTACGTCTTCTTCTGTGTTGTAAACATAGAAGCTTGCCCGGGCCGTTGCTGAACATTCAAGTCGTTTCATCAAAGGCTGTGCGCAATGATGTCCGGCGCGAACGGCGATTCCATTCATATCAAGAACTGTTGCCACATCATGAGGGTGGACATCACCTAAATTGAATGTAACGATTCCTGCACGTGCTCCGGGATCTTTAGGACCATAGATTGTTAGACCTTCAATTGCCGACATTTTTTCCATTGCAAGTGCTGCAAGTTCATGTTCATGTCGTTCAATCTGATCCAAGCCAATCTCTTCTAAAAAGTCGATGGCGGCTCCGAGACCAATAGCACCAGCTATAATCGGAGTGCCTCCTTCGAATTTCCATGGAAGCTCTTTCCATGTGGATTCGTAAAGGCCTACGAAGTCGATCATTTCTCCACCGAATTCAACAGGCTCCATATTATTCAATAACTCTTTTTTACCGTATAGGACACCAATTCCGGTTGGCCCACACATTTTATGGCCGGAAAAAGCAAGGAAATCGCAATTCAAATCTTGAACATCAAGCTTTAAATGAGGTGCTGCTTGTGCGCCGTCGACGACCATGATCGCACCATGAGCATGCGCAATCTCCGTAATTTCCTTAATCGGATTCATTGTGCCAAGCACATTGGATACGTACATGATTGAGACGATTTTCGTGCGATCCGTGACCGCCTCACGCACTTTATCAAGAGAAATTGTGCCGTCCTCTTCAAGATCGACATACTTCAATACTGCGCCCTTTTCCTTTGCCAATTGCTGCCATGGAATGATGTTGGAATGGTGTTCCATATGAGTGATGACGATCTCGTCACCTTCACCGACATTCGCGCGTCCATAGCTTTGTGCAACCGTATTGAGGGCAGTTGTTGTGCCTCGCATGAAAATGATTTCCTGCGTCGATTTCGCATTGATGAATTTACGGACCTTTTCACGGGCCCCTTCATAATGGTCTGTCGCTCTGTTGCCTAATGTATGGACACCACGGTGGACGTTGGCGTTATCCCATTTGTAATAGTCATTGAGTGCATCAATGACTTGCTGCGGCTTCTGAGAAGTCGCAGCACTGTCTAAATAAACGAGAGGGTGCCCGTTGATTTCCTGGTCAAGTATCGGGAAATGTTTGCGGATGTCTTTACTGAGCATTAGCGCACTTTCCTTTCGATTACCTCCGTCAATTGCTTCTTAACACCTTCGATTGGTAATTTGCTAACTACTGGTGCAAGGAAACCATGGATGACGAGGCGTTCAGCTTCATGTTTAGAAATTCCTCGGCTCATCAGGTAGAACAATTGAAGAGGATCTACACGGCCTACTGATGCGGCGTGTCCTGCTGTAACATCATCCTCGTCGATCAAGAGGATTGGGTTCGCGTCTCCACGAGCCTTTTCACTTAGCATCAAGATACGTGATTCTTGAACAGCGTTCGATCTTGTAGCACCTTTTGCGATTCTACCGATGCCATTGAAAATAGAAGAAGCAGACTCCTTCATAACGCCATGTTTAAGAATGAATGCATCCGTGTCAAGTCCCCAGTGGACGATTTCAGAAGTGAAGTTTTGCCGCTGGTTGCCTCTACCTACAACAACTGTCTTCAAGTCGCTTGAAGAACCGTTGCCGACAAGATGAGTGATGTTTTCTGAAATTGTATCACTGTCATTCATCAAGCCCAATGCCCATTCGATGCGGCTGTTCGGCCCAGTTACGCCTCGGCGGTTTACATAAGTTGTAAATCCTTTTGCAAGGACATCTACTGCACCATAGATAACTTTGGCGTTATCTTCTGTAAACACTTCAGCAATAATGTTAGCTTGTCCAGCAGCTTCTTCAACTGTAGACAAGTAGTTTTCCACGTATGTTACAGAGCTGTTCGCTTCTGCTACGACGATAACGTGGTTAAAGAGTGATACTTGTGCATCGTCATGCAAGAATAGAACTTGTAGAGGCTCTTCAACAACTACATTCTTCGGAACATAGACGAACACGCCGCCGTTCATCAAACCTGCATGTAGTGCGGTAAGTCGATGTTCATCAACCTTAACGCCGTCCGTCATATAGTATTTCTTCAATAGATCAGCGTGATCACGGGTTGCTGTGAAGATATCTGTTAAAATAACACCCTTTGCTTTTAATTCTTCTGATAAAGAAATGAATGCAGGAGTATTATTATGTTGAACGTAAATGTTTTCTTGATCGTCACCAACCAACTCTTTCGCTTCAGCAGGCAAGTCGGAAAGTGAAGTGAAAGTCGAGCTTTCCACTGCATGTACAGGGAAGTCGATGAAATTCCATTTATCGATCTTTGTTTTATCTGGTGTAGGCATAGGAAGCTGTTCCACTTTCGCTAACGCATCTGCGCGGAAATCTGCCATCCAATCGGCTTCATTCATTTTTGCGGAAAAAGAGCGGACGTCCTGTTCGGTCAATGCCATTTTTGTTTCAACCGTCATTTTGAATCGTCCCCTTTCTTAAGCTTCTTGTCCAACTGTTTCGTCTTCGATTCCAAGTTCTTCTTTAATCCAGTCATAACCGCTCTCTTCAAGTTGTTTAGCAAGCTCTGCTCCACCTGATTTAACAACTCTACCTTGCATCATTACGTGTACGAAATCCGGTGTAATGTAGTCAAGAAGACGTTGGTAGTGAGTGATGATCATGCAACCGAAGCCTTCACCGCGCATTTCATTGATTCCTTTAGAAACAACTTTCAATGCATCGATATCAAGACCGGAGTCAATTTCATCAAGTACTGCGAATTTAGGTTTCAACATCATCAGTTGAAGGATTTCGTTACGCTTCTTCTCTCCACCTGAGAAACCTTCGTTCAAATAACGAGTTGCCATATCTTGATCCATTTCAAGGACATCCATTTTGCTGTCCAATTCACGGATAAATTTCATTAAGGAGATTTCATCGCCCTCTTCACGGCGAGCATTTACTGCTGAACGCATGAAGTCAGCGTTTGTTACACCAGTGATTTCACTTGGGTATTGCATTGCAAGGAAAAGGCCTGCCTTCGCACGCTCGTCAACTTCCATTTCAAGAACATCTTCACCATCAAGTAAAACAGTTCCGGAAGTGACTTCGTATTTAGGGTGACCCATGATTGCGGATGCGAGTGTTGATTTACCTGTTCCGTTAGGTCCCATAATCGCGTGAATTTCACCTGTATTGATAGTTAAATTGACGCCTTTCAATATTTCCTTACCTTCAATTTCTACGTGAAGGTCTTTGATTTCCAAAGTTGCCATTCCAATACCTCCAATATGATAAAGATGAACGGTTAATCCATTCTCTAATTAGTATCATTCTAATCTTAGCTTATTCAGGACTACCTTGCAAATCATTAAGAACGATTATCATTTAATTAAGGCTTTCCCTCATACTAAGCTATTAAAAATTGTCTATTAAATGTTTCACCCATTTTCAATTATATCCAATTCATTGAGAATCAAATTCGCATCCTCAATTGTAAAATGCCGCCACATAGAGTGACGGCATTTCATATATTAATTTCATTTGTCAGTTTTCGGTGTGAATCGGTCCACAATCATTGCCAACGCACCATCTCCAGTGACGTTTGTAGCTGTTCCGAAACTGTCTTGTGCCATATACAAGGCTATCATAAGAGCGACCATTGACTCGTCAAACCCAAGCATTGTGCTCAGTAGTCCAACCGCAGCCATGACGGCGCCCCCTGGAACTCCCGGTGCTGCAATCATCGTGACCCCTAACATCAGAATGAACGGGATATAGCTGGACAAGCTTACCGCCATGCCATTCATGAGCAAAACACCGATTGAACAAGATACTAAAGTGATTGTGCTACCTGACAAATGGATGGTCGCGAATAAAGGAATCGTGAAATCCGTGACACGTTCAGATGCGCCTGTCTTTTTCGCCTGCCTCAACGTAACCGGAATCGTAGCCGCAGACGACTGTGTTCCAATAGCTGTCATATAAGCGGGGGCCATTGTTTTCATTAGCATAATAGGATTTCGTTTATTCAAAGAACCCGCCACTGTATATTGGATTGTCAGCATGATCAGATGCAATATAATGATCATTATAAATACAACTGAGAATACGGAAAGAACTCTTGCTACTTCTCCACTGTATGTCATGTTGAGGAAAATACCGAAAATATGAATCGGCAATAATGGAATGATAACGTATGAAATTAGTTTTTCAATTAGAACATTAAATTCTTCAAAGAAGGAGAGCATTGATTTACTGTTAATGGAGGCCATTCCAATCCCAAGCACAAAGGCAATTAATAAAGCAGACATAACTCCCATTATCGGAGTCATCTCCAGTTCAAAGAAAGACTCTGCTGCAGCTCTTCCCACATTTTCAACGGATTTTGCTGCAATCCCATTTATGAAATTCGGCAGAAGTGTTGTTGCGGCAAAAAATGCAAGTATCCCTGCAAAGATTGTGGAAGCATATGCGAACACAGTTGCCAACCCAAGTAATTTTCCTGAACCACTACCAAGTTTTGCGATGCCCGGTGCAATGAAAGCAATAATAATCAAAGGAACTACGAAGTTAAGAAATCCTCCGAAAATCATATTAAACGTTGACGCAAGACGGACAAACCAATGAGCGAATCCCTCGTGTACTGCTGGAAGCAACATTCCCAAACCAATTGCAAGCCCTATGGCTATAATGATTCGCCATATGAGTCCTATCTTTTTCTTCATGCAATGTCCTCCTCAAAAACACATTTGTGTTCTTAAATAATAGAACTACTTTAACATATTTGAGGAAGAATAGGAATGCTTTTTACTAAAAAATAAAAAGACTGGCAGTAATCCTTTTTAGATTTGCCAGTCTTTGTTAATTATTTTACAGGTACGACCGAGCCGCCCCATTCTTTCAAGATGAAGTCCTGTATTTCTTTTGACTTTAACACTTCAACAAGCGCTTTGATGGCTTCATTGTTTTCATCTCCAGCACGAACTGTAATGACGTTTACGTATGGAGAATCCGTTTTTTCAATAGCGATTGAATCTTCAAGTGGATTCAAACCAGCATCGATTGCATAGTTAGAGTTGATTAATACAGCGTCACCTTCATTATTATTGTAAAGAGTTGGAAGTAACGCTGCTTCGTAATCTGGTTCAAACTGTAGGTTTTTCGGATTGTCTACAATATCTGAGAGCTCTGCATCCACTTTATATACACCTTCAGCAAGCGTGATCAAACCATTTTCCTCAAGCAATTCAAGCACACGGCCATGATCCGAAACCGAGTTGCTCATAAGGACCGTAGCTCCGTCCGGCAATTCATCCAATGATTTATATTTCTTCGAATAAACACCCATAGGTTCAATATGGATATCTCCTGCGTTGACAAAGTCGAAGCCAAAGTCAGCCATTTGACTTTCCAAGTATGGGATCGTCTGGAAATAGTTCGCATCCAATAGACCTGATTCCAAGTCCTTGTTCGGTAAAATATATTCCTGGTATGTTTCGATTTCCAAGTCGATGCCTTTTTCCTTCAACAATGGCTTCACTTTTTCCAAAATTACGGCATGTGGTGTATTGGAAGCACCGACAACGATCTTCGTGAGCCCCTCTTTTTCACCTGAAGCACCTTTTTCCTTATCTTTCGTTCCGCATGCTGTTAGGCTTAGCACGAGAACTGTTAATAATAATGCGGATAAGATCTTTTTCATCATTCTTCTCTCCATTCTAAGTTTGTTTATATAATTAACAGGAGTTCCTGCAAATTAACGTTTGTCCAATTTCTTTACTGCAAAGTCGCCAATGAATTGGATGATAAATACGATGATTAAAATAATAACTGTTGCAACAATCATCACATCGGTGCGGCTTCGCTGGAACCCTTCGTAATATGCAAGATTACCTAACCCACCTGCGCCGATGACTCCTGCCATCGCCGTAGATCCGACAAGGGCGATTGCTGTCACTGTAATTCCGGATATAAGGGCAGGCATTGATTCAGGGAGCAATACTTTGAAGATGATTGTACTTGCTTTCGCGCCCATCGATCTTGCCGCTTCGATAACTCCTCTATCAATTTCACGTAAGCCGATCATGACCATTCGCGCATAAAACGGAGCAGCCCCAATAACGAGTGCCGGGATGGCCGCTTCCGGACCGCGCATCGTTCCAACGAAAAGTGTTGTAAAAGGAATCAGTAAGATGATTAATATGATAAAAGGAATTGATCGGAAGATATTGACGAACGCCCCTGTGACGCCATACACAAATTTATTTTTCCAAAGCTGGCCGGGGCTCGTTAAGAAAAGAAGGACGCCAAGCAGGAGCCCGAATACGAACGTATATAAAGTGGAAATCCCGGTCATATATAATGTTTCAACTGTAGCCTCCCACATATTATCCCAGTTGACATGTTGAAATAATTTTTCATTCATTGTTGATCACCTCTGTCTGTACACCTAATTCATGAAGATAGGCAATCGCCGTATTAACATCCTTTTCATTCCCTAAAAGCTGTAAAATAAGCGTCCCATAGGCGCCGCCTTTCGTATGGGATATATTCCCTTGGACAATGTTCACGTCAATGTCGAACTTTCGAATCAGGCTTGCCAACACAGGATGCTCCGTCTTTTCTCCAATGAACGTTAGCTTGATGAGCGTGCCTCCCGGAATATGCCCAAGTACTTGTTCAATTCCGACGGGTTCTGTCAATTGGGAAACAAACCGTTTTGTAATCGGCTCCTTTGGCGATTGGAAGACCTCAAGAACAGAACCAGTTTCAACAACTTTCCCTGCTTCCATAACCGCTACTCGATGACAGATTTTACGGATGACATGCATTTCATGTGTGATCAATACAATTGTCAGCCCAAGCCGTTCATTGATGCTTGTCAGTAAATCAAGGATGGAGTCTGTCGTTTCCGGGTCAAGTGCGGAAGTGGCTTCGTCGCAGAGAAGCACTTCCGGGTCATTTGCCAATGCCCTCGCAATCCCGACACGTTGCTTTTGTCCACCTGATAATTCTGAAGGATAAGCATTCTCCCTTCCCTTTAACCCGACCAATTCAATTAGCTCATCCACTCTTTTTTCACGTTGCGCTTTTTTAATTCCCGCGATTTCAAGTGGGAATGAAATGTTCTGCTTGACTGTGCGAGACCAGAGTAAATTGAAGTGCTGGAAGATCATGCTGATTTTCTTTCTTGCCTTCCTTAGTTCTTTGGAATTTACGGAGGACATATCATACCCCGCAACCTTCACTGTTCCTGATGAAGGCTTTTCAAGACCGTTTAAAAGTCGGATCAAAGTACTCTTCCCCGCTCCGCTATACCCGATGATGCCGAAGATTTCACCTTCTGCAATATCCAAATCCACTTTATCGACAGCGACGATTGTATGCGCGCCATTACCGAATTTTTTATTTACATTTTTTAATTGAATCATGTTTTCACCTCTATATAATATTAACCAAAAATAAAAGCCTTTCTGCAGATAAGCAGAAAGGCATAACGTGATAGTTAAAATATATACGTTCATCCAATCTCTCATCTCTCAAAGCAATTGCTTTGCGTGACTTGGCACCATTTCACTTTCGTGACGGTTGCCGGGCTTCATAGGGCACTTCCCTCCACCTCTCTTAATAAGAGCGACGATATTCAGTTAAGTTAATAGATATATTTATAACATGGACGACTATTTGCGTCAACCTATTTTTTCAAGAAGATACGGAACGGATTGAAATGCGTAGATTTTATGGATCACTTCACCATTCTCCTGGACCAATAGACAGGGGACGCTTTCGATTTCGTAATCCACGGCAAGGCCTTCTATATAGTTCAAGTCTGCTTTGCCTATTGGCAGGTCGGTCTTCATTGTTGCTATGACTTCAATCATTTTTGAAGCGACCATGCATGTTCCACACATTGGTGTATATAGGTAAAACACGGATTTTGGGGATTCTTTTTTACTTTTTTCCCATTGATCACGTGTCCAATTTTCGATAGTTGACATTTTTTCACCTTCAAAGTAAGAATTCGGGATGCACTTCAAAGTTTTCAGCAAGAAGTATCGTTGCGAGTGTGCGGTATGGGGTTGTTTCGACTTGGCCGTAGACACGTTCTGTGTAGAGATGGATTGCTTCCGGGTATGCCCTCTTGAATAATGTGCGGATTTTCTCTCCGGATTCGTCTGCGTCAAAAAAGATATATAGGTCGCAGTCTTCATATGGCATGAGCATTTCTTCGATTCGATAGGGGCTGACTGTACCGTTTGTGCAGATGATGTCGATTGGTTCCGCGAGTACTCGTTGGAGTCGTTTCCGGTCCGATCCACCTTCGACTATTATGACTTTATTGGAGTCCATCTTAACACCTCTATTGTTGGTGATTGCTTTACGTTGCAGGCGGACGCTTTCCGCGGGCATGGCCTTAGCCTCCTCGTCGCTTTGCTCCTGCGGGGTCTGCGGCTCATGCTCCTACGCTATGCTTTAGTCGCAAAAATAATTGCTATTCCCGCAGGAGTCGCCGCCTTCCACTTCAAGCAATGGAAATTACAAGGCATAAGAGATTCATTCACATATAGGATTGCCATTTTTTTAGAATTAATTAAAAAAGCGCTGGGTGGCCAGCGCTTTGGGGAATTACTCTCCTGCAGTCATTTTGTCATAGTCTTCAGCTGACATTAACGCATCAAGTTCTGACTCGTTAGAAGCTTCGACAACGATCATCCAAGCGCCTTCATATGGAGATTCGTTCACCAATTCAGGGCTATCTTCCAATTCTTCGTTCACTTCAAGGACTTTACCGCTAATCGGAGCATACAATTCAGATACAGTTTTAACAGACTCAACGCTGCCGAATGGCTCGTCCGCTTTTACTTCATCGCCAACTTGTGGCAGTTCAACGAAAACGATGTCGCCAAGCTCGGCTTGTGCAAAATGTGTAATACCGATACGATAGTTACCGCTTTCATCTTTTACCCACTCATGTTCTTTAGAATAACGCAAATCTTTAGGTGTGCTCATCCCGTACCCCTCCATAAATTTACATTTCATTAGATATTTCTTTCAACTTAATTCTCACATATTTCAATGATAAAGACAAGTGAGTTATTTTGTTTTCCAAACGTCTTCAAACTGTGTTTCGTTAAAGCCTACAGTCACTTTTGAACCATCTGTTACAATTGGTCTTTTAATGAGCATTCCATCTGTGGACAAGAGTTGAATTTTTTCATCATCAGTCATGTTGGGGAGTTTGTCCTTCAAATTCAATTCTCTATATTTCATCCCACTGACATTAAAAAACTTTTTGATGTCGAGGGTTGAATTTCCGATCATCGTCCGAAGTTCTTCTTCAGTCGGTGGATTTTCGGCAATATTAATATCTTTGAATTCCAACCCATTTGTTTCCAACCATTTTTTTGCTTTTCTGCAAGTCCCGCATTTCGGATAACCGTAGTAAGTCATTGTCATGTCGCAACACCTCCGTTTTACTTAAGTATAACAGAGAATCCACCCAAGGATAAAACCCTTGGGTGGTCGGAATCAAACAATATACTTCTCAGCATCGATCAATTTCACAGAAGCTTCGCGTTTTTTCGCGATGATATTGTATGGATTCGAGCGAGTCAATTTACGCAGTGCAGACAGCATCATACGTTGGTTGTCTCCATCGACGGAAGCAAGAAGTGTTTCTTTTGCATCCTTTTCGATTGCTTCGAATGCCTCTTGGCAGAAGATTTCTGTATAAAGGATCTTTTGTTGTTCCTTCTCTTCTCCATTTTTTGCGATTGCTTTTTCTGTACGCAATAATGCGGATTCCATTGCAAAGATATTGTTTGCGATATCTGCAATATTTACAAGAACTTCTTGTTCTTTGTCAAGGTTACTGCCGAAACGTTGTGCTGCCATTCCAGCTGCAAGCAAGCCGATTTTCTTAGCGTTTTTCACAAGTACCTTTTCTTGTGCAAGTGCTTCGTCCCCGATTTCTTCAGGCATCATCATAAGTAACTCTTCTTGGAGGCCTTGTGCTTTTTCAAGCAATGGCAATTCGCCTTTCATCGCCTTTTTCAAGAAGGTTCCTGGAACGATCATGCGGTTGATTTCATTAGTCCCTTCGAAGATACGGTTAATACGGGAATCGCGGTATGCACGCTCAACTTCGTATTCTTGCATAAAACCGTATCCGCCATGCAATTGAACAGCTTCGTCAACGACATAGTCAAGGACTTCAGAACCGACGACTTTGTTAATGGAGCACTCGATCGCGTATTCAGCGATGGACGCTGCTACCGCTTTACCGTCTTTTTGTTGTTCAGGAGTCATTTGGCTGTTGCGCTCTTCGAAATAACCGACAGTACGGTAAATCAAGCTTTCAGCTGCATAGATTTTCGATGCCATTGTCGCTAACTTTTCTTTTGTAAGATTGAATGATGAGATTGGTGTTTTGAACTGTTGACGTTGATTTGCATACGTCACCGCCAATTCAAATGCACGTTTCGAACCGCCGATTGTACCTACGCCTAATTTGTAACGACCGATATTCAAAATGTTGAAGGCGATAATATGCCCTCTGCCGATTTCCCCAAGTAAGTTTTCAACTGGAACTTGTGCATCTTCAAGGATCAACGTACGAGTTGAGGATGATTTGATTCCCATCTTCTTCTCTTCTGCACCGACGGAAACGCCAGGAAATTCTTTTTCGACGATGAATGCAGTGAATTTATCACCATCTACTTTTGCGTAAACAACGAATACATCAGCGAACCCAGCATTCGTGATCCACTGTTTTTCACCGTTTAATACGTAGTGAGTGCCTGCTTCGTTTAATTTTGCTGTTGTTTTTGCACCAAGTGCGTCTGATCCGGAACCTGGCTCAGTCAATGCATAAGCAGAGATTTTGTCACCTGTGACGGAGTTCGGCAAGTATTTTTTCTTTTGTTCTTCGTTACCGAATAGCACGATCGGTAGTGTGCCGATTCCAACGTGTGCACCGTGAGTGATGGAGAATCCGCCTGCTACGGACATTTTTTCTGAGATCAGGGCTGAAGAGATTTTATCGAGGCCTAAACCATCGTATTCTTCAGGTACGTCTGCGCCTAAGAGGCCGAGGTCTCCAGCGGATTTTAGTAGTCTTACAGAGTGTTCGAATTCATGGTTTTCGAGTTTTTCGACGACAGGGAGTACTTCGTTTTTGACGTAGTCCTCTGTTGTTTTAGCGATCATTTTTTGTTCGTCTGAGAAGTCTTCGGGTGTGAATACGCGTGATGCGTCGATATCTTCGATGAGGAATGCTCCTCCGCGGATTAGATCCTTTGTTTGTAATTCAGTCATTGAAATTCCTCCTTTTGATAATAAAAAATTCTTGAACAACGGATTTACGCTTCGGGCGGACGCTTTCCGTGGGCGTCGCTTCAGCCTCCTCACTACGCTTCGCTTCGTTGCGGGGTCTTCTGCTGACGCTTTTCCCACCGGAGTCGCCGCCCTACGCTTCAATCCTTGGTGTTTCCTAAATACGCATAAACGCATCTTTCACGACTTTTCTCACTGTCCAGCTTCAGGAGGCAGCCCCTCGAGTCGCTTCGGATTGAAGCAAAAGGCAAAGTACGCCTTTTGTTCAATTCCTCCAGCGCTTGTTGGGGCTAAACGCCTCCTTCAGCTTTTCTTATAGCATTTCAAATACTCCCGCAGCTCCCATTCCGCCGCCGATGCACATTGTTACTACGCCGAATTGTTTGCCTTGGCGTTTTAGTTCGTTCATTAACTTGAGAGTTAATACGGAACCTGTTGCGCCAAGCGGGTGGCCGAGGGCGATGGCTCCGCCGTTGACGTTTACTTTATCCATGTCGAGGCCTAAGTGGCGAATGACTTGTAGGGATTGGGAAGCGAATGCTTCGTTTAATTCCCAAAGGTCGATGTCTTCGATGGATAGTCCGGCAAGTTTTAGTGCTTTAGGGACGGCTTCGATTGGGCCGATTCCCATTACTTCCGGTGGGACGCCGCCTACTGCGAACGAACGGAATTTGGCGATTGGCTTGAGGCCTTTCCCTTCTGCTACTTCGCGGTCCATGACGAGGACTGCTGCCGCGCCGTCGGATGTTTGGGAAGCGTTACCCGCGGTTACGGACCCTTTCACAGAGAAAGCTGGACGTAATTTCGCCAAAACTTCCATTGATGTGCCGTGGCGAACGCCTTCGTCCATTTCGAACATGAATGTTTTTTCTTCGTATTTTCCTTTATCATTCACAAAGCGCTTTACAACTTCGACAGGGACGATTTCGTCGACGAATTTTCCTGCTGCAATTGCGGCTGCCGCTTTTTCATGTGAGCGTACTGCGAAAGCGTCTTGGTCTTCGCGGCTCACGCCGTATTTCACGGCTACTTGTTCAGCTGTATGACCCATTCCCATATAGTACTCTGGTGCTGTTTCGGCCAATTTGAAGTTTGGTCTGATCGTGTTCCCCATCATTGGAACCATACTCATTGACTCGGCACCACCCGCAATGATTGCTTCTGAATGTCCTAACATGATCCGCTCTGCTGCATAGGCGATTGATTGGAGGCCTGATGAACAGAATCGGTTTACTGTAATGGCTGGTGTTGTGTCGGGCAACTTAGCAAGGGCTCCGATGTTACGTGCCATGTTCATGCCTTGTTCGGCTTCAGGCATTGCACAACCCATTATTAAGTCATCTATCGGTCCATCATATCCATTTGCTCGTTTCAACGTTTCTTTGATCGCGATTGCGCCTAAATCGTCCGGGCGCACCGTTGCAAGTGAACCGCGTCCCGCTTTTCCGACCGGTGTTCTTGCACCTGCTACAATTACTGCTTCACGCATTCGACTTCCTCCTTTTTGCTGTCTATCTAATTCCCTAACGACTCAGTTGCGCAACGGCTTTCCTTTTACGAGCATATGCTGCATCCGTTGTTGGGATTTCGGTTCCTGTACAAGACTCAGGAACGCTTCACGTTCGAGATCTAACATATATTGTTCATCGACAAGTGTTCCAAAAGGCACTTTTCCGCCGGATAAAACAAATGCAAGCTTTTTCGCTATTTTCAGGTCATGGTCGCTAATGTATCCGGATAGGTACATGCCTTCCGCTCCAAGGAGCATCGTCGCATAACCGGAATCACCTGTGACCGGGATTTTCGCTTTTTTAGGTGGTGTGTAGCCACTTTCGTACAATGCAAGAGCCGCTTGTTTCGCGTCATAGATTTGATGATCTGGATTGACACTGACTCCATCCGCGAAATCGAGGAAGTTATTCTCTTTCGCTTCTTCAGCGGATGTCGAAACTTTTGCCATCGCAATCGTTTCAAACACTTTGTTTGCTACAAACTGGTAGTCTACTTGGACACCGTTCGGCAAGCCTTTCAAATGCTTGGAGTAAAGATTGACGTTCCCGCCACCCCCTGGAATGAGGCCAACTCCAACTTCGACTAAACCGATATACGTTTCCATAGTTGCTTGAATATGAGCTGCCGGCAAGCAGACTTCCGCCCCGCCGCCAAGTGCCATTTGGAACGGTGCGGCGACGACCGGTCTACGGCTATATTTGATTTTCATCATCGCATTTTGGAAGGCACGGATAATGTAATCAAGTTCAAAGACGTTGTCATCTTGAGCTTCCATCAAAATCATTCCAAGGTTTGCACCAACACAGAAGTTCTTCCCTTGGTTACCGATAACGAGGCCTTTGTAATTCTTCTCCACTTCGTCAATTGCAAAATTGATCATTTGGATGATATCCGGACCGATTGCATTCGATTGTGAATGGAACTCAAGTAGAGCGATTCCATCGCCAAGATCGATAAGACTTGCACCCGTGTTCTTTTTGATAACACCGTGTTTTTTCTTATATCGCTTAAGGTCGATCACTTTTTCATTGACTGGAACAAGCTTATAGTCCTCTCCATCAAAGAAATATAGATCTCCGTCTTCTTCCTTATAGAAGGAGTCGACGCCCTTATCTAACATATTTTGGACGAATGTCGGAATCGCAGCATCCTCTTCCTTCATCTTTTCAACCGATTTCGCGATGCCGATTGCATCCCAAACCTCGAATGGACCTTGCTGCCAGCCGAAGCCCCATTTCATCGCGTTGTCGATTGCGACGATATCATCCGCGATTTCACCGATCAGATCTGCTGAATAGCGAAGTGTAGGAGAAAGGATGCTCCATAGGATTTCTCCTGTACGGTCTTTTGCGTAGACAAGCGTTTTCACTTTGTTCGCAAGTCCCTTTTGCTGTTTCGCCATTTCAATTGAAGGCGTTTTCATTTTTTTCGTCGGGCTGTATTCGAAAGTCTTCGGATCGAGTTCAAGAATCTCTTTGCCTTCCTTTAGATAGAATCCTTGCTTCGATTTTGCACCAAGCCATCCGTTATCTATCATTTTCTTCATGAATTCCGGTAGCTCGAATACTTTTTGTTCTTCGCCTTCCGTCTTTTCATATGCGTTTTTCGCGACATGCATGAATGTGTCGAGTCCGACGACATCGAGTGTACGGAATGTGGCTGATTTTGGGCGGCCAATAAGTGTCCCCGTTACCGAGTCGACTTCCCCGATTGAGTAGCCACGTTTCTCCATTTCACGAAGCGTGACAAGTAAACCGTATGTTCCGATTCTGTTTGCGATGAAGTTCGGAGTGTCTTTCGCTACAACTACTCCCTTGCCTAAACGGTTTTCACCGAATTGAAGCATGAAGTTCAGTACTTCTGCATCAGTCTTTTTCGTTGGGATCACTTCAAGTAATTTCAAATAACGTGGTGGGTTGAAGAAGTGCGTTCCCATAAAGTGCTTTTGGAAATCCTCAGAACGACCTTCCGCCATAGCTTCGATGCTGATCCCTGATGTGTTCGAAGTGATGATTGTGCCCGGTGTGCGGACCGCATCTATTTTTTCATATAACGCTTTTTTGATCTCAAGATTTTCTACGACAACCTCGATGATCCAGTCAACGTCTTTTAATTTATCCAAGTCATCTTCAAAGTTGCCTGCTTCAATGAGACTGAGATTCTTTTTCGTTGTTAACGGAGCCGGCTTCTGTTTCAAAAGCTTTTCCAATGCGCCAGTAGCAAACTTATTACGGACCGACTTATCATTCAACGTAAGACCTTTTGCTTCTTCCTGCTCTGTCAACTTGTTTGGAACGATATCCAACAGAAGTACAGGAATTCCGATATTCGCGAGATGGGCAGCAATACCGGATCCCATTACGCCTGAGCCTAATACTGCCGCTTTCTTAATTTGATATGACACCCTAAAAGCCTCCCTTTTCGTCTTGAATGAACACTCATTCATTTTATAGGTAAAAAAAATAGAACCTCTCTATCTCTTAGTCTAAAACATTTTATTCGTTTCCGCAATATTAAAATGTTGCGAAAATGGTTTTTTTATAGTTTATAATATGCTCCGGGCATTTAATTACCATAATGAGACGATATGATTGTAAACTGGAGATGTGGATTTACAACCTACACACTAAAAATAAAGCAGGAAAAAGGAGTGCATTTATAATGAAATCAATTAAGACTGTAGAGCAATTCAATGAAGTTATTAACGGCGAAGGCAAAGCACTTATCAAATTCCAGGCTGGCTGGTGTCCTGACTGCACGCGCATGGACATGTTCATTGACCCGATTGTTAAGGAATACGATATGTATACATGGTATGACGTGAACCGTGATGAATTGCCTGAAATCGCGGAGAAATATGATGTAATGGGAATTCCAAGCCTTTTGATTTTCGAAAACGGCGAGAAGAAAGCTCATTTGCATAGCGCAAACGCAAAAACTCCAGATCAAGTAACGGACTTTCTTGAGACTGTACAAAAGTAAACTGTAGATAATGAGTACGATTAGAGGATTTCAAGGTAAATCCCAATATGCAAATGACATCGATAAACGATTTCGCCCTTCTGCCTGTGGACCAGTAACGGCATATACGATTCTTCGCTACTATGAAAACGAAACAACATATGCCGCCGGTATCGATCATCTATATCGCTTGCTTGGCGGAACGAAGATTGGTTTGTTCAAATGGCGATTCGTTCGACGGATGCGTAAGTTGCTTGGTCCTGAGTGGATTGTAGAAGATTGTGGCATCGAGAGGCTTAAGAATGAAATTGACGAAGGTCGCCCAGTCGCAGCCAAATTCGATAAATGGTTTTCATTCCATTGGTTCGGTAAATTTGTATTCGATTATCATTGGGTGCCTGTCATTGGTTATAAGGAATCCGAAAATGGCGTCATGCTCATTGTCCATGATAATGGCGGGCGAAATCGGGATAGCCGGGTGCGTGAGATTCCCTATGCACCGCATAAAGACATTCTTTCATTTGTAAAAATAGAAAAAACCACTGTCGCTTAGACGGTGGTTTTTTCTTGTTCCGGAAATAGTGAATTCAGTTGACGAAGGATCATCGAATAGCCATGTTGTTCCAACTGCACCCTTAATTCTGATGAAGAGAAATCGGGTACATTCAGGGCTTCAATCGGATCCTCGAAATCCAATTCGCAATGGATTTGGGCTAATTTTTTCGATAGGTGAAGCATTTGTAGATCCGCTTCAATCTTTTTCCTCATGCCTAATGATAGTTCATGCAAGGATTCGACGACATTTTCAACAGTCTCGTATTCTTTGATCAGCTTTAAGGCGGTTTTTGGACCGATTCCTTTCACGCCTGGATACCCGTCGCTTGCATCCCCTGTAAAAGCTTTGATCTCAACGAATCGATGTGGAGGAATTTCATATTCATCGACAAAACGCTGTTCATCATAAATATCATAAATGTTATAGCCTTTTTTCATGAACGCAATTTTCACACCTGGTCGAAGCAATTGTAGAAGATCTTTATCACCCGTTACGATTGTGATGTCCGCCTTCCCTTCCCACTCGCAAACAAGCGACCCGATCAGGTCATCCGCTTCCATCCCTTGTATTCCATAATTCTTCCAGCCAATCAATTCCGACAAATCACGTGTCATATCGAATTGCGGCAGAAGTTCCGGTGCCGGCTCAGGGCGGTTCGCCTTGTAACCGTCAAATAAGTCATTTCTAAATGTATGTGCACTCATATCCCAACAAACCGCGATATGAGTAGGGTTGAAAATAGAAGCTGCAGTCAATGCATGACGCCCAAAACCTTGAACGCCATTCGTCGGAACACCGTTCTCATTCGGGAAGAAATGTCCCATTGCGGAAGTTGCAAAGAACGACCTGAATAAAACGGCCATGCCATCGATCAATAAAATATGTGGTTTATTTTCCAAAAATGAAAGCCCCCTCTTTTTTCCTTTAGTCACGGACATTTGAATATCATAATTATAACATGAAATGAACAGAATTCGTGATAAATATCACAGCGTTGCATTCAACCGCCTATTACACTAACTATAAAGCAAGTATTGAAAATGGTATGAGGTGAAAAGAAATGTTGAATGTACAATTCAATGTAAAAAGCATTACCGACATGAAAGAAATACTGTTACGTTTACGGCGCGGAGAGTCCACTGTAGAGATTCAGGAATTTTACATGCAATCTTTTAAGAATGTGAGGATTGTTGACATTTTACTATTGCAGCTTAACCTGTTGACAGGCGCTCATGGTATAACGATTGAGGATGTAAAAAAGTTTTCTCAAATGCAATCCCATCTTTCTGAAATGAATGGAGAAGAAAAACTATCGTCCTATCATCCGGGTCATCCTATTCGGATATTTAAAGATGAGAATGCTGCATTCCAAGATGTTTTGGGAGAAATCAATGACCTTTTAACATCGTTTGACGCAGATTCAAATAAACTTCAGGAAACCGAATTGGTAGATCAAATTAAAAACCTTTTGTTTCGACTTGGCGAATTCCATAATCATTATCATCGTAAAGAAAAACTCTTCTTCCCTATTTTGGAACGCTACGGACATGTTGCACCAACGAGGGCAGTTTGGGAGAAAGATGACCAAATACGCGTCCTGTATCAAGGCTTAAAGGGACAGGTAGTTCAACTGCCTGACGTGATGCTTTCACGTGTTCTAAAAAAATTTGATGTGTTTCAAGAGGCTTTCAAAGAGATGATTTTCTATGAGGAAGAAATCATTTTGCCGATTTTGGAGAATATATTTAGCGAAAAAGATTGGATAGATATTAAAAACGAGAGTCATGCATTCGGCTATGCGTTAATTGATGCACCGAGAGAAGTATGGGTATCTGAATTGGAAGAGTCAGTTGTCGAGGAGAAATTGAGGAAGCAAGCAGCAAGTGATGCACTTTTTAGGCAAACGATGAAGTTCGGCGGTGGCTACTTAACGCCGGAAGAGGCTAATCTCATTTTGAACAGTTTGCCATTGGAAATCACATTTATTGATAAGCAAGGCTTGTTTAAATACTTTAATGAAATGACAGAGGCATCGGAAATGATGCTCGTTCGGACTCCAAGCTCGATCGGCCGTCACGTAGCCAATTGTCATCCTCCAAAAAGCTTACGGAAGGTGATGACAGTCATCCGCGATTTGAAAACCGGAATTCGGGAATCCGAAAGCATGTGGTTCAAGAAAAAGGATCAATATATCCACCTTACGTATAAAGCGATATTTAATAATGATGGGGAATTTTTAGGGGTATTGGAATATGTCCAAGATATCCAACCTTTCTTTGAATTGCCAAGCAAGGTGAAGACGGGAATTAGTGAGATTGATTATGAGTAATAAAAAACATCATGTCTGCCCTTGGTGACGGGAGACATGATGTTTTTTTACGCTTTTAAATACTTGGCGATTTTTTCAATATCCGGTCCGAAAATCCGGTCCTCATAAATCGGATCCACGATTTCAAGGAGCTCATTCAGCTTAACACGAGTTTTCGGTGCCATTTTATCGAAACCACGGAAAACACAGCCGGTGATGGCACATAATGCCTCGATGGCAAGAACGTTTCTTGCATTCTTGATGATCTGCCCCGCATGTCTTGAACCGATAGTCCCCATTGATACGTGATCTTCTTGGTTGCCTGAAGATGGGATTGAATCGACGGATGCCGGGTGTGCCAATGTTTTATTTTCAGAAACAAGGCTTGCTGCCGAATATTGTAAAATCATGGCACCTGACTGCAAACCCGGTTGCGGGCTCAGGAAAGGTGGCAATCCTTCATTTAATTGTGGATTTACAAGACGCTCGATGCGTCGCTCAGAAATGTTCGCAAGTTCAGCAATTCCGATTTTCAAGAAATCCATTGCGAATGCAATCGGTTGGCCGTGGAAGTTCCCTCCAGATACAACGACTTCACCATCTTCAAAAATAAGTGGATTGTCCGTTGCCGCATTCATTTCGATTTCCAATTTCTCTCTCACATAGGACAATACTTGCCAACTTGCACCGTGTACTTGTGGGATACAGCGGATGGAATAGGCGTCCTGGATACGTTTTTCACCTTGGGTTGTCGTCAACTCGCTTCCGTCTAACCAATTCAAGATGCGGGCGGCAACATCGACTTGTTCCTTATAACCCCGCGCTTCGTGGATGGCAGGATGGAAGGCATCCGTAATTCCATGCAGGGCTTCCATTGTCATGGCTGCAATCCATTCGCTATCATAAGCAAGTTTTTCCGCTTCCAAGTAATTCACTACTCCTTGGGCAGTCATTGCTTGTGTTCCGTTAATCAACGCGAGGCCCTCTTTTGCTTCAAGGATAATCGGCTCCATACCTAATTCCTTCCAAACTAATTCAGCAGGAATTTGTGCGCCATCTTGCCAAACGAAACCTTCTCCTAACAGGACCAAAGCTAAGTGAGATAACGGGGCAAGATCCCCTGAAGCCCCAAGTGACCCTTGTTGAGGGATAACTGGGTGTATTCCATTATTTACCATAAATACAAAACGCTCAAGTACTTCGACACGAATACCAGAAAATCCTTTCATCAGCGCGTTTAGACGTAAAACGATCATTGCCCGGGAAACTATTTCAGAAAAAGGTTCCCCCACCCCGCACGCATGTGAGCGAATCAGGTGAAGTTGCAATGCTTTCGTGTCCTTCTCATCAATCTTCACATCGCTGAATTTGCCGAAACCGGTATTGATACCATATACAGTTTTGTCATTTTCTACAATTCTTTCAACCGCTTCCCTGCTCTTTTTCACACGTTCCAATGCACCAGTATCTAATACCACTTTTTCCCTTTTATATAGAATTGCTTCCATTTGTTCGAGAGTAAGAGAAGCTCCTGTTAATTCGATCATGTCAACCATCCTTCCGTCTAAATGAAATCGCTTTCTACTTTCATCGTACACGAAAAGTAAATGACTTTGTCGATTTTTACGAAAATTTGTTCTATGGTAATGTGCTGTTGTTTTAGCGTGATGACGTACCAAAATACGAAAAATTTTTCATACCCAAGAGTCCAACCCATTTCTTTCATTGTTACATAAGATAGGAGGAACTGCTTGAAAGGAGAGAACGAATGACGAATAGTCGTGAAGATGAGTTATGGTATCCAAAATTACCGGAAGGATATACAGGGGGGGCACAAAATATGAACGGATATGGAATGGACGGATGGATGCCTGGAGCAGGAATGCCTAACTATGGAATGGGCGGAATGCAAGGGATGGGAATGCCGTACGGGCATGAATGGAGTCACGGAAACAGCACGGCTTTTCAGCCAATGCCTGGATTTCCCGGTGGTGGATTTCCTGGAGGCGGGTTTCCTGGAGGCGGGTTCCCTGGAGGTGGATTCCCTGGTGGAGGATTCCCTGGGGGCGGGTTCCCTGGAGGCGGATTCCCTGGAGGAGGTGGATTCCCTGGAGGCGGATTCCCCGGAGGCGGGTTCCCTGGAGGCGGCGGATTCCCTGGGGGCGGCGGATTCCCTGGGCAAGGTGGAGGTCATCAGCAAGCACCGACTTCTCCACCGCCGAGCCATACGCCGGCTTACCCAAGTGCATCGCTCTTAAGGGTTGACCCAGGCGGAATTAGAGGATGCCTATTCAGATATACGTATGTATGGACGTCAAGAAGAAACGGTTTCTGGTATTACCCAACATTCGTAGGCCGTACTTCAGTCGCGGGATACCGCTGGAGCCCGAGCCGTAGAAGATGGGAATACTTCGGAATTGACCTAAATCGTATCGATCAGTTTACTTGTTTTTAATGAAAGAAAAAGGAATCCTTTCAAACGAAGGATTCCTTTTTCCTGTTATTATCCAAATGCTACGTCTAATATCATCATTACAGCAAAACCGACCATCAAGCATAGTGAAGCAAGATCTTTATTACCATTTTCCTGAGAGCCTGGAATAACCTCCTCGACTACGACAAAAATCATCGCTCCAGCCGCAAAACTCAGTGCAAATGGAAGTAAAGGTTGCATCGTTGTGACGGCTAAGACGCCTATTACAGCCGAAATAGGTTCAACCGCGCCTGACAACTGTCCATAGAAAAAGCTTTTCCTCCGAGACATACCATCCCTGCGCAGTGGCATGGATACCGCAGTCCCTTCCGGAAGGTTTTGAATTCCAATACCGACTGCCAATGCGATTGCCGCAGCGATTGTAGCAGATGGCATTCCAGCAGCCACTGCACCGAAGGCAACTCCGACTGCAAGCCCTTCGGGTATATTATGAAGTGTAATTGCAAAGACAAGGAGCGTGCTACGTCTCCTTCCTGCAGGATTGATCCCTTCAGCATCTTTCATGGAAGAGCTTGGGTGCAAATGCGGAATGATCTTATCCGCAAGCCATAGAAACAGGCCACCTAATAAAAAACCGATGGCCGCAGGAAACCAGGATGGGAACGGGCCATTTTCTGCCATTTCAATAGATGGTGAAAGCAAGGACCAAAAACTTGCGGCAATCATTACACCACCTGCAAATCCTAACATTGCGTCCATGAATTTTTGATTCACTTTCTTCGTTGTAAACACCAACGCTGCACCGATAGCCGTCATTCCCCATGTGAATAAAGTGGCGATTAATGCCTGCTGGATTGGACTAAGCCCTATAAAATAATCTATCATCATGATTCTCCTTATTTCTGTTAGGTTCTTTATATTATTGCTATTATATGTTCGAAGTTTCCCTTGTTCAATATTTTATTTCAAAAATGGAATGTTGTTTTGGTATGAAAAGGAAGTCTTCGGGAGGTAATGAGAACTCCCTTGGCTTAAAGGAGAACTCTTCGAGGGAGAACGAGAACTTTTTTCGCGTTAATGAGAACTATTTGGATGAGAATGAGAACTCTTTTCACGTTAACGAGAACTCTTTAGGGCTAAACGGGAACTAATTGTACAAGAACGAGAACACAGTACGCTCCGCGGCAAAGTCTCAAAAGTTAATACCGCATTAAATATTATTTCTCTAAAACGTTCCATGGTATGATTAAGAAATGAACGTTTCATTAGAATGATCTTTAAGGAGTGAAGCATTTTGGATAAAAAAGAGAGACAACTCTTTGATTACTATTACAATCAATTTGCAGAAAGACGCTTTGACGAAAAGGACGTCTTAAGCTTTTTATTATTTGTAAAAAATGATGTACAAGATAATAAAGTGATGCAAGAGCTTGGGAATTTTATTGTACATAGGGAAAATAATTTGGGGTATGTCAAAGATTTTTTCGATGACTGTAAGGAGATCATTAATAATCTTGGAAAAGGTAAACCTAAAAAGATTGAAACGATGTTCACTTTTAAAGAGATTCGAAACGGGTTCAACTCATTATTCGTCGAACATGGTTTGGAAAAGCTGTCACATGATGTAATTAACGACCTTATTCTATGCATTATTTCATTACTGCAAAATGTTAAATTAGTATCTGGAAGCCTGCAGAAAGAGGTTGGCCACTTAAGTTTCGCGGCATCCAGCAAGGAATTATTTTTAATGGGCAATATGAAAACCTTGCATAAAGGACGTTTCATTCCAGTAACTTTCCCTGTTTTGTCCGTGAAAAACATTTATGAAAAAGTGAAACCACAAGACGAGAAAGACACCCCGTATCTTTTTGATGATCAAATTATTGAAGTTATCAACAATGATGGAGAAATGATGATTACATTTCCTGCATTGTAAATACATCAGTTTGAGGGAGCCAATTTGTTGGCTCTTTTTTTGTTCAAACCTTGTACAAAAATACCCCCCTTTTTGTGATGTATGTCACTAAATCGGGTATTTAATTATCCTATACTCGATTTGTAAAGGTACCTGTGCATGACGCATTTATGACAATTCACTACAATGTATAAAAATTCATATTAATTAATGGAAACATTGTTTATACAGTGTTTCCATTTTTATTTTTATACATTTTCAGTGAATATTCACGATTGTGTGTGGCACAGGTACCTTTACAAAATGGGTACCTTTACAACATGCATTAATGGTAAACTGAATATACAAACTAAAACAAGTCTGGGAGGTGAAACGTTGAAAATTGTTATTGCAGGTGGGACGGGGTTTATTGGAAATAAATTAATAGACCTATTCCTGCAGGAAGGCCATGAAGTGGTTGTTTTAACGAGGAAAGCAAGGCCACCTTCTATGAATTTGTCATATGTCGAATGGCTAAAAGACCATACGAGTCCTGAAAAGGAAACCGAAAATGCCGATGTGTTCATTAATTTGGCTGGCGTTTCAATAAATGATGGAAGATGGACGGAGAAACATCAAAAGGAGATTTACGACAGTAGGATGGTCGCGACGGATGAACTGTTCAGGATCATTTCCGAAATGACCCAGAAACCTTCCGTATTTATAAACGCAAGTGCAATTGGCATCTATCCTGTATCTCTAAATGCTGTGTATACCGAGGATTCGACTGACACACCGGATGACTTTTTAGGCAGGACGGTTCGTGACTGGGAGGAAAAGGCAAGGCACGCAGAGGATTTCGGTGCACGTACTGTCTTCATGAGATTCGGAGTTGTTTTAGGAAATGATGGCGGCGCGCTGCCTCTCATGGCATTGCCATATAAACTATTTGCGGGCGGCACGGTTGGATCGGGTAAACAGTGGGTTTCATGGGTTCATGTCGTTGATGTGGTTCGCGCGATTTTATTCGCCGTTGAAAATGATCGTTTGCGTGGTCCAGTGAACGTCACTGCCCCTTCCCCAGCTAAAATGAAAGATTTTGGCAAGACGATTGGCAGTGTATTAGGCCGTCCACATTGGATTCCTGCACCATCTATCGCTATGAAATTGGCATTAGGGCAAAAGAGTAAGTTGGTCCTTGAAGGGCAAAAGGTATTACCGAAAGTGTTATTGGAAAATGGTTTTGATTATGAATTCCCGGATTTGGAATCAGCTTTGAGGGATTTATTGACGTGACATTGTCTATGTATTTGTGAAGGGGGAAAGCCCCCTTCGTCTTTAGTACTAAAAAGTCTTCGTCATAAAAACCTGCGATATTAGGGTATTTTCAAAACCGCTTGATACCAAAGATGAAACGACACGGCCATCCCCTTTTAAGAAATTATAAGTTGAGCGATTGATTGGCTTGTCATATTCCAAGGCGTGAGCAAGGAGTTTGGTGCAAGCGTCTTCATTCCCATTTTCATTCACCTGAAATAAAGTGATACCTTCCGCCTCATTCCCAAACACAGACTTTTTACGAATCAAACAAGCGGCCTGCACAACACCATTCTTTTTAATCACTACAACTTCCCCACCTAATTTTGGCGTTCCACTTACATCAGTTTGCCAAGGCACAATGCCTGAAAATAAATCTGATCCTATCGCTTGTGCAGCTGAAAATCTTATCAACTCATAGCCTTCAAGATCAGGCAACCGACCCGTTAACACTCCGTTTGCACGCAAAAAGAGTAAATCATCCTCAATTTTGTAACCACATTTTTCATACAAAGAGATTGCCGGTTTATTTTCAGAAAGCGCCTCTAATGTTGCTAAAGAAACATCACATTCCATTAGACGTTTTTCCGCTTCCTCCATCAATGGGTACCCGAGCCCCTTCCCGCGGTATTCGGGAATGATGCCCGTTCCCCCATTCCAAGAGATTTTCCGACCATCCACTTCCCTTATGCCTTGAAGTACAAATCCGATCGGTTCCGCTCCGTCAAATGCAACGACGGATAATGCTGGAGACAAACCATCATTTCCAAAACGGCCTATGAATGCATCGAAAGATAAATTCATTGGCATTAAATAACCTTCAAACCCACGATTAAACAGAACATGGGCTACTTCAAAACTTAACGAAGACATTAACTTATACGAAATGTTCATGGATTCCCCCACTTTTTTGTTTTTATCAAAAAGAAGTTAAGCAAACAGGTTTGTTGGTAGGCAGAAACCATCGATCTAATTGCATTGCCGACCAATTATTCACTTTTACCTTTCCATGCTGGACTAATTTCTCAAGACTGACACAGCCCATCCAATAGGAACTCAAATCTGGAATCGCAATGCTAAGGTCAACTTCATCCGGTGCATTGGATGATTTTACTATACTCCAAGAACCTTCGCTGAATGTTAACTGGTAGCTACCATTCTGCTGTGGCATAAAAGAATCATGTACATATAAAGAAATCGTTGTAGGATTTTCAGGTCGATCCAACGAATTAAAGTTAATTTGTTCTACAAATGACTCGATGGAGCTAATTCTATACATGATTCCAGTACCAACCGTTCCGATTTCATGATACACACTTGGAATCAGTCGATTGCTATCGTTTCGAGGATCATCAAGTTGATAGACGAGTGATTCATCATGCGTCCGAACGATTACACGATCGACTTGATCCTGTTGGGAATGAATCCATGTACACATATCCATGAAAGCACTTGGCTTCGTCCATACCCATTCAAGGATATTCATATCATGGTGAAGAAAATGACTATCTTTCACAGGCTGCAACGTATATGCAAGTGCACCAACTAACGCCTCCCCTTCATACACTCCGACATAATGTGAACCTTTTTTCTTAATTAAATTTCGTTCATGCCAAGTCCGCTCCATCATTCCATGGTGCATCGATGCAAATTCATTGTAGACAGCAACAATCTTTTCCTCATCAGCCGGAGACAAAAAAACTACTTTTTTTCTATCACCACTGTTTGGAAAACTTGTAGGCCTCAATTTATATTGGTAGCGGGTTGGTCCATAACCGTATCCCATCTTTTGATAAAAAGAAGTGTTAAAAGGGTATAACGATACAATCCCGACATTTTCATGTCGTGCAAGCTCGTGAAAATGTTGCAGCAACCGTTTAGCTACTCCTTCTTTTTTATGGAAAAAGTGAACCGCCACCGTGCCAATTCCCCAAGTCCGTACAATCTTTCCATTCACATTCCCTTTAAGTTCGTGAAGTTTGTATACACCTAACAGCTCATTCTGTTCATTAAACAACCCGTAGTACTTCAAGTTATTTTCAGATTCAATTTCGATAGTCAGTCTTTCAATAAATCCTTTTTGAGCTTCCTCACCCGATATTTGCATCCCCGGATACGCCATCGCTATCAGAGAAGCCGCTTGCTCTAAATCACTTTGAGTTAATAAACGAATCACATACATCCCCCCTCCCAAAATTATAAATCTTTGAATTATGGGAGTAAACAAGTAGTTCACATAATCGTAAAGGCACCTCGTGCACGACACATTCATGACAATTCAATGAAGTGTAAAAAAACCCAATGCAGCTACGAAGTCATCGCTACATCGGGATTTATACTTTCCTTTTATACACTTCAGCTAAATATTCACTATTGTGTTTCACACAGGTACCTTTACAATTCGCTTACTATTTTGCGGATACGTTCACTTTGGCACCATTTTCGATTGTATTCCCTATCATGCATCCTCTGATGGCGGATTTAATTAGTTTTTCTTTCACTTTTCCATCTAATTCTGTTCCGAAAATTATTTCTACGTCTATTTTTTCAAGGCGTGAAGGTCTTCCATCAGCTTTTGTAGCATCCACATTAATTACATATGAGTCTATAGGTAAATCATCACGCTTGATCAGCGCATCCAGCGTTAAACCCATGCAAATACTAACGGAACTCGTAATGTAATCTACTGGGCTGTAGCCTTCCACTTCATTGTCAGAGGCTGCGGCAATTGTTGTAACCCCTTTTTCATTTGTTATTTCATGGGGTCGATTTTTTGTTTTTTTTAATGTAATCATTTATTTTCCCTCCAAAATTATAAATGCATCCACCATTACTATTTCCTAAATTGCTGAATTATGCGTAGGGAAGTAAGGCAAGATTCCAGATCCCTTCCCCTGCCTAATTGTTTTAGATTAAAAAAAGCAACCCCATGAAAATCGGGGGTCGCCTATTTAATGTGGCAGAAACGCCAATTGATAAAAGAATAATATTGCGAACACATAGAGAAGAGGATGGACTACACGCCATTTCCCCGTAACTATCTTCAAAATCGGATAAGAAATGAACCCTAACGCGATCCCTGTCGCAATACTTGATGTAAGAGGCATGCTTAAGATGATCAAGAACGCAGGGAAAGCCTCATCGATTTCATCCCACTTAATCTTCGCAATAGCACCCATCATTAAGCTACCTACGATAATTAATGCAGGAGCTGTAATTGAAGATAAACCTGAAACCGTACTAACAAGAGGTCCAAAAAATGCTGCAATGATGAAGAGAATTGCGACAGTCACTGTAGTGAGACCAGTTCGCCCTCCTGCAGCAACACCTGCAGATGATTCGATATAAGCACTTGTTGGTGTCGTTCCGAACATAGAACCAGCAGTAGCTGCAACGGAGTCCGCAAGTAGTGCTTGGCGCGCTCTTGGCATTTTATTATTCTTCATCAACCCTGCTTGCTGAGCAACGCCGACCATCGTTCCAGTTGTGTCAAAAATCGTCACCATAAGGAATGAAAAGACGACCGGGAACAGCATATGTTGCCATACATCCGTGAAGGCAGTGAACGGATTCGAAATGATAAGCCCTTCCGGAAGGGACGGCATTTGGACGAAGCCTTGATCGAACGAAAGATGTCCTGTGAAAAAGGCGACGGCTGCCGTAATGATCATGCCTAAGAACAATGCCCCGTGCACCCTTAAAGCCATCAAAATGAGTGTTACAGTAAGTCCAAGCAAAGCAAAAAGGACAGTTGGCGAATGAAGATCGCCAAGAGCAACCAGGTTCGATGGATGGGACACGATCATTCCAGCTTGTCTCATCCCGATGAAGGCGATAAACAAGCCAATCCCCGCCGTAATTCCATGTTTCAAGTTATCCGGAATGGCTTCAATTAGCACTTTACGGAAAGATGTCAGAGACAAAATCACGAAGATTAATCCAGCGACAAAAACTGCGGCGAATGCTGTTTCATACGTAATCCCATTTGTACCGACGACAGAATAGGCGAAATACGCATTCATTCCCATCCCTGGCGCAATCGCAATCGGATAGTTTGCTGCAAGTGCCATCCATAAAGTCCCGATGACAGTCGCGATAATCGTTGCTGTGAACACTTGGTCAAAAGGTACGCCTGCATCTTTTAAGATGATCGGATTGACAATCACTATATAGACCATCGTAAAGAAGGTCGTGAAGCCTGCAAGGACTTCTGTTTTAACAGTTGTATTGTTTTCTTGTAATTTAAACAAAGAGAAACTCCTCCAAAGACGAACATTGTGTAATACAAATCATATATTATTCGTTTTTATAAGAATTAGCAAGTGTTTTATTTAAGTAGTGGAGTTCCGCTTGAATCGTATTCATATACTATAATGAAAGGAGGGTAAACTATATGGATAGAATGATTTTATTAATGTTGGCTAGTATATTGGCTGCATTTACATTGGTCAGGGTTCCTTTAACTGGTACCTTTTTAGCGGGTATAGAGCCAATCACTGACATAATTGGCATAGTAGCAATATTACTATTCTCCCTATTCCTCATCTATAAGGGTTTGAAAGGACTATTAGGGAAATATTGATATAATTATTATGAAAGTCGACAACAAGTGTTTCGTCGACTTTCTTTTTTATTCCTTCCCTTATTTTCTACGTAAGATATAGTTAAAATTAGTGAATCTTTAGTATCAATAGATGATAATACGGTTAAAGACTTTTTATTCATTTAGGAGAAATGGAGAAGTGATGTTGTCGTGTGTTTGATTAATTTTCATGTCCAAGACCATCCGATTTACCGATTGATCGTGGCGGCGAACCGGGATGAGTTTTATGAGCGCCCTACTGCCCCGGCCCATTTTTGGGAGGACAAGCCGTATTTATTGGCAGGCAGGGATTTATCACAAAAAGGAACATGGCTTGGCATTACAAAAAATGGACGATTTGCTGCATTAACCAATTACAGGAATCCTTCCGAACAGGGGAAGGACGTTCGGTCTCGCGGTGAAATCGTGACTAATTTTCTCGAATCCGATAAGACTGCCACCGAGTTCCTGGATTGTTTACAAAAGAAGCGTTCGGAGTATGCGGGTTTCAACGTGATTGCTGGTACTGCGGAGGAGTTGTTTTATTACTCGAATGTCGAAAATGAGGTGAAGAAGATCATACCCGGGACACATGGGTTATGCAATCATTTTCTCGATACACCATGGCCGAAAGTCGTAAAAGGGAAAGCAGACCTTCGGAACATTGTAGAACAAAACCGTGAAATTCATCCTAATGAGCTGTTTGATTTACTTCAGGATGCCGAACCGTTTCCTGACGAACAACTTCCGAATACTGGAGTCGGTGAACAACTGGAACGGATTTTATCTCCCCTATTCATCAAATCGGAAGGGTATGGCACCCGCTCATCGACAGTTTTGCTTATCGATCATGAAAATAACATCACTTTCGTGGAACGGACGTATCGTGACGGAGAATTCATGGAAGACCGTGTATTTAATTTATAATTTGAGAGCATGAGAATGGACCCTCGTGGTGAAAGAATGGGCTCTTGGGAGAAAGAATGGACCTTGACGGCGAAAGAATGGACCCTTGGGAGAAAGAATGGACCTTGACAGCGAAAGAATGGGCTCTTGGGAGAAAGAATGGACCTTGACAGCGAAAGAATGGACCTTTGGGAGAAAGAATGGACCTTGACGGCGAAAGAATGGGCTCTTGGGAGAAAGAATGGACCTTGACAGCGATAGAATGGACCCTAACGGCGAAAGAGTTGACCTTCGGATAAAAAAGTAGATTGCGCGGTATAAGTTTTAGGAATGTAGCAGTGCATTCGCCTATAAAAAATGATACTATTTGATGAGCAAAGGATTTTTCATGCAACAGGAGGATACAAAATGAGTAACGAAGATAATTTTTGGCTTGAATTACCGAAGCCATTTTTCATATTAGCACCGATGGAAGATGTGACCGATGTCGTGTTTCGTCACGTCATCGCCGAAGCAGCACCACCTGACGTCTATTTCACGGAATTCACAAACACAGAAAGCTATTGCCATCCGAACGGAAGAGAAAGCGTACGTGGTCGTTTGATGTTCACTGAGGACGAACAGCCGATTGTCGCTCATATTTGGGGCGATAAACCTGAGTATTTCAGACAGATGAGCATTGACATGAAAAAACTTGGTTTCCGTGGCATCGATCTTAACATGGGATGCCCGGTACAAAACGTTGCAGCAAACGGAAAAGGTGCTGGATTAATCCGCCGCCCAGAAGTCGCCGCTGAAATCATTCAAGCCGCAAAAGCAGGTGGATTACCAGTAAGTGTCAAGACAAGACTTGGCTACATTGAAATTGACGAGTGGCGGGATTGGTTACGTCATATATTCGAGCAAGATATTGCAAACCTGTCCATTCACCTTCGCACAAGAAAAGAAATGAGCAAAGTGGATGCCCACTGGGAGCTGATTCCTGAAATTAAAAAGTTGCGTGATGAAGTTGCACCAAACACATTGTTGACAATCAACGGCGATATTCCTGACCGCGCAACAGGGCTAAAATTAGTGGAGAAATACGGGGTTGACGGTGTCATGATCGGTCGTGGCGTCTTCACGAATCCATTCGCTTTCGAAAAAGAGCCAAGAGAACATAGCGTGAAAGAGTATCTCGATTTACTTCTATTACAATTGGACTTGCACGACAAATATTCAACTGAAGAAGAACCACGTCCGTTTAAGCCGCTCCTTCGCTTCTTCAAAATCTATATTCGCGGATTCAGAGGCGCAGCTGAGTTGAGAAATGAATTGATGAATACGAAAACGACAGATGAAGTTCGACGCATGGTGAAAGAAGTAATGGAAAAGGAATTGGATTTGAATTGATTATAAAAAAAGGTTGGAAATGTTGTCATTTTCCAACCTCTTTTATTATTGTGGCAGTGAAATTCTGTATAGCTTATCATCATTTCTCTTAGGATTTCCGCGCCCGTCCCGGTTATTGGTAATAAAATAAAGATAGTTATCCTTAACCCGCACATCTCGAATTCTACCGAGATCGGTTACAATCTTACGGTGCTCACTTGTTTTTAGGTCAAATTCCAAAACTGCTGTCCCTCTCAAAGCCGCAACATACAATTTCCCATTAAAATTATCCATCCCCGATGGTGCCCAAGTGGATTCGGCACCAGAAGTGAAAAGTGGTGAAACCATCCCTTCTCTCCCTTCAGTACCTTCAATAATCGGCCACCCGTAATTTTGACCCGCCTCAATTCGATTAATTTCATCATTTGCACTGTTACCATGTTCGCTTGCATATAGCGTTCCGTCTAACAACCAAGTAATTCCTTGAGGATTTCGGTGCCCATAACTATAGATATAGGAATCGGAAAATGGGTTATCAGTTGGAATGGATCCATCAAGATTCAATCTTAAAATTTTCCCACCTAATGATTTTCTATCTTGTGCAATTTCACGTTGGGAAGCATCACCTGTCGTTGCATAAAGTTTTCCATCAGGCCCAATTTTAATTCTTCCTCCGTGATGGTAGGAACCACTTGGGATTTTATCAAGAAGTAAATGTTCTTCCGTCCAAACATTGTCTTTCAGTCGAAGTGTTACAATCCGGTTAAATTGCCCTGTATGATCTTCGTACGTATAATAAGCAAAAGCTTCATTCGACTCCGTAAAATCTGGAGATAGGACAAATCCTAAAAGCCCTGCTTCCGCGGCTGTTGCAAGTTCTTTTTTAAGTTTTAGACTTTGCTGTTCCACATCTCCATTTTCTATTTTCACAATGCTTCCTGGTCTCTCCGTTATATAGAATGTATTATCAATGATTTCTATCGACCAAGGAACATTTAGGTCTCCGGCAACCACTTCCACTCCTACATTCCCTTGCACTTTTTGAGCACGTTGATGATTGTCTATCGAATGTTGTAGTTTATTTGAAGAGCACCCAACGAGCAAGATTGTGGCCAATATAAATGTGACTACGTTTGTCTTCATTTGTAACCTCCCCGTTTGCCTTCCACTATTTAGTTATATTATATCCTTTTTATTGTAAAGCCACGCTCCGTGCCGAAAACAATTTTTGTAGTCTAAGACTCTTGTCCAAAACCTCTTTCTTCGTATGAATAAGCGCTTAGAAATAGGAAGGGAGGTGAGAATTATGGGAACAGTTTTACCATGTTGTCCGGATTTGCAGCCACCTGCAGTCTTTTTTGATGTAACATGTATCGAAGGACGTCCGGAACAGACGACTTGCCATACACTTCAGCGAAGTTTGATTGGCCAGCCGATAATCCCGTGTGTGCAACATTGGCATTGGATTACGACCAGTTCTTCACTTTCCAAGAAGGCGTGACATTCAAAGAAATCGATGTTTTCGTCTTCCAAGCCGGACAACTTTTCGGCAGCACAATTTTAGGTCCATGTTTCGATTAATATGGAACTGAAATAGATCGGCCCCCATTTGACATTTTTCTGTCATGTGGGGGCTACTTTATTGATTCAACCGTATTGTCTTTATAAAGTAATCCTTCAAATCCAATTCAACTATAGGATAAAGTTTGGATAGAGGGTGTGAAGTGAATCACATAATATAGTAAATTGTGAATACACTAACCTTTTTTAAAGTACTTCAATTCCGTATACTGTTTTTCGATGAAAAAAGCCCTGTACATCTTTTTGATGTACAGAGCCTGTTCTATTTCATTATTTTATACCAATCACTTTTTACATCCACCAGCAATTACGTCTGCGATTATTAACCTCTCTGCATCGGCATCTAAAGTCATTATTACGATTAAAGTCATTGCGGCGATTAAAATCGTTCATCAGACCAAAATCATTGGAACGGTCAAATTCATTTCCTACCCTGTTGTCCCGATTAAATCTTACTCTGCGGCACTCACAGATTAGATCCACATCACTTCTGCGTCTGTTGTTGTCAAAGCACATATGTTCTCACTCCATTCATCGCATAATAAGCTGGCCAGCTCTTACTCTAATATATGGATAAGTGAGTCAACTGGAATGGACAAACAATATAGTTATCGTATCTTTTTGTATAAAAACCAAGTGATTATTCAAATACGCCGCTTCTGATCATTGTAAAGTCGATATGGACGTTCACTTTCATTTCCTTATACAATTCACGCCACTTTTCTTCTGTAAGTTTTGAATTTCGTACTGAGCTTCTGTAAATTTCGCCATACCCAAAAACATCCGAACCGATTTCTTGGCAATAAGCAATCACCCGTGAAATTTCACTTGATAGTTTCTTACTAATTGCTTTTTCAAGTTCTTCTACATTTTCAGCAGTTCCTATATTAACGTCTTCTTTTATTTCTAATATTCTTGACTGAATTGAAATATACAAGTCGAATTCAGGTTTTTTCGGGTCAACTAACTTCACTCTTTTTTTCGTTTTAATCGGATCAAAGACCAAACTTATCTCTTTGGAAGGATCTTTCACTACAGAAGATGACAATGCTTCACCACTAATTTTCAACTCATACATACCATTTTGATAATCGTCGCGACTTAGTTTCACGTAAAAACTATCTCCCACAGAAAGTTTACCGACCATCTTATCCTTTATAAACAAAGCGATTCCTGTAATATTCACCAACTCGTCATCTTTTTTTATAATGGGTAGCGCGATTTCCCTTCCAGTAGAATAATAATCGAAGGCCACTTCATGTAGTGTGGATGAAACCACTTGCTCACTTTTAATGTTTTGATCAAGCAGCTTGTAAACATGCTGGCCAATTTCATCAATATTTGGGTATTCGTATTCAAGTAACGGTCTTGTCTCACCCTCGACGACTGCCAAAAGTATGGCTTCACTTATAGCGGGGTTTTTTAAGGAGGTGTCAATAGAATAACCAATTCCTTTCTTGGCAAACTCATCACCGAATAACACACTCCTCAATTGTCCCGACACTACTTTCTCATGCGCTCTACGATTGATTTTTGAAAGTGTACCTTGGCTTGTATCATTTTCAGTGGTAATGATTGCAACATTGCTTTGCAATTCTGTGCCCACTTGACGAACAATGGCCGTAGTCTCCACTCCTCCCTCTTTTCCTAAGTCATAGCCCACAAGTGTCGTTAACGCTACTTCTTCAAGGATTTGAGTTTCTGCACAGCCGCCTATACTAAGGCTGACAACTAACAGGACTATAAAAAAACAAAACTGCTTCATTCTATTTGCTCCTTACGTGATTTAAGTTTCTTTTTCACCGTTGCAAATAAATATAAAATTATCGGATATACAAATACGATATAAAACGCTATTCGGCTATAGTAATCATTAAAAGTATTTATTTGAATTCGAGTTTTCATTGGTAAACTCACAAGTAAAATGATAAACGAAAATATCCAGACGAACTTTTTTGAACTTATGCTTATCAGGCGGCTCGTACCCCGAAAAGCAGCCCATAAAAACAGACAAAGATTCGGTAAAATGATCAACATCCAAAAACAAACCGCTATATACTCAAATCGTTCAATAAACGGAAACTTAATGATGCTAAATAACGACAAAGTTGCCCATATCGTCTTTGTTAATTGTTCCCCACTGAAATACATCAGGGTTACCAACATGATAGAGAGGTAAATGAAGGTCGTCGCGAATAATCCAAGATGAACATGTTTCTTTGCATTCTCTTTATCCTTTATAAAAGGATAAATTATATAAAGTATTTCAAATCCAATAATCGTGAAGCTCATCGTTTTTATGCCCTTTAGGATTGCACCTATATCAGCCTCTAAAATGGGGAGAAGATTTCTTGGCTCACTGTACTTTATCGGAAAGCCTAACATCGGTAAAAGCCCGATCGCAATTACGACACTAAAAAAAGTAATGCCTACAATTACCCGCACACCGCCCGTAAACGTATAAATGACGATAAGCAGTAAGGAAGCCGCAAGAAACCAAATGTCCAAGCTTGGAAAAACCCATGCTTGGACGACTTCAATATAGTTCCTTAAAACAGCGTAAAATGCGATCGAGCTATACAAAATATAAGAGATATTAAAAAAGTTCCCTATCCATCTGCCGAATATGTCTTGATGAATACCATATAAGTCACTTGAACCGTAAATTTCTAGTGTTTTGAGCATGAAGATTGCTATGATGTTGGTGGCAAGACCTGCAAGTAATACAGAAATCCACGCATCATGTTTTGCGTCCTGATACACAATCCGTTGAAATCCTTGTATCCCAATCCCTATCTGTGAGGAATGAATGATGAAAAATAGTAGAAAAGCATTGACCGTATCACTTGGGCCAATGTGAATCGGATTTTTCACTCATTTCACCTTCTGTTCATTTTTCTCGGGATTAACGGGTTCAGAATCATATTTGTTTACATTCTCCGGTCTCGTGTTTGACGGTCTGTTAGATGTAAATGGCAAAGGTAATCTGACAAGACTATCCCGCCAATCAATTAGGCGTGGAGGGTAAAAAGGTGCCATGTATGGCGAACCCAAACTTGACTGGCGTAAAAGATGGACAAGGATAAAACAAAATCCCAACATAATGCCGTAAAATCCCCAAAGACCTGCCAACAGTATTAATGGAAAGCGAATTATTCTGATGACGTTACCCATCATATAACTTGGCGTAGTGAACGAGGATAACGCCCCTAAAGCGACAATGATGATTAAGATATTACTCGTTATTCCTGCTTGAACAGCAGCAGTTCCAACGACAATACCTCCAACAATACCAATCGTTTGTCCAACTTTTGTCGGCAGCCTGACTCCCGCTTCTCTAAGCAGCTCTATAATAAATTCGATAAGCAGTGCTTCAAGTAAAGGCGGGAAAGGAACCAGAGCTCTTGATTCACTCAGCGGGACTAAGAGACTTTGTGGAATGACTTCATAATGAAATGTTAATGCCGCGACATATAAAGGGGTTAATAGAACTGATACTACGACCGCTGTAAATCTTAACAATCGGAGAAACGTAGCCATCTGCCATCGTATATTTAGATCTTCCTGACTTTGAAAGTATTCAATAAATGAAAGTGGACAAATGATCGCAAGTGTACTTCCATCCACAAGGACTGTTACTTTTCCATTCAATAGTTCCCCGCAAACCTTGTCCGGTCTTTCTGTTAGTAACATTTGGGGGAAGATCGATAACGAATTGTCGTCTATTAATTGTTCAAGAATTGAGCTATCTAATACAGAATCTGTTTGAAGATCTGTAATTCTTTGTCTCAGCGTATTTACGTTTTGTTCGGAAGCGACACCTTTAATGTATAGCATCGCAATCGATGTATTCGATTGATCGCCGACATTCAATTTTTCACTACAGAGATTCGGGTTTTTGATAAACCTTCGGATCAAAGTAACATTCCTTGACAGACTTTCATTAAAGGCCACTTGCGCACCGATTACCTGAGACTCATTTTCCGGGGATGATGGTTGGCGATCTTCAGGCAAGGGAATTGTCGCAGCTACAACTTTCGCGTACCCATCGACATGAATAAGAACACTGCCTTCCATCATCGCCGGTACGACTTCCCCCATTTTTTCAGCCAATTTTAATTGTGGAACAGTCACGACCGATGCAATAGTATCCGGAGACTCACTTGTCTGCTTCAACAGCTTGGGAAGGATATGATTATTTAATGTGTCAGTATCCACTATGTTATCTATATAGATGAGTGACAGATTCGGAGGTATCCGTTTGACAACTAAATCAGATGTGTGATGAACAGCATCACCCATAGCCCGAATAAAATCTTCGCCAACAGTCGGCACTGCCTCAACTGCGTCTCCTGTATTACTCGTTTCGCTATCGGTTAACCGTTTGTTGATGTAAATAGGTTTGGGTTTCTTTTTGAACACGATACACTCACCCCACAACAATCTTTGTTAACAGAATTGACTGCGGGAGGCCAATCTAAACATATCTTTGTCAGGTAGGGTTAATCGAGGAAGGGTTTTACCAATGGAAACTCGAAATAATACTAAAGTAAGCCATTACTATACTTAGGGGGATTATGTATGAAGGTGCTTATTTTGGGAGGAACCCGTTTTTTAGGTCGAGCGTTGGTGGAAGAGGCATTGAAAAGAGGGCATGAGGTCACTTTATTTAATCGCGGGAACAATTCTGATGTGTTTCCTGACGTGGAGCAACTGACTGGAGATCGAAATGGCGATGTGCCGCAACTTGAAAATCGGAAATGGGACGCCGTTATGGACACTTGCGGGATGACCCCGCTTCAAATAAAAAAAATCGCAGATGCACTTGGAGATAACGTCGAGCATTTGACGTATATTTCAAGCATCTCTGTTTATCCAGATTGGATTCCTCTTCATATTGCAGAGGATTATCATGTACATTCTATACCTCCGGAAGATGTTCTGAAGAAAATCGAAGAGGGAGCTGTATCCCCTTACGAATATTACGGCGGGATGAAAGTGGCTTGTGAAGTGGAAGCCGAAAAGCATTGGCCGAATCGAGTTTTGAATGTGCGGGCAGGGTTGTTAGTCGGGTCCTATGACTATACGGACCGCCTCCCCTACTGGGTTCATCGTGTAGCCCAAGGTGGAACGGTGTTGGTTCCGGGCCGTCCGGATCGTGCAGTACAATTCATTGATGTAAAAGATATGGCAGCATGGGCGTTAACTATGGCAGAAAACAGGAAAGCGGGAACGTTCAATGTTACAGGGCCGGGTTACGAATTAACGATGGAAAAGTTTTTGAACACATGCAAAGCCGTCACTAAAAGTAATGCCGAATTCGTATGGGCCGATGAAAAATTCATGTTGGAACAAAAGGTGCAACCATGGACGGAAATGCCTTTATGGATTCCTGAGGATTTCGCTTTAGGAGGCGCATCTGAACCGTGGAAAGGCAGTTCATTTATCAGTATAGAGAAAGCTGTCGAGGATGCACTTTCCTTCCGACCTCTTGAAGATACAATTTCCGATATTTATCAATGCGTGCAGGCAAGACAGGACGATGATTGGAAAGCTGGAATTTCGCGGGAACGGGAACAGGAACTGCTTGAGGCTTGGCAACCGGCGGGTAAATAAGTATATGTGAATGAAATCAGTTCTTATGAAACTTTAACCCAACCCATTCGTACTCACCATTAACCTATTTAATCAATTTATTGGTACATCACCGTGCTAAGTTGAATAGTGAATGGGAGGTTAAGGTTCATGAGAAAACCATCATTACAGAATGACCAAAAAGAAAAACGGTTAAAAATAATATTCCGCTTTTTAATCATCTGCGCAATTTTTGCGCTAACAGGATCTATTGTAGTCACATCGAAAAGGATTGTAAATGATCTCTACAAATTATTCGTTCTCGACTTTATCGGCACATCCCTCTTGTATGCCGCTGCTCTGACACTATGTTCGTTTTTCCTATATCTCTTCTTTGTGATCGTCATTAAAAACCCTATGAATATCAAAAGATCTTCGGTTATCAAATTTGCTATTGGTGGGATATTCACCTTGATAATCACTGGGTTTATCCTGATTTTCAGCGTCAATGAAACGAATAAATCGATAAAGGATATGCAGAGTTATTCTAATCAAGAATGGCAAGTAAAAGAGCTTTTCGTTACGGATGTTTATAGGGGCAGACTTCCATCAAGGATCGTATTGATTGACACCGACGCGGGCCAATTGACACTCCATCAGAGGAATTACAAGATATACAAAGGAGAAATTTACCGATTCACATATTTGGAGCAAACAAAAACGATAATCAATGTAGAGGTAATTGACTGAATAGTGTGCCGCACAGGTACCTTAACAAGAAAACTCCAGTGCAGTATAATCGCACTGGAGTTTTGCTATTTACAAATACGTATCCAAAAATTCGCGGATGGCTCGGTAGCCTTTAATTTGGTTTTCACGTTTTGTAAAGCCATGTCCTTCATCTTCAAAAATGATGTACTCGACAGGAACACCATTTTCTTTTACCTTTTCGACAATATCATCAGACTCGACTTGCAACACTCGAGGATCGTTTGCACCTTGCAGGACCATTAACGGCTTGTTAATTTTCTCGGCATGGAACAAAGGCGAGATGCTGCGGATATACTCGGTCTGTGTATAAGGATCGCCGATTTTCTTGTATAACAATTCACGCATCGCTTCCCACCATGGCGGAATGCTCTTTAGCGTTCGCTCCCAGTTCGAGACCCCGAATATATTTACTCCGACTTCAAACGACTCAGGTTGGAATGCGAGGGCAGCGAGTGTCATAAAGCCGCCGTAACTTCCCCCGATAATCCCAATCCGGTTTTCATCGATCCGTCCTGTCCCAATTAAGAACTTCTTCCCTTCAATACAATCAGCCAAGTCAACTTCACCATGCTTTAAATCAGCAGCCTTGAAAAACGTTTTTCCATAGCCGGAGCTTCCACGGTTGTTCACAGCAAGGACCGCATATCCGTGATTCACCAAATACTGGATCATCGGGCTGAAATCGACTGTCGACTGGCCACCTGGACCACCATGCACCCAAATGAGTGCAGGTGCTTTTTCACCATCTTCAAGATGAGGCTCATAATAAATGGCAGGGATTTCAAGTCCGTCGAATGAAGGGTAATGAACAACTTTCGCATTCACAAGGTCGTTCTCGTCAATCTCAGGATTTAGTGTATTTGTTAAGCAACTTAATTCCTTTTCTTCAAAATCGTACACATATAGATTTGCAGGCGCTGTTGAGCGGTTTACTAAAAACGCCATATACCGTTCGCTTTTTGAAATTGATAAGCCGCTAATTTGCCCCTCCGGAAAATTTGCTATTTCAACATACTCCCCTGTTTCCGACTCGATCAATTTCACATCGATTTTCCCGTCATTATTTACATAATAGTAAAGGTATTTATGATTAGGTGAAAAACGGGCAGTTAAGATATCCCAATTTTCCTTCGCGACAACTTCGCTGTTCCCTGACGAGAGGCAAAGTCGTTTTAAGTATAGAAACTCATGGTCTTCATCCGTCAAATAATATAAATGAGTTGAATCCAAGTCAAATGCGACTGGTTGATATTGAACATCACCCTCATGAGCGGATAAATGTTTCACACCATCCTCAACTGTGTAGATGAACATATCCGAATCATTCGATGTCCGCGGCTTGTGTAAGGCAATATATTTTTTATCATGTGAAATCGCCGAAACATAATAGCCATCTTCATTTTTAAACAATAGATTTGGTTTTTGCGTTTCAATATCCATCTCATATAAATCCATAAATCGTGGATCCCTAACATTGGATTGATAAAAGAAATGCTTATCATCCCGACTCCAACGGTGAAACTCCGCTTTCTCTTCTTTGCCTAAAGTAAGATCGATCCTCGACCCATCTTCAGATTGCATATACAGATGTGTTATTTCATTCCCACCTTGATCACTTCTGAACATAAAGCTGCGTCCATCCGGAAAATAACCAACCGGTATCATGTAATTATCATGTGAGTGTGTTAATTGCTCAACATCGTTTCCTGTTCGGGAAATCGCATACGTATTATAAACACCCGAACGATCACTTCCAACTAAGATCTTGTCGTCATCTGGCGATATTGATACCCCAACTAAACTTTCACAACTGATGAATTGTTCAATAGAATACTTTTTCTTTACACTGATCATTTCTTCGCCCCTTTTCCCTTTTTTAAACAACACCCTATCAATATATTAATCTATTTGGAATACTAAAACAAATTCTTGTCCACGTTATACATTTAATCATCTACGCAAATTGATACTTACAATTTCATTATTCGTTCCGACTCGCATCGGCATCCCCCATGTCCCGACGCCAGATGTTACGATAACGTGCGGACTGGTTGCGCTCTTTTGATAATGTCCGTAATCCACTTCGAAAATTGCATTTGTGATTAAGCTGCCCGGAAATAGTTGTCCCCTATGTGTATGTCCAGCAAGCAATAAATCAATATCTTCCTCATATAGTTCAAGTTTGGAAGGAGTATGATCCATGACGACAATAGGAAGGTCTATATCTTCTATCGGCGCTAAAATTTCTATGATATCTTTTCGTTGTAACCCGCCGAAACCTCCGATTGGCGATGGATCCAACCGTCCAACCAATATTAACTTGTCATCGATGATCACATGCTCATCATTCAGAAGTGTTATATTGCTCTTTTCAAGGAAGCGTACCATTTCATCAAAAGTCTCTCCCCCATCATGGTTTCCCAAGCTTGCAAATACGCCATACTTCGTCTGAATGCTTTTCAGTAATTCAATGGCTTTTTCCGGATTTTTTATCGCGTTATAATCGTCGTTGAATAGATCACCAGCTATCGTAACAATGTCGGGTTCAAGGGAATTTATATTTTCCACAATGCTTTTAATACGCTTTTCGGAATTGATGGCACCAAGATGAAGATCACTAATTAAGACCATATGGATGTCTTCTGGTAATTGATCTCCTTTTATTTGAATATCGTAAGAAACATTTTTAATCTGGGTTGCATTGTAGATACCATAGCTGACGACGATTGTAGTCAGTAAAAACACAGTTAAACCTGCGTAAAGATGGATGTTTCGCGGGATTGGTTTTGCAATTAATTTCAATAACCTGCCTGTTAATAAAATCAGATTAGCAAGCACAATAAATAGAAGAAGGTATACAAAAACCCCCATCCAATAAGCGCTAATCCAAGACAATACACCTTTCACGACGGAAGGCAATGGTAAAAAAGCGAGTATGATTGAAGAAGCGATGAATATGTAAATTCCTATGTAAAGTTTTGGATGTATAGTAGGAAAAACCAAACGAAGCCAATGATAGGTTTTTCTTGCGATATAATAATTTGCACTTCCATAGATAGAAAGAATAATGATAAAAGCGATAATCACACCAGCCATAAAAGAACTCTCCTTTTGTATTTTAACCACCAATTTCGTAAAAAGACCGACCAATGTGGCAAACATTAGACGGTCTATAAGAGTCGAATCTTATTTATTTTTTTTAATATACTCCATGCCTTGTTCCGTGATTGCCAAAACAAGATGATCCGTCCCTTGCCCGCTATCAGTCGCATAACCCGCTTCAAGAAGGTGGTCAATCGCCAACTTGCTATTTAGATCAGCATTCAACATCGCTTTCGGTAAGTTATAACTTCCCCCGTTAGTGGCAAAGTGATAATCATAAAGACTTTGCAACAGCATATCCGATAGTTTCTTCACTTCTTCATTCATCATAACAGCCTCCCCTTTCATATTCTCCATTCTACAAAAAAGCATCAAATCCTTCTAATATTTCGCTTTTTTAAAGTTCCTTAAAGACATTGCGGAGCATCCGGAAAACCAGATATAATAGTATCTATCGGTTATTTCATATATCCTGAAGTTGGACAAAACACTTCATATTTATTAAATATGGCCGATAAAATAAAGGATATAGAAAAATTCATTACAAAGGAAGCTAGTCATCATGGAGCATTCAGCATCATCCTCGCCTATTTTAACGATAGAACACCTCTTCATGAGTAGTGTGGTGAAAAAATGAAAAATACATCCCTATTACATGAAGAAAAAAAGGCTACTGTTTTATTTATGGCATTGTTTTATATCGTATTCTTTTTATACGATATCATTTATTATAATCTCTTTCCTTTCTTACCATGGATGGCGGATGTAATTCCGGATGGGATTTGGTATTTATTAAGCTTTATAAAACATCTTGTCATCATTTGTCTTATCCCTGTTACTATCTATTTCTTTAAAAAGGGAAAACCGGATAGTGTAAAATTTATACTTGTCATTACTTATTTAGTTACCAACCTAATCACGGATATTTATTATTACTTTGGAGGCTCAGAAACCTATTCAAGCGGGAACTTAGTTGAGTTAGTCATTATATTGTTTTCACCTATTTTTATTAACAAACGTTTCTTTTATCTCGTTACAGTTGGATTGGTCCTGAAGTATCTATTGGTGGGCGTTTTCATACAAGATCCTGTCATATTATTCCCAGTTGGAATTGTTGTTATTTTGGCTGGTATAGCGTACATTCTCCTTCATCGCATTTTAAATTACGTGAAAGCATTGACGCTTTCCTATGATGAGCAATTGGCTGGGTTGGTAAAGGGAGTTATTGCCACCTTGGAGTTAAAAGACCCTTATACGCGCGGACATAGTGAACGTGTTGCAGAGTATGCGATGAGTCTTGCTAAAGCAACGGGGGAAGTAAAAGAATCCGAATTACCTCATTTTTACTATGCATGTTTACTACATGATATTGGAAAAGTAAATATTCCTGATACAATATTGGCTAAGTATGGTAAACTAACAGATGAAGAGTATGAGGTGATTAAAACTCACCCAGTTGTAGGAGCAAAAGCAGTCGAAGATGTTGAAGGTATTGCCGATCATATCGCAGTCGTTTATCATCACCATGAAAGATGGGATGGTAAAGGTTACCCAGATGGACTTGTAGGCAAAGAAACTCCTATTACCGCGAGAATTACGGCTCTTGCGGATGCCTTCGACGCAATGACTTCAACAAGATCTTACAGACCCGCTCTTCCCTATGAAGAAGCTTATAAACGAATACTTGAAGGAAAAGGATCCCAATTCGATCCTAAATTGGTGGAAGTCTTTAAACAAGTGTATCCAGATTGGATTACAATCTCTAAACAATATTTAAAAGATCATACACCAAAGGAGGGACGCAGACATGAAAATCCGTAAACTTAAGCAAGTTAAAGTAACATGTTGGTGGTGCTTCTTATTTCCAAAAGGTTAATACGAATGGGATGCTATTGTGATAGCATCCTATTTTTAATAGTTAGAGGGCGGTGGGGTTAAGTTTGAAGGTAACGTTACTATCGAAGTTCGCTCTTTTTCCTTTATCTATTCAAAAAGATAAGAAGAATTATATCGTGGAAGAGCCTATTTCAGGTGATTTCTTTGAAATGCCGTTGATTTGTATCGATGCAATCGAACGGATGAATAGTGGGCAAACCTTAGGGGAAATCGAAAAGGAGTTGCGGGAAAAGTATCCCGATGAAGACGTCGAAATGATTGAATTCGGCGAACAGCTTATCGAATTAGGCTTGGTTCAAGAGGTAGATGGAGAGAAAATCATTCGAAAAGGGAAAAGCCGGGCGGCGGATGGATTTACTTGGCTACCAGCCTCTGTAGGACGTTTCTTTTTTAATCAATTTTCGAATAAGATTTATATTGTTTTACTGTTAATCAATATTTTACTTATCGTGAGGAATCCAGCGTTATTCCCTCATTACAAAGATATATTTTTATTCGATTCGATGATGTTAAATATCCTTACATACATGACAATATCTCTTGTCCTAATCGTTATTCATGAGTTCGGGCATGTTTTGGCGATACGGTCCTATGATTTACCTGCAAAATTAGGTATCGGAAACAGGCTCATTTTTGTCGTTTTTGAAACAGACTTGACTGCGGCTTGGAAACTGAAGCCAAGGCAAAGAAATATCCTCTATTTTGCTGGAATGTCTTTTGAACAAATCTGTATGGTAATCGCGCTTTCAATTCAACTCCTCTTTCCGGGAGCGAATGCTATTGTAATAGGAATTTTAGGTATAGTCGTCTTTGATATTTTTATAAAAACCTTATATCAATGCTGTTTCTATATGAAAACAGACGTCTATTATTTCGTTGAAAATAGTACAGGATGCTATAACTTGATGGAGAGCGGCAAGCAGTATTTAAGCAAATGGCTGCCATTTTTGGGAAGTGATACTACTGATACAGAGGCTTTCGATGGTGAGCAACGAATTGTACGTATGTATAGCGTATTTTATGTGATCGGTATTTTATTGACATTAAGTCTGATCGTCTTTTACTTCCTACCACAGGCTCATTATGCGTACTCACATGTCTTTTCAAATTTACTTGGGGCTAAGACGCCAGCAGCCTTTTGGGATGCCATAGCTTTTATAGGACAAACTGCCATTCTGTTAGGATTACTTGTGTACACTAAAATAAAAAAAAGATGAAGTATGTAATGTTGAGGTACCTGTGCAAGAAATTGCTCGCCGCACAGGCACCTTTACAATCTATTTTTTATTCCAACCTTTTTGATCTAATCGATAGATTACCGCTGCTAGTTGGGCTCTCGAAATAGGGTCATTGATACCAAATCTTCCATTGCCAAATCCCGTCATAATACCTTCTTGCCTCATTGTCTCAATTGGAATAGAGGCCCAGTAGTCTTTTTTGACATCACTGAATGAATCCAAATGACTCTCTGCAGGTTGGGAATAAAAACCCGCATTGTAGAATACTTGTGCCATTTGTGCCCGAGTCAGAATCATGTTGGGCGAGAATTGATCATTGCCCGTACCATTCATCAGTTTATGCTGTGCAACTAAGACGACTGAATCATGTCCCCAAAAGCTTGGAGGCACGTCTTTGAAGTGGAGTGGTTCAGTTGTTTTCGTCAATCCCAAGAAATTGCCGATAATTTTGGCGGCCTGCGTTCTTGTAAGACTATCATTCGGTTTGAACGTTCCATCATTGAATCCGTCTATCCAACCTTTTTCCGACAAAAACTCTATTTCTTGTTGTGCCCAATGTCCGTGAATATCCTTGAACGTTTTCTCGTCCTGCTCGTACAAATTCCATTCATCCATTATTTTGCTGACTACGTTACGATAGTAATCACCGCCAAGATGGTTATATCCGGCATTCGCAATTTCATAGATATACTGTTTGGATGCGCGTTCATAACTCCAGCCTTTGTTCAAGTTGGTTTCATAATTCGTTTTCGCAAACCCGTATCTTTGGTTTAGAAGAAAAGTTCCTGCCAAGTACTCAACCGCTTCCTTCCGGCTTGAAAACATGCGATACCAATTATCTACTCTTTTGGTTTCATCAAAGATAAGCCGATCCACGCCAAGGTCTGATAACACTGGGACCGTCCCGTTGTTCTCATCAGGTTGACCTTTCAGTTGCCACCCTTGACTTGGATTGGTTGTCCAAACTTTAATTCCAAATATATTATTCGCATTGACTGCGATTCTTGTCGTGCCATATCCACTCTCAATTGCTGCCATTCCGATGATTGCGCTTGCGGGAATGCCCCATTTGGCACTTGCTTCCTTTGCGTAATTTGAAATTTCTTTGATGAAATTCACCCGATCATTCAATGATGGATTATATGTAGGCATGTAGGCATTGCTGTTTCTACCTGCTTCCTTATTTTCAAAAGGCAAGAAATTAGTCGGTTTCGGAATCGGATTTGTACTTGAATTCGCACTTGGACTCGAACCCGGTTCCGCAATCACCATCGTCGCGTTGACCGACAAAACGAGCAGAATGCCAACTAATATTAATACGATTCTATTAATCATAAAAAAAATACTCTCCTTACTACTATTCTCAGAAACAGTTATTATATATATCTATTGTTCTCGACGTCCCTATTATAATAGAAATATGCATGCTTCCGAGCCGTTAAATAAAACCAGTACCGGTTTTTTTTGGAGGTACCTTTACAAAAGGCCTTCCCCTTTGGAATCGGGGAAGGCCTTTTCTTATTTGCTATAGATCTTTGAAGGTACCTGTGCATGAAACATTCATGTTTATTCAGTTAATTTGTATGAATATGCAACTCTCAGCCGATATAACAACTTTCACTATTCATATTTATGAAATTGTAGTGAATTGACTGAATAATGCGCTGCACAGGTACCTTTACAATGCTGGGCGCACATCAAAAAAGCTCCAGTGCATAATGCACTCGAGCTTTCTGTAATAGTTTCTTGGAAAGGTACAGAAATCACTTCGAATCAATGGTTTCCGTGTATGATTTTCGTAAGGATTCCAATTTGGCTACTTTCACTTTTAGACGGATGGAATCTTCATTAAGGGCTACTTTTCCATCTATGTGATGCTGTTTCCATGCTTTCACGTTTTTACGGTAAAGGTGCTCAGATAATCGGTATATGTCAATGTCACTATTTAGTGCAACTTCGTAGGTATTCTTAATTTCTTTTTCTGCTTGTTCAATGATACCCCTTTGGATTTCATCAACTGAGACTTTCCCTTTGATGACACTGACAGTCGTCATCAGTTCCACTTCTATATCAAAGCTTACTTTTCCAGATTGGACGGCAGGTTGTACATCGACCTTTACATTTTCCACATTCACCGTTATAAATTCGCCATGACTTGATTTAAATGTAATTTGCCCGCCTTTCGTATCCTTTGACATCCACTGCATTCCACGGACGTCCTCCCCTTCTATGAAGCCCTTGAACCCGTTCGGTGTTGCGACTCCTACACCGGCCAACTCAGGAGCCTCAATGGATTCAGCCACGGACTTCCAATTTTCGACAACTTTTATATAAGGGATCATCGCTTCGTGACTGGGCTCGTTCATATCGATGATAATTCTGCGCATATCCATCGGTTGAATAAATGATTCTTGTTCGTAGGCGTTTTTCGGATCTCCTAATTTGGAAAAGGTAACCCCCTTATTCAAAACCGGTCTCACTAATAATACGTCTTGAATAGGATCTTTCGTTGAATAAACCCAAATCTGATACCGCGTTTCTCTGTTTCGGATGAATAGGTCAATTACTGGGCTCAATGCTGAGTTTTTCAATGTTTCCTCAGACACAATGATATAATTCAAATGGCCCCAATAGACCATCTCGTCGATGGAACGGTACAATTCAAAGATGGCTTCATCCACTGTCTCCCCTGTCGCAAAGCCAACTTCCGCCTGTGGAATATCCGATATGGGTTGATTGGATTTAGCGATATTTGTGAAATGAATCATCTGGGCATATATTTCATATTTGCCATCCTTAAAATCGATACCGATTGCATTGATGTATAGCATTCTCTCAGGTTCATTCTCATCCCAACACCCGGAAAGAATTACCATAACCGATAACAATAGGAGTAAGCGTACTTTTCTCATACGATCCCCTCTTCATCGTAAATTGTCCGATAGCCGCAATATCAAATCCATAATGGGTCATTGATCGATAGATTGTCTATATGATTTCCGTGAAGATTCAAGTCTGACAATTTCCACCGTCAATTTCCCGATAGAGCTTTCCGTTAGCTCTACTTTTCCGTTTTTTTCAAGTCGCTTCCACGCTTTTACGTTTCTTCTGTACAAATGCTCGGATAACCGGTAAATATCCATGTCTTTTTTCAAGGCTGCTTCATAAGTTGCCATAATTTCTCTTTTGATTTCTTTTATCAGCCACTCCTCGATTTCTTCGACAGTTACACTTCCTGCAATAAGTCCGATTTCAGCATATAACCTTACTTCGACATCGAACTTCACGTTCTCCCTCTCTACAATTGGTGTAACTTTCACTTTCAAATTATCAATTGTCACCGTCATATGTTTCTGATCATCCGTCTTGAAGGTAACTTCCCCGCGAATTGTTTCATTAGACATCCATTGGACTCCATGCGCACTCTTCCCCTCCAGAAATCCCTTAAAGCCATTAGGCGTTACTACTCCAACGCCAGCAAGGAACGGAACCTTTATGGACTCCTGCATCGACTGCCAGTTTTCTATCACAGAAATCAGGGGAATCTTCGCTTCATGACTTGGTTCGTTCATTTGGATAATTAATTTCCGGATGTCCATCGGTGGAATAAATGATTCTTGCTTAAATGCATTCTTCGGATCCCCTAATTTTGACAAGGTTATCGCTTTATTCAACACCGGCCTCACTAATAGAACCTCTTCAACTGGATCTTTCGTTGCATACACCCAAATTTGGTAGCGGATATCTTCATAACGGATGAAGCTGTCAATAATCGGACTCAGTTTTTCATTTTTCATAACGTTTTCGGAGACGACGATATAGGAAAAGTGACCCCAATAAATCTTCTGATCAACCGTGTGGTAAAGTTGATAAATCGCTTCATCCATCGTTTTCCCTTTCGCGTAGCCCACTTCTGCCTGTGGTTGATCCGAAATAGGTTGCTCGGACTTTGCAACATTGTTAAAACTTATTATTTGGGCATATACATGGTACTCGCCATCTTTATAATCAACGCCAATTCCGTTGATATAAAGCATTCGTTGGGGTTCGTTTATATCCCAGCAACCTGCTAACAGGAGACATATCAAACCTATTGCTGCAAGCAGCGCCTTATTGATCCTTTTCATTTTCAGCCTCTTTACGTCTCGTCTTGTCGGTTGGGTTAAGCATATTGGGGCGGGTAGTATATTGATCTGCTTGTTGCCTGAAGAGTGTTCTTTTGATTGTCTGCCAACTAAGATCCGCTGTGATATTGACATATGGTACTCCGAAAACCCGAATACTCGAGAGAAATAGCACAGTAAAGTAGAACGACATAAAAAAGCCGAACAAACCCAAAAATGCTGTCAATATAATAAAGCTGACACGCAAAATACTTACAGCAGTGACGAGTGATTGATTGACCAATGTGAATGTGGAAATTGTAGAAGTTGCAATAATGACAATCATGGCAGGACTTGTAATTCCTGCTTGAATGGCGGATTCACCAACTATTAAACCGCCAACTACCCCTATTGTTGAACCAAGTGCGGTTGGCAGACGCAATCCTGCTTCTCGGAACAACTCAAACATGAGAAGCATGAGCAGCATTTCAATTGAAGAAGGGAACGGCAAGCCCGTGTTAGCTTGGACGACTGTCGCTAATAGTTGAAGCGGCAACTGGTTTTGATGAAATGTTGTGAGTGCCAGCCAAAATGCCGGCAGCAAGATGCCGATTGACATCCCAAGGACGCGCAGCGTTCTTGCTATTGAACTGTAGACGGGCGGGTACTCATTATCTTCACTCGTTTTCATTAATAAAAATAAGTTTACCGGTGTCACGATGGCATATGCTACACCATCAACAAAAATGACAAAGCGCCCTCTGATTAGCGATTGAATAGCATTATCCGCACGCCCAGTATAGTCTGTCCGCGGAAACAATTTAACATTTTTATTCACATTCTCCATTAGGATATCGGCACTGAACACGATATCCGTATCCACTTTCTTCAACTGTTTTTTTATGCTATACAACGTTTCTTTACTCGCTATATCATCAAAGTAAAGAATCGCCACTATTGTCTTTGAACGACGTCCTATTTCGATTAAAGACATGAGCGACCATCTGATTGAAGTAAGCGGAAACGGAGCCTCATTGGCACTGTCAAACTCAACACTCAAAGACTCCACCTCAGCCGCTATCTATGTAGGGAATTCCGATAAAAAAAGCTGCAAAGGAAAAACTTGTCCTTGAAGGCAATATCGCCTTTTCGAACAATGTATTAGGTGGAGTAGGTGCAACAAATGGAGTTACGATCAACGCAAAAGAAGCAAAAATTACGTACACCGCTTCCAAGCAGACCAACGATATTATCTACAAAAAACCAAATCAAAGAGACAGCATCAAAGTTGACCCAATCCTCTGGGCAGACACCCTCGACGTCCGCTTTGACCTACCAAGAGGTTTCAATAAATACGAGGTGTTCAGGGACAGGAATGATAACAAGATTTTATCCAACGAAAGAAATGCAGCTACAGAAGTTATTTATAGTAGATAATATTTTCAATTCTTTTGGTACCTATATCTGGTACCTTTTTTGCATTGTAAAGGAACCTTCAAAATCACTTATAATCCATCCCTTTTTTGTCGAAACTGAGGTATATAAATAGGTTAGAGGGTTTTTATGTGAATAAATTGGGATCGATCAGTGTTTTGCATGTAGTATTCTTGTCCATGACAGTTATAGGATTGAAAAATCATGTCACGATTCTTCCTCCATTATTGCAAGAAGGCGGAAGGGATAGCTGGATAGCCGTATTAAGCGCCTCCATATTGATATTCCCATGGCTATTTCTTGTCATTTACATTCATAAAAAGTCAAATGGGGAACCATTGACCGATTGGCTCCATAGCAAACTTGGTGGGAAGGCATCCGCTGTAGTTCGTTATGCGGTAGCTGTAATTCTTCTGATTATTGCTGCTTTCACATTGGCAGAAACACTGCAATGGATTATGGGTACATTTTTGCCGCAAACACCGATGCTTGCATTATTGATCATTTACACCACGCTTTGCATTCTGTTGGCCTCGTCCAATTTACAAACGATTGTTATGGTCAATACGTTTGTCCTGTTTTTTGTAACGCTTCTTGGCTTCTTTGTAGCCTTTACTAACCTTCAAGTGAAAGAGTATATTTTACTTCTACCAATACTTGAGCATGGGGTTCGTCCGGTCATTAAATCGATTGTTTATCCTGCATCGGGATTCGTAGAACTGATTCTGTTCTTGTTCATTCAACATAGGGTGAAAAACCAATTTCGCTGGTACCATTTTGCCATCATGCTATTTATTATAACGGGATTGACGTTGGGTCCGCTCGTTGGTGCAATCACCGAATTCGGGCCGGATGAAGCGGCAAAACAGCATTACCCGGCTTATGAAGAATGGGGGCTTGTGTCCATTGGGCGTTTCATCGAACATATGGATTTTCTATCCATTTACCAGTGGCTGACAGGTGCTTTTATTCGGGTTGGTTTTCTTCTATATGTAATCGTAGATCTATTGCGTTTGACGGAAAATAAAGTGCGAATCTGGAGAATGATTGCACCTCCTTTTTTCTTCATGTGCCTTTCCTGCGGTGAAGTTCAGGTTGTCGATGACTACGGTTGAGCTGATCAGTAGTCCTTCAGCGTTCCGTTTTGGGTCCCCTTTTGAATTGAGGGTGATTGTTTTTCCATTCCCATTAATGGAGACGGCTGCATTTAAATGAAGTGGTTTATTCGTTGTGAAATCATTGGCTATGTTCATCTTTGGAGTATGCTTATCTGTTATTGTTTTACTCAGTTCCGTATATGCGTGTGTTAGCTCCACGTCATTGTCAATGTGGTAATAGCTGTTTTCTATTTTCGTATACAGATTAAAATCACTCAGTTTGAAATCAAATTTCCCGTTCCCCTCCGTCCAAAACGCCGGGGATGGTACACCTTTAAACTGGTCATTATGCTGATTGCCTTTTCCGTTGATGATAATTTTACTGTTCGCCCGATCCGCAATTAGATGAATGCCGCCAAGTCGATTATTCGCCGTCTCGACGTTTGTTAGGTTAACGGTTGCTACTGAGGACGTTTTAGATGTATATACTTGCAAGCCACCTCTATTTGAATCGGCTAATTTCACTTTATTCAACGTAATGAAAGACGAATTATCGGTTACGATATTGTAGCCTGCGAAACCAGTAACTTCGGTATTCTCAAACGTCACATTATCTGAATTGACAAGGACTCCATGCCCTCGCGTACTGGAATGGCCAATCAATTTCACATTTAGTAGTTTCGCATTCTTTGCATTTTCATCAAATGTAAAGGCAGCTTCTTCAGCCTTGTACCTAAATCCATCGGCAACTTTAATCGTCGCTCCATTGATGGCTTGAATCTTGGCATCTGGATAGTTTATCCTCACAGGTTTTCGTGATGGTGATATCCCTGCTAACCACTATTTCAGGAACCTTCAATGAGATTGCTCTTTGTAATTCGGTTTCATTCGTCACAGTGCCTGTCGGGACGGAAATTTTGGATCCGGCAATGGAGGTATACGATCCCTTAGTGCCTGCTACAGACAACGTTGAGTTGTTCAGGAATGTTACCGTATTGTCCGTAAAGTCGGTATCAACTTCCAACCCCAAACTGCTCACCCGGTAAGTGATTTCAAATACTTTACTCTTTAAGCGGATATCCTCGAAAAACACAACCGTCTTATAGTTGCCATTTGAAGAGACTGTCGCATAGGAAGTGGAATAGTTGTTCTTTCCCTCACTCCATGAGAAAGTCCCCGCTTGGCCGTTCGTGTACGTTCCGTTTTTAATAGATAGATTAGTCAGTTCCAACGTTTGGTTTGTCTTGATGTCACCAACATACATCGGAGTTTTCGTCGTCATTTTGTACTTCGTAGGATTCTGGTCAAATGTCATGGAGATGAATCCATTAGCGTCCATAGTGGCCGTTCGGATTGTAATGTCATTGATGACTGGCGGGACATAAGGAGGCGTGCGATCCGGGTTTGTAACGCCGTTAATCCGATCGATTCGGTAAATTGCTGAATCATAGTTACGGATGACATTTCTGATAGACGTATTCCAAGGAATGAGCACATTCGTTACCCAAGTTTGACTGCCTATGTTCACGTAGCCATCACGTGGAATGTCTAACACTGAAATCGTACCGGATGTATTGAGCGTCACAAGTCGTTTCGTCAGTATGTTGATATTTGTAAACATACCTGCCCCATTCAATGTTACATCCCGCGTCGTTGCGATTGAAACTTTAGGGACATTTGAGTAGATTGTCGCTTCTGACAGTGAGCCTTCCACTGAGACCTCATTGACCCGTGCAGTATCGTTTGTTCTGAGCGAACCATTTGCCTTCATCGTGACGGATTGTGCAAAAGATCTGTTAGAGAGTATGAAATTCGTGTTGGTTTTGGATAGGTGTACTGTGTTTAGAGTAGAGTTATTGAATGTGAAGTTTAGGGTCCGATTCGTGGGAGTGGTATAGTCGTTTAATGTCGTGGATCCTTTAATGTACAAAGAATCTCCGGTGAAATGATTTTGCATTCCGGAGTTGAAGCTGACGTTTTTATTCACAATCAGGTCCCTGACATTGAGGTAATCTGCATTGATGATCAGATTGCCATCCAAAGTCGCGGCGTTCCCATACAATGTGATCAGGTTGGATGAAGTGCCGGAACTCCTGAGTTCAAGTGTTGTGATGGACGTGATTATGCCTTTATCATGCTCAAATGATATTTTCGCGTTTCTTAGAGCATTGGTGTTTTGAGACGAAAAGAAATTGCGTAAAGACGATGGAATGTCGTAAAAGCCCTTATCCGTTTGCAAAGTGTACCCGTTGAATGTTGAAATTGTCGCATTCACAGTTTCGGTCCGCTTCTTCGCCAATTCACTCCGGTGTACGAACATCGCCATTTGCCCGCGATCTACATTTTGGTTTGGAGCAAATCGGGTACGCGTGATTCCGAACGTGATTTTATTGTCAATTAAAGACTGTAAATAAACAGCATAATAGGCATTTGCAGACACGTCAGTGAATTTCGCTGTACGAAGTGGCTGCTTTTCAAGATCATAAGCAATGGCTAAAATCTTTGCCATCTGTCCACGGGTCAACGGATCATTCACCCCAAAATTACCATTTGAGTACCCGTCGATAATCTTAGCCTCGTACAGTACCGCAACGTATTTGTAAAATCCGTGCGTTGTCGGGACGTCATGAAAACGCGGATTCTTCACATTCCTTACATCCAAATCCAATGAAGTAGCCAAAATCTTCGCAGCCTGGCCACGCGTCACCATTGCCGCCGGTCGAAATGTTCCATCGTCAAAACCGTGAATAATACCTTTTCCTGACAAATACATAATAGATTCATAGGCTACATGACTTGGCGGAACGTCTTTGAAAGACGTCGGTGCAGCAGATACGACAACCGGTGCAACAATCGCACTCGTCACCACAGCCGCTGACGTCAATATCTTAAAATTTTTATGGGTACTGACCAAACTGTTACCTCCTCATTTGTTCAATTCACAGATTAGACGACGGTTTGAAGTAAAAGTTACGGGAGGTTTAAGCTATCTTTCTATATGTATCGTAAGTAATAGAAGATGGAAAAAGGGCTAACCAAAGCGGTTTGGTTAGCCCCATGAATGTCAATTAGTGTATATTCCTCTTGCTGAAATTTCCACCTCGCACTTCGGCGACTTCATAAACCGCAACGAAAGCTTTCGGATCGATTTCAAGAATGATTTCTTTCATCTTACTATCTTCCAATCGGTTGATAATGCATGTAATCTCCTTGAACTGTTCACTCGAATACGCTCCTTGAACGATACTGAAAGTCGAACTTCGACCAAGTCGGTCACGTATTGTCTCCACCATTTCCTCCGGTTCGTTCGTAATGATTTTATACATTTTGGAACCGCTCAGACCTTCCTCGACGATGCTGATTACCTTCGTAGCAATATAATAAGCAATTGCGGATAAGAAAGCCCCTTGAAGACCGAAAACAGTCGAGACGATCGCAAAAACAAAGACATTCAAAAACAGGATTAAATCACTCGTTCCAAACGGCATTCTGCGCGACAGCAAGACAGCCAACATATCAATCCCGTCAAGTGCGCCACCGTTCCGCAACGCCAGACCCATTCCGAAACCAAGAATAATACCACCGACAACTGTGACTAATAGCGTATCCCCCTGAATAATTGTAGGCACGTGATGCATCATGCTTGTGCTGACTGCAAGTGTTGCAATTCCTAACACAGAATACATTGCGAAGCTTTTACCAATCTGTTTATAACCCAAAAAGACAAATGGGATATTTAGAATTGCGATAAGTAGTCCTAATGGAAAACCGAATAATTGCGACCCTACGATGCTTAGACCTGTCACGCCTCCGTCGGATACTTTATTTGGGATGAGCACGGATTCTAATCCGTATGCAGCAATGATTGCACCAAGCATTACCATTGCACCTCTAAAAATGCCCTTTACTATTGCTATTTTCTGTTGTGTTTTCTCCATGTTTTTATCCTTTTCTAAACCGTTTTTTCCATTTTACACTATTATGATTTAAAAAAACAAACCTCCGATAGATGGGCGGAGGTTTGTCTATTATTGAATCACGGCTATTAGGCCATAATTTTTGGTTTTCTTTGTTTCAATAACGGCTCTTCGCTGTTAATCGCTTCGCCCGTCTCGATATCAAGAAACGTACTTGTTTCAGTAAACCAGCAATCCGGGGCTTCGTGTCCCCAGAACGTTTGCCGGAGCGGATCATTTAAATCCCAACGTTTCGGCTTCAAGTCGGGATCGCTTGTTAAATAATCACCCGTGTAAAGTTCAATTCGGTGACCATCCGGATCTCTCAGATACAGGAAGAACGCGTTCGACAAGCCATGGCGACCGGGTCCACGTTCAATCGAGGTTGCATACCCCATACTTGCTAAACAATCACAACAGTCAAGAATGCTTAGCCGATCAGTTAGTGAATACGCGAAATGGTGGAGTTTAGGTCCCGGGCCACTCATGAATGCCTGATCGTGAACCGTCGGCTTTCTGTAAAGCCATGCCGCCCAGAGATCCCCATCTTCAGTATCCGTATATTCTGAACAGGAAAACCCTAATTGATTGACATAAAAATCATAGGCTTTTTGGACATCCGGCACTGCACAGTTCACGTGGTCGATCCGTTGGATTTTCGCGCCACGATAGTGGTCATATCGCTGCAGCATCCGATCAACGACTGTCATTTCCGCAAAAAACTCCAATGGAATACCTGATATATCATGAACGCGGAGAGTTCTTCCCATTGCATGCTGTTGCCCTTTTGCCAACCATTTTGTTTTCATTCCTTGTGAGATGAAAAGCTTTTCGATTTCATCAAGGTCCTGTTCTTTCTGAACCTTATAACCAAGCACTTCAACAGCCGCTTTTTCCGCTTTTTTCAATAGTAAGCTATGGTGGGAATGTTCCTCTAAACCTCTCAAATAAATATGATTCTCATCACTTTCCGTTTCAATCATGCCTAATCCATCGACATAGAATTTGCGGGATGCCTGCAAATCCACAACATGAAGCACGGTCCTTGCGATTCGAATGATTGAAAAATCCATTTATGTCCCCCCTATTTCCCCTTATTTCTTCCCGAATTGCTGAATTCGATGGTCATCAATTGAAACATGGATGATTTTCAATTCGGTATAAAAATCGAAGCCATAATGGCCTCCTTCACGTCCAATTCCCGAGGATTTCGAACCGCCGAAAGGGGTTCTTAAATCGCGTACGTTCTGAGCATTGACCCATAGCATTCCGGCTTCAATTTGATGTGCTACTCGGTGGCCTCTTTTAATATCATTCGTCCATACATAACCCGCAAGTCCGTAATCGATGTCGTTCGCCAATTTGATGACCTCATCTTCATCTTTAAATGTCATGACGGTCAATACAGGTCCGAAGATCTCCTCTTGTGCCACGCGCATGTTATTATGGGCATTCAGTATAAGGGTAGGCGCTACGAAATTGCCTTTGGAAAATTCGGGAGGAATTTCACCGGTAATGACTTCGGCACCCTCATCCTTCGCAATTTCCAAATAGCCTTTTACTTTATTGTAATGTCCTTTATCGATCAACGGCCCTACTTCCGTACCTGCGTCAAGCGGATCCCCGACTTTTATCGCAGCGACCCGGATCTTTAAAGCTTCAATGAATTTCTCACTGATCCCCTCTTGTAAAAACAAGCGTGAGTTTGCAGTGCAGCGTTCCCCGTTGAAGGAATAGATCCCCCAAACGCAAGCGTCCAATGCCCGATCGAAATCAGCGTCTTCGAAGACGATGATCGGTGATTTCCCGCCTAATTCCATCGAACAGCTCTTCAGTGTATCCGCACTATTTTTAATAATTGTTGAACCCGTTGTTGTTTCTCCTGTAAATGAAATAAGCTGAACATCCGGATGTCTGACAAGCGCATCCCCAGCAGTCTCACCATAGCCATGTACAACATTGAAGACACCTTGTGGAAGATCCGCTTTATGGATCACTTCCGCCAATAGATTAGCCGAAAGCGGGGAAAGTTCCGCCGGCTTTAACACTACTGTATTACCAGTCGCAAGTGCAGGAGCCACTTTCCAAGTTTCCAACATGAAAGGCGCGTTCCATGGCGTGATTAGTCCAGCGACCCCTACAGGCGCATGGATTGTGTAGTTGATAAATTCATCATCCACTTGATAGGCATCTCCGACGAGACGATTTTCCACCATGCGGGCATAAAATCTGAAGTTTTCCGAAGCACGGCTTACCATATTTCTTGTTTGGCTTATCGGAAGTCCCGTATCAAGCGCTTCCAAATAAGCTATTTTTTCTATTTCTTCATCAATCAAATCTGCAATGCGGTAAATGTATTCCAATCTATCTTTCAGTTTCATATTTTTCCAAGGACCGTGATCAAATGCTTCCCTTGCTGCCGCCACTGCTTTATCAATGTCTTCCTGTTGTCCTTCAGCGACTTCATTGATTTGCTCGTTTGTAAACGGGTTCATGTTTTTGATGGTTTTTCCACTTACAGCTGAAGTGAACTCCCCATTTATATAGAGTGATATATTCTTTTGTGTTTCATGTTTTAAAGAAACCGTTTCGTCCGTTGTTATCATCCTTATCACCTATTTTCTATTTTTCTTCAATTATCCTACAGTGGATTCCTCCGATAGAATAGAGAGGTCCAGGAGTGTTTCACGAACTTCATCTTGTATTTCTGCTGACGGCAAGCCTAAAGGCAACCGGAGCTTCGGTGTAATTTTCCCCATCATGCCAAGTGCCACTTTAACCGGTGATGGATTTGTATCTTTGAAAAGCACATCATTCAATGGCATTAATTCGAAATGAAGGTCTTGTGCCTTTTTAACATCCCCTGCATTCCACGCATTATATAGTTCCGCAACTCTTTTAGGCTCAACGTTTGCTGTTGCACTGATAAACCCTGCTCCCCCTATTGCCAACATCGGATAGCAAAGGAGTTCGATTCCCGAGTACAATAGAAAGTCTCTTCCACAATTCAGCAATACTCGGTTCACATGTTCAAAATCTTTATTCGACTCTTTTACACCGATAATGTTCGGACAATCCTCTACAAGACGCTTCATCGTACCGACTTCCATATTGACGGCGGATCGTCCGGGTATATTGTAAATGATGATCGGAATCGAAACGGAATCTGCTACCGTTTTAAAATGGTGATAAAGTGCCTCCTGGTTCGGTTTATTGTAGTAAGGCACAATAACCATCGCGGCATCCGCGCCGATTTCCTCGGCATATTTCGTTAGTTCCATTGTTTCGTCATGATTGGTTGACCCCGTTCCAGGGGTGAAAAACACACGTCCGTCAATCGTTTCTTTCGCTAAAGCCATAACTCGTTTTCTCTCTGCGATTGTCATTGAGCTTGGTTCACCACTTGTTCCTGTAACAGAAATCCCATGGCTGCCACTAACAATTTGCCAGTTGATCAATTCAATGAATGTTTTTTCATCAATTTCCCCGCTTTCTGTAAATGGGGTGATGACCGGACAAATTGAACCTCTTAACTTCTTTTTCGCCTCTTCATATGCCAATTGAATCCACTCCTCCTTAATGATTACATAAATTACCCTTCAAGCTCTTTTAGCTCGCGATACTTTCCTCGGCTATATAATAAGGGGGATTTTTCTTCAAGCTTAACGCCCGTAACTTGACCGATGAAAATCGTATGATCTCCCGCTACGAATTCACTTTGCAGGACACATGTGACGATTGCTAACGATTCTTCTAACACTGGCAAACCTTTGTACGATCCGAACGTTATTTCAGATTTTTGATGCAGTTGACCTGAAAATTGCTTTGATACTTGTTGTTGGTCAGAAGATAATATGTTAATCGCGAATTGCTTTGCGTCTTTTATATGCTGAAGCATTTTCGCGTTTTCTCCGATGCTGATCGCGACAAGCTTCGGATTAAGAGAAATGGACATAAATGCATTTGCTGTCATGCCATGTACTTCTTCAGCAACCTCAGTCGTAATTACCGTTACACCTGTCGTAAAACTGCCCATGACATTTCTGAACAACCTATCATCTATCTCATCATCTACATGTTGCATACTCCATTCTCCTTCCCACTTTCAATTACTCTTCCACTCATTTTTATAGTATGCCAGCCTCTTTTTTTGCTTTATTCAAGAAGTTTGTCACCATATCTTTATACGGTTGCTTATCAAACCCGTCATAATAAGCATTCGACATCCTTACTGGATCTCCGAAAAAGTAATATTCATAGAGTGCTTGACGGTTACCAAATGCGCTAATGGAAATATCCCATGCGAGGCGGAATAATTGTACTCTTTCCTCACCGTTTATATTTGCACCTTGCGTGTAACGATGGACTAATGGGCCGACGTCGGAGTTGCTGAAGTCCGCTTCAGTTGGGAGTGCCATCAATCCTGAAGCCCCAAAAATCTTAATGATTTCATTCATACGCTGGTACATTTTCGGGAACCAGTTGCGTGCCGCATTTAACGGTTCAAAGTCCGGCGTCATATTACCATATTGATCGATTTTTGCATTGTGTTCGGATTTATATAAATGGGAGCGCATCACTTCAAGGATGACCATGATTTCGCTCGCTCTTTCTTTTACATGCATGAATTGATCGATTCCGATCGCTTCCATCATGCTGACGACTACGCCTAAAATGAATTCAGTTTTCACGATGCTTTTGCAGATAACTTGATGCGTCATATGTATAACCGCATTTGTCTCTGCATACGTACGATTACAGATATCTGTACTTTCGCATACAAATACTCTTTCCCACGGGACTAATACATCTTCAAACGAAATAATCGCATCGCTTTCATCGAACCTTGCACCTAATGGGTGATCCCATTTACTTTTTCCGTAATCGAAAGATTCACGGGATAGGAATTTTAAGCCCTTAGTATTATTCGGAATTGCAAACGCAAATGCGTATGGATCATCTGTAGTGCCTGACGTTCTATTAATGGTAGAAGGGAATACGACAAGCTCATCCGTGATGCCACCAAGTGTTGCCAATAGGCGACATCCATTCACAATAATTCCGTCTGCTGTTTTTTTCGTAATACGTGCAGAGAGAAATGGGTCCTTCTGTTCTGATTGCGTCAGCTTTGACCTGTTCACTTGCGGATGGATTAATGTATGCGTTAAGCTAATATCATTTTCCCGTGCATATTCATAGTAATCTGCTGCATTTTTAGCAAACTGATCACTTCCGCCTCCCGCTTGTGCAAAAAACTGGTTGGCTGTTCCGAAAGCCATAATGCTTGTGTTCAAATAATCCGGAGATCGCCCCATCATGCCCCCAGAAAAAGAAGCCCATTCTTTATGCATTTCACGTCGCTTGAACAAATCTTCTTTCGTTTTCGGCGCAATAAAAGAAAGTCCTACCTTCTCACCGGAAGTCGGTGAAGTATATAGCATTTTCTCCGGCTTCTCATGTTGTAAATCATAAAGACCCGCAACGCTCTCGACTACATTTTTAAATGCAGGATGAGTGGTGACATCGTCCACTTTCTCACCGTGGATCCAAACTTCCGTTTTCCGTTTTTTAATACCTTCAATATATTCCTTCCCAGTACGCGCTCCCATTGCTTTCCCCTCCCATTTGCTTATACGTGTATTTACTTTTTAAATCGATTGTGAATATTATTCTGTTTATAAGTGCCCGCTTCACTAAATTCAATTAACTCCATAGACAATGCGAGATAACGCTTGGACATGACAGGATGAAAATGCTCTTTCATCACTTCAAATAACGCATCACAAACGTCTTTTTTTACTTCTTCAGAGCGCCCTGCTCCAATTTTCAACTGTGCATGGACGAAAGCATCATCCTCTGCACCATCTGCCACCCGATACTCTTTTAACTCAATCGCTCTCGAGCGAAGACCGCCTATTGGAAAAATACTGTCCCTTTCCATTAGAACGTTATGAATCTCTTCAAGCAGTTTAGTAATATTCGCTTCTTCTTTTATATTATCCGTGTACTCGACGAAAAAAAACGGCAACTCAAACCACCCTTTCCCTCTTAGCGATTTGTGAATGATTCATCGCCGATTATCGTATTGACCAAACGTCCGATTACCTCAATTTCCGTGACGACTACATCGCCAACTGCTGTATCGACTGATCCTTTCGGAGTACCTGTCAGAATGACATCGTTTTCACTCAACGTCATGAAGCTGCTTAAATAGGAAATGAGTGTTGGGATATCGAAAATCATATCTGCAGTTGTACCTTCCTGGACAAGTTCGCCATTGACATGCGTTGTCAATTTCAGATTCATAGGATTGGCCACATCCGCAGCATCAACAATCCATGGACCGAACGGCGTACCAGTATCACGATTTTTCACCCGCAAGTTTGGACGATAATAGTTTTCCAAGTAATCTCTGATTGCATAATCATTGGCGACACTATAGCCTTTAATATAATCATAAGCATCCTCAGCCTTTACATTCCTTGCTGTTTCACCGATGATTACAGCCAATTCACATTCATAATGCATATAGGTCACATCTTCTGGTCGACGGGTAAATGCATTATGCCCGACAAACGTATTTGGGCTTTTTAAGAAAACAAGTGGTTCCGATGGAGCGGAAAATGCAAGTTCCGCTGCATGGTCAGCATAATTCAGCCCTAATGCAAACACGGTTTTAGGTTCTATTGGCGTCAGCCAGATCACTTCGTGTTCACCGACTATTCGTCCATCATCCAATTTCAGTTGCCCAAACCACTCCACCGCTTCATGAATGGCTCCCCCATAAGCTATTCGTGCTCTCCTCATAACTGCTCTCTCCATTTTGTTTCTTTTTCGTCCACAATAATGTTTTCAAGGTTCCCTATACCTTCTATCTCAATCCGAATCTTATCGCCTATTTGGGATAGTGGCGCCTTTTCAGGAACACCTACAAGTAACACATCCCCGGGACTTAATGTCATGAATTCGGTTACATCTGCAAGCAAACGAGAAACTGGACGAATCAGATTCGATGTCGAATTTTCCTGTTCAAGCTTTTCATTGATGAATACACGAATGGATAGGTCATCAGGGTTTTGGATTTCATGACGATCGATAATCCATGGCCCGATTGAACAAAATCCATCGCGTGCCTGATGTTGAACAGCCGGACGGTATACACTATCATGCGGAACGCTTATATCATTGACGATCGTATAGCCCGCGACATACGTCAAGGCGTTTTCTTCACTCACGGCAACCGCCCGCTGTCCGATAACCAACCCAAGCGCAGCCCCCATTCTCAGATTTGATATTCCTTCAGGCATGGGGATTGCCCCACCGTCATAGTTATACGTATTTGCCGGTTTGATATAAAGGACAGGGGCGATTGGCGGCGAGCGATATGGTTCCTTATATACAGCATCACCTAAACTTTCAAGTTCTCCCTTATAGTTCAATAAGGTTCCAAAAACCGTCCCTGTTATCGGATTGGATTCCAATACTCTAATTTTAGACTTCACATATTCCACCCCTGACATGAGCTTTCAGGTAGACAACAACGCTTTATCGCTTGTCATCTTTTCTCCCCGAATGCGTTCGAATTCTTCCATTAACTTAGGAATCGTCAAATCCTTCTTTTCCTCAGTATCGATTTCGAAGATAATTTGTCCTTTATCCATCATGATGAGCCTGTTACCTAAATCCAACGCCTGTTGCATATTATGTGTGATCATCAACGTAGTGAGCTGATCTTTCTCAACAAGTTGCTTTGTCAGATTGGTAATCAATTCCGCTCGCGAAGGATCCAATGCAGCCGTATGCTCGTCTAAAAGCAAAATGGAAGGCTTGGTAAATGTAGCCATCAATAGGGAGAGTGCTTGCCTTTCCCCACCGGATAGCGTTCCTACTTTTGCATTCAATCGATTCTCTAAATTCAGGTGAAGCGTTTCAAGAGATTCACGGAAAAATTCACGCCGCTTTTTATCCACACCCTTTTTCAACGCACGTTTTTTATTTCTGGAGTAAGCCATTGCAAGGTTCTCTTCAATCGTCATCGATGGGGCGGTGCCAGCCATCGGGTCTTGAAACACTCTTCCAATCATTTGAGAACGCTTATATTCTGGCATTCTTGTAACGTCTTTACCTGCAATTTCCACAACACCGAAATCAGGAGAAAGAGCGCCTGAAATCATATTCAGCATAGTGGATTTCCCAGCACCATTGCTCCCGATCAAAGTCATAAAATCCCCGGTATTCAATGTAAGATTTATTTGATCCAAGGCAATTTTTTCATCGGGTGTCGATTCATTAAATACCTTATTAATCTGATTGAGCTTTAGCAAGGGCACTACGCTCCTTCATACGCAATTGCTCATGCTCTACCATTCGTTCAGCATGGCGTTTCGCTTTTCTTCTTTTTTCTCGTCTCTTTTCAAGGTACTGCGGCAAAATTAAAGCCCCTATGACTATGACAGCAGTTATTAACTTCATATCCCCTGGGTCAAGGAAGTCCACTCTCAGGGCCAGGCCTAATACAATTCGATAAATGACGGCTCCAGCAATTACGGCAAATGTCGTGCGCAATATTGTTTTCGTACCAAATATCGCCTCGCCGATAATAACCGATGCCAATCCACCGATAATCATCCCGATTCCCATTCCGACGTCGGCGAATTTGGAATACTGGGCGATCAAAGAACCCGAAAACGCCACAAGTGCATTCGAAAATCCAAGACCGATAATAACGAGTGTGTCCGTATTTGCTGATAAACTTCTGATCATTTTTTTATTATCACCGGTAGCCCTTATCGCAAGACCTACCTCGGTTTTCAAAAACCAATCTACGATAAATTTGATGATCAAGACGATAATGATCATGATGAAAAATGTACCATAGGAAGAAGGCAGGTTTTTGAGTCCTGCCATGGTAAGAAAATTGGTAATCGCTGTGTCGATGCCTAAAGGACTCCAAAACGATTTAAACTGTGAAAACATCGTTTCAGCCTTCAATAAAGGGATATTCGGTTTACCTATGGAATTCTCTGAGGTCAGGCCCATTATTCGTAAATTGATTGAATACAAGGCAATCATCATTAGTATCCCTGATAGGAGAGCGTTGATTTTCCCTTTCGTATGCAATAGTCCCGTTACACAACCTGCAAGAAACCCCACAAGAATCGCGACTACCGTTGCGAACACCGGATGATATCCGAAAATTATCATCGTGGCAGCCACTGCGGCCCCTGTTACAAAACTACCGTCAACTGTCAAATCCGGAAAGTCGAGCACTCGGAATGAAAGATACACACCGAGTGCCATGATTGCATAGATGATTCCTTGTTCCACAGAGCCGAATATAGCTGCAAACATGTAGAATCACCCCCTATTTATTCACTGAATTCAGCTTTCCATTCGTCTTTAATATCGAGCCCAAGCAAAGCTGCCGTTTCCTCATTCATGATCAGTTTCAATTTTTGTGGAATCTGAACTGGCAATTCATGAGGTTTACTTTCACCTTTTAGGATTTTGGCAGCCATTTGTCCTGCTTCATAACCGATGTCAAAGTATTCAAATCCGTATGCCGCTAAACCGCCTCGTTTCACTGAGTCGAATTCACCGACCATCATTGGAATTTTATTGTCGTTCGCAACCGAAATCACTGACTCAAGAGCACTAACGACTGTGTTGTCTGTAATGATATAGAAAGCATCCACTTTCCCGATCAACGATTCAGCCGCCGCTTTCACATCCGCAGACGTTGCAACTGATGCTTCTACGACTGTCATATCCATGTCCTTCAGCATTTCCTTCACTGAATCCACTTGGGCTCGTGAGTTTTGTTCTCCTGAGTTAAACACCATTCCGACCTTTTTCGCTCCCAATTCCTCTTTCATGAATTTCATCGTATCTGAAATTGCATCAGGGTGGGCATCAATCGTACCCGTTACGTTGCCCCCCGGTTCTTCCATTGAATCAACAAGTTCCGCCCCCACTGCATCGGTAACCGAAGTGAAAACAATTGGAATATCTGTTGTCGCACTTGCGGCCGCTTGAGCACTTGGTGTTGAGTTTGCAAATATCAGGTCGACGCCCGCGCTGACAAGATTCGTCGCGATTGTAGTGTTAAGTGTCGGGTCGCCTTGGGCAATTTGCACATCATATTCCGCGTCAATCCCTGCATCTTCCAAAGCCTTTTTGAACCCATCGTATGCGGCATTGAGTGATGGATGTTCTACGATCTGAGTGACACCAATTTTGTATGTCTTAGAGGATGCTCCCGATTTTTTGTCCCCATTTTCCCCCGTTCCGCACGCTGAGAGTATTAGAGCTGAACTGAAAATAACCGCCAACATTTTCGACCACTTATTCCTCATCTTTTTTCCCCCTTAACAGGTTGTTTTATTTGGTGTTTATTTGAAAATGATTGACTGCCGTTTCTCTTTCACCGGCGCGGCATGGATCGCCTGTCCGACCAATCCCTCTACCGCTTCAAGTAAACCTTCACTGATGCCCGGATGCGCATAAAGTGGGAATTTTAAGTCTTCTTCTCTCGCAGCCATTTCAAGTAATTGCACAAAAGAACCTGACATCTCAATAGCCCCTTCGCCAATCATATGAATCCCTTGTATGATTTCCGTAGTCGCATCAGAAACGACTTTAATGAATCCATCCTTTTTACCCGTAAGAGTTGCGTAGCCATTCCCACCAAGAGCAAATTGACTTAAGTGAAAATTGAGTCCAAACTCGCGTGCACTTTGTTCTGTCAGTCCAACGGAAACTGCTGGCGGTATTGTATGCGCAACAACCGGCATAAATGTCAGGTCCACTTCTGTCTGTTGGCCTGCGATTGCGGCTACAGCGGTTTTTGCTTGTTTAATAGCTTTCACTGCAAGCATTGGGCCTTCCGTTACATCACCAATTGCATAAATAGCGGGTAGGGAAGTTTGCATATTTCCATCTACCTTTATAAAACCTTCATCTGTAAGGTCAATCCCGAAACGACTTATGCCCAAAGGCTCCAAATTTGGGTTTCTCATTTCGGAAACGAAGAGATGTGACCCGCCAATTGTCTCCTCCACGTTTTTATCCGTTAGGAAAGTGATTGAAATCCCATCGGCTGTTTCATTAGTCGAGATGAATTGAAGCTCTTTATACATTTTGATTTTCCGTTTTTTAAATAGACGGCCCAATTCTTTATTGATGGCTTCATCAAATGGAAAGTCTGCTTCGTTTTCAATTACTACACTGACTTTTGCACCTAATGCTGCAAAGCTTGAAGCCGCTTCAAGTGCAATATAATCATTACCTTTCACTATGAGGTGTTCAGGTATCTCCTCCATTGCGAAAAGTTCATGCGGCAATAGAATTCTTTCCCCTTTTTCTTTCACAAAAGAAGGCAAGATCGCGGTGCTTCCTGTCGCGATAATGACTTGCTGAAATTCGTAAATATCGAATTGATGCCCATTTTCCACGCCGATCTTGTCAACGGCGATGAAAGTCGCTTTGCCTCGGATTATTTCGATTTTATTTTCCTTGCAAAGATGTTCAACTCCAGACCTGAGCTGATTTATGACTCTGTCTTTATATGATAGGAGCTTTTTGAAATCAAATTGGTTTTCCGGAATTCCAATTCCAATATCCTGTAAATGAGAAATTTCTGTGTGTTTAGTTGCGGCATGTGTAAAGATTTTTGAAGGGATACAACCTTCATTCAAACAGACGCCGCCCATGTCAGCCTGCTCGATTAACGTGACTGAAAGACCTAATTGTGCGCCACGTATGGCAGCAGAATATCCACCAGGCCCTCCTCCAATGATTATCAGATTTCTCTCCTGACTAATTTCGCCGACAACCATTACACCATCTCCATCATCAGCTTGTGAGGCTGCTCGATTAGGCTTGCAAAGCGATTCGTAAATGCAACAGCTGTTGCACCATCAGCGACACGATGGTCAAAGGCAAAAGAAAGTGTCATGACGTGACCGATAACGATTTCATCATTCTCATTGACGATTGGCTGTTTTTTTGTTTTATGGAAAGCAATAAGTGCCGTTTCCGGGTAATTGATAATCGGTGTTGCACCCGTACTGCCAAGAGGCCCGACATTACTCACAGTAAACGTGCTGTTCTGCATTTCGGACGGTTGTAACTTACCGGAAATCGCTTTTGCCGTTAATGCTTTGACGTCTTCATGAATCTCTTTGATCGATTTTTTATCGGCATCATGGAGAACAGGAACAAGTAGCCCATTGTCCGTATTCGTTGCAATTCCGATATGATAGTTTTTCTTCAGAAGGATCCGGTCATTTTCTTCATCAAGTTCCGCATTGAATATCGGAAAATCTTTTAAAGAAATGACAAGCGCCTTGATCAGGAATGCTAGTACACTGACCGATTCACCTGCGGTTTTCAATTGCTCTCTCATTTTAAATAGATTCGTCATATTCACTTCGTCGAATTGAGTGACATGAGGTATTGTAAAGAGCGATTTTGTCATCTTTTCTGCAATTTTCTTCCGGATCCCCCTAAAAGGGATTTCATCAGGAGTCGCTTGATCAGACAATGCCGGCTTCCTATCAGAAATAGGCTCGATCGAAAATTTCTGTCCTTCAATGAATCGAAAAATATCTTCTTCAGTTATCCTTCCTGAAGGATCAGAAGCACGGACATCTTCAATGTTAATATTGTTATCCCTTGCGATTTTACGTGTGTACGGTGCCGCAAGCACGCGATGAAAAGGATTTGAAGCTGATGATTTTTCTCCGGTTTTTCTTATAGAAACTACATTTCCCCCAAGAAATTGTTTTGATTCGGGTTGTGATTTTTGTCCTCCTGCCGAAAGTTCATTCGTTTCAATAGAAAGCAAGCTTGTTCCGACTTGAACTGTTTCACCAACTTCGATACGGATTTCTTTCACGATACCAGCGCAAGGTGAAGTGAGTTCAGCGACCATTTTGTCTGTTTGCACTTCGACAAGCGGCTGGTCGGTCGTAACCGTATCGCCAACCTTGACTAAATAATGGATCACTTCCCCTTCAGTCATGCCTTCCCCTATATCATGCAACTTTACTTCAAGCATTCCACGCCCCCCTTAAAAATGAACCACTTTCTCTATTCCTTCCATGACTCGTTTTGGTGTGGGAAGATAATGTTCTTCTAATGAAAAGAATGGAACCGGGACGTCAAATCCTGTAATCCGTTCAATTGGTGCGCGCAGATAAAGGAAAGCTGTATCGTTAATGATTGAAATAATATCATTGCCAAGACCTCCAGTATGATGCGCCTCATGAATGATGACTGCTCTTGTAGTCTTTTTTACAGACTCAGCTATCATCTCGCTATCAATTGGATACAATGTCCGAAGATCGATGATTTCACAACTAATTCCTTTTTTCTCGGCCTGCTCCGCCGCCTTTTCTGCGATTGTTATCATAGCTCCCCAAGCTATGAGTGTTACATCCTCACCTTCACGAACTATCTTCCCTTTACCGATTTCCACTGTATATTTCCCAACAGGCACTTCTTCCCTCTTCGAACGATAGTTTTTCATCGGTTCAAGAACAAGCACCGGATCAGGATCTTCCATCGCAGCTATCAATAATCCTTTTGCATCGTATGGACTGGATGGGCAGACCACTTTGATGCCCGGCATATGTGTGAACAAGGTTTCCGTACTATCCGAATGAATCTCCGGTGCCCGTATGCCTGCACCGTACGGAGCCCGAATGACCATTGGCACTGTAAAGCGGGACATCGATCGCATCCGAATCCTTGAGACATGAGTCATGATCTGTTCATACGCAGGATAGATGAAGCCAAGGAATTGGATTTCAGCAACCGGTCGAAAACCGTTCACTGCGAGACCGACTGACGTCCCGATAATCCCGGCTTCCGACAACGGTGTGTCAATTACCCGATCTTCTCCGAACGCTTCCTGAAGCCCCTCTGTTGCGCGGAATACTCCGCCATTTTTACCGATATCTTCCCCTAAAATGACAGTTCGATCATCCTCTTCAAGCATCAGCCGCATGGCGTCATTGATCGCCTGAATTAACGTCATCTGTCTAACCGTCTCACTTTTTAGATGCGACTCTTTCACTTGTGTCATCAATCATTTCCTCCCTAAATGTGATAGATACGCTTCTTTTTGCTTGGCAAGTTGAGTTGGCATTTCAGCGTATACATGGTCAAAAACGTCTTCAACATTCGGCGGGGGGAACTTCTCCATCTCTTCGACTGCATCTTCAACTTCCTGTGTCGTTTTTTCTTGGATATCCTGAATCCAAGCGTCATCATAGTAGCCATAATTCTTCATAAATAACTCTAAACGTAAAAGCGGATCAACGAAATCCTTCGCTCGCTCTTCCGTACGGTACTTGGATGGATCATCCGCAGTCGTATGGGCCCCTTTTCTCCAAGTAACCGCTTCTATCAATGTCGGACCGTTGCCGCTTCTTGCATTGTCAAATGCCTTTTTCGTTTCAAAATATACTGCAAAACAGTCATTTCCATCTAAGCGGATTCCCGGCATGCCATAGGCAACCGATTTTTGTGCGATCGTCTTTGAGTTCATTTGTTTTTCAATCGGAACTGAAATTGCATACCCATTATTTTGGTTGAAAAAGACAACTGGAACTTGGAATACACTTGCAAAGTTCAATCCTTCGTGAAAATCACCTTCGGATGTAGCCCCATCCCCGAAATAGGCGATTGCTGCATTTTTTGTACCTTTTTTCTTTTCAGCCCAAGCGGCGCCGGCCGCATGTGGGAGTTGGGTCGCGATCGGGACAGCTGGCGGGAAAATTTGTCTGTCAGCAGGAGCCACACAACCTTCCACCCGACCATTCCAGTACAAAAATGTAGTGACCATACTTTTTCCAAACGTAAGCGTTGCACCATGATCACGATAAGTCGGGAAAACCCAGTCATTGTCATTCAATGCAAGAGCACTGCCGACTTGTGCAGCTTCCTGCCCTTCGAATGGTGCATAGGTGCCTAAGCGTCCTTGTCGTTGCAAGTTGATCGCTTTCCTATCAAATGTCCGAATTCGTACCATATGGTAATACAACTCTTTAACCAACTTCTCGTCGATCCGCTCTTCATAAGACGCATCCACGAAAAATCCTTTATCATCTATTATTCTTTTCATAGGATAGTTATGTTCCACAAATACGCCTCCACTCATGATTGATTGCGAATCGCCCACTTCGGTTTCATCGGTGCTGAGTAAAAGTTATTCCGTTTTGCCCGGTCCGCTATTCGACGTTCGCACATTGCGTTTGCCGATTCCTCTGTTGTTTTTCCGGTGTACTCAGCTTCCTTATACACTTCCAATATTGCGTCGTATATATGTTTTGTTTTGGCAAGCACCCGATCATGATTAATGCCATACAATTCATCCGCCACTTGGATAAGACCACCTGAATTGACGATATAATCCGGTGCATATAAAATCCCTTTATCACGTAATTGTTTGCCATGCCTGTCTTCCAATAACTGATTGTTAGCGGAGCCTACAACCGCTTTCACTTTCAATTGGGGAATTGTCGCATCATTTAGTATCCCGCCAAATGCACACGGAATGAAAACATCCGCTTCTTGCGAATAGATGTCCTCACTTGCAACAATTTGTACACTGCCTGGTGTTTTTGCTGCAACTTCTTCGATTGCTCGCAAGCTATCTACGTTAATATCTGTCACGTATAGGCGGGCGCCCGCTTCAAGCAACTTAGTTGCGACTTTGAAACCAACTTTTCCGAGCCCTTGAATCGCATAGATTTGCTTGCCTAACTCGTCATGTCCAAAAGCAAACTGATTGGTCGCTTTTATGCCGTATAAAACGCCTTCTGCAGTCGGGATCGAAGAATCGCCGCCACCCCCGTATGCTTCGGGGAGTCCATTGATGAAGTTGGTCTCTTTCATCGAATGAATGAAATCATCCATCGTAGTTCCCATATCCGTCCCCGTATAGAAGCGGCCGCCCAATGAGTTTACAAATTGACCGAACGCCCGGAATAATTCAGGTGACTTATCTGTTCTTGGATCACCGATAATAACTGCTTTCCCACCACCAAAATCCACATCGGCAGCAGCACATTTATAGGTCATTCCTTTTGATAGTCGAAGAACATCTTCTAACGCTTCATCCACACTGCCATATGGTTGCATACGGCAACCGCCTATAGCTGGGCCAAGCGTCGTATTATGGATTGCGATAATTGCACGCAAACCTGTTGAAGGATCGTTGCAGAAAACAACCTGTTCATGCTCACTCATTCGTTCAAAAAGTTCGAAATCCTTTGTAATTGATGTCTTTTCAGCTAGCATCATATGATTCCCCCCTAGGATTGTACGGACAGATTAAAGTTTTCAGACTAACAGTTTCAGATTGAGGCTTCTTTTAACTTCTTCATAATCTTTTCTTTAGGCAATATAATTTGCACCACTTCACCTTTTCCGATTAACCCTAAATGATTGGTCGCAGTAACTTCTGTCACTACCTTGTTATCCCGATATTCAATTAAAGTCGCCGTCAACGTAACAGTCGTTCCAATTGGTGACGCTGCGAGATGTTTCAACTTGACTGAGGCGCCCATCCCCTCTTCATCATCTTCCAAAAATGGAAGGATGATTTTCCTCGACACCCACTCCATATGGTATGTCATGGCCACTGTTGAATAGACAGGATGAACAACTTGCCCTTCAAATGAAGCAAACATATCCTCTGTCACAGTTATTTCAATCGTTTCCTCTCTTCCTACGTTCATCCCTAACTTCATCATTTATCCCCTACTTAATTTTTAATGTCAGGTAAACTTGCAAGCGCTTACAAAAGTTTGGTGCTTATCATATTAAATATATGTCTATAGGTCTTTATTAGAAGTATTTTGGAAGTTTGTCTTTTTGAATTCCTGTATTCTACAATTCATCTGATTTTCCGCTTCTTCCATCATGGAATCGAATAACTCTTTCACAGATGGGATGTTATCTATTAAGCCCGCTATTTGCCCACTATTGATGAATCCATTTTCCATATCGCCTTCAATTGCACCTTTAATATGCTTTGCTTCAGAGGTCATTTCACTATATCTTTTTAGCGTCATCCCCGATTCTTCCAATTCTTTAAGTTTCATGGCATAAGGTGTCTTCAAAATTCGTCTCAGCCGCCCAATGCTACGCCCAATCAGTATGGTTTCCGTGTCACTTGCCTCGATAAGATTCTGTTTATAACGGTCATGGAATGGTGCCTCCTTTGTCGCTATTAGGCGGGTGCCGATTTGCACACCGCTGGCACCTAACATCAGTGCAGCCGCCAACCCTTTACCGTCACCTATTCCACCTGCAGCAATGACCGGTACAGAAACGTTCTTTACAATCTGTGGTATTAAAGTGAAGGTCGTCAGCTCTAAATTAGAGTTGATGCCAGCTGCCTCGAACCCTTCCGCCACAAGAATATCCGCTCCCGCCGCCTCCGCTTTACGTGCATGTTGCACTGAAGCGACAAGCGCAATAACTGTAATACCATTTGCTTTCAGTTCCGGGATATATGGTGCTGGATTTCCCGCCGATAGGGAGATAATAGGAATCTTATGTTTGAGTACAAGACCGATCAACTCTTTTACATAAGGTGAAACACTGATTGCGATATTAATAGCGAAGTTCCTGTTCGTCTGACGCTTAGTTTCAATTATCATTTTTTCAACTTCATCCGGAGTCAACGTGCCGCATCCGATTGTGCCAAGGCCGCCTGCATTCGAAACAGCCGCAGTCAGCTGCGCATTACTGATATTCCCCATCCCTCCCTGAATAATTGGATAGTCAATCCGAAGCATATCGCAAACATATATCATTTTTTGTTCACCCCTATGAATATATGTTATACTAATCTAAGTTAAAAAACAATTAAGAATAAGAGAAATTTCACTCTTGTCCTAATTGACCGTTAGTTTATGCGGTAAAGCTAAAACAGGGGGAGGAGATTATCTGTGTTAATCACATATAAAGGGAAAAGTCCGTCACTCGACCCGACAGTTTTTGTCGCCCCGGGCGCTAAAATAATTGGGGACGTCCAAGTCGGATCAGAGTCGACCATCTGGTTTAATACAGTATTACGGGGAGATGAAGGGCCCATTTCCATTGGGAATCGATGCAGTATCCAAGATAATTCGACCATTCATTTATATGAGGATGCCCCAGTTGTCGTAGAAGATGAAGTGACCGTCGGGCATAATGTAATTCTACATGGTTGCAAGGTCGGGAGGCGTTCGATCATCGGAATGGGATCTACCATCCTTGACCATGCGGAAATTGGAGAAGAGTGTATTATTGGCGCCAATACTTTGATCCCACCGGGGAAAAAAATCCCTCCACGCTCTCTCGTTGTCGGTTCGCCCGGGAAGGTAGTAAGGGAATTGAACGATAGGGATTTTGAAATCATTCAGCTATCGATTGATTCTTATGTACAAAAAGGTTATGATTACCGCGAAATTTTTTCCGATCAAAACAGTAAGTAAGAAAAAACTGGGTCGCCATTTGGCACCCAGTTTTTTGTCTTTTAAACGATTAGTCAATGATTAGCGGATGAACTTCTGCATCGTAGGCTTTGTCTTTACGCCGCATGTCATTATCTTCTTGAAACACCATTTCGAAAAACCTGCTTGCTGATTGCGCCAACAACTTATAATATTGTTCAAATAAATGAGCGGCATGGTTGCCTTTCCAGATTTCGGGCAGCAATTCTTTCGGGAGACCAGGATCGATAAAGAGAAACTTGCGGTATTCATGAACAAGTTTCGTCCTCTCCACGAAACACTCAGCGTCTGTCATTTGCCCATTGTTCATCATGCTTTGATGGATGATATAATTATTGCTATACGTGGAGATGAATTCTTGGTACTTCCCTTCGATTTCTTCAAGCGGCCAACTTTTCTCAACGAGTGCCCGATTAGCCTGCGGTCCTTCATATTCACATAAGAATAGATCGGCGTACGGTTGGATTTCATATTTATCAATAAGAAGGCCGACTTCTTTTCCAAGGTCATTCGGTGTTATCCAGCAACCATTCGAAAAACTTCCAAACCCGCTCCATAACAGCTCTTTACGCAGTTCATCACGTATTTGCCTTTTCTCTTCAGGAATCGTATACATAAGCATACGCCACTTTCCATCCCACTCATGTGGTGCCAATTTAAAAATTCGGGTTGCCGCTTCTTCAATGCGTAACTCTCCTCGGCGTGTCAGAAAGTAATAGCTTTTATTCCCTTTCTTTTCGGAATTCAGCCAGCCTTGCTTCATCATTCTGGAGACGGCTACACGAACCGATTGTTCGTTATGGCCGAATTCCTTCAATAACCGTATTAGGCTCCCTATCCAAATCTTGTTTCCGTAATGACGGATATAGTCTCCATATATAGTAAAAATCATCGACTGCGTATTCGCCAATTAAGCTCACTCTCTCTTTTTCACTCATTAAAGATATATCATAATTTTCCCTTCTTCCATTATATCGTTATATCAATAAAAGAAAACTTATTTCTCTTCCTCTTCAATCCATTACATTTTCAATGATTGCTGCAATTCCTTGCCCTACCCCGACACACATCGTCGCCAGCCCATATTTAACGTTCTGCTTTTTCATTTCATGCAGAAGTGTAGTAAGAATTCGTGCGCCACTCGCACCTAATGGATGCCCAAAAGCGATTGCCCCGCCGTTGACATTCACTTTACTGCCGTCTACTTCCAACTGACGTATACACTCGATCGATTGTGATGCAAAGGCTTCGTTCAATTCAACAAGCCCAATGTCGTCCATCGTAAGTCCTGCACGTTCCAATGCTTTCTTTGAAGCGTAAATTGGACCAAGCCCCATTACAGCGGGTTCAAGTCCAGCCGTTGCCCCGATCACATATCTCGCAAGCGGAGTAAGGTTAAGTTCTTTCGCCTTTTCAGCACTCATCAGAAGCAATGCAGATGCACCATCATTCACGCCTGAAGCATTGCCTGCGGTGACAGTGCCGCCATCTACTATCGGTCGTAGTTTGGCGAGATCTTTTAGAGTTGTATCCGGTCGCGGATGCTCATCCCGGTCCACAATGATTTCGTTCCCTTTACGGTCTTGATAAACTACGGGAACAATTTCTTCAGCGAACCGATTTTCCTCCATTGCCTTTTTGGCACGTTGCTGGCTCTCATATGCAAATAAATCCTGACTTTCACGCGTTATGTTATACCGTTTTGCAACAGTTTCAGCAGTTTCCGGCATGGAATCTGTGCCATACATTTTTTTCAGTCTGTTATTCGTGAAACGCCAACCAATTGTCGTATCCTGTAATTCCATATTGCCGCGAGGATTTGCTTTATCCGGCTTCGCCATGACAAATGGAGCGCGGGTCATGCTTTCTGTCCCGCCTGCAATGTAAATATCTCCATCCCCGACTGCGATCGCTCTTGCGGCATAGAGCACAGCGTCGAGTCCTGAACCACATAATCGATTGATCGTCGTGCCCGCCACTTCAACCGGAAGCCCCGCCAATAAGCCTGCCATTCGCGCCACATTTCGGTTATCTTCCCCAGCCTGATTGGCGTTGCCGAAAACAACTTCCTCAATCTGCTCTAACGGCAGATTTGGATTCCGTTCAACAAGCGCTTTAATAACAACTGCTCCTAAATCATCCGGACGCACCTCTTTTAGAGCGCCATTGTATCTTCCGATAGGTGTACGGACAGCGTCCACTATGACGACTTCTATCATTTCTTAATCAACTCCCCTTCCAGTGAATAGTCATAGACGCCTTTTCCGCTTTTTCGGCCGAGTCGGCCCGCTTTCACATATTGCTCCAATAGAGGAGCTGGTCTGTACTTTTCCCCTAACTTCTCATGCAAATAGTTCAAGTTGTTCAATCGCGTATCAAGTCCAACCAAATCGCCAAGTTCAAATGGGCCCATCGGATAATTTAGTCCAAGTTTAATCGCCTTATCTATTTCTGCCGGCGTTCCAAGTCCCTCTTGCAACATGAAGAATGCTTCATTCCCTACAAGAGCACTAATCCTGCTTGTGACGAAGCCTGGGAATTCATTGATGACAACGGTTTCCTTACCCATTTTCACGGCCACTTCCCTGATTACTTCTACTGTCTCATCACTTGTTTCCAATCCTTTGACAATTTCTACAAGCGGCATTTTATGTACAGGATTGAAGAAATGCATGGCAATTGTTTTTTCAGGACGTTTACTATAGGAAGCAATTTCCGTTGGACTCATCGTGGAAGTATTCGTTGCGAAAAAACATTCTTTTGAAGCATGTTTCTCAATTTCTTCAAATACTTGCCTTTTGATCGATGATAGTTCTGGTACCGCTTCAATTATTAAATCAGCGTTCCCTGCTGCTTTCGGTAGATCATTTCCATAGTCTAATTTTTGGCGTGCATGCCCAGCTGCGTCTGCGGTAATTTTTCCATACTGTATTCCTTTATCAAAAATACTTTCAATTTCATTTTTCGCATTATGGAGTGCGGTTTCGTTAATATCGACAAGTGTAACTGAGTACCCACCAAGGGCGCCCACATAGGCAATCCCCCTGCCCATCACACCGGAACCGACAACTACGATTCGCTTAATCATCCGAATTCCTCCTCTTTATAATGAAAGAATACGGACAGGAAGTCCTACATCCTGTCCGTCAATTTCTTCTATTTCGCTTAGATCCCGAATGGATTAATCGGTCTGCCACCAAAATACGACATGATGCTTTTCGTTTCGGTGTAGAGGTCGAGTGAGCTTGCTGACAACTCCCGGCCGAATCCGGATTGTTTGAAGCCGCCGAATGGCGTACCCGGGAAGGCAGAGAACGGCGTGTTGATCATTACGATTCCCGCTTGGATTTGGTTCGCGACACGTTTTGTCGTTGCGGTATTTGTTGACCAAATCGAAGAGGCCAAACCGTAATCCGAATCATTCGCCAGTCTGATCGCCTCTTTTTCGTCTTTAAACTTCGATACGACGACAACTGGTCCAAAGATTTCTTCACGAACCACTTTCATGTCCTGTGTTACGTTTCCGATAATTGTCGGCGCATACCAAAATCCGTTTTCATAGCCTTCCGGTTTCAATTCTTTACCGCCCGTCAGAATCTCTGCACCTTCATCGATTGCGGATTGAACATACATTTTCACAGTGTCCAACTGGGTTTGATCGATAATTGCGCCCATATGCGTTGCTTTACTAAATGGGTCTCCAACTACGATTTTTTCAGTTTTCGCAATGAACTTCTCAACGAACTCGTCGTAAACACTTTCATGAATATAGATGCGTGTACGTGCATCGCAAGATTGACCCGTGTTATTGAACGCGCCGTATAGTGAACCATCGACGGCTGCATCAATATCTGCATCCTCAAAAACAAGGCTTGGGGACTTCCCGCCAAGTTCCAATGTCACACGTTTCACAGTTCCTGCCGCTCTTGCCATAATGTCTTTTCCAATTGCCGTCGAACCAGTGAACGCCACTTTATTCACTAATTCATGTTCTACCAAATAGTTGCCGATTTCTGAGCCAGATCCAGGCACAATGTTAACAACGCCTGCTGGAACGCCTGCTTCATGACAAATTTCCCCAAGGATAATCGCTGTTAACGGTGTTAGTGAGGCTGGTTTAATAACGACAGAACAACCTGCAGCAATTGCCGGTGCGATCTTCCAGGCAGCCATCATAAGCGGATAGTTCCACGGAATAATTTGCGCACATACACCAAGCGGCTCTTTTTCCGTGTAGTTATGGAATTGCCCCGGTACGTTGTTTACGGATCCGCCATGCGTTATGATAGCACCCGCGTAAAATTCAAAGTCCTCAATTGCTTGTGCAATCTGCCCTTTCGCAGCTGTTAGGGATTTTCCTGTATTCAAAATTTCGAGTTCCACAAGCTCATTAAAGCGGGAGCCCATTATTTCCGCAATTTTGTTCAACACACGTGCGCGACGTCCAGCAGGAGTTATTTTCCACTTTCCATTATCAAACGAATCCCTCGCAGCCTGAACAGCTTTTTCGGCGTCTTCTTTCGTCGCTTTAGCCACTTCAGCAAGGAATTCACCAGTCGCAGGGTTATAAATTTTTGTTCGTTCCCCATTGCTGCTATCGACTTGTTCACCGTTTATAAAAAGTTTATAGTAGTTACGCTTCATAGACTCACGCTCTGTTGTTCCTTCTTGAATTGTCGTCATTACTTTATTCCTCCTATTGCCCTTGGTAGACAGGTTTTCTTTTTTCCATGAATGCCTTGACACCTTCACGGTGATCTTTTGTCAGACCCGCAATCCGCTGTCCTTGGGCTTCTTGTTCAAGATAGTCTTCGAATGAAAGTGTGGAAGTCGCCTTCAATGAACGTTTGATCAACCCGATTGCTTTGGTAGGCAAAGCTGCAATCCGGGTTGCGAATGCAGTGACGTCCTCTTCCCATGTATCTACCGGAATCAGCCGATTCGCAAGGCCCATTTCCACTGCATCAGCAGCACTCACTTTTTCACCTAATATGGCTAATTCCGTTGCTTTGGCATGTCCTACAAGTTGTGATAGATAATAGAGATTGCCGGAGTCCGGAATAAGACCGACATGTATGAAGGCATTTACAAAACTTGCCCGCTCCGCAATAAGTCTGAAGTCGCATGCAAGCGCAAGGCTGAATCCAGCTCCAGCTGCTACTCCATTTACAGCGGCAATAATCGGTTTCTCACAGTCTCTTATTTGTTTCATCATCGGCTCATAATGGTCCCGTAACACCTGGCCATGATCCATGTTCTCATCGACTTCTGATAGATCCTGTCCGGAACAGAATGCCCGTCCTTCGCCTGTAATGACAATGCAACGAACTTCATCATCATTGGAAGCGGCTTTGATAGCATCTTTAACTTCCCGGTTCATCTGCGCGGTAAAGGCATTCAGTTTGTCCGGTCTATTTAAAAAGAGATAGAAAACCCCATCAGCGATTTCATAGCGAATTGTCTCAGTCATTCAGCTACCTCCTTACTTCCCCCGATAATCCGGTTTTCTTTTTTCCACGAAAGCATTCATACCTTCTTTTTGATCCTGCGAAGCGAAAAGCAGATAGAAATTTTTCCGTTCATATTGCATTCCTTCATATAAAGGATAATCCACTGCTTTATTGACCGAATCTTTAATGAGGCGCAGCGATAGTGGCGGTTGTTTTGCGAGTCGATTTGCGAACTTCATTGTTTCCTCCATTAATAATTCGGGGGCAACGATTTTATTAATAACTCCGTATTTAAGAGCCGTTTCAGCTGAAATCCGCTCTCCCGTCCATAGCCATTCAATCGCTTTCGTACGGCCTGCAAGTTTCGTCAGCCGCTGCGTACCTCCCGCACCTGGCATGACGCCAAGTCCGACTTCGGGGAATGAAAACTGTGTTCCATTTTCTGAGATTAATAGATCACAACAGAGGGCAAGCTCGAAACCCCCTCCGAAAACAAATCCTTTGACAGCACCGATAATCGGTTTCTTAATAAGTGTTAGACGGTCCCAATCCGCAAATTGGTTCAATAATTCAAGGCTGATTGGGTCATCATCAGTCATTTCATCAATATCAGCTCCCGCTGAAAAAGCACGGCCGACGCCAGTGAGCACAATGACTCGGATGTTATCATCACGATCATAATCTTCCATTGCTGCGACGATTTCACTGACCATTTTTCGATTCAATGAGTTCAACTGGCGGGGGCGATTCAGATAAATGACCGCTACCCCATTTTCCTCCAAGGAAGTTTCGATGAATTCGAAACCGGTCATTATGCATCCTCACCAATCATTAATGTAACAAGATCACGTGCAAACCCCATTAAGTCCTTTCCGGACGCTTTTCCTTCTGGTGAACGTAAACCTGCTTGCAAATCTTCCAAACTGTCATAATACATCTCACACATGAGATAGTATTTTCCCTCTCCTCCCATAGGAGATCCCGTGAATTTTGTCACTTTCATTTCACGAAGTCCGGGAATTTCCGCTGTTAGCGGCGCATGAACATTAAAGTAGTGATTATCGAATTCCTCTTTGTTTTCAGGGTGTTTGTATAGAGCGATTAATTTAGCCATTGTCTTTTCTCCTCACTTTACATTAGTGTCGAAACTGGTTTCATTGCTTCGAATACATTTTTACAGCTCTTACAATACAAAATGCTTCTGCATGCAGTCGGCCCGAAGATGTTTTCCATTGTCACATATGTCGATCCGCAATACGCACAATCTACATGCCATGAGCCGTCTTCTTGAAAATATCGTGGGGGTGGGGCTATTCCAAACGCCCGCAGATTCACATGCCCCGCTTCTGTAATGCGATCTGATGTCCACGGCGGATGAAAGACGAATTCCACATCGACATCTTCGACCTCAGGTAATTGTTTAACTGCATCCATCGTATTCTTCTTAATAATTTCTAATGCCGGGCAACCTAAAAATGTCGGAAGTAAAACCACTTTTACGGAATTCCCCGAGGTCGTGACTTCTTCAACCATGCCAAGGTCAATAATGCTGACCGTATCAATTTCAGGGTCTTTCACAGTCACAAGCATTTCATAGATACGATCAATGGAAACGCTTTCAGAAACAGCCATACTCTCACCTCTCTTCAATTTCAGTTACCAGGAAGCCACCGGATCTACCTTGTAAACTGCAGAAAGCGTTAGCAGAGCTTCATTCAGGTCTACTGTATGCTCGCCATTCCTTCCATTATTCGTAACTGTTTCCGGGATTGTCGGTACATCCATTTGAAGAGCAGCAAACACTGATTCAATGCTCGCTATCCACCTATCCTTCAAGATTTCTTCACTGTCTATCAACTTATATTTTTCAATTGCTTGTTTTTGATTTCCAAAAGAGAACATGTCACCAAAGTCATTCATAACGAGAGTAATAGCTTCGTTCATTCTCTTTTTCGCCTCATCGGTGGAACTTAATAATTGTTTAAACCAAGTTTCCCAATGCAATCTGTGATAATAAAGTTCAATCCTCACTTTTACCGCAGCTTCAGCAAGTGGTCTGTACGAGCTTTGGCAGAGTGAATCGATCTTCACTTTTTTCGCTTGCGTGTAAAAATAACTTCTGACAACTTGATAGGCCCAGTCAAATTTCGGCGTTTCCATATAAACGCCTTCCCCGTTTACCCGTTCTGTTAAAATGCTGTTTCTTCTTTCATTTGCCTCGCGCGAATGGGCTAATTCATCAGCATTTCCCGCCCCTAATTCCTCAAGAAGTTTATAGTACATCGCTGCATGCCCCATGCTGTCTTGGCTAATCGATGATGAAGCGACATCTTCCTCGATATGTGGAGCGAGTCCGAGCCACTCGGATCCCCGGTACGCAAACAAGAAATCATCATCCGCCAATTGGAATAACAGGCTCGTGATTGCTTCTTTTTCTTCTGCACTCATTACGTTTTCGCTTGCACTCATTTCCGCTTTCCTCCCCATGACAAGATTTCTTTTTCATCCAAGATTTCCTGTTCATAGTGACGCCACTTTTTCTTCAAGTAGCCGTAGCCTTTTGTCAGACGATAATCTTTATTGTCCAGCCTTTTAAGCGTCAATTTCTCCTCTGCATCCATCTTTCGGATATGCTTTCGATTCACAATCCAAATGTCGACAACCGGCTCGCGACGCATGAAATTCTCCTGTGCCAAAACGAGTGCCATCTCTTCGTTCGGAGCCAGTAAGCTGAATTGGTATTGGAATGTCGAAGTCGGCGTCCGTTTGCTGAAGACTTCGTATTCTTGGTAAAATGTTTGTTCTTCGGCCATTTCCGTCTGACTCCTTTCTTTAATTGACTGTTGCACTCAATGCATCGCGTACCCATGCAGTATTTTCATAAGATGACCGGCGCAAGTTCAGGCGTGCTTGTGAGCGGGGACCCTTATTCTTAATGATTCTCTTAAACTCTTCCCAGTCAGGTTGTTTGTACGACCATAAACCGCTTTCGTTATCATAGTGGAAAGTCGGATCCGGAATTGTTAATCCAAGCGATAAAATACGTGGAATGTATTTGTCAAAGAAGATTTGCCTGAAGTCCTCATTTGTCTTCGTACGGATTTTATATTTAATCGTGATATCTTGCTTCGATGTACCCGTAGTCTCTTTGCTCGCCGGCCCAAAGAACATGAGCAATGAATCCCACCAGCGATTGAGGGCCTCTTGGATCATCGCTTTTTGTTCATCCGTCCCTTCCGCCAATGCCATGATGATTGACTCGCCATGTTGCGCATGAAACACTTCTTCCGCACAAATCCGCTGCAGCGCCCTTGCATACGGTCCATAGGAAGCACCTAACATATCCGTCTGCGTAATAATAGCAGCTCCGTCAACAAGCCAGCCTATGATCCCCGCATCCGCCCAAGTTTTCGTTTCCATATGGAACACGTTATGGAATTTCAAGTCCCCGTTGAACAGATCTTGCATTAAATCTCCACGATTTTTACCATATGGTTTTAGCAAGTCTTCCGTAACCCGAAGCAACAGCTGGCCGTGCCCCATCTCATCCTGCACCTTTGCCATGATTCCAAGTTTCCGCTGAAGGGAAGGTGCTTTCGGTACCCATTCCTTTTCTGGAAGCGCTCCCATAATTTCGCTGATTCCATGCATGGATATCAATTTAATCAATGTCAGTCTGTACTCTTCCGGCATCCAGTCATCTGCCTCAATCTTATCCCCGGCCTCAATACGTTCCATAAAGCGGGCCATTAAATCCTTCTCATCCATATTGTGTAGAGTCGTCATCTAAACCCTCCCTTAATCGAAGATATGCCATTTCGCAATTATATATAACGGTAATGTAACGATTTAAACCTAATTCGTTATATTTGAAATCAGTATAGTCCAAAACCTTGTGAAATGCAAATGTATTCTAATAAATTGAAATTCTATTTTATGCTTTGTAGACTATGAAGATAATCCACTGTTTTCATGTTTAACTTTCGCTTTCTTATTCTCTGCTTGTTCCATAAGTGTCGTACTGTGAATCGTTTGCACTTTCGCTGTCGGATCGACATATACCTTCGCATTACTGACTGCTGTCGTAGCCTCGCCAAACCCACTAGCAATCAGCTTCACCTTTCCTTCATATGTGCATATATCACCTGCTGCATAGATTCCTTCAATGGACGTTTCCATTTTGGAATTGACGACAATGCTATTTTTCACTATGCGAAGCCCCCACTCGCTAATCGAACCAAGGGAGGAAACGAATCCATAATTTACGATAACATCATCCACATCGATGACTTCTTCCTGATCGCCCTTCACTTTTCCAAGTACAACTTGCTCTATCTGATCCTCACCGATAAATTTAATTGGTATGAACGGAGTTTTGACCTCAACAGATGAATTCATCACCTTTTCCACACTCGCTTCGTGAGCACGGAATTTATCCCTTCTGTGAATAAGTGTCACTTTCTTGGCTATTGGTTCAAGCATTAACGACCAGTCAACCGCCGAGTCTCCCCCTCCGAAAATTTGCACATTCCTACCTGCAAAGCGGTTTAAATCTTTTATGAAATAATGCAAGTTCTTCCCTTCATATTTCTCCGCATTTTCAATTTCGATTTTTTTCGGCTGAAAGGCGCCATTGCCCGCTGTAATGATAATCGCCTTTGAGAAATGGATTTCGCGATTCGTCGTCAGTTTAAAAACACCATCTTCCATTTTCTCCACTTGCCGGACATCTTGCCCTAAAGTGATTGTAGGTTCGAATTGTGCCATCTGATCCAACAGATTGTCGATCAGCTCCTGGCCACTGATTTTCGGAAATCCAGCTATATCGTAAATATACTTTTCGGGATACAAAGCCGTGAGCTGTCCACCAAGTTGCGGCAGACTTTCAATAATGTTCACAGACATTTTTCTCATGCCCGCATAGAACGCAGTAAATAATCCTACCGGCCCCCCACCGATTATCGTTACATCAAAAACATTTCGATCATTATCCATACATACTCCCCCTTTTCCACGGTTCCACCTTTAATATAACAATATATAGATTAACCGTTAATAATATGTTATGCAAAGTACTTTAATACTTTATCCATACAGTGTCAATATTGTAAAGGAATTGTAAAGGTACCTGTGCAACAAACATTCATGATAATTCAACCAATTTGCATAAATATTCAATGATTGCCTTCGCAACAACAATCTGTTTGAGTATTTATACAATTGTAGTGAATAGTCAGAATAGATTGCTGCACAGGTACCTTATTTACTGAATCGGTAAAAACGCTACTTGCCAGATTCCATCTTCGTCTTTAATCATTGAGAAACCGGATTTTTCACCTTGATCACCATTTGGATAAAACTCAATATATCCTTCATATTCACTCGTTTGGACAAATGAGCCCTTTTCGATATTACGAAATGTTTGCAGTGTCTGTTCTGGTGTTCCGCGGTGAGCCAAAGGGATTTCTTCATCCTCTTCCTTACTCCACTGAATATGCCCTTCCCTATCCGTGTAAAGTGCATACTCCGTTTCAAAATCTTGGTGATAACTGGCGTACACATACATTTTTGCAATGCTGATTGGGTCCAAGCCCCTTAACTCTTTCTCGTCTCGATTAATCTTGAATCGATCATAAACCTTTTGTTCAAAATCATAGAGACCTGTGACGCCTTTAAACTTTTTAACCCATTCGCTGTTACTCCAGATGTCAGGATCATCAATTTTTTGCTGATACCCGCGTATTAGGTAATCATACGTATCTTTCCCACCCGTGTACCAATCCACAATGGTTAGCTTGCCATCAATATTCCGTATGAAAAATTCAGTTCCCTCTCCATATCCACCTCCATGATGCTTTTGGATTGCGACAGAGACTGCCACATACAGATAGCCTCCTTTTTCATCTTCCGAAAATTCTACTTCCCAATCGCCGATATCAAGTTGCTTCACCTTGCTATCCAAGGTGCCGTACTTCTTAAATTCCGATTGGACTTTCGTTTGCAAATATTCTTTAAGGTTCTCGTTCCCGATATACTGATCCAAGTCAATATCCGTGCCGTTCCAGATTGCTTTGTAATAATCCGTCAGTGCATCCACGGCCATCTCATACGCCGTTTCGCCATCCAACATGGATATCTCATTTTCATTCTTCGCTGCATATACAGGGGTAGTTTGCGTACCGCCTTGCCCATTATTTTGTGGAATTTCCGCAGGTTTAGGACTAGTTGGTTCAGAGGCAATCGGACTTTCGCTACTTAGCCTTTCTGACGCAAAATAAACACCCGCCGATGCCAATACCATTATGAGCAAACCACCAACGAATGTAGGTAGGAGATAGATTTTCTTCGGCTGACGGATTTTTTGAAGGACAGCAACCTTATTTTTTGCCGTGAACTGCGAATTTTTGAAGACAGTCGCATCTAATGACTTTTTAATCTCATTCGTAGGATCTTTCAAGAAAATCATTCCTTTCCACGTTCTTCATTAATGATTCCCGCCCTCTTTTCAAACGGGTTTTGACTGTATTTGGATTGGCTTTCAACACATAACTGATCTCCTCAATGGACAGGTCATCATAATAAAAGAGCAAAATAACTTCTTTGTATTTAACCGGTAAGGCAAGGACAAGTTCTACCAGTCTTTCATTATCGCTTTTTGTGATAGATGCATCTTCAGGCGATGGCTGATTTGTTTTTTGATAATGAAATACCTCATTGTTTACGATTACTTTCTTGAACCACGAAGTCCTTAATACGTCTTTACATCGATTCACAGTGACCCTATATAGCCACGACCCAATGGAATCCAATTCAAGTACTTGATGTCGCTTCTTATAACAGGTGAAAAAGACATCTTGTACAACTTCCTGCGCTTTCCCCCAATCTTTCAAATAGCTGAAAGACAGCTTCGTCAGGCGTTCGCCAAATTCATCCATCAAACCTGAAAGCCAAATTTCTTCCTCAGAAAGATTTAACATTCCCCACTCCCACCACCTTAAAAAACATACTCACCTCTTAGACGAGTCCAATGGTCCACAAGGTTTCAAAATTTAGAAAACATCCTTTCTTGGAAGCAGAATTACACGCTGTCCAAAAAAAGATGTTTTCCATAGGTCCCTTCACGTGCCCCACTGAACACATCCTACTACCCACCGCCTCACTCGAGAAATCCCATAGAAAGACTCATTGAAGTTTAATTGAATAGTATGATAAATTATATATAAGACTTTTCTGAAACTTGTACTTCAGAAAAGACCGGGTGATGTGCGGAAACACAGCACCCGGGTCCCAATATATATTAAACGCTTAATGTATAAACCATAACAATAATCCATCCTTATCGAGCAATACTCAAGGATGGATTATTTTTGATGTCTTAATAGTATCGAGGTTGGCAATAATGAGTAGAAAGTTGAGGAGCTGATACTCATGGTCAGTAGATATTATGAAGATAAAAAAGTATATTGCTATATCTGTCGCAAGATCACTTCTTTCACTCAAAAAGATTCACATCATAATAGCGGAGTCGAAAGTCATTGTAGTGAATGTTCAGAGGTTTGGTTCGAATGGCAAAATAGGGCTGTCGAGAGAGAGATGGTAAAGTGGATAAACTATAATGGCACGAAAACTTATCTTAAGCGATTGCCCTAATAAAAAAAACGAGGAACCTATCAACTTTTAGGCTCCTCGTTTTTATTGGCATGGCGGTGCTCATGATAAAAAGCCATCTACACGAATCTTTCAAAATCGATCAGATGGCTTAATTCTTAATTATTTTCCCTTATTGTTCGGGTTTACGGATGACAAGTACATCACATTTTGCGTTGCGTACAATGTTTTCAGAGACACTGCCCATTACAAAACGTTCAACTGCATTCAAACCCGTCGCACCACAGATGATTAGATCTGCGTTCAGCTTGTTCGGGAGGTCTTTTGCAATCATTGCTTTTGGTGAGCCGTACTCGACAATTACATTGACGCTTTGCACATTAGCTTTAACTGCTTCCGCTTTGTAGTTGTTCAACATTTCTACTGCGTATTTATGAGCGCTTTCAGCTGCAGAACGGTCAAACGACTCAACAGAAGAATGTGATCGTGTATCGACAATATAGACTAAATTCAACGCGGCATCATTCCGTTCGGCAACGGCCACTGCCTTTTTGAAAGCCCATTCCGACTCTTTTGAACCATCAACTGCGACAATTATTTGTTTATAAGTTAGTGTCATATATCTCACTCCATTCATAGTTACTACTTCGACAATTAAGGAGCAATTCCTTCGCCAATTCCCCTCATATTTTGACATGTTTATGACAAACTTTTAGGTCGTCGGGGTGATGTTGTACTTTATATCCTAAAATTAACTGCAAACAATTTTTAAGCAATCACTCAGTTGCCTGCGATATTTAGGCACCAAGTGAAATTTTCCCACGCGGAATACCAGCCTGTGAAAAATTCCTGTGAATCATCCCAACGAACTTCAAATTTCTTTTGGCCATCTCTCTCAACCAAATACAACCCCAACGTATTATCTTCCTTGGAAACCGCTAATTTCATGCCGTTTTGACGTTCTTCTTCTGTAAACGGTACATCTGAAACCGAACGCACTTGTGCTTGTTCATATACTTGCTTGTTGATGATTCTATAATTCATAATCGGCCTCCACTACATCATTTATTAGTGATAACGGTTCATCTCATTCTGCAATTTAAGAAGTACAGAACTTTATTTTATATGTATTTAATGATGAAATCAAAGGGAAATAAAATGGATAGTAAAGATACGTGCACGGCACCTTGAAAATTTGATTAAAATAAAAAACAATCCATCCTTGAGGCATTAACTCAGGGATGGATTATTTTTTGTCTTATACCTGCAATTCAATTACAGTGCAGCAATGCGTTCACGTTCGTTTGCCGATAGTTCAAAGTCAAAAATGTTCAGGCTTTCTGCTTGGCGATCTTTGTTGTGAGACTTTGGAATGACGATGACATCGCGTTCAAATTGATATCGTAGAACGACTTGTGCGTAAGTTTTCCCGTATTGGTTACCGATTTCCTCTAACACCTGCTTTGCATTTTCATCGATACCGCGTAATGGAGACCATGCTACAGTTGCAATACCATTTTTTTCATTATAAGCAATTAATTCATCATTCCAGTTTCCGACTTGAGATTTAATTTGATTAGCAGCCGGTTTAATGTCGCCATTTTCAAGAAGTAAATCAAGATGGTCTTTTTCAAAGTTAGACACACCTATCGACTTAAACACACCGCGGTTATAGTAGTCTTCAAGGATACTCCATGCCTCCAAAATTTCAGCATCATGATCCCATGGCTTATGGATAAGGAATAAATCGATATAGTCCGTTTGCAATTTCTCTAAACTTTTTTCAATTTCGGCATGGGCCCAATCTGCACCAGCGAACCCTTGAAATGTATTCAGTTTCGTAGTGATAAAGAAATCTTCACGGGGTAGATTGGATTTTTTCAACCCATTACCAACGACTTCTTCATTATTATAAAGTTGAGCAGAGTCAAAATGACGGTAGCCGTTTTCAATTGCCCAGTCGATTTCTTGAGTGTCCCCTCTTAAAGCCCCCGAGTATTGGTTCCCCACTTTACCATAAGTATTTGTACCACAACCGACGATCGGAATTTCAACAGCATTATTTAACGTAATATACTTCATCCAAATCCCTCCCTATTCTATATTTCTAACATTACCCTTCCAATAGAAAGGAATCAATTTTTCAGTTCAGTTATACGACTATAATTTGAAGTATTTCAAATAATTTCACTTAGAAAGTATCCTTTTCACCTTTTCGAGTCTATATAGTATGTGAAAGGAGGGGAAAGCAGATGGCATCGATCGAATTCAGAAATGCAGTTGGAAAGGTGTACTTCGATGGCGGGATTACGCATGATGGGAAATTGATCAAGAAAACGAAGTCCTACCGCGGCATCGCAGAAGGGGTGACGGCTGACAGCCTATACATCGCCCTGACACAATTGGCACAGCTCTCCGAGTATCCATTAATCGGAGCAGAACGAGTAGAAACAGCAGAACTTATGAACTAATACTAATTCGAAAGGGGAGATGAGGAATGGCAAAAACGTTACAATTGAACTTCACGACTGCTGCGGGAAAACATACATCCCTAACAGTGGACGAGCCACGGGCTGATTTGACACCAGAAGAAGTCGAAGCAGCCATGCAGGAAATTATCGATTCACAAGTGTTTGAAGTCGATGGATCTTTTCTTGCGACCGTAAGAAATGCTCGGATTATCGAGCGTACTGTTGATGAACTTGTAAAAGTGTAATAAAAACGGGCTCTCCAGCTTGGCTGGGGAGCTTTTTCATTACATTAAAAATGGAGGAGGTTTTTCAGAATGGAGCAATGGCTAACTTTCATACAGCAAATCGGGTTTCCGATTTTCGTATCTTTTTATCTCTTGCACCGGCTTGAAACGAAACTCGAGGCCATTCATAATGCGCTTGTTTCTTTGAAAGTGAAGTAGTGGAAGTATTAAGTTCCGGAATAACTTGAATTAAGTGCATGAATTTCCGAATTGGAGATTCATGCTTCTTTTCTATATTTCGCTTTTTCAAAGTAGTCACCAAAAAAACAATTTACGGCAAATAAAATAATATGGTAAAATAACTTGAATTTAATTCCAAAAGGAAGTGTGAACCCTACAAGAAGACCGTTATAACGTAATCTCATTACCCAGAAACGTATTTGTTTTGAAATTTAGAGAGCTTATGAGGTGTTTGAAGTTGATAACGGACATTAAAGAACAAACGATATTCAACTGTATAGGAAGCAAACTTATTACGGATAGAGAGATTGACATCATTGTTAGACTTGAGGAACCATTAGTTGTTGTTTTAGGAAATGTATTGAGTGATGAAGAGTGTGATGAGCTGATCAAATTATCCAAGGACAGAATGCATCGTTCAAAGATCGGAGAGACTCGCGAAGTTAATGAACTACGAACAAGCAGTGGTGCGTTCATCGAAGAAAGTGAAAATGAAATTGTTGTACGAATCGAAAACAGGGTCTCATCCATTATGAATATACCGATTGAACACGCAGAAGGTCTTCAGATCCTTCAATATATACCTGGTCAACAGTACAAAGCACATTATGATTTCTTTTCATCTACTAGTAAAGCAGCAAATAATAATAGAATTAGTACGCTTGTTATGTACTTAAACGATGTGGAAGAAGGCGGAGAAACGTTCTTCCCTAAACTGAATTTCTCAGTTTCCCCTAAAAAAGGGATGGCGGTCTACTTCGAATACTTCTATACCGACCAAACATTAAACGAGTTAACGTTGCATGGCGGAGCACCGGTGATCACTGGTGAAAAGTGGGTCGCTACGCAATGGATGAGAAAACAAAGGGTCCGATAACATGATAGCATCTGCTATAATATTAGTAATCACATATACCATATTTTGTTAGGGGGTAAATCTTATTAATTACGAAAATGAAACAACGACAACATACGATAATACTCTCGATTATGTTGAATATGCCGGATTCTGGATCCGATTTGGAGCGGCTATTATTGACGGTGTTGTGTTGGTAATTCCGCTTATGATACTTTCGCTTATTTTCACCGGATCGCTCAGCATGCTTGACTCCGCTGAAGAGGCATCTCTTACGGCTTTGATTGTATACTTAGCCTACTTGGTTGGCGTCTTATTGTATTTCGTCCTTCTTACTAGCGGGCCATCACAAGGGACTCTTGGAAAAATGATGGTCGGTATAAAGGTTGTCGACCGCTTTGGGGAACCAATCAGCAAAGGACGTTCCTTCGGCAGATTTTTTAGCTATTATCTGTCCGGACTGTTCCTTAATATCGGCTATATTATTGCCGGGTTCACTCCGAAGAAGCAAGCGTTGCATGATTACATCGTCTCGACATATGTTGTAAAGAGATAAAAAGGTATTAGGTTGTTAAACCTTAAAACAATACACATTTACACAATCCAAGATATTAACGGATTCTTAGCTTGTCAAAGTCATTACCACGGCCATCACGAACATCAGCAACGTCATTACTGAAAAGACGCCCCGTTTATCATCAAATGGGGCGTCTTTTTTGAGCTAAAGGGATATAATACTCCATCTAAGAGCTCTTTGAGTTTTGAATTTCACTGAGAACCTAATACCCAAAATCCATTTAGCTCTTTTCAATAGTAGCCATAATCTCCGTTCCAGCTAATGCTTGAGCAGCCAAGCGATCCGCTTCGGAGTTCTTCTTCCTTGATACAAGCTCATACTCAGGCTGAAGTCCAAGTGCGTCCATTTTCTCTTCAATCTTTTCTGCCCAACTGTACAAGTCCTGCTCAATCACAAGCCATTCCTCAGTTAAATGATTGATGACAACCCTTGAATCACCGATAATACGGACGGGTAAATGATGGACTCCTAACAATTCAAGCTCTAACAGGCAAAGGTGAAGTGCAGCGTATTCAGCCTCGTTATTTGAAGTTAACCCAGTGATAGACGCATTTTTCCTAAGTCTATAGGACTTCCCATTTTGGTCGTAATAAATGACGCAGCCTACGCCGGCCGCCTTCGTTTCCCAATCGAATCCACCATCGAAATAGACGATGATGTTATGCGGCTCTGTTTCGATTCCTTTCAAATAACCCTTCAACTCTTTAAGCGTCCATGAACTTTCAAATCGATCTATGAAGTTCACCTGTTTTACGCGGCCCGTCTTTGCCAAATCCTCCGCGATTAATACAGCTTGCTCCGCTGACATTTCTTCGGACCGAAAGATTGTCTCCGTTCCCTTCGGTGATCTATACGTCCATGTGAGTAAAACAATCATTTCATCACCTCCAATACAAATAGTTTGGCTCATGGGGAACGATTTCAATAGCACTCATTACAGATTTTATTCAAAAAAAGATTCAGCAAGAATATCATCATTAGCTACAATCCATTGTATTTTCAGATGTAGGTTTGCGGAAATCTTCTGAATGCAATAGAATAAAAGTTACATGAAATATTGAAGGGATTGAGCTTATGATAAATGAAATGGAGCTACTTGGAAAAGCCCTTTTAGATGAAAAGATTAATATAGCACGTAAAATTCATGAGTTAAGACTATCAGAGATTCCAGAAGATCAAAGACAATTAATCCCTTCACATATTGAAGAGGAGATAGTAAGGCTGAGAGCAAACTTTGTAGGTCTCTTTGGAGAATTCTTGGCCGAACCGGAAAAGAGAGAAATGGCCAATGATCTTATAGAAAAGTGGGCGAATGAAACTTCCGAGTATGTCTATAAACTTGGAGTACCATTAGATGAAGCTTTGAAGGATACGACGCTTTATCGAACGTATATCCATGAAGTATTTGAAAACATGGTGATCACACAAGATATGTCTGTGAAAACATTGTTGGCAACAATTAAAATCATAGACCCATTGCTTGATTATGCTGTTTACTGTTTTAGCTTAACCTTTGTTAACTTCTACACTGTTAATCTTGATAATGCAAGAAAAGCGTTTATTGAATTATCTGTTCCTATTGTTTCTATCTCTAAAGATATCGCGATACTGCCATTAATCGGAGATATTGATACTGAACGGGCATTATTGTTGATGGAGAATACGACGAAAGAAGTAGGGAGATTAGGAATATCTTACTTAATACTCGATTTGTCTGGGGTAGCTATTGTCGATACAATGGTGGCACATCATATCTTTAATCTGAGCTCTACATTAAATTTGTTAGGAGTTAAAACGATACTAACAGGTGTTAGGCCAGAAGTGGCTCAGACTGCTGTCAGTCTTGGATTGGACTTTAGTGGTCAAATTACAAAAGGAACCTTGCAACAGGCACTATCTGAACTCAAAGGTCTTTCTTGATGTCGTGTTAATATCCATTAAAGTGACGTATAACTACATATTAAAAAATGCCGTAAACCTTTATGAGTAAAGGGTTTATGGCATTTTGCATTTACTTAAATGTTGTAGGTATCCAATGCGGTTTCTTGCTGTGGTTGTCTTAGCGGGGACGGCATTATTGCCCACTTCCATTTTTTTGATTGTTGACAAGGGTTTCGTTCACCCCCTCTGCTTTTCCTGTTGTCCGTCCTAAATAGAAGCTGAACACGATAAGGATGACGGACATAACTTCCGTAGGTTCGAATACCCCTTTCAAGGATAGCACAGCAAAGACCCCTACGGCACATAAAGAAATGATACTCCGAACGTCTATTAAGTTTGCTAACGCAGCTATTATCTTATGCATGCCTTCACCTCCTTTGCTATGTTTTATAACGTTACATAGTATAGTTTAGTATCTTATGGTTGAAGGGGATTAGGTTATTAAACAATTAAAGATTCAACATTTCCACAATGTAAAAAGAGCGTTAGACTTCCGTATCAACGGGTCTAACGCTCTTCATTCATTCTACTTATCGATTATCAATATTCTCCGGATACAAATCGTGCTGCATGAGACGGTTCATCGCCATTTGCTCAAACATTGTGCCCGGTTTTCCATAATTGCAATACGGATCAATGGAGATTCCGCCGCGTGGTGTAAACTTAGCCCACACTTCGATGTACCGTGGATCCATCAATTCAATCAGGTCATTCATGATAATGTTTACACAGTCCTCATGGTAAGCACCGTGATTCCGGAAACTGAACATGTATAGTTTCAACGACTTGCTTTCCACCATACGGACATCCGGAATATACGAAATATAAATGGCCGCAAAGTCCGGTTGGCCAGTCATCGGACAAAGACTCGTGAACTCTGGAATATTGAACTTCACAAAATAATTATTCTCCTGGTGCTGGTTTTCAAATGTTTCAAGAATACCCGGATTGTAGTCGTAGTTGTATTCCGTGTTTTGGTTTCCTAACAATGTAAGATCTTTCGTGTCACTTTGTTTCATATCGGTGCTCCTCCCTTATCATGTTCCCGCACTATTTGCGGCGTTTTATGTTGTATATCTGATATATTCGGTTCATAAATACCTAATTTGATTACAAAATGCCTGATCCCGCCGGCTACAACAAGTTGCATAAGCGTTTTCGCAATCCACTGTCCCGCAATCGCGTACGGTACAAGTTCCCAAGGTACAAACTTCAGACCTAAAGGACCGATTCCAATGATTACGAATACGGACGAATCAAGAAATCCAGAGATAATCCCGGAGAACATGACTCGCTTGACAAAAGGCAGTTTGAAACGCGTGTAAATTTCCGTATCGACCGTCTCGGATATGATAAAGCTGAGCGTCGATGCAAATACGACCCATAGCGCGTCGCCTAACAAATGGCTTGTGATTGCTGATATTGCAAGCGCAGCACCTATCAATATATACGTGTTTTTACGGCCAAATCTGTTCTGCACCATATCCCGCATGACTAACGTCAATCCAATGAACAACGTTCCATAAGGGATGATGAATAATCCTAATTCCATCGGCGCAAATTTGGCTGTTACGACGTTGGCAATTATGATGGATAGTAAGTAGATGAGAATCCTAAACATGTGCACGGCCCCCTGTCATGTACGCATCAAGGCCTTGCTTTCGTAGTTTGCAAGATGGACAATCGCCGCATCCGTCGCCGATGATTCCGTTATAACAAGTTGTAGTATTCTCTCTGATGTACTCCAACTTGCCCATTCTGTCCGCCATCTCCCATACATCCGCCTTCGTTTTCCACATTAAGGGCGTATGGATTTCGAAACGCGCGTCCATTGCAAGATTTAGCGTGACATTCAATGATTTGATAAAATCATTCCGGCAATCAGGATAGCCACTGAAATCCGTCTCACTCACACCTGTAATGACATGCCTCGCCCCTACTCGCTTTGCGTAAATCGTAGCGAAAGATAGGAAGATATGATTTCTACCTTCGACAAACGTGTTCGGAACGTCGCCTGTCTCGTCAATCTCCATATCACTGCGAGTCATGGCATTATCCGTAAGTTGGTTCAGCAAATTCAGATCCAGTATCTTATGGGGAACCCCCAAATCCTCTGCAATCTTCTTCGCCGAATCGAGTTCCGACGCATTTCTTTGGCCATACAAAAAAGTGACGGCTTCAACGTGATCAAATGTCTCTAATGCCCAAAGGAGACACGTCGTTGAATCTTGCCCGCCACTAAATACGACTACCGCTTTTTCCATATGTACTTCCTCCCTAGTTTTTATTATAGAGGGGATGGTCTCGAACCCTCTTCCATTAAAGTATAACTGAATTTGTTATTTGAAGATAGCTATTTATAGAATGGTAGATTAAAAAAGGTACCAGGTTCTAAAACAATTCGAAATTCAATGAGAACCTATTATGTAATATAACTTCTAAAACGCAAAAAACCATCGTTTTCAGGGTATATAGAAAGTACCAATCACAGAACTTCCTTAACCCAATCCCACTACAATGAAGGAGTGAAAACGATGGCTGTACAGCTATTTAATCATAAACCGGGGAAAAATGGAAGTCATTGGATTGAACTATTAAGAAGCGGGAAGGCTCATACGATTCTCGTGGTAGCTATCGACATTGGCAAATATACGCACAAAGTGATGATGGCAAATGTCTATCAGGATGTGGTGGTTAAGCCGTTTGAATTAGATGCTTCCCTTTCGGGTTTTCAGCTGTTGGTTGCGAAGATTGAGGAAACATGCCAGAAGAATGGGCTGGATGAAGTCGTTGTTGGCATTGAGACAACTGCTCATTATTATGAGGATTTGGTGAGGCTTTGCCACGAAAAAGGGTATGTTGTCCGGGTGATCAACTCCGCTACCACTTCCATCGAACGAGAATCCATGTTGAACTGGTCAAAGACCGATGATTTAGACTTGGTTGCCATTGTCCATTCCATTCTCCAAGGAAGAGGCAACCCACCAAAAAGCTTGCGGAAGGAACTGCGAACGTTAAAGAAGCTAACGCGCTTTCGCAGGGAATTGGTATCGCAAAGAACTCGACTGACGAACCAGCAGTTTGCCTTAATGGATACCATCTTCCGGGAATTCCAAGGAAAGACCGTATGGGTGGATGGGAAAAAGCAGAAGAAAAAACCCTTCTCCACGATGGAAACCAAGACAGTTCAATATTTAATGCGACATCACCCGCACCCTGAAGATATCCTAACCCTTGGAGAGGAAGGTCTCTACGAACTTTCTCGGAAAGAGAATTTAAAGCTTAGAAAAACAGCCGTTGACTGCCTTTTGGAGTTCGCTAGAGAATCCATCTCCCAACCGAAAGAAGAACTCGCTGCCGAATTGTATCAACTGAAAGTGACTCTTGATCTGTTAGACAACCTAAAAGAAAAGATCAGTGACCTGGAAAAGAAGATTGAAGAACTTCTCCTTCCGACTGACGGGGCTCTCCTCCTAAGCATTCCTGGAATCGGAAAAGTCTTGGCAGCTGAATTGCGTGCAGAAATTGGACCAATCGACGACTACACACACGCTGGGCAACTAATTAAATTAGCAGGCACTAACCCCATTGTTAAGCAGTCGGGCGGGCATAAGGCGACCTACGGAGGAATCTCCAAGCAAGGACGTAGACATTTCCGTTCGGTAGTCTATTTGGTTGGAAGTAAATGTTCAGTCCTCAACCCGGAACTTAGGAAGCACTATCTAACACTGATTGATCGGGGCAAGAAGCCAAGACAAGCCTACATCGCCATTGGAAACCGAGTTCTTCGATTGGCATTCGCAATGCTTAGAGACCGGCAACTATACCAAAGTAGGGATCCGGAGTATTCGTTAAAAAGCATCCTTGAATGCAAGATTGGTACACAAGAAAACCGGCGCCAGTTCTGCGAAGCATATGTATTCCCATCATAACGCATAAAGGATAGACATAACGGACAGAAGTTGCGTAGCGTTGCCACTTTACGTGGAGAAGCGGGCATTGATAGCCTTAACAGGCAGAGCCAGTCCTCAATAAAACTGGCTTCCTAACTTGAAAGTCATGCCCGCCGAGGCTCCATGTCAAGTGGCAACAAAGGGACCAACCACCCGCTATTTGCCTAACAAAGATACTGGTCAAAAGCAAAAAAGAATTCCACTTACATGCGCATGTTTCCGGGACATTAGATTACATCGAACCGAGAACCAGAGGCATTGTGACCTCGTGTGCCAGCGTTATGGATCTTGTCCTGCAAATACGAATAATACGTGAAACACTCTATAGTTTAGATTGAATAGGCTGTATCCCTGCAGGATGAAAATGCAAGATCCTTTCGTGTCGCGGAAACACGCGCCTATACTGTTCTGTGATGGTGTAGTTTTTAAAAATTATCTTTGAAAGCTTTAGTTTCGTGCGGCCATTTTTTGTGAAATACATGGCTTGACTTATATTGCATTATACGCTGGTACATGCACTTCCTTCATGCGTTGAAGTTGTAAGTGAGATTGCTTGTCATTAGGGTATTTTATATTGACCTTGAAAAAGTCAGGTTCCTTTTAGATCTTAACTACACGTCTCTATAAGATTCGTCAAAGTATCCACAAGCCTATTCAGTCGGATGAAAAAGCTTCTTGCCTGCACATTTGGTGACACAAAAAAGGCCCGTGAACTCTTTGGAATCCACAAAGCCATTTCTAACAGAATGTTAAAGTATGAGATTTATTGAAGTAAACCGAACTGATATGAATAAAATTTACAAGATGATTGTACTGAAATATATGCTTACAAGAGGTGCAGCCGAAAGGTACAAGCCAGTCACGGCATTATACGAAATTACTTGTTCCTCCCTTCGTTTATGCCCGGCTTTAGGCATATGTTTTCTTATTGTAGTGATCAAAGAAGTGGCATTTTAAATAATCCCTAAATCTTTTTGAATCTTATGTTTGTAATCAATATAACCTTGGTCAAAATCAGGACTTTCATTCTCAAATTTGCTCATCTTATAATCCCATTTCTTTATTTCATAACTGAAGATACTGTTTTTAACTGCAGGGTCATTTTCAGCAAACTGAATAACATCTTCTTCATTCGCTGCATCAATAACAATTGCTCCCCCTGTTGACCCACCAAATGGTCCTGCTAAAACGATATTCCCTTTATTATATTCGGTTTGAACATAAACAGCATGTTCAGGCATGAACGGTTGATTATGGAGAACTACACCATCTATCCAATTTGTTGATGGAGTTAACAATATTAGATATCTCATAGACTTTTCCCCTTTGTTTTTATTCTACTGAAATAATAGTAGGTAAACTGTTTTTGAATGGAATTTTGTTAGGTGATGTGTGGACAGCGATGGCGTCAACCTTTTCTTGATGACGGTCGTAGATGTCAAAGTTCATCAGAAACCGCTATTTGATTGCAATAATCAAAAAACTACTCTATAATGATGATATTAGTATATAGTTGTTGAAAATGAATAAACTAAAAAGACCACCTAATGCTACCAACATTAGGCTTGTGTAATAGTAGGTTCCCTACAAGGGGAATCAGCTTAGTTGGAAATAGTAATCCATCCGTTATGAGCGACCACTCAAGGATGGGTTATTTTTTATGGTTAGACGACGAAATTGCTACGATTAACGCTGCGAATGAAACTGCGAGCATTAGCGCTTCAAATACTGTCATACCGACCACCTCCGGGCCTACAGGACGTAGGTCATGCAATCGTTGCCGCAGGACGCGGCGAACTTAGATTGCCTTCTTGCGGGAAATGGCCGACCACCCTTGAGTCACCTATTCTATTACACTTTTATTATACCACACGTATGTTCTTAAAAATAACAATTCACTGAAAACTATCGGACTTTTTAAATTTGATTTTCGGATTTAAAACAATTCATGGCTACCGCAAATGGATGAGTAATGTAAGGGATTTGGGTATCTTTTCGGTATTGCCCTTCGTGTTTTTGCAATGCAAACTGGAATGCCTTTTCAATGGTACTCACGGATTGCCCCCCTCAATTGTATGTTGATGTCCATTACTTCCGCCCAATCCATTCCGATATGATTGGGCGTATTGTGTTTTGCACCCTGTTAGCGTTTCGAACTCCGCGTATTGAAATCCATTTCAATTTTTTCTTTCCAATCTTCATAAATTTCGCTATGAGCCCTGAACAAACTGATTGTTTCACTGATTACAGTATAGTTCAGTTCTGTTCCGTCACCATCAGCGTGAAAATTGGTTGCACGATCCCTTGAAATGCCGAACTGGCTGGCGGTTGCAACGGCGTCGATATTTGCACCAAGAAAGATGAATTCCCAACCCTGCTTTCCCTTATGAAAATCGATCATCTCTCGGATCTTGTCAACGGTAAATTCACAGCTCGCATTTTCCAACCCATCCGTCGTAATGACAAACAACACATTCCCTGCACGCTTCTCTTCCGCCATCTTCTCTTGGGCATGGCTGACAAGAAGGATTGTTTTTCCGATTGCATCCAATAACGCAGTCATGCCTCTTACATAATACTCCTTGCTTGTCATTGGTTGAATCGCTTGGAGATCCATCCCATCATGCAGGACTTCGTATTCATCATCAAATAGAACTGTGGTGACGCGTGCCTCTCCTTCTACCTTTTTCTGTTTGTCCAGCATCCCGTTAAAGCCGCCGATTGTGTCACTTTCCAAACCGCTCATAGAACCGCTTCGATCCAGGATAAAAACCAATTCAGTCTTGCATTCTTTCATATTGTTTTCCTCCTCAACGTCAGTGTAAGTTGAGGATAACACTCTAAAACCGTTAATAGGTCGCTTCCCAAGCGACAAATTTAGGTACGTAACACATTTTGACCAAACGTAAATAGTGCCTCATCAATTTCAAACAGATCATAATTCCCTTGGCTAATAAAATATTCGACAATGAGATCCGATTTGCTGCTAGGCGATAACGCGAATCCAGCCCTCAGCAACAAGTCATGCGTCTCATCCAAATTCAATTGCAAGGCAAGCGCAAAAGCAAGCACGGTCGGTTTACTTGGCCGGTACTCACGATCATTCCGGATCTTCGAAAAAAGCTTCCGATCAATATGCGCTCTTCTATACGTCTCGCTATCCGTCAACCCTTTTTCATCAATCTTCCGCAGCAGCATTTCCGTGAAGGTTTCATCCACATTTTCCAATAGATCTTCCAAACTGCGGCGGCTTTCATGGAGGATTACTTCTGCTTCGAACAACTCACAGCTATCTTCTTTAAGATAAAAGCTTGTGGAAGGCTCTTTTATGTAATGATCATCTAAGTATTGTTGGATTTTCAGCATAGTTTGGTGAGGAAGGGACATGGGATTCTCCTTTGCTTTCGTAAGAGAGGTTACCAGGTTCTAAAACAATTCGACATTTAATGAGAACTTTTACCCGGTTGCACACAATCATTCTACCATAGTAAGATTAATAGGAACATTGGGACTTGAAACTAAATCCTCTGGAAGGAACCTATGCCCATCAAAAAGTTTCACCTACTTTTAGTTTTAGTAATCAGCCTATTCGTAGTTGGAGCATGCTCAGATGAACCATCCGTAAACGAAGAACAACAAACATTGGTCCAACAGCAATTGCTTGCATTAGAAGAAGCAGTTGAGAAGAAAAATAAGGAACTCAAGCATGAGCCTGTACAAATGAGAGGTTACGCGGAAATCATTGGTGCTCAGTTAATCCAGCCCTCACAGTCAAATTTCGCAGCTAATGGAGCTGTCACGATTGAAGGTATAGTCGAAGAGTATGAACAATTCATATCACAATATGCCAAGATACAAGTTGTACGAATCGGTGACAATGAAGTTGATGGCTATCAAAATCACTCTGTACCCCTTAAAGATGGTAAGTTCAAATTAGATGCAAAGCTTTTTAAAGGCGAAGGGCTCTATGCTGTTTTTGTATCACTACCCGCAAACGATCGGCCAGATGATTATTACTATGAAACTATGTACTTCACGGTATATAATGTAAATCCTAACTTGGAACGCGATATCACATATACCCCTGAAGGTCTGAAAGTCGGTTTATCTATTTTGGAGCCGCATGGTGGTTTGATAAATGGTAATGAGCCATTCACACTTAAAGGGAAAGTAGATCCGACGAAAATACGACAAAACGATATCATGATCCAGCTTGCAAAGAACGGGGTAGTCTGGACGGATACCATCCCTGTAGAAAATGGCGAATTCAAAGTCGACATTCCTATATTCTTCGGGAAAGGGAAGCATCAATTATTTGTCTCCGTTCCGGATATGGAGATTGAGGATTGGTTCAATGAAGGAACAGCAATTATCATCGATAACGATTCTGATCTTGGGATGGAAACGATTATTTATAACTTAGCGTATGATTTAAGAGGGGTTACGATTGAATCGCCTGAAAAGGGCGGTGGCGAAGCAGACTCGGTCTATCGCTTGAAAGGATTCATCGACAAAGATGCCCCTTTTGCAAAAGAAACAACACATCTTCACATTACAACTAGTAAAAACAATGAGTATGCAACGTATGTTATCCCAGTCATAGATTTTATGTTTGATGATGAATTCTATTTACGTTTCGGTTCAGGAACCTACCTTGTGACCGTCAGTGTGCCGGACAGTGAGAAAACGACAATGGATATGGCTGCGTATACTGTAGCGGCACATTTCTTAGTAAATAATAGCGCTAAAAAAGATCAGCGCGATACGCTGCCTTCAAGGGGTGTCCAATCTGAAGATCCTGTAATCATCGCATTGGCAAATGAGCTTACGAAAGATAAAAAGTCAGCCCGTGATAAAGCAAAAGCAATCTATGAATATACAGCAAAAACAATCTCCTATGATGTAGATAAACTTTATTACACCGGAAATGAATGGGATGATAGTGCTTTAAAAACGCTTCGATTAAAATCCGGGATGTGTATGGATTATTCTTATCTTGCCATTGCACTTCTCCGTGCAGCCGGAATGGAAGCGAGGCTTGCCACAGGAACCGTTGGAGAAGGAATTGATAGAGAGTATCATGCCTGGGTGGAAGTATGGATGAACGGCTTATGGCTGACGATGGATCCAACATGGGGTTCAGGCTATGTAGAAGACGGTGTATTTGTCGCGGACTACACCGAAGATTATTTTGATCCTTCAGCAGAATTATTTGAGAGTCATACGTGGGAAGGTATTGTTTATTGACATTGGCGAAGGGTACCAGCGTATAATGCAATATAAGTCAAGCCATGTATTTCACAAAAAATGGCCGCACGAAACTAAAGCTTTCAAAGATAATTTTTAAAAACTACACCATCACAGAACAGTATAGGCGCGTGTTTCCGCGACACGAAAGGATCTTGCATTTTCATCCTGCAGGGATACAGCCTATTCAATCTAAACTATAGAGTGTTTCACGTATTATTCGTATTTGCAGGACAAGATCCATAACGCTGGCACACGAGGTCACAATGCCTCTGGTTCTCGGTTCGATGTAATCTAATGTCCCGGAAACATGCGCATGTAAGTGGAATTCTTTTTTGCTTTTGACCAGTATCTTTGTTAGGCAAATAGCGGGTGGTTGGTCCCTTTGTTGCCACTTGACATGGAGCCTCGGCGGGCATGACTTTCAAGTTAGGAAGCCAGTTTTATTGAGGACTGGCTCTGCCTGTTAAGGCTATCAATGCCCGCTTCTCCACGTAAAGTGGCAACGCTACGCAACTTCTGTCCGTTATGTCTATCCTTTATGCGTTATGATGGGAATACATATGCTTCGCAGAACTGGCGCCGGTTTTCTTGTGTACCAATCTTGCATTCAAGGATGCTTTTTAACGAATACTCCGGATCCCTACTTTGGTATAGTTGCCGGTCTCTAAGCATTGCGAATGCCAATCGAAGAACTCGGTTTCCAATGGCGATGTAGGCTTGTCTTGGCTTCTTGCCCCGATCAATCAGTGTTAGATAGTGCTTCCTAAGTTCCGGGTTGAGGACTGAACATTTACTTCCAACCAAATAGACTACCGAACGGAAATGTCTACGCCCTTGCTTGGAGATTCCTCCGTAGGTCGCCTTATGCCCGCCCGACTGTTTAACAATGGGGTTAGTGCCTGCTAATTTAATTAGTTGCCCAGCGTGTGTGTAGTCGTCGATTGGTCCAATTTCTGCACGCAATTCAGCTGCCAAGACTTTTCCGATTCCAGGAATGCTTAGGAGGAGAGCCCCGTCAGTCGGAAGGAGAAGTTCTTCAATCTTCTTTTCCAGGTCACTGATCTTTTCTTTTAGGTTGTCTAACAGATCAAGAGTCACTTTCAGTTGATACAATTCGGCAGCGAGTTCTTCTTTCGGTTGGGAGATGGATTCTCTAGCGAACTCCAAAAGGCAGTCAACGGCTGTTTTTCTAAGCTTTAAATTCTCTTTCCGAGAAAGTTCGTAGAGACCTTCCTCTCCAAGGGTTAGGATATCTTCAGGGTGCGGGTGATGTCGCATTAAATATTGAACTGTCTTGGTTTCCATCGTGGAGAAGGGTTTTTTCTTCTGCTTTTTCCCATCCACCCATACGGTCTTTCCTTGGAATTCCCGGAAGATGGTATCCATTAAGGCAAACTGCTGGTTCGTCAGTCGAGTTCTTTGCGATACCAATTCCCTGCGAAAGCGCGTTAGCTTCTTTAACGTTCGCAGTTCCTTCCGCAAGCTTTTTGGTGGGTTGCCTCTTCCTTGGAGAATGGAATGGACAATGGCAACCAAGTCTAAATCATCGGTCTTTGACCAGTTCAACATGGATTCTCGTTCGATGGAAGTGGTAGCGGAGTTGATCACCCGGACAACATACCCTTTTTCGTGGCAAAGCCTCACCAAATCCTCATAATAATGAGCAGTTGTCTCAATGCCAACAACGACTTCATCCAGCCCATTCTTCTGGCATGTTTCCTCAATCTTCGCAACCAACAGCTGAAAACCCGAAAGGGAAGCATCTAATTCAAACGGCTTAACCACCACATCCTGATAGACATTTGCCATCATCACTTTGTGCGTATATTTGCCAATGTCGATAGCTACCACGAGAATCGTATGAGCCTACCCGCTTCTTAGTAGTTCAATCCAATGACTTCCATTTTTCCCCGGTTTATGATTAAATAGCTGTACAGCCATCGTTTTCACTCCTTCATTGTAGTGGGATTGGGTTAAGGAAGTTCTGTGATTGGTACTTTCTATATACCCTGAAAACGATGGTTTTTTGCGTTTTAGAAGTTATATTACATAATAGGTTCTAACACAATTTGAAATTCAAGTAGAACCTGGTACTTACATTTTATCTCTTGCACCAGCTTGAAAAGAAACTCGAGGTCCCCCTCCCTCACTAAATCTTCCTTCCTTCAGTCGAATCAACATAACAACTTCATCTGGAATGGCAAGCCCAGCCATATTCATTCATAGTCATTTTTTCCACCCAAATCCCCCATACAGTAAGTATTCACAATCTCTAACAGACCCTCCGCGATCTCCGAAGGAACATTTTTAGTTAACCTAGCCCCGGCAAGAATCGGTAACCATTGTAAAATCTCCTCTTTCAGCAACCCACTTTTTTCACAATACAGCCGTAAATAAAGTTCAGCCACTTCCAACGACAGATCTGCATACAACAGATACGTCCGGCAAACATCAGCACGGATATCTCCCGCACTCGCATCCACCCAATCTATAATCGTCACTTTGTCATCTGACATGATTAAATTCAATAAATGAAAATCCCCATGGCAAAGTCTTTTTTCATAGGCAATAGAATGTAATTTTTTTATCAAAACTTCTTTGTGACTTTTATCCAGATGAGGGGAGTTCTCGAGTTCTCGAAGAAGCTTTTCAGACATAAACTCAAGTGATTTTAGGTGAATCAGATGAATTTTCAGCTGGATATCAATAGACTTGCTGATGTAGTGTTCTGCCCGCTCCAAGTCCTTAAAAAATAACTCCCCGAGTGTTTTCCCTTCAATATATTCCATGATAATCGCTTGTTTTCCATCTATCTTCCTGACATCTAACACTTTTGGGACAGGAAGTCCGCATGCATAAGCTATCCGTTGTTTATTCGCCTCGTAAGCCGATTCGGTATCCGGCAAGTGATCTTTAAATACTTTCACGATCCTGTTTTCATAAAGATAAATTATCGCAGTGTTCCCTTCACCAATCGGATCTCCTAAAATCATTTAATTAATATCCCCCATATAAATTAATGATCTTCCTTCATTACTATACGTTATCAAATGCTGCCTTAATTCTCGCGGGAACAGTTGGTAGCCCATTAACTCTTCAATCGGAATCCACTCCGCACCCACTTGTCCCTTGTCCGGATTGACCCCATTTGTAAATAATACTGGTTGGCGAGCCATCTGGCATATATATTTGAATGGTTTTTCCTAAATTCATTAGATAACTCCCCCTTAATATTTACCCAACTTCCTTTTTCTTCTTAGGAACACCTTCGTCGTTAAAGGATAAAATCCTCTAAAATAAGGGGAAGGGGTTCAAATAAAATACCAGCCCCCACCCCTTGGGTAAGGCATGCTCTATATTGACCAAGCATATAGTCAAATAAACACAGTATCAATAATTAGATAGTAGGATAAACAGACAGTCATTTTTATAAACTTAGGAAAGGAGGACGGTGTTGGAAGAAAGAAACTATGGTTATTTAGATATCTTACTTTATACTTTAGCCCTTTTGTCGGCCTTTGCACTTTTATTCTTCTCAGATACTCTTGCCGAACCACTTATCACGGAATATAACTCTGGAACCTCAATAATTAGCTTAATGTTCAATAGAGAGGACAGTATCTCAGTTTTCATTAATTTGCTAATTCCATTGTTAATGAAGGTAGCTGGTTTAGCTATTTTCGTAATTACTTTTTGGAACATAACAAAAAACATTCTATTTGAGACAGAAATGATAATTAACAAAATTATCGTTTCCATTTTATTGCTAATCATAAGTGTAGTGGTAGGTAGAGCCTTACTTAATGCTTTGTCATTGGTTATGTTAGCTCTACTTTTTGCTATCGCAAGTTTCATTATCTTTGCGTTGATAGGTGCTTTATTAAATAATTCATCCTCAAAACAACATTGATTGAGTTTTTGTGGTCTTTATGTGTAAATCCTATTGGTAATCTACCAAATCACTTACTAGTACATTCATTGTCTTTCTTAAAAAAAAACGGTAGAGGTGCTACATACCAGTGCCAGTAATCATTTCAATGAGATGGTATCGTAAATCAAGTCTTGTCACAAAGGAGGTGTTTAATTTGGATGAGAATAAAAAACTTGCAATTGAGCTTGCCAAAGCTCTGATTCAAAACAGTAGTGTAAAACCTGTTCACAATAAAGGCTATAAAGATGAAACCGATTTAATCGTTTATTCAATTGACAATTTAGAGTACACTTTCAACAATATTGTGTTACATTTTTTGGAGTCACTAAAAAAAGTAGAGGACTACTATTAATAATATCCAACAAATCCATCGGAAGGTCGCAATTCTATAGAAATAATCAAAAAATACTCTGTTATAAGTCTATAGTTACTGAAAATGAATAAAATAAAAAGGACCACCGAATGCTGCTAACATTAGGCGGTCTGTAATAGCAGGTTCCCTACAAGGGGATCAGCTCTGGTATTAAAATGATCCATCCGTTATGAGAGACCACTCAAGGATGGGTTATTTTTCTGGTTAGACGATAAGACTACTTTGATTAATATTGTGAATGTAATAGTGAAATCTGATGCAATTCGAGATTCAACGAAAATGCCAATTTAAATAATTGATGGTTTTACTGCAGCATTTCCCTCATTTTCTCAATTTCTTCTTTTTCCAAGTGTGTAACTTCCGCTATGAATTCCGTCGGTGTTCCCTTTCTCAACATCTCGAGAACTACTTTTTTCACGCCTTGCTCTAACCCTTTTTCCAAGCCTTGCTCCAATCCCTGCTGGACTCCCCTTTCCCACTCCAAATCAAAAGCATTTTTAATGGTTGGGGAAGCATTTTCCTTATTATATAGTTCCATTAGCTCCGTCTCCTCTCTTATAATTGGTCGTATTTCGTTCGATAGCTTTTTAGTATATGCTTCAGGCAATTGTAACAAGTAATCGATGAAATGAAAAACGGCTTGTATGGCTGTACGTGAATAGTTTTTATTGCGAATTAGCTCGCGCATTAGTTTACTCTTGAACTGATATCGTTGATGAACTTCATCTTTTGTTTTGTGTAAAGCCTTCGCGGCTAAAACATCCCACACTGTTCCGGCATTGCCTCTAATGTACAAGCATATAGTCTATTGTACGCAGCACCATACATTAGATAGGGGGAGAGTATATGAAGTTTGGTCTTATTCCGAAATTGTTGCTTGGTCTTGGTATCGGTATTTTGATAGGAATCTTCGGCCCTGATTGGATGATTCGATTTACGGAAACCGGTAGTATGCTATTGGGTAATCTCATCAAATTCTTTATTCCTTTAATCATTTTTGCGTTTGTTGCGGCAAGTATTGCAGAATTTGAGACAAAGGCTGGAAGGCTATTAAGTTTCACGATCGGGATTTCATATTTGGATACGATAATAGCTTGTGGACTTGCTGCAGTGGCAGCCTATTTAATCATCCCGAATTTTGCTATACAGGCAGGTGAAGTCGTTGAAAGCATTAAAATCGGTGCACCTTTTGTCACCCTTGATATCCCGCCTCTGATGAACATTATTTCAGCTTTGGTATTGGCGATTATCATCGGAATGGCTTCTACATGGGGCAAAGCGCCAATCCTTTCTGGTGCTGTCATTGAATTTAGAAACGTAGTCGAGCGTGTCATTCAAAAATTCATCATTCCAGTTCTCCCTATTTTCATCGCGTGCATATTTGCAGGTATCGCTGCCAAGGGTGCATTGTTTGGAACGATTTCGGTCTTCGGTAAAATGCTTGTCTTAATTGTCATCATGCAATTCATTTGGCTGTTCATTGAGTATGCGTTGGCAGGAATGATTTCCAAGCAAAATCCATTTGTTGTTTTCAAAGCAATGCTACCTGCCTATTTCACGGCATTTGGAACAATGTCGAGTGCAGTAACAATGCCAGTTTCCCTTAGACAAGCAAGAACGATTCCGTTCATCAATAAAAAGATTGCAGATTTTGTTATGCCACTGACAGCAAACGTTCACCTTTCAGGCGCTGCCATGACGTTAACAATAAGTGCGATCACAGTAACGCTATTAACAGGTGGTGAGCTACCCCCTGTTGGCGTGATCATCTCTTTCATACTAATACTTGGTGTAATTGAGGTTGGAGCTGTAGGTGTCCCAGGTGGATCCGCATTGGCCGCAATCGGAATATTACAGTCAACCCTTGGATTCGGGGATGAAGCGATTGGCCTTATGTTAGCGCTGTTCATGATTCAAGATAGCTTCGGGACAGCTACAAATATTACAGGTGACGGCTCAATACTTATGATTGTCAACCGATTTTTCGGAAAGGAAAAAAACGAAAGTCAGGAATCAACAAGTTCAACTGACATCGAGAGTGAAACCGTATGATAGTTGAAGAAATCGATCTTCGAAGTGATACAGTCACCCTACCGAAACCTCAAATGATCGAGGCAATTGCAAACGCTACACTTGGCGACGATATTATGGGGGAAGATAGTACGGTAAATGAACTCGAACGTAAAGCCGCCGACCTGTTAGGCATGGAAGACGCAATGCTTGCCCTATCCGGCACAATGGCAAACCAGATTGCGATAATGGGATATTCAACAAGGGGACAGGAAATTATCCTTGGAAACGAGTCCCACATCTACAATTTAGAAGGTGCCGCACTTTCAGCGTTATCACAAGTGCAAGCAAGGCCAATTCATGTAGAGAATGGATATTTCGATCCCGAACTTATAGAATCCTCAATTTCTATGGGCGATATCCAAAGGGCTAAAACAGCTTTAATCTCTATAGAGAATACGTACAACTTAAACCTTGGACAAATAGTTACCCTTGAAAACATGAAAGAAATTCAAGAAGTTGCGAAGCAATATGGGTTACCTGTCTATCTTGACGGAGCAAGGATTTTTAATGCTTCCGTAGAATTAGGCATAGAACCGTCGGAGTTCTGCAAGTATGTAGATGCCGCTCAGTTTTGCCTCACAAAAGGATTAGGTTGTCCATTAGGCTCCATTCTTGTAGGGACAAAGGAATTTATCAAAGAGGCAAAAATAAACCGCCAAAGACTTGGCGGTGGCATGAGACAAGCTGGAATAATCGCAGCTCCAGGAATATACGCTTTGGAAAATATGATTGATCGATTAAAAGAGGATAACTACAAGGCTAAGCAATTGGCGGAGAGGTTAGCAGCAATAGAAGGTCTCTTCATTAATTTGAAGGATGTGCAAACGAATATAATATCGGTTGCTATAGATCATAGTGAAATGGATGCCGATAAGCTAATTAGTGATCTTAGAGAAAAAAGAATAAAAGTGAAAAAGATAGGGGCAAAAAAGATTCGGATGATTGTTCATTATTTGGTTTCAGATGATCAAATAGATTATGTAGTTAGTACTTTTAGGGAACTAATGGAGGGAAAGAGAAAGAGATAAGGAAAGATACTATACAATTATATTAGTAAAGGTACCAGGTTCGAAAATAATTCAAAATTCAATGAGAACCTGGTACTAAAATTAATTTAACTAATATACAGGCTCCTTACTAACACTGATCCCTCCTCTTATTTTGACATTTTGTAGCATAAGTGGCTTATCTCTATCAGAGTTAATTTCAATAACCTGAAAGATCTTGTTAATTTCCTTTTTTGATAAATTAACTGGAGTTACTATAAGTTTATCACTAGTACTATCTATTACTAAATGTGTTTGTCCAAAAGAATCAAAGAGAAGATAGTTTTCTCTATCAACGGCATTATTATACCCCCAAGCATATGCTATCCCAAAGGAAAACATAAAAATTACGTATAAGTAAAAAAATTTAGCTGAAGGATACAGTTTATATTTTAAAACAATATTTTCGATTGTTACTCCTTCATCCATCTTACTTTCTATACTTTTTTTTAATTTGTTTTTATAACCCTTTACTTTAAATTCACTTATTATTGGTGAGGTGAAACATAATATTAATAGAGCTAACAAACCATAAACAAAATAAATCGGCTTAATTTCAATGAGATTCCTAGGTAATAATATTAATATCGCAGATAAGATGAAAAAACTTGGCAAGAAGCTCATAATAACTTTTACATATATTGATGTTTTTACATTTCGGAAAGGACCTACCAATCCTTGATACGAGAGAAACAATGTACCTATACCAAAAACAATTACTGTTATGGAAACCAATATATTAACTATGCTAATTTGTGTTAAAAACTCTTGTGTAATACCATAATATTGCCAATAACCTTTTTGGTAAGCATATGCTATTACATAACCCAAAACTGTAATTATGCCTATTATTAATCCAGTATCAAAAAGGTTGAATTTCACTTCTTCTTTTTCTAACACTTCACCATCAGAAAAGTACTTTTTATTATGATTTGATTTAGTTTTTCTATTCATTTATTGCCTCCAATAGATTTTTATTGTTGGCTCATTTAATACCTTAGTACATAAAGAGCCTCGTACCCTCCCCCGTTGTTTGTAAAAACAATAAGACTTATTATAGATTCATATTCAACTACCGACTTACAGAAATTAGGTCAACCGCTTGATAGGTTCCCTTCAAAGGGGACAAGCTTAAAGATGATTTCATTAAAACCTTAATGGGATAGAAGACTTTTCAACTGATACGTTAGATAGGTCATAGCCTAATTTTTTTAAGTAAGTTTGAATTCCAATTTTAGCAAGATCACTATTATTTTTCGGACCAATAACAACCTCTTTTAAATCAGTATCCTCAAAATTTGTTTTAATGTATGGAATAATCGCTTCTTCATTAGTTCGGAAATAAAATTCTGTATCTCCATTAGTAGTAAACGCAATTCCAAATTCATCTTCATGATAAAAAAAGGTACCAGCGTAAAACAATTCCGAATTCAATTAGAAACTGATACTCCGAATCAGCTTAAGTATCATACCCTTCTTCATTATCCACCAAATACAGTGTTTCCTCCCTCTCCCTACGATACAAAGTAACCTTCTCCAGCCTTTCCTTCAAATACTCCTGCAAAGCAGAATCTGTACAAAACACAAAGCACCCTTTCTGCCCACGCGTCATCAACGTTCTATACGTATTCCGGATAATAGGATCTGCCAAAGTATGTGCTTTTTCCAAATCTTCCTTCGCAATTCCTTTTATTCCCTTTAGGGATTGATCCGTCTTTGCCCGCTTTGTAAAGTCCGTAATAATTTGTCCGTTCTCAAATCGCATATCGTCACCAATGATAACCCCGACATAGTCAAACTCTAATCCCTGTGCGGTATGGATACAGCCCGCTTCCCTAACAGAAGAATTCTCGATTGCCCATGTGTTTTCGATATTCCAACTGATTCCAAAATCGTGTTCTGGAATACTAATATCATGGTGATTTACGTCTTGACGATTTTTCTTTGGCCATTCCCAGCAATAGCCTGCCATTACTCGTGATTTATTATTTCGTTCATTCAGCCTTTCGATTTCTTCTAACATCTCATTCGGATTATCATAAAGTCTAATATCATAATCCATTCCCAAATCGTTTTTATTTGCTGTATTTCTTATTTGGAGCACATCATCAAGCCATGCTATATATCCGTCGGACCCATCGCAACGGAATTGTGATGTGAGTGCACATGAAATGATATCTGCATTGTATTGCCTTGCATACTTTTTGATCATATCGACACTGCCAATATCGCTTAAAGTGACTTTTTGGTTTTCATCAATGAAAAATATGGTGAATTTCGATCCTTTTATTAACTCTTTAACCTGGTTTTCGCCTTTGTTACGGAACATCCCAGATTTTTCGTTTAGACGATGGGCTTCATCAACAATCAGTACATCGAATTCATTATCATCGACCTCTGTAAAACTCCCTGAGCCTTTGAATAGATTATCAATATGTGTTTTTCTAAAGTCACCCTTTAGCTTGGTTGAATACACTTCTCGTGGTGCCGAGTTCTTTGTTACATACATTGCGAGAAGTCCCTGATCTATAAGTTTCACTAATAAATTGATTGCTAACACTGATTTCCCTGTACCTGGGCCTCCCTCGACAATCATGACTTGCTTAGTATTTGTCTTAACCGCTTCAATTGCCTGATGGAACGCCTCTTCAAAGAATACTTTTTGTTCATCAATCATGATGAACTCTTCGTTTCCTTTTAGCATGTTATTCAGCGCGTCTTGTAACGATTTTGAAGGTCGGATTTTTCCGTTTTCAATTTGATAGATAAGATGATTCTGATCGCCTTTTCGAATGAACTTCTTTATGAATGCTCGAAGTTTTTGTATTTCACCCTTTGTAAAAACAGGGGCCTTTTCAAGATGAGCTTTGTAATGGTCATCTGTTAAAGGATCATTTTCTGTTTTCCTGTAGTTATGTAAATAAGCACAAGGCTTTAACTGAATTTCTTTTTCTTGCACATTCTCATTGAAGTCTTCAATGAGTGCAGCATATGACCACGCTTGATAGGATGGATGGATTATATTACGGTTGCCTCCACCTACATACGTTCTTACAATTGCATCTCGATTGGTTACCTTTTCAACTTCTTCCCACTGCTTAAGCTCTACTATGACGACATGATCCTGATTGCCGTCATTGCCAGCAATTAAGAAATCCACTCGTTTAGAAGTGTTCGGAATATTGAACTCAATTGCAACCGCCGCGTCATTTGGAATTTCATCGTCCTGCATAACATTGGACATCTTTTGCAATGAATTCTCCCATGAACGAATTTCAGCTTTCGATGTGCGTCCTATTTTTTTCTGATATGAATTGTATAGACGGTCAATGAGTAATTCATTGACAACATCTCCGACAAATTGTTCTTTTGTAGATTCATATATAATCATAAGTACACCAACTTTTTAAAAAATTCTATAATTCCATTGTCTTACAATACCCCATTTACCGCAAGACTATATTCCCAGTAGTTTTGCATATTCTGCACGGAAATATCAACAATAAAAATTGATGAACCCTAACGTAGTAATTGCTGAATCTTGTTTCGCAATGGAATGTACAATATCAGCAAACACAGAAATAACCACCAATCCTTTCCAGACTAGTGGTTAAATACATTTCTTCCTTTATAAGCGCTTATAGTTCTGGTCCTTAGTAATACTAGTTTTTCTAACAAGTAAAGAGACTCAACGAAAAAGACACCAATCACAGTTAGGTGTCAGTAAAAAAACCATTTGCATTTAAATATTGTTTTATATCCGAAACATACTTTGCTATTAATGGCTCTTGATAACCCGCAATCATTTTCTCCTTCAAGATGTCAATGACAGGTTGCAAACAAGGTTCATGTATATAATTTAACCTTCTTAACGACTTTTCATTAATCTTGACTTGAGATATGGATTCAAAGTAATCTTCTATTCCCATCCGCCAAAACCATACATTTTCTCCATATTTCTTCTTCAAGTAATTTGCCATGGTAATACCTTTAACATCCATATCACCCGAATAATAAATAATTGTATTACTTTTAACTAATTTATTTAACATGAGAAGACCAGACAATTTGAAGTTTCCATGTGTACAAACAATTGGCACCAGGTTATCCTCTAACATGTCAATAACACTGGAATATACAGCACTGTTTTCAATAACAAATACCACTTCGCCCTCAGTCGGTTCTACCCTATCTATTCTATTTATAGAGCGTAACGGAATATTTTGTACCGTTTTTTCTTTATTTGCCCAAAACCATTGTTTCACTTGTTCATCCTTGTAATACGCCTCCAAACCGTAACATGTTACAAAACTGTGTAAATCATCCTTTGCCAAACCAAACACAGAAAGAAGGTTCGCTTTTTCTTCCGCGTCCATGTCACTTCTATAGTGTCGATTTTCTTGTGCAGCGAGCAATAATTCTAACGCCTGAGTCAGTTTAGTCGTCTTATCGAAGTAATGTGGATTACCCGCAATCCGCTCTGCAAAAATAGGAATCCTTACAAATTCGCCATCTGTTGGCAGGTTGGATATGGCTTTCAATAGTATCTCGATGCTTTCTTTATCACCCTTATTATAGGATGCAAGCAGTCCAGTTACGCCTTTTTCCCTTCGTAGCATTTTAGTAATAATGAATTGTGCATTCGGGTGAGGGTATGAATTTAGGAGACCTTCAAAATACTCTTTTTTTCTTCGTTCTTCTTTTGCCATTCTTTCCGTTCTTAATACAATTGGCTGATTGGTGATCATTTCGACAAGTTTCCAAAGCGTCAACTCCTCGAACTTACTACCTTTTAGACGTTTTTCAAATTGCACAAGCGAAATACTGATTGTTTGCCCTTCGAGCTTTCGACCGAACCAATTCTCAATCATTTTTCGTTCTTCTTCATTCGGGGAGAATAACGCAGAGCCCCCCACTTTCCCAAGCGCCTCTATCCTGTCCTTGAAAGAGAAAAACAGGCGTTTATATGCCTGTCTCCCAAAATATTCTTTTGCCTCAGTTATTAGCCTGTTTTCCAACGTCAACACCCCTGTGATGTTTAAGATTTGGTTCAAAATCAAAGTCGAAGTCAAGTTCATCTTGAACTGTTAACCTATTCCTTTCCAATATCTCTTCGTTTAACGTTAACCGTTTACCGTTCCATCTCCACGGTTCAGCGTAAACAAAACGAGCCTCTTTATCGAAACTCAATTCATAAATATTAATACCTGGAACGGTTTCAAAATCTGCCCATAATGACTGTGAAGTAAGTATATAATCGAAACCGAACTGTTCCATGAAACCAAACATTTCAGAGACATTGTTCTCATCCACCCCGGCATAAGCTTCGTCAAGAGCAACGATATAAGGTGCGTCATCACCCGCTGCACTATACTTGGAATAAGCTGCAGCGAACAACGGAATGTAAATCGCCATCGCCTTTTCTCCACCGCTCAATTTAGGGAGATTATCTTCATTCAATGTCTTCTCTCTAGCTCCAGGTAATTGATACATAATCTTGAACTGATACCAATCGCGATAATCCAACACTTTTTTCAATGCCTGCTCTAAGTTCTCAGCATCACTTTTTTTATTTTTGTTATTAAGATTTTCTTTTGCAACATTGATTTTCGATATGAAATGTTGACTTAAGGCTTCGATATCCGTGTCTTTCAACGTATCAAAATCACGCCCCAACAATTCGACTAATCTGGTTGTAGACAAAGCATCTTCTCTGCCCATATCCTCTTTACTGATTGGTGACCAAATCAAACGCAAGTCAATGGAATTGTTCATCTGTTTCATGTAGTGGTTGATGTCATCTCTCCATTTTTCCGCTTTAACGATTAATTGTCTGATTTTCTCACCCGTTCCTTGAATCATGACATTTTTGATTAACGCTTCTTCCTCTTTTTTCAGGTACAACTTTTGTTGAATCAACTGACTCTCCAAGTGGTCATGGAATTCTTGCGGATTCATTTTTGTCCCTTTTACAAAGAGAACTACATTTACGCGCTTTCTTTCATCTTTCAAAATCGAGATGATGTCCTTTTTATCCTCAAACTCTTGTAAGTCTATGGTGTATGTTCCAGAAACCGATTCACGACTGGTTAAGGAATAGTCTTCCAAACCTCTCGAGCGGATGTCATAGACAGATTCCTGCATTTTTTGTATTGCATCCGAAACATTTGCGCGTTGATCTTTTTTTTCTGTTGCTAGCTGATAAATATCTGATAGCGACTCCACACCCCTACCTCGGACTTCATTTTCAAATACTTCTCTTCTTGCCGCTAACAGTTCGTTCGCAAATGAATGTTCACGTTGGCTTCTCTCGATTTCACTTTTCAGGTTAGCAATACTGTTTTGCAGATTGGTCTTTTCTTCAATTTTCAATGGAATTTCTTTCACGATTTCAGCCAGCTTTTTTCGTTCCATTTCAATCTCTTTTTCAATCTTCTTAATTCCTTTTGTTTCCAGTATGGCATCTATGTTCTCGATTTCCTTTTGAACAGTTTTAATACCCCGCTCCAAGTCATCAATTTCAGAACATATTTGGTCATTCGCCAAAACAATGTTTTCTAACCTTTCCAGCGCCCCTTCAATCTCCACTTTTTTCGTTTCAAATGAATGAAAACCATTTGCCAGTGATTGGATAAAGTCGCGATACTCCCCTTCCGCTGTCTCGACGATTTGCGCAATAGTCTCTTTATCTTTTGGACCTTTTAGGAAACTGCTTTGCATGATTCGTTCATTGCGTTGTTTTGCATAATCATCCGATAACCGTTGATGGAGAGCTTTCATTTTTTCATTTCTTTCTTCAAGTAAGTTCAATTGATAAGCATCCTGTTTCCTTTGTTCATGCATCTCTGTAATTTTAGCTTGGATAGGTCGTGATTCGTATTCTTTTGCCAATAATGCTCTACGCTCACGAATGGTTACTTCTCTTTGCGTTAACTCGGAGATTCTTTCGTTTACCTCCTCGATTTGCTGATTTACTTCTGCTATTTTCTCTTCTCTATTTCTTCGCCTTGCTTCTTCCCCAATGAAAGACGCCTCTCGTTGTTTTGCCGCTTTTCCTCTCAAAATACCGATACTGTATTTACCGTCCATCGTAAGTGCAGTGTTCTCTTCTACTGAACCTACAACGATGCTTTTGAGAATTGCAGTAATATCATTATCCGACACATCCATGTCGTGAGTTACAACCGTCAAATACTTATCTAATGTTTCTGCTTTGCCGTTTACCGGTTTTGGAAGCAACACGGCATCATTTTCTGCGACATAATCATAATGGTCCGCAGGAACAATTAATGCATCGAGTACACCCATATCGTAAAGTGCTGACTCGATTCTTTCTTTGTCTTCAGCCGATACTCCCTCCGCAAAATCAACTGCTTGGTAAAACGGAATAAAAGGGATATTCTTCTTCAGAAGCATTTCTCGTTGTTTTACAGTCTCCACTCTACGGCTTTTCGGCTCTATCTCTTTTACATTTTCAAGCCGTTGTTTATCGTTCTTTAGTTCAGTCAATTCATCCGTTAGGTTTTTCATATCAGCTCGATTATTGTAAAACAAGTCATTGATTGGTTCTAATAACGCATCTCGTAAAGCAGATAGTTCGCTTTCAATAACACTTGGAATCATTCGTGAGTCCTCATATATATTCTCAACAATATACATTAGTTCACCAATTTTATCCTGAACAATATAAAACTCTTCGTTCTCCTGTAGCCAATCGCGAAACTCAGTCTTATATGTCATTTTCTCATATTCCAACGCTTTAATCGTAGAATTCAACACTCTCGTGGCTTCTTCTATTTCGGACTCATTTTCTCTGAGTTCTTCTCTCTTTGTATCAGCCATCTCTTTCAATCGTTCTTCTTCATTAAATAGGGCGATGACGTTCTTTAGTTTGCTGACATGGTCTTTTAAGCGTGTTGTCCAAGCAGTAAAATATCCTTTGTCTCTTCGAAAATGAATCAAATTATCTTTTACAGCAGAGATGTACGTGTCATTTTCCGGGAACTGAATCTCTTCTGCGATATGTTCGATGTCAGCAATTTCGTTGTTCAACGCTCTTTCGATGTCGAAACATGCATCTTCAAAAGACTTTACTGAAATTTTTAATTGATTCATCGTAGACTCATTTGAATCACGCTGAGAAGTTTTCTTTTGTACATCCTCCTTCTTTTTCAGCAATTCCTTTTCTTTCTTCTCCTTATCATTGTTCATGCTTCGTAATTCTGGCGTTTCTATTAAATCCAGCTTATTCTTGGCTGCACTTTGTTCCAGTTCCAACACTTCCAGTCTTTCTTTCGACTTCTTGAAAGTTGCAAGCTCGTCAACCAACTTCTCTTCTTTTTTCGCAACAATACTCGTTAACCGTTTTTCTGTATTGACTGCTTCAACAAATCGGTAAGCTGCATGACTGAACACACTCTCGCAGTAATTACCATATTCATCCGCCAACTCTTTTGCCAACACTAAATCATTTTCGGTGTTTTCTATTTTCCGATTCCGGTCATCAATGTCCGTAATGGTGTTTGAAATCATGGTGTAGTCGCTTGACGGGAGTTCGGGCAACGCTTTTTTCAATGCGTCGTACAAAATATTCGGTTTTTGCTCTTTTGATAATTTCGGGGAGCGAATTTGAATTAACAAGTCCGTCAATTCTTTAAACAAATCCACATTCTCATATTTAAAGATATGCTTATTTACTTCTTCTGCATATTCTCTTTGTGTTTCCACATAGACAGCGTTCTTTTTCGTTTTAATGAGTTTCTTTAATTCAAGTTTGGATAACGGCACGAACTCTTCCAAACCGTCTTTGTTGAATCCAATACTTTTTGTTAAAGGGAAATCAACTTCAATTCTTTCATCTTTCAAAACGAACCCCCAAAAATCGACAGTAGAATCATCTTTCGGCTTCATTCCGATAGCGGTTGTAATCAACTCTTTCGATTCTTTTTTCTGGTAAGTTAAATATAAGTAAGCAACTTTGTTTTTATCCACGACATCATTCACCATGAAATAATCGATAATGCGTCTCTTTCCCGTACCAAAAGGGTCAATTCTGGATGGGTGTTTGTTACCATCCAGCATGAGTGGAACTATCGATTGCATCGAAACGGACTTTCCTTGACCATTTTCCCCTCTGTATAGAATGTTGCCTTTGTAAAAGTCATACTCTTCATTCTCGTACACCCAGAAGTTGATGAACCCAACCTTACTAGGCTCCCATCGATTTTCTCTTGAATCTTTTGCCATAACCATTGTTTATTTTCTCCTCTTTCTGTTGTTTTACATACTCGATATACTGTCGTAAATCTTCATCGTAATCTCCTATCGTTCGAATAAAAGGAGGATAAATGGTTATTTCCATTGTTGTTTCATCGTAAGTAGCGAGTTTCCAATCTGTTACATAACGAATAACCATTTCTTTGAGCTTAGCAAAACTTGTTTCCCTCATCTTCCGAGACCACGCCACCGAAAAAACATCAATCGTTTCTTTTAAGATTGATTCAAATTCATGATTTTTCAACAGCCACAAACCCATTGGCTTTTCATCCATGAGCTCTAATCTTTCAGTTAGCACTTTCGCGACTTGTGTAACGATATAGGATTCATTTTTGAAGCTTGGATGCTGTTCTAAACCTCTTTTTCTTTCGCGGTTGATTAGGTAGTAACAGTAATAAGAGCGCTCCAATTTGAAATTCGTATAGTGTTCAACAGCTGACTTAATTTCTTCATAATGCTCTTCGTCAGCTAGATACTTTTTTTCGCCTTCCGTTAATTCATAAAAGTGAACTACGGACTCAAAGTACAACTTCCTGAAAAAAGTGTGCAGAGGGTTATCCATATCCAATCCGTCATGCAACAATTCTTCAACGCCTATAAATTCAGAGATGGGCTTGGATACATTCCGAAACACATAACGAATCAAAGAAGTTGTCCGATAGAGCACTTCACCTTCCTCCGATTTTTCGAAATCAGTGATATCCCCATCCAGAACCGTAATTAGTCTCATGTCCGCCGCATAGGTTAAAGCACGTATGAAACTTTGCCGATTATATAGAGACTTCCATTCCACCTCGTAAATATCCACCAGAAAATTTTTCGTCTCTTCGATAATTTCACTCAATAAAAAACCTTCATCGGCTGATTTTGATTCCAAGATGGCGAGAATCGCCATTAGAAACATATAGTCGTGCTCATCTTTGAATGATTCAACCCCCATCCACGTTCGAGCAACGAAAGGCACTTTTTCTAATTTAATTGTTTCCGAGTCCATTTTTAATTGGTAGCCGAAGTTGAAGCTCATGAATTTCCTGATTGTTTTTTCATGATGCCTAATTTCACGAAACGCATCAATGCTCTTGCTGCGTTCCACGAGGAAATTCTCCAATAGAGCTTCAATAGCAACAACCAAACCTTCCTTCGTATCTGTTTCCCTCATAAACTATCCTCCTCAAAAACTATTTCGATATTTGGACCTTTCAAGATCCCGTCCTTGCACTTGATTTCAATTTGTTTCTTTTCTTCTCGGTAACGAATTCTCATTCGAAGACCTGTTTCGGTGCGAAATAACTTGTTTCTTTCCTGACCTCTGACACGTTGTTTCGTCGTCTTCCTAATCCATTTCAAAATGGTCCTACGCTGAAACGGAGTCAATTCCCCTACCTCTTCCAAGATGATTTTTCCGTTCCTAATTAGATCCTTCACACTCTCTTCTTCAAGCTTCCGTTGTTCAATTTTCGCCCGAATTCTCCGTTGCTGTTCAATTCGATTGTTCTTGATGGATGTTGCTTGCGTTTTTCCTCTTGGTCCCCGATTCCCCATATTCGGTATGATGAAGTTATCGGTATTTGTTATCCAGATATCATCTGCATCAACATATTTTCCATCATGGTTTATATGGATTTCATCTTTGGCGTATAAGCTTCTTGAGTGGGTTACCCCAAGAACAGCTGCAAATAATTGGCTTGCTCCGTCTAATGATTGACACGACTTGAACCAAGACGCCAACGTTCTGTAATCAACAATACGACTTTGAGAGTTACTCATTGATTCCGATAATCGATTAGCGTAGGAGACTATCATCGTTATCGCTTCATTGGTTCTTTCACTCAGCACATCAATATCACTCATGTTTCCACCGCCACCCAAGAACCAACTATTCAATTCTTTCCATTTGGATAGTAGCGATGCCCGCATCCTCTCAGGCGAATAGTTATCATACAATAGAGCGTTGGCTCTATTCTCTTGGATTATCACATCAATGTACTCTTCGATGTGAGCACTACTAATCTCACCAATCACTTTGTTTATTTTGTGTTTCGTTTTATTGAGTTCCGAAATATAGGAACTCAAAAAATGAATAATGTTATCCTTGAACTCCAAGAACAGCTCCGTGTTGAAAAGGTTCTCTTTTTCCGCTTTTTGAATATGATACAAATAATTCGAAGCGTCTATTCGCAACGCTTTATAAGTTTCAAAAACGCCCATCCAAATTTCATTCACTTTTTCGCTCGATGACAAATACCTTGGTGCAGTGTCTCGTAATAATTCAAGATTACGCAACAACAGACTAAACTGACGGCTCTTCATACCACCTATCAACTGTTCGTCAAGTTCATCCAACCGAATCAACAGTTCTTCTACTTCAACACCGACATCCGTGATTTGATAGGTATAGCGCTTCCTCTTGAACTCCTCGATAGTGATTCCTTTTCGTCTTACCTTATCTGAAGCAATGTTCTCCCACTTCTCCAACTGACTTAAAGAATCTTGTAAATCTAATTCTGTGAAGTCGTCATCAACAATGCCGTTTTCAAGTAACATTTGGTATATCTCATCCGCCATTACTGAATGATGTTCAAGTCCCATGTGTTTTTCGTATAAAAAACGCATTATCGGACGATAAATATAAGAGTTTGGCTCCGAAATATATTTAAAAACGTAAACAGAATCGAATTCGTACTTATTCAATGACATTCACCTCGATTATCTTCACTAATTCTTTTTTAGTTTCTTCGCGAATTCCAATATGCCAGCAAAAATGATTCATAACTGCACTATAAGTCATCCGGGAAGTATAATATTACGCAATACTATTAATATCTTATGTTTTAAAATAATCCCCCGTATCAAGAATACTCTGTCTACAAACTTAGTATTCCAATCTGATGGTCTCTTATACATCGATAATTTAATATTCTTTTAGTGATAATGCTGCTATAGTTTTTCTATATATACCTTCCAATTTTTCAAAGGGGTCGGAACGATATCGTAGGACGCAATAAAGCGTTTGGATTCCAGGCGATTCACTATGCTGCAAGCTAAGAAACGATTGAACATGTGAAAAATTTGGTCAATAGATTTACGCTACCTACATTGAAAAGTATAAGATTGAATTTGAAAGCGATCCCCTGACAAACGCGGAGATAGGCACTTGAAAGGTTTTGAAATTTTTACCTTTACGCTGATCATGTTGATGTCGTCAGGCAGTGGAAGAAAAAAGTTGCATCTTTTACCCTTAATTCCGAGCCTCTCCAAAACTTCAGTATTTCTGAAAAGGCCTAAAAAAGAAGCATGATTCCTCATTTTGAACTGAACCCCAAATGGTAGACACTATTAAAAAAGTGACCCCATTTGGGGTTTTTTCTGTCTAAAAGCCTAGGTATACTAAAAATAACTATCCTGACAGGAGTGTTTTCAATGAGTAAAATAATTTTCAATGAACACCAACGTAGACTATTAGAAGCTAATCCAAATGTGAATTCAGTTTCGGATCGTTCTATTCAATATAAGCCTGAGTTTAAAATAGTAGCTGTCAAAGAGAATCTGAGCGGTAAAGGTCCTTCTCAAATTTTTACTGAACATGGATTTGACTTAGAAATGATTGGTACTGGAAAAGCTAAGCAGTCACTCAGACGATGGAGAACGTCCTATCAGCTTCACGGTGAAGAGGGATTTTTTGAGGAGCGTCGTGGAAAAGGAAGTACCGGACGTCCATCGACTGGAGGATTATCTTCTGAGAAAAAACTTGAAAAAGCTGAAGCACGAATTAAATATCTTGAAGCTGAGGTCGAGTTGTTAAAAAAGCTAGAGGAACTAGAGAGGCAGGCGAAGAAGTAATACTGACATCAGGCGAGAAATATCAGGTGATTAATGAAGTGATCCGTAAGTTTCAATTAAAGAGGTTCACAGCTCACCTGTGCAGAGTGGCAAAAGTACATCGAAGTGGTTATTATGCATGGTTAGAAAAATCGGAGAGTCATGCCATCCGCGAGGAAAACGACTATCAAGATTACCTGTTACTTAAATGTGTTTATGATGCATTCAAGGGGAAAATCGGCTATCGAGGCTTCTATATGGCGTTAGAGGAATTACTGGAGACCCCTATGAATCATAAGAAGATCCTTCGTTTAATGCGTAAATTTAATCTCTTTTCCAAAATACGAAGAAAAAATCCTTATAGAAATATGGCTCAGGCTACACAAGAACACCGTACGGTGCCAAACCTCTTGAATCGACAATTCACTCAAGATGAACCGGGCAAAGTTTTCGTCACAGACATTACTTATCTCCAATTGAAAACTGGACAGACTGCTTATCTTTCCTGTGTAAAGGATGTAGCTAGCCGTGAAATAATCGCTTATGAACTTTCGGTAAGCTTAAATATGGGAATTGTATATCGAACCTTGCGGAAGCTTAAGGAAGCATTAGATGGAAATGTCCATCCAGAGGCGATGATTCATTCTGATCAGGGTTTTCATTATACGCCCCCAGAATACCAAGCACGTGTTAAAGCAATGCAACTCACACAATCTATGTCCCGAAGGGGGAATTGTTTGGACAACGCACCTATAGAATCATTTTTTGGTCATTTTAAGGACGATGTAGACTACAAGGAAGCATCCAGTCTGTTAGAGTTAAAAATAATGATAGATGAATATATGGGACACTACAACTGCACGCGCAAACAATGGGATTTAAAAAAGATGACTCCGGAACAATACCGAAGTCACCTCTTAGCTGCATAGACTAAAACGTCGTTTTTTTAAACTGTCCATTAAATGGGGCTCAGTTCATTTCAAAGGATTCATGCTTCTTTATTAGTGTCATTGGATCTAGCTCTTTCATAAAATAGATTTCACTTTTGGATTATCACTCCACTTTGTAGTAGCCTATACAAAACATAGAGTTATTTGGTTTTATTACTATCAATACTGAATTCACAATGTCGGATGCTGAAATAATTAGATTGAACCAACTGATACATAAAAGGAGTGCTTTGATTTCATCAGCGACAAAAAACGAAGCTATCGCTGGCAGTACTGTTAATGCGATAAAAGGCAAGCTCATGAAAATCCAGAATCTTTTTTTCGTTAGAATTGCACTTGTATTGAGCCAAAAATAGATTCCTTTGAACGTTAAGCTTATATCGCCTTTACTATGTACGACCAGAATATGAAGAACTTCATGAATGACAAAACCACTACAATAATTAAAAGTAATGGAAAGTTAATCATAGTGAAGCTTCCCACGAAGAGCCAATACGGAACTAAAAAGAAAGCAGCCATTAACAGGTACACAAACTTCATAAAATGCTTTCGAAACCATGCATTTTCAATGAATGGTCTCCATTCATTCAAATTCAGACTTGGCTGTGGCAACTGCCGAAACCACAATTTCATCATCGTTCTTGCCTTCCCTATGAACTAATTTTAGCCTAAAAGCTATTTATTCTTTTCCACTCTTCTTTAGTAAAGTTGTAATGAAGATGCATTTGCCCTTCAATTTCTGTCTCTCCATACAAACGAAAGTCGCAATTTTGACTAACTTTACTTGAGCTTCCATTGCTCTTCCTCTTCACTACAAGATGATGATTGCTTACCTAAACTTTATCCAAACACGAAGCGGACCAATTAACACCAACCGGAAGCATGTGCAGCCGAGAGGGATTCGCCCTGTTCATACCCAACAAGTGGGACGCCGGGAAATTCTTTGGATACCGCTTGAGGAATCGAACGCCACAGGTCGGTGATGTCCATGTTGCTTGAAAAGACATTGGATATCCCGATGACGTTAGCTGCTTTATTTACGATAAAAGCCGCGAATCCAGCCGGACAATCTATGAAGAAAAATCTCACTCCGTCTATATCTAATAGTCCTCAAGGTAATTCCAACCCCGTTAGGTTCGTCCAACGTTCAAATTCCTTCTTAGTACTTACGATATATAGCATTTGATATCCATAAGACGACAAATCAAGTGCTGCAAAGCTATCTTTGACGCTGCTGATATAATTTAGCTTCAAAAATTCAAGAATATCCGTGTCTTTGGTCGTTCTATTCATAATAATCAATTCTGGATAGTATGTAGGTGCTTCCGTTATAAGGGCCCAAACCTTTCCTGTTGTGTATGAGCGCTTTCTATATGCTTCACAAATCAATTTGCACCAGGCGATATTATTTTCCACAGCTTGAACGACATTGATTTCGCAGTCACGCATATATTCACAGCCTTCATTTGAAGTAATGACTCTCTAACATCCTATTCTATTATTTATTGAACATTCGAACACTGTCAATTAATACTTAATTAATTCCAACTCTTCCAGTCTTTCTGTACGTCACCTTATAAACACGGACCCTTCTATTGTGAACTTGGAGAAGTCTTTGTTGAACTCGACGTCCTTGATGGACAACTGGATTTTCCGTCCCATTCAGGAATGATGTATTGAGACAGTAATGGAGGTAATTAATATTGCACATTCAAGCAGTGTTTTTAGATAGGGCTGTTCCCCGGTGTTGCAGATTCGATACAGGAACTGAAAAAAGAAGGGATTTTAATTGACGGAACTATCGTCGTTTTTCTTGACGTCTTTGATGCCGTCTTCTTTTGCTTGGGCGATGACGGAGTCGATGTCTTCTCCTTCTAAGAGGGTGGCCGGGACTGTCACTTCAACGTACAATAGTGAAGGGTACCAGGTTCTAACACTATTGGAAATCCAATGAAAACCTAATACTCGAAATGAGGTCCCCTGCATCGGTTCAATCCGAAATTGTTTGGTTGCCTGGTACCACTTTGTAAAATATAGGTCCTAATGTGCAGGGCAATGATAATTTTCCTTCTAATAGGATATGAAACCATACATTTAAGTCGAATATGATACAATCGAAAAAAACAAACAAATGAGGCGAACAATATGTGCCGTAACATTAAAACACTGTTTAATTTTCACCCTCCAGCTACGACGGACGAAATTTATGCAGCGTCGCTCCAATATGTTCGGAAGGTTTCCGGTTTTAGTAAGCCATCCAAGGCGAACGAAGACGCTATTAATCGTGCTGTTGAGGAAGTGGCTATTGCTACACAGAATTTACTTAACACACTAATAACGAATGCCGAACCCCGTAATCGAGAAGTAGAGGCTGAACGGGCTAAAGCCCGTAATGCAAAAAGATTCGGATTGGAAAATAGGGATTAATCACAGGTGCAATACACAATGACAATTCTATAAAAGATATATATGCATGAAGTAAGCCACTATTTGTTTATGTAGTTGGATGGTACCAGGTCCAGAAACAATTCAAAATTCTGTGAGGTCCTGATACTAAAATAATTAGTAAAAACCTGGAAATGAAATAAATGGGGGAAGTTTTGATGAAGTTTTCTTATGTGCTCTTCATTCGTCTATCCTTCGTCCATACTACGCTCATTATTCGTGTATGTTGCGTATAATTGTGGTAAACTTGATGTAAGATAAAAAAAGACTGGACGCAGTAACGTCCAGTCGGTGCAACGGACATACCGCATGAAGAGCGGTTGGCCGGTATAAGGGTTATTTTTACAAATGGTAACTACCCTGCTTACTTGGACGTTAGCGGAGGGTGGTTACTTTTTTCTATTGGTGGATAGAGCAATTATCGCTACGAAGGTTGTTGCTATCGCTGCGAGAAGTATTCCAAATTGGAACATCATATTCATTGCCTCGTATGTCACCATATTTACACCCCCTTTCCAGGGAGTGCCAACCGTCCGTCCGCTATATGCCGTTGCTACTATTAGTCTATCATATCAATTAGTAACTTTCGATTGAATATGATGTGGTCTCAAATTAACCAATTAGATTTTACTAAAAAGAAAAAGAGTTAGAAGCATCAAGCCCCCGACCCCAAATTATCACTCCATATCCTCAAATGCCTCAGGATAATTTACCGTACCAAAAACCTCCCCAGTACTATAATCCACCGTATCCATTGTCACATCTAACTTCTCTGCATTTAGTGAAGGTGCCTGTGCAAGAAACATTCATGTTAATTCAACCAATTTGTATAAATACACATTACATATGTATACCCATGCGTTTTCCACTGAATAAACATGCAATTGTAGTGAATTTATTGAATAGTGCGTTGCACAGGTACCTTAATTATTTCACCTTACCTACATCCCCAAAACCTCCCCCGCATAATAAGGAAACTTCACCGCCTCCCGCTTCATCTCGCGGAACGTTATGGAACGGCCAGTCTCTTCATAGAAAAGCGGATAGTCCATCTCGTGGCTGATGTCAATGATGCGCTGTGCAAGCTGACCGTAGATTTTATGATGCTTGGCCCTCACGGCGTCCTCGGTTTCCGCTAAGTAAAGCGCGTGCCTTTTTTGTCCCATTGGAATCGTGAAGAGCTTGATCGTGCACATTTGCAGCACGTTTTCATCGCGCATTTTGACGATTTCCTCGTAATCCAACTCTTTCGGAATTCGGCTTGCGGGTTCATGAAGGTGCACGATTCCTTTTTGTACGGCGTAATAGACTGCGTGTGCAAGTAGGGGTTCATCATAGTAAATCGCGTCATAGAGCAGTTCTTTCACGGTTTGTTCCAAATCCAACTACCTCCCCTGTAGTTTTGTTGTAGGCAGCGACGACTGTTCCTACGGGACCGTTCCTGTTTTTCGAGATGATCAGTTCCATAGTTCTGTCGGTGTCGTCTTGATTGTAGTACGCGTTGCGGTAAAGGAAGATGATGATGTCGGCGTCTTCCTCGATTGAGCCGGACTCCCTCAGGTCGGACATGAGCGGCCGCTTGTCCATTCGTTGCTCGACGGCGCGGCTTAGTTGCGCAAGTGTGATGACAGGACAATTGAACTCACGCGCCATTGCTTTTAAGTCCTTCGTAATTTGCCAGATTCGCAGATGCATGTTGCTGCTTGTGTCCTCGGAGTGAATGAGCGTCAAGTAGTCGATGAAGATGACCGGTTTCCTGTCAGGGTTTTCATGGATCATCTTCCGTACTTTCATCCGCATTTCCGCGACGGTCTGTTTGCTGCGGTCGAAAAATTGGATATTCGTTTTCGACAACATGCCGATTGTTTTCGGCCAAGTGGATTTCTGGGTTTCATTCAAATACAAATACGGGTTTCGCATGCGTGTTCTTGAGAAACTGCCCGTCGATGAAAGCAGACGGTCCCGCAGGCTTGAAGCGGACATTTCAAGCGAGAAAATGATCGGCAGGCGATTTTTCCAGCCGGCATGCTTTGATAGATGGAGCATGATGTCCGACTTCCCCATGCTTGGTCGTGCGGCGATGATTGTCAATTCCCCATCCTGGAATCCATTTGTCATGTCATCCAACTGTCTAATTCCCGTCGTTGAGCCTTCCGCGATTTCCTGCTCGATGAACGGGGCTTCATAGACATCGACCAACAGATCTGATATGGATGAGTGGTCGCTTGCCCGATTGTCGATAAGCGCCTCAAGGTTGGTCATGATGCGGTCGATTTGCCAGTTCTCCTGTGCTGCAAGATGTAGGACATTCTGCTTTTCTCTTTCCCGCCATACGTCAAGCATCGCTCCGACATGGTCGTCGAACTTATCGATTTGCGCATAGTTCGTCAAGTTGTGTATATAGTTCGCCCCACCAAGGTCCTGCGGGTTATTCATCGTCAGCAACGTGATGAAGTCGACAGCTTTCCCTTTCGAGTACAGCTCCTTCATCGACTGGAAGATCATTTTATGGACCGCATCTGTAAATTGCGATACGGCTAAATTAGAGTCGGTTATCAAATAATTTTCTTTCAGCATTGAACCTAAGACAGCTTTTTCTGCAATCACCACGCTTCCCCCTTTGTCAAATCCAGTACGAATTCCGTCACTTTCGGTTTCCGCAGGAAATCATTTATTCTTATTCTTCTTTCTTTCTTACTTTCTTTAATAGGTGTTAGCTCCCTGTTAGTACTCTGTTGGCTGTCTGTTAGGCCATCTGTTGGCAGTTCCTCGTTTTGCTGGTAAACGTCCCAGTTTGTAAGGGTTATGAGCCGGTTTTTGTTTGTTGATTCATCTGTTAGAAATCCGTATTTTTCAAATCGCTTCAATGCTGTTCGAACGTTCTGTACGGTTATGTATTTGCCGCTTTCTTCTGCAAGTTTAGGTAGGGATGTCAAGACTTGTCCCGGCTGCAACTCATATTTCTGCCCCTTCCACTCCCATTCACTTGCTTCATAGTTCACCATCATGAGCAATGTCACAAGTATTACTTGCTGTTCAGGAGTCGATGTCTTCCAAATCGCCTTGTCTCTCAGTTCCCGATGTAATTTCAACCATCCCTTATTCATGTCCATTCCTCCCATTCGTGATCGGATACGTCCGTTCATATACTATATAGAGATGAACAGGGGAAAAGGATACTCGATTGGAAAAATAATTTCTTTTAGGTGCCGGGACTATGTTTAAGTACCTGTGCAAGAAACATTCATGATAATTCAACCAATTTGCATAAATATACATTTAACACACGTACTTAAAGGCTTCATAATGAATATATATAAAATTGTAGTGAATTTATTGAATAGTTTGACGCACAGGTACCTTAATATTATCCCTCCTGTTAAGAAGGTAAGGGTGTGCCTCTGCATCTTATTGATTTAGTTTCGTATATTTTAAGCTTAAAAAGCTAATAATGGAATTAACATGGAATTTTACCGCTCTTCCAAAAATGCCCTTTTACATATAGAAGTGAGGAATGTACATGTTTTGGAAAAAACAATCAGATGAAAATAAGCCTGTTTCTCAATCAAACACAGAACCAGAAATATCAATAGAGACTCTAAAAAAAGCCCTCGTTCAAATGGATGATGCGGAGTTTGTGGAAATCAACATCTCTGAAAATCAAAATGTTAATCTTATTTACGTAAGAACTCTGATTGACCAAGAAAGATTAAATGAAAGCATTCTAAAACCTTTATCTAACTGTTCCAAACAATCCATTCAGGAATGCATTGTTCACTCAACAATGAACTCCATTTCCACTTTTAATGAGGCAAAAGAGCAGCTGTTCAAAGGATCTGTCTTATTATTTGACTCTTCGTCAAGCCTTTGGTTCGCTATCCCTTTAGAAAATCCACTTGGACGTGCAATTGAAACATCCGATACTGAAACTATCCTTTTAGGAGCAAAAGACAGCTTTAGTGAACAGTTAGAACAAAATATTACGCTCATTCGTAGACGTCTTCCAACACATGATCTGAAAACAGAGAAGTTCACCGTTGGCTCTTTAGGTGAGACAAATGTTGTCTTATTGTACATAGAAGGGCTGACCAATCCAGAATTTGTTTCAACCGCCAAAAAGAAAATTTCGGAAATTAATTATGATCTCTTCGTTGATTCTTCTCAAATAGCGGCATTCATGGAGGAACATAAAAACAGTATTTTTCCTCAGTTTCAGCAAACTGACCGACCTGATGATGTTGCTAATTCTCTCGGATTAGGAAAAATTACGATTCTGGTAGACAATACACCTTTTGCTCTCGTTGCCCCAATTACTATTTTTCATTTGTTCCAATCACCAGAGGATTATATTAATCGATGGGTAGTTGCCAGTTTTTTGCGCATCATCCGATATGTAAGTTTTATTCTGTCTATCACATTGACCCCATTCTACGTGGCATTAACAACTCATCACTATCAAATGATTCCTCTACAAACACTTTTCGTCTTGGTGGATTCAAGGAGCAAGCTTCCGTTCACTCCTTTTTGGGAAGCATTTATCATGTTGATTTTTATTGAAATTATAAAAGAAGCAAGTTTAAGGATGCCAACAAAGACTGGTCAAACGCTTGGGGTTATTGGGGGCATCGTAATTGGTCAAGCAGCAGTTGAGGCTGGTATGGCAAGTCAGGTGTTAATTGTCATGGTAGGGATTTCAACTATCGGATCCTTTCTTATTCCTAATTACCTTGTGACAAAGGCGAATTCATTGATTCAATTCATTCTTCTTGTATTTTCTTCGTTTCTTGGGATAGTAGGGATTGTTCTGGCAATGATTATCGTTTTAGCCCACCTTAATGGCTTGTCTTCACTCAAGCAGCCATATTTATCCCCTGTTGCCCCTTTCTACGGAAAAGATTGGCTTGACCTATTCATTCGAGGGCCTTTAACCAAAATGAAGGAGCGTCCAGAACATATTAAACCGTTGAAGATGAAGAGATATCAAACTAGGAGATGAACTGATGGAAGCCCTTCAATTATTTAATAAGAATGAAACCTATAATGGGTTCTATGTCATGTTGATGGTAAATCACCTCCAAATGCTTTACTTTTTTTTGATTATGCCAAGGTTTTTGATCCATCCATATATGATTTGGGTGATTATAGCGGTCGGCATATTGTCTCAACTAAACATTCTTCTTTTATCCAAATGGTTTTTAACCCGGTTTTCTACCGAAGGATACAACGGGTTTGTCCAATTATTCGGAAAAAAACTTGTACGTCTCCTCTCATTCATCGGGTTGTTCTTTATCCTGCTTAAAATTCTCGTGATTATGTTAGGATTCTCGGAAATGCTTCAAGTATTTATGTTTCCAGCTACAGATTCAAATTGGCTTATCTTTTTTATTCTGTTGTCTTGTTTGTATGTAGCATGGAAGGGCGTTGAAAAAACTATACGGTTTGTCGTGATTTCTTTTTTGTTTACATTTTGGATGATCTTATTCTTTGCTTTTTTCTTCTTTCCTCCAATAGCTCAACTCAGTGATTTGTATCCGATTATTCCAATGGAATTAAGTTTGGATTCCTGGAAAGGAATATTATTAATTTTTTCTTCATTTTCAGGGCCTGAATTTCTGGTATTTTTGGGACCGTGGTTTAAAACAAATAATAATACATTTCGCTATTTGTCTTATGGCAATGCTCTAACCGTTATAGAGTATGTATTCTTATATACGGCGTCCTTATTCTATTTCGGTTCCAATTATTTAAGCAAAAGTCAATTTCCAATTGTCACTATGACCCGTTATTTTCAAAATCCAGTAATTGAACGTATTGATATGGTCATGCTTTCTTTGGAATTATTTAACATTGTCTTTGGGGTTTCAATTTTTCTACTGTTGTTTTATGGAGCATCTAAAATAGCTACTGGGAAAATGGAGAGACCATCCAGTCGAGTAGGCTTTTTATTCAGTGTATTCATTATTTTAATCGGAATGGTTCTTGTGAATGAATGGATTTGGAAGTCAGATGAAAAGCAGGTTATTTTACTTAACCTTCAAATTTTAGCAGGAAGCTTAAGTTACTTAGTGGTTCCAATTACTATTATCGTAGTGATGAAGATAAAGGGGGTTAATAAACATGAGACTGCGCAAAAAGATGGCTAAAAAAATGTCAATCATACTTATGGCATTATGGTTAACTGGATGTGCCCCTTTTACTGAAAATAATATTATTGAAGAGCTTACTCCAGTCACATTTTTATCACTGAGTAAAGGGGATGAAGGTAAAATAAAAATCAGTACGATTTTGCCTTCTCTAAGCAAAGAAAAAAAGAGTGTAATGACGGAAGAAGTAAGCTTAATAATGGAGGGATTAAGGAATTTTAATACAAACTTCTACCAGGAAACAAAAACTGGGCAAATGCGAATGCTGATAATTAATGAAGACCTCGCTAAAAACGAGGGGATTATGTCCATTATTAATGTGTTATTGACTGATCCGGATATTTCTTTGAGAATCTATTTAGTTATCGTAAAAGGAAATTTTGAAGAATATTTGGAAAATAAATTGGACGAACAAGACAACCTTGATTACTCTTTTTACCGAATGCTGAAGCACTATGAGGAAGAAAATCAGGGAGAATTTAGCGTCGTTAATCTACATGAATTTAAAAATTTGTTATATACTCCTTATTCAGATCCTTTCTTACCTGTATTCAAAATAGAAAATGACGCTATCAGCTATGAAGGTACAGCCCTGTTTCAAAAGGATATATTAGTTGAAATAATAACAACTTTTGATGATCGTATCTTCCAGCTGTTACACAACAATCACTACTTAGCAGTTTTACCGATCCCAGAATTAAAAGTTGTTCTAGGTCATGTTAGGGCTAAAACGAAAGTGGATATCAATAAAAGCTTGTCTACAATAACCTATACAGTGAAGATAGACTCAAGAATTGAAGAATACCGGGGAGAAAAGCGATTATTTGACCCAAAGGATTTAGAAGATTTGAAAAAAGATATCCAATCCTATTTTGAAAAACAAACACATGAACTAGTAAAAAAGATGCAAGAATTGAATGTGGATCCATTACAGTTAGGCATTCATACATTAAAACCATTCTCAAAACCAATGGATGAAAAAAAATGGATTGAACTTTTCGAGAAGATGGACATTAAGATTGATTATCAGATTAATATTAAGCCTTTGACGGATTCAAACGCAAAAAGTTAGGTACCTGTGCAAGAAACATTCATGATAATTCAACCAATTTGCATAAATATACATTCAACACACGTTCTTACAGGCTTTAAACTGAATATATATACAATTGTAGTGAATTTATTGAATAGTTTGACGCACAGGTACCTTAATACATAAAATGTACGATTGTCTAACAGAAATGTACAAGCCACCTCATTTCCCTTTCATAAAATATATTGAAGGAAGGAGGTGAGAATTATGGGATTAAGCTGTGATTGTAGAGCAACAGCTGAAATTGCTAACGGCGCCATCGCAATTGGTCCTATTAATGTGAGCTATTCACTCGACATTGAAATTTGCCCTAACTGTGGTCCAACTGGTAGCTCTGTAAATGCTTCTTTTGTAATTTCAGCACCATTGTATTTGATAATCTAGTATTGAGCCACTAATCTACGTTTCGATCACATATAAAATGAGCCACCCGATTTCCAATTCTACTAACCTTCCTTATGATAGAGAGTGCTCAAGCTTTCTACATAGGGAGGAAAAAAGGATGATCGACATGGCTCAATATCATCGTATCAAATTTTTAAAAGAGGTTGAAGGACTATCCGAAAGACAAATCGCAAAGAAGCTGGAAATATCAAGAAACACGGTCAGTAAGTACCTAAAAGAAGGGGCGAAGCCTCCGACAACGATTCAACGACAGACGGTTCACGGAAAGAAAGAATACTCGGATGAAACCAAGCGAATTCTTCCTATCATTGATCAATGGCTTGAAGATGATCTTAAGACCTGGTCAAAACAGAAACATACTGCCGCGAATATCTTCCGTAGATTAGAAGAGGAATATGACTTTAAGGGATCAGAATCCAATATTAGAAAGATTGTCGCAAAGCGCAAGAAAAAACTCCAAGAAGCCTTTATTCCACTTGAGTTTCAAATCGGCCACCAATTCCAATTCGACTGGGGAGAGGCGGACATTATACTACAGGGTCGAACGCAACGCATATACCTCTTCTGCATACAGCTTTCGGCAAGTCGTCTGCGATTTGTCAGGGCGTATCTACACGGTAAACAAGAGGCTTTTTTGGATGGTTTTGTTCATGCATTTGAATTTTTTGGAGGCGTCCCAACGGAAGGATTATTCGATAATCTGAAAACAGCTGTCGTGAAGATACTTAAGGGCAGGGAACGATTGGAACAGGAAGCTTTCTTGGCCCTACAGGCTCATTATCTTTTCAAAGCCGAGTTCGCCAATGTTCGGAAGGGTAATGAAAAAGGGCGTGTGGAAGGGACGGTTGGATATGTCAGAAGGAATGCCCTTGTTCCCTATCCACAAGTCCAATCCATGGAGGAATTGAATGAATACCTTTTGAAATGGTGTCTGCGCGACGCGGAAAAACGAATGGTGCCGCATTCAAAAGAAACGGTCAAAGAAGTGTGGGAAAAGGAAAAGTCCAAATTGCACCCCCTACCGGTAGACCGTTTTGAAGCATGCAGGCTTCTATCCTGCCAGGTCGATAAGACATCGCTAATTACAGTGGACACAAATCAATATTCTGTACCAACTCATTTTGTAGGACAGGCCGTATGGGCAAAAATTTTTGTCGATCGTGTGATAGTCGTGGCTCAAAATCAAGTGATCGCTGAACATATTCGTTCTAATGATCGTTATGATAGGATCACCATTTTGGATCACTACTTAGATATCTTATTGAAAAAGCCACGTGCCATTAGGGATGCCCATGCATTCCAATCAGATGCAATCCCCGAGGTGTTCCGAAATTTTCATCGTAAGATGAGGGAACAGGAGGGAGCAGAAGGAGATCGAAAGTTTATCAGACTACTTCTGCTCCATCGGGAAATCGGAATGGAAGGGTTGACGAAAGCCTTACAGGAAGCGGAACAGACGCAGGTATACAGATATGAGGTAGTCCACGAAATCATCCAAAGGAACACCAATGGTGTTGTCGAGTTTGACCAACTACCCCAGAAAAAGACACCCACAAATCTATTGGAGTATAAAGTCCAAAAGACCAATGTGGAGAAATACGAACAATTACTGGGAGGTCGCTCATAATGACAACTGAATTACTTTTAGACCATATGACAAAACAACTTCGTATGCCGTCAGTCGCCAGACAATATCGGTCACTTGCACGGGAAGCTGAAGAAAGAAATTTGAGCTACGAGGAGTATCTACTTGCATTATTGGAGGTAGAGGTGGCGACCAGAGAGGAAAATCAGCGACAACGACGCCTAAAACAGGCAAAGTTCCCTGTCCATAAGACATTGGATATGTATGATTTCAGCCTGATGCCAAGTCTTAATCGAAATCGGTTCCTGACATTGGCCAAAGGAGATTTCATCGAAAAGAAGGAGAATATAATTTTTCTTGGTAACAGTGGGACTGGGAAGTCTCATTTGTCAACTGGGCTGGGGATTGAACTTATTCAGAATGGTTTCAATGTCAAATTCATTACGGCAGCTGAACTGGTGGAAGAGCTTTTGATGGCTAACGAAGAACACAAACGAGGTGCTTTTGAGAAGAAGTGGCTCAAATATGATGTGATCATTGTGGATGAGTTAGGCTATGTCCCCTTTTCAAGAACCGGTGCGGAATTACTATTCCAGTTTTTCTCGGGACGTTATGAACGCGCGAGCGTCATCATTACCACCAATCTGGAATTCTCAGAATGGACTACCATCTTTGGAGATGAAAAAATGACAGCTGCGTTGCTTGATCGTTTAACACATCGATCTCACATCCACCTGTTAAATGGCGAATCTTATCGATTCAGACAAAGCCTCCGACAAGCAAATCAGGGGGTTGAAGGCGCGCGCGATGTTTATGATTCTGGCCCCTCGGGGCCAGAATCATAAACATCCATAATTCCCCAATACTGGGGAATCAAAAGAATAAAGTGGCTCACTTTTGATGTGATCGCTCTGGCTCAATTTCATGTTGACAAAAACAACCATTACTGCCTAATGTGAATGTTAGTTTCACTGCAGTTGCATCAGGCATCGGGCTTCCAGTCTGTGATAACGGCGTGCTAACTGTCAGCGTCGATGGCACCTTAGTAGTAGGCGGAGTATCTACTGATGTGACAGTTTCTTTAGAAATAGATTCGGTCAACCAAAGGGTTTGTATTACTGGACTTAACCTTCCAGGAATCACTCTTCCGTGTTTAGCAGCTGCTGTAGTGGTTGAAAGTTGCTAATCATTCCTTAAGGTTTACGGATCTAATAAATAGATATACACATCATTAATCATTATCTATCACTTTCGAGTTGCCTCTTAATCCCTTTCTTACTAAAGACAGGACATTAAGAGGCTACCTTTCTTTATATTTGTGGTGCACATGTACATAATAAATTGAAGGATTTTCCTTCCTTTAAAGAGAAGATGTAATGACACATGAATGGAGGTAATATCATCTTGCACATTCAAGCAGTATTTTTAGATAGGGATTGAATTGGTTATAGCGCTTTATCAAAAAAATACTCCGCTATCTTTTATTGCAGAAGTCACTAAGCTTTCCGTTCAAGAAGTCCATTCAATTATTGAGAAAGAGAAATAACCATCCTAAATTGAAGCAACGAACCTGTCAGCAAGTTAACTCAGGGTCGTTGCTTTTACATTCTCACCCTACCTCCCCACCCCTCTGCATAATACGGAAACTTCACCGCTTCCCTCTTCAATATATCGATTAGTGTGCTGTGCTTAAATGCGGTACTTAATCCAGGCATCTAAATCCAATTTCAACAATCCCGAAACCTTTTAAGGTTGAAACCCGTAGAAGTAGTATCTTCGCCTTCAGTGATGTGAAGAGTGAAGAGTGGAGAGTTATTAGCGTTTATAAATCTTTACATTCGTTTATGAGTGCGTTTTTGAAATTATGCGCGAATTACTGAATTTATGCGGTTTTGGATAGGATTTTAAGATGTTGTTTTGAGGTACCTGCTGCACAAGTACCTCAAAAACTACCTTCCCCACCTCACATCCCCCTCAACCGATGATTTACCAGCCCCTTATTAAATCTTTGGTATAACTGCCCTGCCGCCCATTGCTTCATGGAATCGTGCTCCGGATGAGTAGGATCACTCATAATGGCCAAAAACTCACGGAATCCGGGTTCTCCTCCGCAATCTTCAGGGGGTGCATCGCCTTCGCCTTCCAAGCAGACCGGTGATACGATGGACTCATCGTTCACGATTTCCTCCATGATGATTTCATGCTGCCAATTGTCGCCGAAGTCGTAGACATATTTCATCAGTGTATTTTTAGGAACAACGTCAGATAATAATAGGTTTTTCTCAAGTATCTGTTCCACTTCTGATGTATCTCTAATCAGTTCCTCGTCCATCACGATATTCAAGACCGGCTTGAAATCGCCTTTGACATGATATGGTGAAAAGTAGTGATACGGCTCCGTCGTTTCGGTTTGATCAAACACGTAAAACTCGTGGAGATGGCTGTTTGTCCATCCGAAAAGTATTTGCAACATGTTATGGAACTCGTTAAATGGCATATTGAGTGGAACACGCACACGCCGCCAGATGGAAAGTCCTTCGAACGGCATAGAAATTTTCATGACGGCGGCTTCCGCGGTGAAAATAGGACCCTCCGCCATTGCAGTCAAATCTTTACGCAGTTCCTCATATGGGCGAATCATCTCCTTCTTCCCACCGCCCGTCAACCACCGGCCCGCCCGCTTCGCCACTTCTGTATTAACCAGCACATCAGGATCCAGATTACGTGAGTCGAAACATACGTTGTCACACGCCTTGTTCAATTGGGCAACGAATGACCGATTCTTCGTTTTATGGAATGTAACAGGGCCGGCCTCCTCAAGATAGCGGTCAATTACCTCTTCTTGGATTCGCTCCGCGCGGAAAGTCTTGCGGATTGCTTCATGTATGATCATATCCAAATTCTTGAATTCCTTCGCCTTCAAACCATGTAACACGACCACATACCGATTGCTATTATTCATGAGCACAAGTGTCTTCCTTCGGTCAATCGTCAGTAAATTGGCATGCCATGCGTAGAGTTCGTTGTCCCCTTCTCCTTCCACCGTCACTTCAAATGGAATTGCATCCAATAGCTTTTTCGTACCATGTATCTTCAAGTGTAATTAACCCCTTCCTTACTCACTACGTCTTTCTTCTATTGTAAAGGAATATAAAGCTGGGTACCAGGTTCCGAAACAATTCGAAATTCAATGAGAAGCTGGTACCCAACTTGAAGGATTTTCACCTTTCTTGGCGAATGGACTCAGTGGGGGTGTGATAAATGATATCTACATTAACAAAGGGACAGTATATCGGAGAATTCACTTTAGGGTCCGGCATTCTGAGTGTTAAATCTGGTATAGAGGGAATTGTATGGAACTGTAAGAGAGAAAAAGGAACTCCAGAAGTCGAAATCCATCAGGTACTGTGGTGCGGTGAAAACAAGTACACGGTCATTTTAAACTATTATAAAGAGACAAAGACTACTATTTATTAAGCGCACTCAAATCTTTGAGTGCTTTTTCTATGCCTAAAAAACCCTCTCCAAGTCAGTAGACTCGAAAAGGGTCAATGTCATTTACTTTATCTTATCCTTCCACTCATTCCGAATTCGATCATAGTTTTCATTCACCCAGTCCATATCAAGAATAGCTGCGTGGGATTTAATATCCGCTAAATTCAATGGAGTTTTTGACTTTACTTCAGGATGGACAGGGATTAGGTTCCAGTCTGCGATGATTTCTTGGGCTTCTTTACTAAGCATGAATTCCAGGAATTCTTTTCCTGCTTCTGGGTTTGGTCCATCTTTTACAAGAGCTGCTGGGTTCACTAAAATTGGCGTTACATCTGGGAGGATGAAATCCACTGTTTCTCCTCTTTCTTTTTGGTCATACGCCATGAAGTCGAACCCTATTCCGATCAGCGCCTCTCCCATTGCAACTGCGCTTGTTGGCGCGGATCCGGAGTCTGGGATTGAGTTTGCCTGGTCAGCAAGCTTTTGGAAGTATTCCCACCCAGCTTCTTCGCCATGTTTCATCATATAGCTCATTACCATTAACGTAGACGTTCCGGATGCGGCCGGATTAGGGAATTGTATTTGCCCTTTCCACTTCGGGTCCAATAGATCTTCCCATGTTTTTGGTGCTTCTTCTTCTGTTACTAAATCCGTATTGTACGCAAAACCAAGGACTTGAACCTGTACGCCAACGTAATAGTCGTCCTCGTGCTTCATTTTAATGCCATCCTCAACGACTGCCCAATCTTTGGCGCTTTGAGGCATGAATTGGCCTAAGATATCTTTATCAATTGCAGATTCAAATGCAAGAATCCCGCCGCCACCATTCCAAATGTCAGCTTTTGGGTTACTCTTTTCCGCGATCATTTGGTTGACCAAGACGTTTGTTCCAGCATAATGGACGTTCACTTTTATACCATGTAGTTCCTCAAACTTTTTGGCTAACTCTTCGGAAAACCCTGGAGTATGTGGTGAGTATATCGTCAACTCTCCCTTTCCTCCCGCCTTGCCCTTCTCACCCGCACATGCACTCAATATTAGCATGATACATACAATGAGCATTAATGAAATACGTTTTTTCACTTTCATCATGATACTCCCCCTTGTTGGATTAATTAGCCCGCTTGAAAGAAAGCGCTTTCATCCCTTTTCAAATAAATACTCTTCCCCTTTTTCAGACTAACGTATATGAATACAGCAAACTATCAGCAAATATCTGATTTACTGTCAGATATTCTCCTACACGAAAAATAGTTAACTACTGAACAATCAAATAATTAATTATTTTGTGTTATAATTGGGATAAATTTCTGCTTTGGTGCAACGCGAAAATGTGGAGGAAAACATGACTGAGTGGATAAGGATATTCGTAATCCTAACTTTTTCTTTATTTATAACTGGATGTGAACAGGACCGTTCATCTAATAAAATCATCTTCGCTGAACCTGACGACTCCCCAATTGACTATCAAGTTGACGATGCTCCCCTTCGTGTAGCAATTTCAAGTGTGCTTTCTCCGACTGATACAGTTATGTACTATCGGGAAATCGCAAACTATGTTGGTGAGCAGCTTAATCGGCCAACTATTTTAATCCAGCGTAAAAGCTATAGTGAGATTAATAACTTGATGATAAAAGGAGGCGCGGATATTGCCTTCTTTCCGACTGGTGCCTATATTACGATTCGTGACTTTGAAGGAATTGAGGCAATCGCCATGCAAGAACGTATGGGACTCCCCTATTATTACGGGTATATCGTCGTACATAGTGAAAGTGCAATTGATTCTTTGATTGATTTGAAAGGAAAAAATGTTGCGTTTACCGACCCTTTTAGTTATTCAGGTTATCTTTTTTTCGAAAAGCAATTGGAGACTATAGGGGAAACTCCTGAGCATTTTTTAGGTCATTATACTTTTACATACAACCACGAAAACACACTCAACGCGGTTGTCGATAGAATCGTCGATGGTGCGGCTGTTAACTCATTCGCCTTGGACCGAGCCAAGCTTCAACAGCCTGAATTAATGAACCGCCTGAAGATCATCATCCAATCTAAACCGATTGGAACAGGTCCTATCGTCGTTAGAAAGAATTTACCGGACGAAGAGAAAAAAATCATTATGGATAGTTTCCTATCCATGCACGAACAGGAAAATTTATTGCCATCACTGCAGGGTTTATCTATTGACCGATTCGTTCCGTTTGAACCTGGCCTATATGAGGTTTTCGATGAAATGGATTAATAGATTAAAGATCAACCAAAAAATATTAGGATCCATAATCGCTTCCTTATTGTTTCTCTCTTTACTATTAGGGATTATCATTTGGAATTCGCTTACGGATACGATGGCGAAGGATCTTAAAAAACATGGTGAGTCTGTCGCAGAGAATATTGCAGCGATGAGCTCCGACTACATACTGATTGAGGACTATTATGCAATTCATCTTTTGATCACAAGGGCTCGGCAGGCAAATGAAGATATCCGCTATATCCTTGTATTTAACAGTAAGCAAGTGCTTGTTGGACATACCTTTCCGGATTATATCCCTAAAGGCATCTTGAACGCACATACTCCTCAGGGCATCGAAAAAGATTTGGCGATACTCTCTTCTGATGAAGGGAGAATCCACGATGTACTTGTCCCGATTGAAGATGGTGAAGTAGGATTCGTTCGAGTAGGGATGTCGGAGAAGTTGCCAAGAGAATATACCTTATCCAAAATAGGCGATCTGATCTTAGGTACTTTATTAGTTTGCCTAATCGCTGTAGGCATCGCTTATATTACGACGCGCATCATAACGAAACCTATTGAAACACTCGTGGATACTGCTACAGGAATTTCCGCAGGCAATTTATCCTTAAGAGCACCGGTTGTGGATGATGAAGACATCGGAAAATTAGTAAGGGTGTTCAACGAAATGGCTGATAATCTGATCAGCTCGAGGTCAAAAGTCGAAAAGCTTTTAGAGGAATTACAAGAAAAAGAACGACTTCGGGATACGTTAATCTCAAAACTGCTTTCAGCACAAGAGGATGAGAGAAAAAGGATATCACGCGAACTACATGATGAAACAAGCCAAGCCCTTGCTTCACTAATGGTGACGATGCGGGTATTGGCCGATGAAGCCGAGGATAAGGAGCAAAAAGCATTATTGTATACAAGCAGAGATATCGCAGCGGGCATTTTACGGGAAATCAGGGATTTGGCTGTGGAGTTAAGACCACCTATTTTAGATGATATGGGTTTACTGCCAGCGATCAGAAAATACATCGAAAATTTCAAGGAAAAGTATTCGATTGAAGTCACGCTTGAAGCTCCCGAATATCCCATTCCATTAGATGATCATAGTAGTTTGGCATTTTATCGGATCACTCAAGAATGCCTGACCAATATCGCCAAGCATACGGTGGCGACTACTGTCATGATAAAAATTTGGATGGAAGACAGCTCCATCAATATTTCTATTCTTGATAACGGGCAAGGTATACAAAAAGCTGATTTCGAAATGGCTCGAGAGCAAAATAGGATTGGAATTTATGGAATGCAAGAGAGAGCCGAATTATTAGGCGGTCAATTTTTAATCCGAGAGGCAAGTACGGGTGGAACCGAAGTTATTGTAGCCATTCCCATACATCAGAAGGAGGGATAGCCCGTTGGAAGAGAAAACAAGCATATTGTTAGCGGATGATCACGCTCTGGTTTTAGCCGGGTTAAAGTTACTGTTGAAGAAAAGACCTTCCTTTCATGTGATAGGAGAAGCAAAAGACGGACATGAGGCAATCAGGCTTTACAATACCTTACAACCGGATATCTTAATATTGGACATCTCGATGCCAGGCTTGAATGGAATCCAGGTTTTGACGGAAATAAAATCCACGCATAAACAAGCAAAGATCATTGTCCTAACGATGCACGAAGACGAAGATTATGTTTCTTTAGTGATGCAGGCAGGTGCGTCAGGCTATATCCCAAAAGCCGCATTTGATGAAGAATTGTACACCGCAATTGACACGGTAATGGCTGGCCACATCTACCTTCGACCTAAAGAAATACGTTCTGTCATAAAAAGTATGCAGAATGAAACTGATGCTAAAAACCCTTTCATCCTATTAAGTCCACGCGAACGAGAAATCCTGCAATTCCTTGCTAAAGGGTTCTCATTAACCGAAACCGCTGAGGAATTAATGATTAGCATAAAAACGGTCGATACCCACAAGACACGAATTATGAATAAAATAGGCATATCTAAAAAATATGAGCTTGTTGAGTATGCGTTGAAATATAATTTGATAGTCTAAAAAAGAGCCAACCGCTTTAAAGCAGTTGGCTCTTTCACATACGTTCTCTCTAACAAAGTACGATTATTTTAGACGGTGTCGTTTGAGCTGGAATGCTTCTTGTAGAAGCTCCATAGATGACAACAAGATCTCGGTTTGCAAGATTGCCGGTAAAATCTTGGCCGTTTTCGAGGATGATTTCTGTTTGCCTCGATGGTTTTAATAGTAACATGCCGTCGCTGCTTAGTAATTGGCTGTTGAAGAAACTCACTGTTACAGAGTAATCCGTATGGACTTTCGCCATCACGATCGCCCGATATTGCGGAGGGTATATTAACGGCACTGGCGCATTCGCATCGTAATAACCGGTCACGATGTCACCGACCCTCACTTTTTCATGTCCAACAAAATAAGTCATTGGCTCAATAACAAAATTCACTGTCGAACCGTCCATATCTGTCAATGTAAATAATTTGTAACAGCCTGCATTTGGATCGTTTGTCATGATTGGAAAGTCTTCGATCCCCATCACTCTACCAGTAAAAGATAGAAAGTTCGTCAATTGCATACCTCCATCATTAGGATGTTCTATACATAGTATGCAAATAAATTATTAGGTGATGGCTTGAAGGAAAAAGATGTTAGGCTGCATCAAACCCCCTATACAAATCAACTAAATCATTGCATATGTGTATTTATGACAGCGTATACTCTATTGGGTTTATTTCCATACCCGAAATATATTATGCCAAAGGGGGGTATTATGAAAAACCTAAAGAAACCGTTCGTTTGGGCAGTGATCTCCTTGCTGCTTATTTTAGTCGGTAGTATAGCGGCTTCACAGTTTAACAGTTCCGCTGGAGACGTAGATGTATCAAGAATTTATTTCGAAACACCAAGAGGGGAACTTTCGGGTCTTTTATATAAACCGAAGGATGCTACAGAACAGCCTAAACCGACACTTATCACGACACATGGCTATTTGAACTCTGCTGAAATGCAAGATGCCCAGGCGATAGAGATGTCGAAGAGAGGGTATGTCGTGTTGGCGTTGGATCAGTACGATCATGGCCATTCGACAGGGACGATGGAAAAGCCGATACCGTTTTTCTCGTTTTGGCCACATGCCATCTATGATGCTGTCCAGTATATGTATGGACAGGATTATGTATTGAAAGATGAAAATGGGAATGGGATTATCGCGGTTTCGGGCCACTCCATGGGTGGATTTTCTTCTACTCACGCTGTCATGTTGGATGAAGTTGATTTTCAGGAATCGGGAGTTCGGAAGATTTATAGTTCTCTGACCCTCGGATCCGATTATCAATGGGTGAAAACATTAGGGTATAGCGTGGATGATATTAACAACTCTTATGGCCCAAGAACATCTGGCATGGTTGCTGCGCAGTATGACGAATTCTTCTTTGGCGCATCAGCGGGTGGTACAGTTGTAAAGAAGAATTATGTTGGAACAGAAGAGGGCCAAGGATTCCTTGGTAATCCCGAGACTTCGAAAGCCGGGGAAATTTACGATGTTAATGGCGGCAAACGAGTAATCTATCAACCGAATGAGACGCATCCATGGAACCATTTTTCTAAGCAGTCGACCGCATATGCAATCGGTTTTTACGATATGGCATTTGCTGATTATAACGACCTTGTGAAGGTTGGCAAGGATGGACAGTCATGGATGTTTAAAGAGTTTGCTTCATTTATCGCACTGATTGGATTCTTTATACTGGTACTTCCAGTTACATCATTATTATCCAAACTGCCGTTTTTCGCTTGGATTCACACTAAAAAACCAGCCCCACTGCCTGAACCGGTAACAATCGGGTCAAAGTTCGCAAGATATTTAACAATAGTATTTGTCGGATTGTACCCTGCCCTGTTCTTCTCCGCATTGTATGGTGGCGATGTTTCCGGAATGAGATTGCTACGGCAAATAAGTATGATTTTTATTGTACTGTCTGCTATTGTTTTCATTCTCTCCTGGATTAGAAATTTAGATAAGAATGTCAAAACAGGTTCCTTTGTTTTATTTGTGTTAAGCGGGATTCAATATATTATTTTAAGGGAGCAAAGTAGATTCTTTGCGACAACCGAGAATTTCGGGGCACCGATTGTGAATTCAATTGTTTACTGGGCAATAAATGTGGCGATTGTAATGCTTTTGGTCACGGTTTGCTATCACTTTGTTTCTAAGAAACCTGCAGGCGCGACAATCGAGAATTATGGAGTAAAGGTGCATATTAAATCAATTGTGGCTTCATTTGTAACAGCCGCTGTAACTGTTGCGATCGGGTATGGTGTCTTGTATGCAATTGATGCAATTTTCAAGGTCGACTTCCGACTTTGGACATTTGCGGTTAAAACGTTCGAGCTTCATCACTTAATCGCCATGCTTAAATACGCACCCCTTTTCTTCATTTTCTACTTCATCATAGGGATGACGGTAAACATCAATACCGCAAGTGCGAAATACGACGGAATGAAAGGCTACCTAATTTCTATTCTGCATTTCGTGGGCGGATTGGTCCTTTACCTGATCTATCAATATGGATTATTATTCACGACGGGAACAGCAGGATATCCGAGTGAATCACTGTCCTCTATTATTGTGATCGGTCTTGTGCCTGTCTTAATCATAGCTGCCATATTCAATCGTTACCTCTATCGTAAAACGGGGAATGTATATGTAGCAGCCTTTATTAATACATTGCTAATGACAATGGTGACGGTCGCTAATACGACGCTTTATACGATATTTTAGATTGAATGCAAATAGTAACCATCCTGTCGGTTATGCGGGGATGGTTACTATTTTATTTTGGTGTAGACAACAATGACAATATCCCTTCCCCACTGCCACCAAGGAGTTTATCCGAAACCATTCCCTTTCTAAATCCGTACATTGAATATGCGATAACCATTAAGGGGTGAATTGAGTGAAGGGTACCAAGTTTGATAATTATTTTTTCACTCAAGATTTATCTGCATTAGAATAGGAAGCCAATCAAATAGTCTGATTGGCTTCTCATAAATCATTATTCACTTTGAACCATTACTAAGTCCTTCAAATCAATAATAAATTGACCGTCCAATAAGATATCCAGTCCGATGAGGCCATTTATGCCCCACTCATGCAAATTACCAAAATCTAATTTCATTTCTTTTATTTCATGAGTTCCAAACTTGATGAGATCCACAGGCTTCCGAAATGAATATTCCACTCCTCCAATACCATATGAACTAACTAAAGGATCTCCATTCTCAAAAAATATGCCCAGATCTTCGACGATATCAGTGGAAATCAGTGTATGTGCTGCTCCCGTGTCAACAACAAGCTTGTCCAGTCTTTTAGATTTATTTTTATAAGAAATAATCATCTCTACTTCTAATAACTGATTTACTACTCCTAGCTTCATAACCTTATTCCTCTGAAGCCGGTAGGGTTTCTCATTTCAATTTCAATTTTTTCAGTTCCTGTATGATAAACAATAGTATTCCCTTTTGCCCGCAGTAATTCTTTCGTAGCTGTATTAGGGTTTTCAATGACATTTATTAAAGCTACATCAGTTACAATTTTTCTGTCTTCTTCTACGTGAAAGTCAAGGATATTCAGTTTTACGTATTGATTCGGGTATAACCTACGTACTTCTTCCCATTTCATTTGTAAAGCCCTCCTTGTTTCGTTTCTTGCCTTAATCATAGCATAATCCATAGCGCATCTACATCAATAGCAAACAGTATTTTCCATATTACTTACTCCACAAAAAAGAATACCGGCGATCCTTCGCTTGAATTATACGAAACCTTGAAGTCATCTCCTATTTTCACTTGGTTGACAATATAGCCTTCTGCAGTGCCGCCATTGTATAGCTCTTTAGATAACTCATTTGGGACGACTGCGAATGCCCAATCATATACTTCGCCATCATTCGAAACGAATTTGAAATTCCCGCTTGAGAAGTACAAGCTGTCGTCTTCCGTTTCGGATTCTTTTAGGAACCCTCTCACTTTCACCATTACATATTCGAAGCCCTCTGCTGCCGGTTCATTGAACATATTCTCTTTTTCAATTAGAGACCATGCTTCTTCGCCGCGGATTGTTTCAAGAAGTGTGATCTCGACGAATGATTCATAGGAATTAAAGCTATCATCGTAGATGTTCTCTTTCACGGTAATTGTATCTCCGAAAGGCAATGGATTTGAGCGGGTGCCCACAGGTTTTTCTTTTTCTTTTTCTTTTTCTTCAACTTCTTCCGCCGCTTCAGTTTCATTATTCTGGACATCCGCCGCAGCATCATTATCGGATTTCACTTCACGGGTATTTTTTTCATCGATATCTCCACAAGCTGCGACTAAAACAAACATGAACATGCTACAAATCATCATTAATTTTCTCATATAAAACCCCTCCTTGTTTTTGTACTCTTTCATTGTAATTCCACGAAAAAAATAACCTTTGCGGATATCCACAAAGGTTTACTGATATTGGTCAACTACTTTTTGGGCTTCCTCTTTCATTCGCGAAACGAGTTCTGCAGGATGGATGACTTTGACATCACCGCCCCAACGGAATAGCCAACGGACTAAGCCTTCACTCATCGCTACTTGCGCTTTTAATAGGAAGGATCCGTCTTGCTGGGCTTGAATATTGGCACCCACTCCAAAACGATCGATGACGATGTTGATGAGGGAATCGGCAAACCTCGCTTCCAATGAAATCATTTCGCCGCCAAACATATGAAACATCTTGCTTGTGTACTCATGGAGATTAAAATAGGGGTCTGGAACGAACTGTTCTTCATACACTTGGACATTACGCATCCGATCGAGCCGGTATTGCCTAACCTCATCTTCCACAATGAAATGTGCTATGAGATAATAGCGATCATTATTCCAGACGAGTGCGAGCGGATGGACGAGATAGTCCTGCCCTTCATTGCTCAAATGGAATTGGAGGTCTGTCCCGTAACGACCGTATTGAAAAGCAACGACTCGATTGTCGTGGATAGCTTCATGCAATAGCTGGACAGTCGCAACAATTTCACCCGACTCTTTCGCTGACGGTTCTGCAACATGGAGCACATTCGTCAATTGCTTCGCCAATCTCTTGCTTGTCAACTTACGGATTTTCATAAGAAGGCGATCGGTTTCCTGTTTGGAAATGAATTTTGCGGCACTGATGGCATCCATGAGTAGACGAAGTTCATGGATTTCAAATGGCCTGCCGTCATAATAATAATGTTTCGACATTCCCTTTTTCTCTTGAACCGCTGTCACCGGGAAAACGATTGAATCTTCGAGCGCAGCCACATCATCCCTCACTGCCCCGATGCCGACTTGCATGTCGCCGTGGAAATAACTATGTATATCATGGATGGACAACACTTCATCCTCATCCGAAAAAGCTTCTAAAATGCGGATCACTTCAAGAAGACGTTCCCTCGCTGTCAACGGATTCAGGGTCATTGTTATCATCCTTTCAGGAGATGTACTTTATTTACATTATACGGATTTAACAACATAAAAAGCCACCACTTTTTGCACTGCACCCTGAAGGTTAGATTTTGACCCTAACCTTTTAGGGTGCACTAAAAAGCAAAACTCCAATGGCTTTTTATATTCCATAAATCCCTTTTACTTATTTTTTACAGTGCTTTCATAACAAAGATTTATCATTTACTGATTCCAATAGTTATTGGCAAAAGCAACGGTTTGAAAATGTATGGCAATAACGTGTGAGGTTGCTATTAAACTATCCGCATTCGTTGAATAAACTGGACGTAACATTTTTCTGATTTCCTCAGATGGTTGTGTAAGTAAGATCCCCTTTTGCGCGAGCTTAACTGCTAATTTATAACCTTCTTCCGGATTTTTTGTGCGCAGCGTTTGCAGCTGGTCGTTCGGCATTTCTTTCACTTCCTTTGCGCGATACTAATGTTATCGTATGCAAACCGAAGAGTGATTGTTTAATTGTAATGGACAATCATTGTCGTCCTGTCTTTCTGAACGGAGATATAGTTGCCCATCCTTTAAGTCTCCCTGCATATAATACAAAACAACCAAGATGCGGGGGGATAGGATGGAAAAGAAATTCGATTTTACAGTGAACATAACAAGTAAGGCATTACAAAAGGCTTGGGAATTAATGAAATTAGCAAATGATCCGAACATCAACGCAGAAGAACTTTTAGTGTTCGCTGATAAAAAAATTGAGGCTTTTACTGGGTTATTGGAAACGGGAATTTTCACGGGAGCTGCGAAAGAGGAAATAATTGAGGCAAAAAAAATAGCAATCATGGCGCAAAGAGTAATCAAACGACGGGTCGAATAAGTAATAAGCGGTTGTTGGGGAGAAAACATCGATAAATAAACTATGCGGAGACACAATTCACATGTGAATGAGTGTCTCCTTTTTTGTTGAGATACCTTTGTAAAGGTGCCTGCTTTGTAAAGGTGCCTGTGCAAGACACATTTATGGTAATTCAGTAGTTTGAATAAAAATGCAAACATATAATATTAAAACCTTGTAGATGCAACATTCAAGGTTTTTTATTATGCATACACAATGAATATTCTCTATTGTGTGCTGCACAGGCACCTTTACAATTGTGTGCTGCACAGGCACCTTTACATAAAGTGAGAACCGCAAATAGATTGTCAACCAAAAATTGTAGGGCTTTATTGTGCTAAGATAAATTTTTAATGGGAATTAGTATAATTCTCCTCATCTTATTCGTTATACATATGAAGGAACTAAAGGGGGCTATACATTGGGTGAACAGAAAGTTAATCAGGTTATTGAGCTGTCGCGGGAATTTCAAAAGGAATTCGAAACAGTCATTGCGGATTTGGGAGATGGATTATGGAAGTATTGTCGCTATTTGACGGGTTCTCCGTGGGATGGTGAGGATCTTTATCAGGAAACGATGTTAAAGACGATGGGGAGTTTATATCAACGGTGGCATGTTACAAATCTCAAATCATATCTTTATCGTATTGCGACAAATACATGGATTGACCATTGTCGTAGAGAAAAGCGAAACCTTGGAACGTTGTCTGAAGATGATTTGCCTACAGCCGATTTTTCTGATCATCTGGAGCTTGAAGAGGCCTTGGAACAGCTGTTTTACCTTTTCACTCCTAAGCAAACTGCTGTCTTTCTCTTAAAGGAGATCTTCCAATTCAATGCAGACGAAGTGGCAAGTATCATAAAAACAACACCAACTGCTGTGTATGCTGCAACAAGAAGGATGAAGAATAAGCTGAAGGATATGCCTGAGGGAAATAGGTCGAAAACGGAGCCTACTGAAAGTGAACATCAAGTCATCCAGACATATTTAAAGGCAATAGCTGATGGCGATGTGGAAGGTCTTCTTGAATTATTCAGCGACCAACCCCATTATGAAGCCTCCCTTGGTTTTCTTGAAACTACGAAGGATGAAATTCGAAATGGGTCATTACAATTTGGATTGCCTGGCCACAAAGCGAAACAATATATACTATGGGGTAGGCCAGTCATTGTCGTTCTATCAGAATCAGAAAATGGCCCACTTATCCATGATATTCAGTACCAAGAGATTGAAAATGGAAAAATTGTTATGAGTCGAAGTTACTTTTTCAGGAGAGAATTTATCTTTGCTGCATCAAAGGAGTTAGGCATTCCTCCGCAACTCAATAAGCCGCCTGTGAATTGGGAGAAGGCATAATTAGTAGAGGGATGAATAAAGCTTGATGCAAATACTTGGCAATTTACTTAATTGGATTATTCGCTCAATAAAATTCAAAGGTTTATAATACTGGTGGAAGTTAATCATAGGTAACGTAGAACTAAATACATTTAAAGGTGAGACAAATGGAGCATTTGAGGAAATCACAATTGAAGCATCGATCCAGGCACCAGTGGAAAAGGTCTGTAACGACAAGGATGGCAAGCGATATTAGATAATTTTAAACGATATGCAGAACAAACAAATAAATCCTCATAATCCTAAAAGGCGGTATCTGTGGTTATCCAAAACCCACAGATACCGCCTTTTTAAAACCAAAAGCCAAATGTCTTTTCAAGATATGGTGTGATTGTATTGTTAAATATCCACGCAATAAGGAACATCAGCAAAGTTAACCCCGTTATGGACAATCCCATAGAAACCCAATACTTTTTCGAAGTATTCATACGTTCGCTTATTTTATATGAGCAAAAGCCAATTGTTGCACCCATTGTATTTATAATAATATCCTCAACATCAAAGCTTCCTAAATAAGTTATTAGTTGAACAATTTCCATACATAGAATAAAAGACACAAATAAGGTAATCAACTTAGCATATGTTTTAAAGTGATGTTCAAATACTATTGGCACAAGTATACCAAACGGAATAAATGCTATAAGATTACCAAGAGCAAAGATCCAGAGTTTAATAATATCAATTGAAAAATGTTTTGGGAGCCACAAGGGAATTCGAAGAGGTATTAACGAATATCGATATTCTTGGGACCCTACAATCTGCGGACGTCCAAATCCGAAAAACATAAAGTATACCAATATAGCTACATATACACCTAAGAGTATAGATAGAAGTTTCTTTTTATTTTTTAGTTGTTGTATCATTTGCACATTACTTCTCCAGTCTACAAATATACTTTTTTCGAGCTGCCCATTATATGAATTAGTCGACGAAAATTATATTTTAAAGCAATTATGCAGATAATCATAGTTTTTTAAACTCCCACAACTTAGCATTGGTACCTTTGTAAAGGTGCCTGTGCAAGACACATTTATGGTAATTCATTAGTTTGAATAAAAATGCGAATGAACAATATTAAAACATCATAGATACAACATTCAAGGTTTTACATTATACATTTACGGTGAATATTCTCTATTGTGTGCTGCACAGGCACCTTTACAATCACATTCTCTTTACAATCCTCTTACAATCCTTGGAATACGAACCACGACCGCCTGCATAGGATGATACCGAAGATTGGACAACCTTTTGGGGTTGCCCGATATGGTTTTTCGACTGGAGGGGGAATTGGATGTTAGCCTATCACCGACTGTCTGCGGATGAGGTCATGAAGTCACTCGAGGTGACTCCGCATGGTTTAAATGACGATGATGTGGAGATGCGGCGGGACAAGTATGGCTACAATGAATTGACGGAGGGAAAGAGGACGAGCTCCATAGCTGTTTTCTTTGGTCAGTTCAAGGATTTGTTAGTCATCATTTTGTTGGTCGCCGCTTTTGTTTCATTTCTGTTAGGAGAAGTCGAAAGCACGATTGTTATACTGCTTGTCGTTATTGTGAATGCAATATTGGGGACTGTTCAACATGCGAAGGCGGAACAGTCATTGGAGAATTTAAAGGCGTTGTCCTCCCCCACTGCAAAAGTGATGCGGAACAACCAGCTCATTGAGATTGATTCGGAAGATATTATTGTCGGGGATTTACTGTTGCTTGAGGCCGGCGATTTCATAAGCGCTGATGGACGAGTAATTGAATCCTTCAATTTGCATATTAATGAAAGTTCGCTGACCGGTGAATCCTTGGCGGTGGCAAAAAGCTCAGCGCCGCTTGGTGAAGCACATGAAACGATTGCCGATCAGAACAATATGGTGTTCGCCGGCAGCTTTGTCACGAATGGACGTGGACTTGTCGCCGTTACTGCAATCGGGATGGAGACCGAAATCGGGAAGATCGCGAATTTATTGGATACTGCAAAGGAAAAGAAAACCCCTCTCCAAATAAGCCTGGATCACTTCGGGGAAAAGTTGGCGCTTGGAATTACGATGATCTGCGTAGCAATTTTCACGATCGACCTCATTCGTGGCCGTGAATTGGTCGAGTCATTCATGTTCGCTGTTTCGCTCGCTGTTGCAGCAATCCCTGAAGCCCTTAGTTCGATTGTGACGATTGTATTGGCGTTCGGAACCCGGAAAATGGCGAAGGAAAACGCGATTATCCGGAAGTTGTATGCCGTTGAAAGTTTAGGCAGCGTATCGGTCATTTGTTCCGATAAAACCGGGACGTTGACTGAGAATAAAATGATAGTTCAGCATGTGTATGTAGACGAAAAAGTCATTCCGCACGATCAATTACATCCGGAACATCCGATTCAAAAGAAACTCCTTCTACAGGCACTGCTCTGCAACGATGCGTTAAGTCAGAATGAAAAAGAGATCGGTGACCCTACTGAAATGGCGCTTGTGAAGTTAGGGAGACAGCTCCTTTTTGATGAATTGCTTGTCAGGAAGCATCATCCACGGGTGGCGGAACTTCCTTTTGATTCCGATCGAAAGCTTATGAGCACTTTGAATGACATGGGTAATCAAACCGTCATGATTACAAAAGGAGCGGTCGATGTCCTCCTGCCGAAAATCGTCAAAATCGAGACCTCAAAAGGGATTGTGACGATGACGGATGAACACCGTAGAAAAATCGAAGAGGTTAACCGAACCTTTTCCGAAGACGGATTACGAGTGTTGGCGATTGCCTATAAAGAACGAAGGAGCAACCGCCCTATTGATGTTAGGGATGAAATCGGTCTTACATTCATGGGATTGTTCGCAATCATGGATCCCCCAAGAAAAGAATCGAGAGCAGCGGTTGAAAGCTGCATTCAAGCTGGGATTAAGCCTGTCATGATTACGGGCGATCATAAAATAACAGCAATGTCCATCGCGAAGCAAATCGGGATTTTAAATGATCCTTCCGAAGCGATCGAAGGCCACGAAATTGAAAAATTGACTCGGGAAGAGCTTCGGGATCGGATTGAAGATTTTTCCGTTTTTGCCCGTGTCACACCGGAACATAAAATGCGGATTGTGAATGCCTATCAGGAAAAAGGACATGTTGTCGCAATGACAGGGGATGGCGTGAACGATGGGCCCGCCTTGAAGAAGGCCGATATCGGTGTGGCAATGGGAATCACCGGAACGGAAGTGGCAAAAGACGCGTCCTCCATGGTGTTGACGGATGATAACTTTTCAACGATCATCAAAGCGATTTCGAATGGACGAGGCATCTACACGAATATCAAAAACTCCATTCTCTTTTTATTATCAGGAAATGCAGGGGCGATTTTTGTCGTACTCTACGCGACAGTGTTAGGACTACCCGTCCCCTTCGCGCCAGTGCACCTGTTATTCATCAACTTGCTGACCGACAGCCTTCCTGCGATTGCAATCGGATTTGAGCCGCATAACAAGAGAGCGATGAAGGACAAGCCAAGGGATATCCACACACCTTTATTAACGAAAGTGTTTACGGCCCGGGTTGTTATGGAAGGAATCCTAATCGCCGTCGCCACCATCATCGCTTTTCGGACGGGACTCGAAACAGGAGATGTCGTAACAGCAAGCACAATGGCGTTCGCGACGTTATGCTTGTCCCGACTGGTTCATGGGTTTAACTCCAGATCGAAGGAATCCATCTTTACAATCGGCGTCTTTTCAAACAAGTACACATGGTACGCGTTCATCATTGGATTCATAAGTTTGCACGCCGTCCTGCTCATCCCGTCACTTTCAGGCGTTTTCAAAGTCGCCACGTTAAGCAGCACACAACTATTGCTCATCTATAGTTTGTCGATAATGCCATTCATCGTGAATCAGTGGTTTAAACTGTTGTTTGTGAGGAGATAACGGAGAGACTTTTCTTTTAAGGTACCTCTTTTTTTAAAGGTACCTGTGCAACACACATTTATGATAATTTAGCTATATGCATAATAATACAGCAAGTTCAAACTAAAACACATTGCTTACTATATCCTTATTTGAAATTCATGTATAATCAATGAATATTCTCTATTGTGTGACGCACAGGCACCTTTACAATTCCCAACTAAAAAACCCTTTTCAAGTCAATTGACTCGAAAAGGGTTAATGTAATTTCACCGATAAGACTAACTATAAACACTTTCACACGTACCCGCTGCAGGTTCATAGAAACAGTGGGCTTTAAATTGTCCTGTAAAAGGTTGCCCATACCAGGTCGGCGGACAAGGTCCGTAAGGATTGAAGTACCAAAGGGCGAATCTCGCTGGATGCTGTCGCCAATACTCCAAATTCTGCCTCGCTAATCTTTTTTCATTAGATCTCGCTCGTTCATAAAACAAATTCCCCTTTTGAACGGCTTCAAAGGAATAATTATTTCCTTGCACTTGAAAAATAACATCGTTGATCGTCCTTACATCCCTAAAGTCCAAGCAATCCGCCACGGCCCTGTTAACAATTACATTCCCTACATACAACATCCCCTGATTGCCTTCACCTTCAGCTTCCGCCCTCATCATCCTCGCCATCAGGTCAACATCATTTTCCCGATATTTGATTCTCGGCATTTTTCCACCCCAAATATATTATATGAATATATGTCAGTTTTCATGACAAATCCCCAACTCATGCGAGGTACCTGTGCAAGAAACATTCATGATTATTCATAAAATTTGAATAAATATTCACTGACTATTATTCCACCGCACCTTCAAATGAATAACCATGCAATTGTAGTGAATAAATTGAATTGTTCGGCGCACAGGTACCTTTAAATTTCAAATTCCACTTGCACATTACTCTCGTATTGTATATAGTGTATATAACGTGTATACACACTATAGTAAGGAAGAGGTTTTTTTATGCAAATTATCATTTCCAACACTTCAAAGGATCCAATCTACGAACAGATTTATGTGCAGATTAAGAAACATATTTTGACGAATGAATTACGGGAAGGAGAGGCGCTGCCATCGATGCGCCAGTTAGCGAAAGACTTGGATATAAGCGTCATCACGACAAAACGGGCGTATGAAGAGCTTGAGAAAAACGGATTTATTTATTCGATTGTTGGTAAAGGGTCATTCGTATCAGAGCAAAATAATGAAATGATTCTTGAACGGAAAATGAAAGTCATTGAAGAACAGTTACAATCCGCCATTGTGAACAGCAAGGAAATAGGGGTCGGATTAGCGGAATTACAAGAATTACTAACCTTGTTATATAAGGAGGAGACATGATGGAAAACGTAATTGAATTGCGAAATGTAAATAAGACGTTCAAAGGGTTTGAGCTGAAAGATTTTTCACTTTCAGTGAAGAGGGGCTTCGTTACAGGATTCATCGGTGGAAACGGCGTGGGTAAATCCACAACGATCAAGATGATCATGAATTTATTGCAACCGGACAGCGGTGAGATTTCGCTCTTTGGTTTGAACTATAAAAACCATGAAAAAGAAATCAAACAACGAATTGGCTTTGTATATGATAACAATATTCTATACGAGAATATAACGCTCTCAGAGATGAAGAAAATCATAAAACCTGCCTACAGAAATTGGGACGATACCCTTTTTAATCATTATATCAACCTATTTGAATTGCCGATGAAGAAACAGATCAAGACGTTTTCAAAAGGAATGATGATGAAAGCTTCCTTGACCTTTGCACTATCCCATCACGCTGAGTTGATCATCATGGATGAACCGACATCCGGGTTAGACCCAATATTTCGTAGGGAGCTATTGGATATCCTCCATGAACTCATGCAGGATGATGAAAAGACGATTTTCTTTTCGTCGCATATTACGACCGACTTGGACCGAATTGCGGATTATATTACGTTCATCCATAATGGCCGGCATATTTTCACGAAAGAGCATTATAAAATCGAGGAAGACTATGCGATTGTAAAAGGTGAAATGGATTTATTGGATCGCGATACGGAACAAGAATTTATAGGAATCAGGAGATCCAATCGTGGATTCGAGGCTTTGACGGCGAATAAACAGCGCACAGCGGGCATTTTCGGAGAGACAGTCATTTTTGAAAAGCCGACACTTGAAGATATTATGCTGTACACAAAGAAAGGAATTGATCACTATGCTGCATCTCATTCGTAAAGATATTGTTTTGCAGAAATATACATTGCTAATACTGTTGCCCATCTTATTTTTAGACTTATTTTTGGATGGCTCTCGGATCTACGTAGGAATTTTATTTTCCATTGCCATCATTATGCAAAGCTTTTTGACGGATGAGAAATCGTCTGTCCATTACTTGCTGAATTCTTTGCCTTATACGCGCAAAGAAATTGTCAGCTCCAAATACGCGGGTGCATGTGTGTTCATTTTCCTTGTCTTGCTAACAATTTTCATCGGGAATTTGGTCATTTATAAAGAGTTCGTTCCGTGGGGGCAATTATTATTTATAGCAGGATTTGTAGCTGTTTTTGTCTCCCTTGCTTTTCCATTTTCATATCTATTCAAAAGCCAATATTTGATGATCGCTTCTATTGTTTTGTTTGTCCTTTATTTTGTTATAGTTGCTAAATTTATACCAGATATGAACGATCGGATACGAGGAACTGTCCAAACACTCCTCTCTCTCGATGACGCTCTGTTGTATGGAGGAGCAATATTAGCAGTCACTCTTCTGTATCTTTTCTCTTGGATGCTCTCTGTGCGAATTTATCATCGGAAAGTTTTTTAATTTTTTAAGGTACCTGTGCAAGAAACATTCATGATTATTCATAAAATTTGAATAAATATTCACTGACTATTATTCCACCGCACCTTCAAATGAATAACCATGCAATTGTAGTGAATAAATTGAATTGTTCGGCGCACAGGTACCTTTACAAATTATAACCGTTTATTCTCTATTTTTAGCGAACAGTTCAATCCTTGCCCCTATCTCATCTCGTACACGCTGGAAAAACGCCCATTTTTCTTCATCAGTTCCTTCTGCTTTCGCAGGGTCATCAAATCCCCAATGAGCCCGTTTAACATGTGGAGGAGTCATTGGGCACTTATCAGCGGCATCTCCACAAAGCGTGACAACGAAATCTGCATTATTCAGTATCTGTGAATCGATAATATCAGAGGTTTGGTTTGAAATGTCGACGCCAACTTCATTCATCGCTTTAATAGCGTTTGGATTGACTCCATGTGCTTCAATTCCTGCACTAAGAACTTGCCATTCCTCACCAAGGTGTTTTTTAGCCCATCCTTCTGCCATTTGACTACGGCAGGAGTTGCCTGTACACAAGAAATACAGTGTTTTTTTCGGCATAATTAATCCCCCTTTAATGTATAAGTAAAAGCCACACATACAGCCCGACAAGTGTAATGAATAGCGTTGGCACCGTTAAGACAATACCGGTTTTAAAGTATGTACCCCATGAGATTTTCACACCTTTTTGTGATAAAACATGCAGCCATAATAACGTAGCCAAAGATCCGATCGGTGTAATTTTCGGGCCTAAATCCGAACCGATGACATTTGCATATATCAACGCTTCGCGAATTGTACCTGTAGTACTCGTATCGGCAATGGCTAAGGCGTTGATCATGACAGTCGGCAAATTATTCATGAGGGACGACAAAATCGCAGCAATGAAGCCCATTGAAATCGTACCTATAAACAAGCCTTGGTCTGCCGCCATTTGAATGAGATCAGCTAAAACGCTTGTCAGACCGACATTTCGCAATCCGTAAACGACCACGTACATCCCAATCGAAAAGAATACAATGGACCAAGGTGCTCCCTTTACAACTTGATGCGTGTTTACAGTAGGACTTCTTAGTGCCATTATCATAAAGAATATCGCAGTGACTCCAACTACTATTGAAACAGGCAAACCTGTGATTCCACTCGTGAAATACCCGATAAGCAAAATGCCTAATATGATCCAAGAAAGCCGAAACATCTTAACATCTTTAATGGCCTCCTTCGGTTCTTTTAACTCCGAAACGTTATAGTCTTTCGGAATGCTCTTACGGAAGAATAAAAACAGCACTAAAATACTCGCAATTAATGAAAATAAATTCGGTACGATCATTCGGGATGCATACTCTACAAATCCAATGCCGAAATAATCGGCTGAAACGATATTGACCAAGTTACTCACGACTAATGGCAATGAAGTCGTATCTGCAATAAACCCACTTGCAATGATGAATGGAAAAACCATCTTTTCACTGAAATTCAAGTTTCGTACCATCGCAAGTACGATTGGTGTCAGTATGAGCGCTGCCCCATCATTTGCGAAAAACGCAGCAACAATCGAACCTAAGATACTGACATATACAAACATGCGAATACCACTACCTTTGGCCAATCTCGCCATATGTAAAGCAGACCACTCAAAGAAACCGATTTCGTCTAAGATTAATGAAATAATAATGATGGCGATGAAAGCGAGAGTCGCATTCCAAACAATTCCCGTTACGTCAAATACATCTTGGAAATCAACTACTCCCGCCAACAAAGCAACCACAGCACCAATACATGCAGACCATCCGATTGATAAATTTTTAGGCTGCCAAATAACTAAAATAATTGTAAATATGAAAATCAATGATGCAATAATAACCGAACCCAACCCGTACTCTCCTCCTTATTGACAACAAACACGAAGCCCTTGTTCCTCTAACTCAGAAATTGACTCACTTTGCTCCGGAAGATGCTCAAGTACACTTTGAATGAACGGATAATCTTCATGATGTTCATTTATCGAAAAGAAAACCCACTGCCCTCTGCGTTCTTCTTTAACTAATTCAATATCTCTCAGTTTCCGCAAATGTTGGCTGATTGCCGGCTGACTCATTTTAAAAATCTCGACAAATTCACATACACAACATTCATGTGACTGGAGTAATTTCATCATCGTCAAACGGGTTTGATCTCCAAGCAATTTTAATAGCTGTGATGCCCGCTGAATATCAATCGTCACTTCCGTATTCATAAGCGCTCTCCACCTTTCCGAAATAATTGTATAAGCATACGCTTATATAAGCAAGTGTAAGTTTTTCTAACTACTTCCTGTCCAACAAAAAAAGGAACCGTCAGTAGACAGTCCTTACGTTAAATAGAGTATTAAATGTCGTTCCTATTATTTACTTGAAACCGCAAGTCGTATCGCCACCCGAATTGCTGTTGCTGGATTCGCCGTTTGGTTTACATCGCCTACAAAAAACAGATCCTTCTCTGGGTAATAAAAAGCAAAGGAACCTGTCGAGCCCGAATGTCCAATCAATTCCCCCTTACCCATGAAAAACATTGAAAATCCACCTAACAGAATTCGCATATAGCCGCCGCCATATTGAATGGGAAAAAAGGTGATTTGTAACTTCCTATAATTCTCCAATTGGTGGAAAACTTCTTTATCAAATAATTCCCCTCCAAAAAACGCTTTAATAAAGACCATCATTTCACGGGCAGTGGTAATTGCCCCTCCACTCGCACGACAACTTTTAATGTAATTCGGACGGGAAATCGCGTTATTTTTAAAATAAATAGTAGGAATAAAATCATCCTCATCTATAGGCAAATATGTTTTCTCAAGCCCTAAAGGTTCAAAGATGAAAGTCGTAAAAACATCTTCCAATGGGGAATTCGTAACGGATTCAATAATCCTGCCTAAAATATCAAAGTTGATATCTGCATAATGCGATCTATTTAACGTGTTAGGTGCAAAGTGTGGTTTCATCTCTTTCGTCAATTCTACCAATTCGTCAAACATGACGCTCATATCTTCCCGGAGTACACGTTTTCTAAGATTATTTTTACCTTCCTCCGATACATCCGGTAACCCGCTTGTCTGAAACAACAAATGAGCGATCGTCAATTTCTCGGTATAGTCCTGTCCTTTATAAAGATGGAGCCCACTAAGTTTCCCATTATCGAAAAAACTTATCACTTTATCATCTAATGACAGTTTTCCTATCTCCACCAATTGCAAAATGCATGTAGTCGTAAACAGCTTTGTGATACTTGCCATGAGTAATGGTGAATCGATGCTCTTGCCCCCATACTCATTTTTGTATGAAAAATCCCCATTTGTATTTTGGATAAATAGAACAGACTCATGTATTTGCTTTGATTTCACAACTCGGCTAAATATCTCATCATATTTTTTAGTCACCACTAATTCCTTGCCTCCCTTCTTGCAGACTATTTGAGTATATTAGTTGACACCTATTTGCATGCAGAGAAAAAGAAGGCTTCCCAAAAGTTCAATGAAATAGTGAGCAGCCTTCATATACGATAATCGATATACTTCTATTAGTTTACTAACACTTGATCTGAGATGACTTTTTCTACGAATTCTTCAATAGCACCCATACACTTCTGGACCTCAGGGAGATGGTAAAACGTACTGGTTGTCTCAAATTGATTTACTTCATCATTTGGTGAATAAAGATATATTCTTTTTTCCAGTCCGAGTGCAATGCCTAATTCAATATGGCTTCCTTTGCCTGCTGGTAATAAGACTATTACAAAGTCTGCTTCCATTACAGCATCCTTTTCTTTTAATCCTATGATTTTTAAATCTTCAATTGTTGACGCCCTTTCATTTCTTGTCCAATCATATGTTTGGATAAAACCTTCATCTTTTAATCGATTACTAACCAAGCGAACGACCTCAATGTTTTTGAAACTCGAAGCGACATAAAACTTTTTCATTTTTCGTTCTCCTCCCTGCCCTTCTAAACTCAATTCAGCCGAAGCTATTCACTACAATTAGAGCGTTTCAATCAATTTCTGAATCTTTGAGTTGGAAATTAATAAAACACTGCCCAAAACGTCGGTTTTGCCTCCCTTTACACGTACCGCGCAATCTTTGTTCGACACATAAATATCTATTTCTTCCGATAGGGGGGATAGTTCGCTTTGAATTACTTCAAAATTATTTTCAAGATCAAAATGAGAGAGGACGGAAAAATTATCAAGTCCAATTCCGGTGTAAACAGAGTTCTCTTCGACATTAAATCCAAAGTCTTTCGAGCATAACCATTTAGTGGACATGTTGATTGCACCAGCACTGGCGCCCATTACCACGGCGTTGCTTTTTTTAATCAAATCCAGTAATTCGTATTCCACCAAAAAAACCATTTTGTTCAATTGCATTTCCACCCAACAAGAAAATGGCGGAAGCATTTTGAATTATCGTTTGGGCCTCTTCCTTTTGTACCCGATAATTAATTAAATGATATTCGTCAAACAGAATGTTAGTATGGTCAAGCCACGAGCGTTCCGTAGCACCATCATCTTCATAAATAGATGGATTTGAACTAATCAGAGCAAGGGATTTTCTATCAGTTATATCCTCCTGTAAAGCCCTGCCCAGTTTCTCTGGAAAGAAATTATTAAACCAACCTAAATAATAGTGAATTTTCATAAGTACCTCCGTGGCAAAACACTCAATAAGTTTATTGATTTTCTTTCATGTATTTTTTCAGTTCTTCAAAGCGCTCGTCTATATGTTCTTTAATAAGCTTATAGAAAATATATAATAGTATCCAAACCACTATAATAGGTCCCAAAATTACAATCAAAGGTATTTGCATATTTACTACTCCCCCTTCTGTCAAACAAGAAATAACGCAGTTTATGCAGCTAAACAATCCTTAAGTAAAATACACGTTAGTTTAATAGACGATTTATTCCTCATGAACTTTTACATAAACACTCCCAAATATTTTATCTCCTATATATGCATCTAACTTCCACATTCCACTTTTCGGGAACGTCATATTTGTTGGAAAGTGCTGGTCTGCACCATTGTTAGGGCTAAGAAGAGATGTATTTCCTCTTTTCGGTACAATTATTATTTCCTCATCACTGTCTTCGTGAGTTCCCAAAACTTCAAAGTCACCAATCAACTCATCTTCATTTCCCCAAAAATGCCACATATATTTTTGTGTTTTATTTGGATAAAATCTAACTACTTCGCTATTATCGTAAATAAAACCTAAACGTCCTTCTTCTCCAATCATTGTGTAATTTCCTGATTTGAATAGAGAACTTTCATTCCAATTGTCTCGTGAAACTTCTTCTTTTATTGACCCTTTGTGATTACAACCCGCAATTACTAATGCTAATAATACTGCGCAGATAAAAATCATTTTTTTGCTGAACATAAACATATCACTCCTTCGCTTTATGTTTATTCCCGCTAATCATCTAATATCATTCCTTCCACCCTATTTAGCAGTAAAGACCCCAATAAATATTATTAAACTGCACCGTTGAGTTGTCCAAGCAACCTAAGATTTTCAAGTAAAACATCCGTTCATATTAACTCAAGAACAAGGTATTAATTTAATTCACCTATGAACCAAATATCTCTTTTATAAATTTCCCCATCTACATTGGTTATTTCTTCCTTAATTCTTGAAACACTCATATTTTGGGGGATATTTATTCTCCATTCACTCTCAAAATGCCTTTCTTTGGATAACGGAATCCATTTTTGAAATTCGTCATTTCTATCAAAGAACCCTTCAAAGTGAGAATCACCAGCAAACACTATAATTTGGGAATCAAACAATGCTTGGAAACTAATATAAACAACCACTCGATACTGATCAGGAGTATTTGGTTTGATTTCGATTAAATGTTTAGCCCGTTCTAATAACGTTTGGACACAAAGTCGCTTAATTCCAAATGGAGTCCTATCGGAATCAATAAAACCTTGAGCTACTGGTAAAACTGCTACTATCCAAGGAGATAACCAATGTGATTACGTTCTTATCTTCACAGTGAACAAGAAAAAGAACCATTTAATCAAGACTCTATTAATTTACGGCAGGTTCATTTGAAGGATTTTCGCCAATAAGTGTCAACGTACTTCTTACAAATTCATCAAATCGTTCTTCTTCCTCAAAAAATGGATAATGATTGCTATGTTCGAATGAAGTGAATGTCGCATTCGGTAGGCATTCCGCAATTTCAATGCCGAATTTATGCGGGCATTGCGCATCATGTTTACCTGCATATACAAAAGCCGGCACGAAAACAAGCTTCAACTCTTCCCTGACATCATACGTCTTGCAGTCCACTTTTCTGAAATACGTCAATCGATCCCCAACCGTCTTGCCGCTATTTGGCTTTTTAAAAGCCGCCTCCATTTTCTCTTCGGAACAGAAAGACATCAAATTCCATTCGCTGCCTAAAGCTTTTCTTTCCTCCACTGGCACGTCCGGAGTATCCATTCGATCCATTATTTCAATAATCCGTTCGAAGTTCGGGTTTTCACGGCAATAAATACTGCCTGCATCAGCACTATATTCAACGCTTGCCGCAGCTCCGCCAGCAATGATTTTCGTCAATGATTCCTCGCGCATCACAGCATACACAAGAGCTAACATGCCCCCTGTCGAATGTCCTGCAAAACCCCATTTTGTTAAGTTTAGACCTTCCCTTATCGCTTCGAGGTCCAACACGGATTCTTTCATGCTATATTGCTCCTCAGATTGCGCGCCTACCGATTTCCCAGCCCCTCGCAAATTGATGAGATAGACATGATAATGTTCCGTAAATGGATTCGCGAACGCATTTCCTCGGTCATCAAATTCACTGTATAGATGAGTGACAGCTAACGGTTCGCCTTCCCCCTTTTCAAAAACCTCGAAAGTCCCTCTTGCCGTTTCAACAAAACGTTGTACCCACATATTCAAGTCCCCCACTTTTTTTATTATCGAACTATAATAATGCTAAAAATTTCAAAAGAACCAAAGAAAGGGCTAAGCGGTGGATTTGCTTAGCCCTGATTATTTATTTAACAACCTTTCCAAGCTTTACCGTAAAACGGGTTGTTAAATTTATAGTTTATATCTTCTTTTGTAATCCGTACCCCTACCGATTGAAAAGCATTTACGGCATCTTCGTAACCGCGTTCAATATGTTCAATACCAGTAATGTAGGTGGTACCCTCTGCAACCATGCCCGCAAGGATCAATGAAATACCAGCCCGAATATCAGAAGCGGAAACGGTAGTTCCTATCAAATTGCTTTTTCCTTTAACAAAAGCAACACCAGAGCGCACTCGAATGTCCGCACCCATTTTTCTCAGTTGACCGACATGCTGAAAACGATTCGGATAGATTTTTTCCGCTACAATACTTTTCCCTGAAGCTTGAGTAAATAAGGTTGTCATTGGTTGCTGTAAATCTGTTGCAAAACTTGGGTACATACCCGTTCGAATCCTTGATGCAAGTAGTTTTCCTGTTGAACGTGCAGTAATGGAATTATCACGTATGTCTATTTCTAATCCTATTTCCTCAAGCTTTGCAATGCAGGATCCAAGATGCTCCGGAATGACATCTGTCACCGTTACACTCCCCCCTGCTACACCAGCAGCAATTAAGAATGAACCCGCTATCAGCCGATCGGGAATTACGCGATGCGTTCCGCCATGTAACTGAGTTACACCCGTGATACGAATCGTGTCTGTTCCAGCCCCACTTATTTTTGCCCCAATTGTTTTCAGGAAAATCGCAGTATCAATAACCTCTGGATCACGCGCAGCATTTAACAGCACCGTCTTCCCTTTTGCCCTGACAGCAGCTAACATTGCGTTGATCGTTGCACCAGAAGTGATCGTATCAAAATAAATCGTCGCACCATGCAATTCTTTCGCTTCAACCTCATAGTAATCTTTATGATACGTAAACTCGGCTCCCATCATCTCCAAAGCCTTTATATGCTGGTCAATTGGCCGACTTACAAAATTATCGCCGCCAGGATACCCTACTGAAACTTTTCCATATTTCGCAAGTAATGCACCTACAAAATAATACGCCGTCCTAAATGATGAGGACTTCACAGGATCAAAATCGGTGGAAGATATCGATCTCGGATCAATGGATACATCCCCAGTTATTTCACGTTTAATCTTCAGTCCAACTTCTTCTCCCATTTCACAAATCACGCGGAAATCAGCTATATTTGGTATTCCTTTAAAGGTTATCGTTTCATCTGAAAGACAAGCTGCTGCAAGAAGAGCCAACGAGCTATTTTTGGAACCAGGAATTTTTACAACACCGTTTATGTTCGGTGAATAATCTACACGGATCGCCTTCAAACCTTCCACTCCTTACCTATCAATTTACCTTCTACTATCATATCAATTAAAAGCCTAAATTGCAGTAAATTTACGAATTCAATATATACATAAACTATTCCAAGGAAATATGGCTGATAGATTTATTGTATTTGCAACTCAAAAAGAAGCATAAATCCTCCATCCCGGAAAATTCATGCTTCTTTTCACTGCTGTAATATCACTAACGATTTACTCTTTTTCTCGTTTCTTCTTTTCTTTCTCGTTTTTCTTCTCTTTCTTTTCCTTTTCTCTTTTCTTCCGTTCCTTCTCTCTATCCTTCTTGTCTTTCTTCTCTCTTTTTTTCTGTTCTTTCTCTTCCTTCTTCTTCTGTTCGTTTTTATCTTTTTCTTGTTTTCGTTTTTTCTCGTTCAACTTATCCTTCTGCTTCTCTATATCTTTTTTCATATTCGCAATTAATGGCAAATCAAATTTCTTCGTAGGCAATTCACTGATCGATCTTGATAGGACTTGCTCGAAGATTGGTGGTACTGTGAAACTACTTGTTGATGTTAAGTAATGTTCAGCATCCGTTTTATCATAGCCTAACCAAATCGCACCGACGATGTCTGGGGTATATCCGACGAACCAATGATCCTTCGATCCATCCACACCCGTGAACGGCAGTTGGGTGGTGCCTGTTTTACCGGCAACTTCCATCCCTGAAATTTGAGCTTTCTTGGCCGTTCCATCTTCTACAGCGCCTTTCAGCATATAAGTCATTTGCTGGGCAACTTCCGCTTCTGTCACTTCAACGGACTGTTCACGCCATTTTCCAATGACTCCGCCTTCTGAATCTTTTATTTCCAAGATAGCATGGGCCTCCATCATGACCCCATCATTCGCAAATGCAGAAAAGGCTTGAGCCATTCGTAGAGGTGAAGTCCCTTTATGCAAGCCCCCTAATGATAGGCCTAAATTATGATCGTCTTCTTCCAATGGGATTCCGAACCGTTCCACGGTGCGCACGCCATTTTCAATTCCGATTTTATTAAGCAGCCAGACTGGAGGGATGTTATACGATTGAGCAACTGCATCGTACATTGTCACTTGCCCTCTATATTGCTTATCGAAATTCTTCGGAGAATAGCCATTAATATTGATCGGTTCATCAACTAACAGATCCGAAATTTGATAGCCTTGCTCGAGCGCTGCCGTGTAGACGGAAATTGGTTTCAAGGTCGACCCCGGTTGCCTAATGAGCTTGGTCGCGTTATTAAAGCGTCCATACGTATACTCTCCCCTGCCCCCAATCAATGCACGAATTCCACCCGTTTTAGGATCAAGGAAGACCGAAGCGCTTTGAATAAGTTGATCGGGCTTACTCTCTGGAAAATTGCGTTCATCCTGATACACTTCTTCAAGGGAATCTTGGATGACAGGATTTAACGCCGTATAGATATGTAAACCTCCGGAAAGCACTTCATTTTTCGTCAGCCCGTACTTATTTACCGCCTCGTCAATGATATGGTCAATATAATATGGATACTTCCCTTCATAATTCGGCATTGTTGGATCGGCCAACACAATTTCCTCGTGAATCGCTTCATCGTACTCCGCTTGACTAATATACTTTTCACTTTTCATTAACGATAGAACAATGTTGCGCCGTTGCACTGACTTTTCCATGTTTTTATAAGGAGATAAGTGAGTTGGCGCTTTTATCAACCCTGCTAATGTGGCAGATTCGCTTAACGTTAACTCGCTTACATCTTTTCCAAAATAGATTTGCGCAGCCCGTTGAACACCCCAAGCCCCTTCACCAAAATAGATTTGATTGAGATAGCGTTCCATGATGTCATCTTTTGAATACGTTCTTTCAATATTCTTCGCAATCAGAAATTCTTTGAATTTACGAGAGTACGTACGATCCTGCGTTAAAAACACATTTTTTGAAAGCTGTTGCGTGATCGTACTCCCACCAGCAACAACCTCACCTTTTAATAGATTCTGGGTAAATGCCCGCGCAATCCCGAAATAATTAACCCCACCATGTTTGTAAAATTGTTGATCCTCCACAGAAATCACTGCTTCAATCAGCTCATCAGGAATATGATCAAGACGAACCCCTTCCATCTTGGAATTTGAAATCTTACTAACGATCTCTCCGTTTTGATCATAAATAAACGTCGGTCTCGGTTCAGGTTCTTCTAACTTACTCACATCACTTGATGAGATTAATTGATTCAACACGACCAATCCACATAGGACTACAACTAAAATTCCTAATAAAAGGAGTTTTATTGGTTTTTTTAAATTAGGCCATTTCTTCTTTAATTTCGATTGTTTCTGTTGTTGCTTATGTTCCATTCTTCCCATACGTATTCCACCTTCTTCATTGCCTTTAATATCCCAGTTTAGCCGATGAAAAAAAGAGGAGCAGCATATGCCACCCCTCTCCTTTACCCACTCTCTAACGGATTCACAACTTCTCTCTACTTACATTATAACACCATCTGATAATCATTTATAGACTACTATTTACCTCATCCATACCTTATACTGTACTACGCAAGTCACAAAGTATAAGGGGGTAACTATATGAATGACAACAAAAATATCTTGGATCCCGGTCCGTTCTTTCATGGTACAAAAGCAGAACTAAAAATTGGAGAGCTTCTTGAACCTTTTCACCCCTCCAATTATCAGGGTAAAAAATCTAACCATATCTATTTTACTGCAACATTAGAAGCTGCTAAATGGGGGGCTGAATTAGCAAAGTCTAATGGAAAAGAGAGAATTTATATCGTAGAACCATTGGGTGATTTTGAAAATGATCCGAACTTAACTGACAAGAGATTTCCCGGAAACCCGTTCCTATCGGTCTACATCTCCTTTGAAAATAATAGCTGAATTACGTTCATGGGAGAGACACTCAGATGAACAAATAAATCATATGCTTACATCTTTACAAAAGTTAACTGAACAAGGGAAAAATGTGATATACGATTAATACTCCCACATAATTGATAACAAAAAAGTTGGAGCATTGGACAGATTGAATCTGACCTGATCTCCAACTTTTTATCTTTATATATTCTTAATATCCTCAATCAATTGTTCAACATTTTCCTTTTTCGTAGCCCAGCTCGTACAAAATCTCACAACACTATGCGTATTATCGACTTTTTCCCAATAAGAAAAAGAGTACTTCTTGCTTAACTCACTCAACACATCATTCGGCAAAATGGGAAACTGTTGATTTGTCTTGGAATCATATCGTAATGAATGTCCTTTTTCAACAAACGCCTCCCGAATCATAATCGCCAAGTCCACGGCATGCTTGGAAATCTCATAGTAGAGGCCATCTTCAAACAAGGTCTCAAACTGGATCCCTAATAATCTTCCCTTAGCAAGCAACCCGCCTTTTTGTTTGATCAAATAGCGGAAGTCTTTTTTAAGGGCATCATTCGTGATAACAACAGCTTCTCCAAACAATGCTCCAAGTTTTGTTCCACCGATATAGAACACATCACAAAGTCTTGCGATATCCGTTAGCGATAGATCGTTATCTTTTGCAGCGAGACCATATCCTAAACGAGCACCATCCATAAATAATGGCAGACCACATTCCCGGCAAACTTTGCTCAATTCCTCCAACTCGGATTTACTATAAGTAGTCCCATTCTCGGAAGGGTGAGATATGTAAACCAAACCCGGCTGTACCATATGTTCATGAGTAACATCGTTCCAATGAGCCTCATATAGAGCTTTCACTTGGCTCGCAGTGATTTTCCCATCGTCACTCGATAAAGTAAGCACTTTATGTCCAGTCGCTTCGATGGCTCCCGATTCATGTCCCGCGATATGACCCGTAACTGCAGAAACCGCTCCTTGATGTGGACGCAAAATGGATGAAATAATCGTAGTATTCGCTTGCGTTCCACCGACTAAGAAGTGCACATCCGCATTCTCCATATTACACGCTTCTCTAATATAACCCCTTGCCCTATCACAAAATTCATCCACACCATATCCAGGCGTCTGCACTTCATTGGTTTCAAGCAGTCGTTGCAGAATTTGTTCATGAGCACCTTCTAAATAATCACTTTCATAACGTATCATCTATCATCATCCACCCTATCAGTAATTTCATTAAAACATATTTTTTTAAGTATAACTTTGCTATAGAGAAAAGACATCAAAAATTGTAAAGGTACCTGTGCAAGAAACATTCATGACAATTCAACCAATTTGTATAAATATACAAATACCTTGCATCAATATGCTATTCGTATTGAATTATTATGCAATTGTAGTGAATAAATTGAATAGTGCGCTGCACAGGTACCTTAAAAAAAGCACGCCCTCTCCATCTGGAGAGAACATGCTTCTTCTGCTTCTATATATCATTCGGCTTTAGTGTAGTTATATTGAGAAGGATCGACGGGAGTATACCCTTTTGGTGTATAAAATCTCAATAAGTCGCCGTTCACGACTTTATCGGAAAGCTCCAATTTATAATCGACTTCTTTTTTCAAAGCATCGGCTTTCTCCATTTGACTATCGTCGAGTGGTAAGCCTGTTTGATTATCGTAAAATTTATCATTAATCAAATCAATACTTGGGCTGATAAAATCGCCATTACGAAATGGAACAACTTCATTATGCTCTTCAGAGAATAAATCGGAACCGAATTGAACAAAGTTTTTCGTATCAATTCCAAGCAAATGCAATAACGTCGGAAGAAGGTCTGTTTGGCCACCATACGTGTGGTTGATACCGCCTTTCATTCCTAAAACATGTATGAATAAAGGAACGCGCTGCAAGTTCGCACTTTCGAAAGGGGTAATTTCTTTCCCCATGATTTTGCCCATCGCTTTTTTATGATTCTCGGAAATACCATAATGGTCGCCATATAGAACAATGACCGAGTTATCGTATAAACCTGATTCCTTTAAACGAGTGAAGACTTTTTCAATCGCTTCGTCTGTATACCGCGCAGTTTGGAAATAATCGTCCACACTCTTGTCTCCAGTCTGGGCTTTATCAATTGTCACCAAGTCTTGATCCATTTCATACGGGTAGTGATTTGCAACCGTAATGAACTTCGCATAAAAAGGTTGCGGCAGTGAACTCAACAGATTTTCAGATTGTTCATAGAACGGTTTGTCCAACAATCCGTATTCCGCCATGTCGATTGGGTTGCTCGTATCATAATAACTTGCATCGAAGAAATGGTCGAATCCAAATTCTTTATAGATTGTATTTCGATTCCAGAAGCTGCCGTTATTTCCGTGGAATACAGCGGATGTATATCCGTAATCCTTTAAGATACTTGGAGCGGCTTGGTACGTATTTTGTGCTTTCGTAATAAAAGCCGATCCTTGCGGCAGACCAAATAAGGAGTTCTCCAACATGAATTCCGCATCGGATGTTTTACCTTGGCCCGTTTGGTGGAAGAAGTTATCGAAATACGCTGTATTCTTATCTCTTGTTAATGAATTTAAAAACGGTGTAACTTCTTCTCCGTTCAACTTGTAGTCAATCAAAAAGTTTTGGAATGATTCAAGATGTAAATAGATGACGTTCATTCCTTTGGCAGCCCCAAAATAGTCCGGATTCGGTTCGGCGTAAGTAGATTGTGTATAGTTCATTACTTCTGTAACATCACTGCTATCCGCCAAAGCTCTTTGCGATGATGCAGCCATCGTTTCCACCGAGTCATAGATGGAATAATTATACATCCCTAAGTATTTCACTATATAATTTCTATCAAAACCGCGAGTCAACAGTTGTGGACGACTCATTTCAGCGAGTCCTAAATTGATGATAGAAATTATTAGGGCAACAGCAATAATGGCGGTGGCTTTTTTAGTTCCAACCCGTTTTGTCTCTTTTTGCACCTTATGTGAAAATCGGAGGTACATCATGACGATTACATCAACAAAGAACAAAATATCAAAAGGGGCTAACAGCGACTGAACACTCCCACCTAAATCCCCGAAATTCTGCGTTTGGAAAAGAGTTGGCAATGTAATGAAATCACTGAAAAACCGGTAATAGACGACATTCGCATATAAAAGAATCGACATAAGCGTGTATATGACGACTAACACTGTATACTTTTTCTTTCCTTTAAACAAGAAAGAAATTCCTAAAAATAGCAATGCCGAACCAAGTGGATTCAGCAGTAAAAGGAATTGCTGAAGCGGTCCTTCTACCCCTAATTCAAATTGTGTAGTTTGAGCAATATATGTTTTCATCCATAACATCAATACAGCTACTGCATATATCCCTAAAAAGTTGTGTAAAAGAAAATCTTTAAAACGCCATTGTTTTCCCATGTAAACACCAACCTTTTTATTTTTTATTTAACCTTTAATTAACAGAAAACATTATTTTAAAGTTATATTTTAAGCAACTAAAACATAATACTCCCCTTTAGCTTTTTCGTCAAGTTATTTAATATCTTTATTTATGAAATAAGTTAAAATGCTTCAATAAAATCTTCTGCAATTTTCCTATTGCCACCATGAATGGCAAATGAAAATACAGCTCTTAGATTAGGCTATGAATTGAAAGAGAAGAAATAAAAAAGCGGAGGAGGCAAAGCCCTCTCCACTTTTATTCTTCCTCACACTTCTATTAAGGTCTGTTCAGTAAACACCTATTTTAAGGTTGGCAACATAAGCTGCCTTCACCTTTTTCAAGAGCAGACTTTAAACTACCTAAAACGCCTGACCAAGCCATTTGATGCCATTCAAATGCTTCTTTCCAATTATCATCATCTTTAAATCCTGTATGTTCAACAATAACTTTAGTAGAGTTGCTATCAACTTGTTCAAAACTTACATTAACCGTAGTCAATTCATTTTCACCGTTCATTATGGATTCAAATTGATCTGGACCTTTCCAAGTGAATCGTAATTCTTTTTCATCAACAAGTTTAATAATCTTGCAACCTTTGGTATTCATTCCAGTTTTATTTCCTGGAATAAAATAAAGTTCATAAGCCCCACCTTCAATTGCTTCTACGACTGCTTCAGGTGCAAACCATTGTGACACTCGTTCAGATATTGTCCAAGCGTACCAAACTAAATTTAATGGGGCATTAATTGTAATCTCATTAATTATGGTTCTATTATTTGTAGTGGTTTTCAATATAAATCCCCCTGTTGGAATTTTTTTCTTTTAGAATACCACTAATAACTAATAAAATACAGATAAATAAATCAGATTCATTCGAAAAGGGTGATTATTGAAAGGCCAGTCTCGGCAGGATATTAAAAAGGAAATCCGAACACGAAAAGAGCTAACCACAGGGAGTTAGCTCTTTTCAGTCCATATGGATTCCAAAGTAAATTTAAATAACAATAATACTACTTCGCTTCCTCATGCTTTTATTTGGCAGATAGTTCACTTTCCGTAACCCATTTGTGATTAGTTACTTTTTCACCACCGGTAGTCGGAGTATAATCGATCATATAGACAGTCGTTTTTTCTGCCGATTCGATTTTAGCTAATGCCCCTTTCATCCCTTTCATATGGTCTGCTTCTAACGTGACCTCAGCTCCTATATCCATAGTTTTACCATCAGCATCCTTAATCTCTTCTTGGATAACCCATTTATGATTTTCCACTCTTTCTCCGCCAGTTACAGGTGTATATGAAACAACGTAAGCCGTAGTGTCATAAGCACCCACAATTGTTGCTACGGCCCCTTTCATTCCTTTCATATGATCAGCTTCAACGATTGCTTCACTACCTATTTTAAATTTGGGATTTTCCGCTATCTTTAAGTTTCTCGGAACTTCACCTGAACCGGAATGGTTCATCTCCATTTCCATATCTTCATGATTTGGTTCATTATTGACGTCATGGTTTTCCTCATTGGTCGTTTTATTTCCACACCCGCTTAAACCAATGACCATTGCAAGACCTAACAATAGTAAATGCTTCTTCATCTGAATAATGCACCTCTGATTTCTTTATAGTAGCAGGAAAAAGCTATTCCAAGAAAATACTTCTCATTCTCCGGGAAAGCTCCTTGAAGTTTTTCAGTATCTTTACGCCACCGCTTGACGGCAGGCTTCGGCGCCTTTTCTGCAAGATTCGGCACAGCGTTTGCAATGGTCTGCCTCATGTTTCCCACACTCTTCCGCGCATCTTTCACAAACAGTTGCACAAAGCTCTAAAATCTCCTTTGTAAATGGACTGTTACGAGTGATCGCCTGTGCAGTAAATGCACAAACATCCGCACATTCTCGGTCCAATCTTATACATTCAGCCATCATCTCAACGTCTTCTTCTTTCAAGCACGCATCAAAACAAGTATTGCAATCCTCAAGACATTCTGTGATCACCTTAAGTGTTTCTGCGTATTTCGTATTCATGGACTCACCTCCAGTTTCTTTCGTTCGGTATATTTTTTCCCCTGCAGAATTTTTTTAAACTGAAAGTGAGCATCTCATTGTAAAGGTACCTGCCAAAATACCTCTCAAAACCTGTTTACATTGCTGGAAAACAGGTATAGGGAAAAGGCGTTATGAATATAGTTCGAGAAAGGAGGATTCGATGAAGTTTACAAGCAAACGAGTATGGTTGAATACAATAATTCTTCTTACATACGTTTTAATGATTGTCACCAATATATTGGCGAACGTCTTACCCATCATCAGAAACAGGATTCAACAACCAATACCCCACCATTACAATGACTGTCATTATCTGCATAATTGTCCTATCCCTAACGATCATCTTTATCGTTATTGGAAATCGTAGACAGAATTCATGAATAAACCTATAGAAAAGAAGCATGAATCTCCAAGATGGAAATTCATGCTTCTTTTCTATGTCTGTTTTGCTATTTTCCATAAGATCTTATAGAGACGATGGGAGTCGTGTATTTTCCCTTTATCATAGCATAATCGGTTTTGGAACTAGGATGTACCGTATTTTTGCATAATGAAAAGTGAACCCTGTATACTTGCTTTACAATTTAGAAGCCATCAATAACAGGAATATAGGAGGTATGAAAATTGAAGATCAAAAAAATAGATCATATGGGTGTAATCGTAAATGATATTTCTGCTGCTAAAGAGTTTTTTCTCGATTTTGGACTTGAAGTGAAAGGAGAATGGGAAATGGAAGGAGAGTTGATGGGATATGCAGTTGGGCTTAATGACGCCAAAGTAACATGTGTAGGATTGGGAACGCCAGACGGTGAGACATGGATAGAGCTTATCAAATTTATTACGCCGCCAGATGAAAAAGGTGTTCAGCAAACCTTTGCAAATACACTGGGTATCCGACATATTGCATTTACTGTTGAAGATATTGAAGCTATTGTTGCCAAATTGAAAAAGAAGGGTACGAAAATCTTCAGTGAGATACAGCAATATGAAGAAAGTTATAAATTATGCTATGTTCGTGGTCCAGAGGGAATTATTTTAGAATTGGCTGAGGAAATCAAATAAGGTATGGGAAATTAAGCGTTGGCTATTAGGTTTTGAAACAAGGTTTACGTAAAGATGTTTAGGAAGACTATAAAAAAGGGATATTATTATAGAACACAGCAACATTCTCATTTCCCCTTTTTGAGGACAGACCCTATTACAGGATCTGTCCTCCTTTTTTCATATACGTCTTCACTATTGTACCTTCGCTTTCCGATAACTATCGAAAACCTCAATAAAGTAGGTTACGATAACTGTCACGACAATCGTCCAAATCGCCCATTCAAAAAATGTATTTACTGCGGATAAATCGATTTCAAGTAAATTGGCCATGTAAGGGATCAAAGCCTCGTTAAGCAGAGCAGGGTTGCTAACAATAACGATGAATGCAACCAAGCTGATGACTTTCAGTGCAACATTGAGTATGACAAGCTTCATAGTCCATTGTCGTTCATTCCATTTGTAAAGCCACAAGCCAATCTCAATTACGGCAAGTGATAGAACGATAGGCCAATACGATATCCATACAGCATGATTAAAAGCAGGCATCACCATTCGTAACCCTTCGCCATCGATTGATCGATAAACGCCTGCGAGGTGATCTGCATTGAAATAAAACACAATCCAAATCACTGTCCAGGCAAATCCGAATATAATTTCGCTTCTTGGTATGGTCTTTTTGGAACTGACTCTAACTTGCTTCAATTGTTCTGGCGTCCACTCCGTTCCATGCGTTGTAATTGCAATGTTACTGTTGGCTAAGCCCACTCTTTCAATGAAAATGAAAACGATAGTTACCCAAAAGAACATCTGGATGAGTGCCTGTATGATACTTGCGATAATAATACCTATGCTCTTTACCGCAATAGAAAGTATGCTTTCTGATTCTGAAAAAAGGACAAAGGCTTCAATAACATGAACTAAAATCGTAATGAAAATAACCCATGGGATAATGATTTTTATCGTTCGAATATAAACATCGTATACTTTTGGACCAATCAAATGCATCGGAGTATCGCGATAGCTTGCGGCAAGCTTTGCCGGATCGCCAAGTTTCGAAAGAACTTCCATCTCTTCATCTTCACTAAAATTCTCCGGTAACATGTCCTCTATGGTGGATCTAAGTTCAAGGGCAATATCTTTCCGTGTCTTTTCCGGCAGTCTTCTCGTCACCTCATACACATAAGCTTCACTCAAATTCGTCATCAATCTCATCTCCTTCCACTAATGCTTTAAGCTCCAACGTCATCGTTTCCCATTCCTTTTTCAACTGCCCATAAATTTCATTACCATATTCACTGATTACATAATACTTACGGGGTCTGCTTTCAGTCGTATCCCAACTACTTGTTAAAAGCTCTTGTTTTTCCAAACGGCGAAGCAGCGGATATAACGTACTTTGCTCAATGGTGACACCTGCTTTTTCAAGACGTTGGACCAATGAATAGCCATATTGAGGTGTACGTAATTGACTTAAAACCGCAAGCGTTAACGTTCCTCTCCTTAACTCCGTTGTGAATGTATCCAATAATGGACCCAACAATATCACCTCATATTCTTATACTATGTATCGTACACTATTATGATTCATATAACAATGGAAAGGTTGTTAAGGTACCTGTGCAAGAAACATTCATGTTTATTCAAACAATTCGTATAAATATTCAAACACCACGTATCAATACGGGTTTTTAGTTGTATTTTTATACAATTGTAGTGAATTGATTGAATAGTGTGCTGCACAGGCACCTTAATAATGAATAAATATCCCGCTTTCGTTAAAAATAACACTGGGAATACAATAAGGAGATGAATGGATGAAAGAGTTACTATTCAAGTGGCTGTTGGTTACGGGGTTTTTATTGGGCTTTCATTTAACGGATATCATCACTGTACATGCGAATGGGGAGCCTGTGATACAAAATGACCAAGAAGAAGTTCGTCAGCAGCCCGTTGACCTAAGAGTTTTACAACAACGGTATCCAGATATATTTTTCTTACAAGGTCCAACTGATCAAAAACGGGTTGCTTTAACTTTTGATGATGGTCCTGACCCGCGTTTTTCAAATGGTGTATTAGATGTATTGAAACAGTATAATGTACCAGCAACCTTCTTCGTGTTAGGTTCAAAAGCCGTTGCAAATCCTGAAATAGTCAAGCGAATGCAAAACGAGGGACATGTTATCGGAAACCATACGTATTCCCATCCGAACCTTGTCAAAGAAGCTGACCTACAAACGTTAGAGCAAGAAGTGACTAAAACGGAAGATGCTCTTAACGGCATTATTGGGTACCGGACAAAATTATTTAGACCACCATATGGCTTCTTATACAATGAATTAGTCGAAAAGCTTGGCGACATGAACTATTACGTTATTGGCTGGTCGGTTGATTCGTTGGATTGGCAGGAAGAACCGCCGGAAGTTATTGCTTCAAATGTGTTAGACATTGTTCATCCGGGCGCAATTATTCTCATGCACGACGGGGCAGAAGAGAGTGGGGATCGAACCAATACAATCGCATCGCTTCACCTCATTATCCCGGCACTGATAGAGCAAGGGTATGAGTTTGTCACAGTTCCTGAATTGTTGAATATTCCCTTTAAGAAATAGAAAAACATAGGGAGATTTTAGTCTTCCTATGTTTTCATTCATATTATTTATCTTCTTGTTTTTCCTTTTTCTTTAAATACTCCGCACGTATTTTTTCCAGATGCTGTTTTTTATCAAATTTGGCCGGCTTATTTTTTTCATGATACTTCGTCACAGCCGATTTACCTTTACTATCCAATTGATATTTCCCCAAGTTATTCACCTACATTTCTTTTCTCGTCTATAATTATATCCTATTATTCAATAAATATAATGCGCATTTTTTAATGAAGTATGCCTTTTGCCTTTATTTTGTACTGAACTACCCTTTATTCACTGACTGTAACAGTAAAGTTCACAGGTTCACTTGTATAGTCACTCGTAGTAACATCACCAAAATTAAATTTCAGTTCTTTGACGGCTGATACATCAATCTTTTTATCTTCTGAAACAAAAAATACAATCACGCCATCTTTTTTAACACCACTTTGAATTTCTCCCCCAATAGAACCTTCCGTGTACATGAAGTTCGCATCAAGTTGCATGTCTCCAATAACAACAGTACCGCCCATATCCGGGTAGAAATTGAGTACGTCAGTCGTCGTATTCTCTATGTTCATTCCTACTGCGACTCGATCTTCGGAAATTTTAATTTCACCAAGATTGACTTTCAGTCCCACAGCTTCAGTTGTTTGAGCAGTAGCATCCACCAATTTCGAACCATCGTCCTCTTTCGGTGTCTCTTTTTTCTCCCCAATGTTTTTCGCTTCAACTGAATTACCTTCTCCGCCAGTCGAAACGCCGGATTCAGCGCAAGCCCCTAATAGTAATATAAATGTCGTGACAAATAAGATGTGAATTTTCTTCATTATATCTTCCCTCCTGAAATGTTCTTAGTTTTGTAGATAACCTATAATTAACACTTCATTGTTAATCTTCCATTGTCTTTCTATATCCCATCGGTTAAGAATTCAACCCTCGTCGAACCGAAATCGGGATTATGCAGGAATGAAAATAGGGATATTGAACAAGAGTTAAACTCCCGTTCAATATCCCTGACTTTATAAACCATTAATACGACTGCATTTGCACCATATCTTACTATGGAGACGGCGGGAGTCGAACCCGCGTCCAAAGGCTCTGCTACTTCAGCGTCTACGCGTGTAGATTGACTACTTGGATTCGCGCGCACGTTTGCCGTCAATCAAGGCTATCCGTGTGCGCTATCCTGATAATCTCTTGTAACGGCCTCAGGAGGCGACCGCTACCGTATCCCACTTAAGTTGAGCCTAACAATGCCACATGGGCGATGGAACTGTTAGGCAGATTCATCAGCTTACGCTGCGAATGCTAAGTTGTTGTTTGTTTTGCCAGTTATTATTAACTGTCGTTTCTGACGGAGACGATCCCTCCGACGCGCAGCTCAAGCCCAGACCACCCCTGTCGAATCCGTAACGTCCCCGTTATGAAAGGTTGTTACACCTTTAAAGGGATGTCAGGAATGCCTACTGAAAGGCTTCTGAACTATTTCACTACAGATAGTATACAACATTTTAACGTAAAAATCAATACTGCTGTTTTGCTACACAAGTTTTGAACTTATCGATTGAATAACGATTTATATCGGTCGAATAGCTGTTTTTATCTATCGAATACACGGATATATCTATCGAATACGAGGTTATATCACCATTTCATGACCTTCGCACTACCCGCAATGAATTCACTATTGGGCGTCAGACAATTATTTTCCAATCAATACTGCTGTTTCGCTTTGAACGCGCGTTCCATCTCTCGTTTTGCTTCTTTCTTCTTCAAATCATCACGTTTGTCGTACAGTTTTTTTCCTTTACCAACACCGATCAATACCTTTGCGAAGCCGTCTTTCAAGTACATTTTCAATGGAACGATTGTATAGCCTTCCTGCTTTACTTGCCCCAATAGTGTGGCAATCTGCTTTTTGTGAAGTAGTAATTTCCTTGAACGAAGTGGATCGTGATTGAATTGATTTCCCTGTTCGTACGGACTGATATGCATATTGGAAATCCAAGCTTCATTGTTACGGATCAGAACGAAAGCATCACGTAATTGCACTTTGCCATTACGGATCGACTTGATTTCAGTTCCTTGCAGGACGATTCCAGCTTCGATTGTCTCTTCAATCGCATAGTCGTGATTCGCTTTCTTATTGATCGCTAAAACTTTGCCTTGACCTTTTGCCATAACGGTTCCCCCTTAAAAACCAAAAATGCTACGGCATTCGCCTTAACGAATGCCGCCGCTATTATTTTCTCTTTCTTGGAGCTTGTTTCTTTTTCTTTTTCGCTACACCTTCGTAGAACTTCTTCTTCGAATTCGACGAACCGGATTTCTTCCCGGATTTCGATGACTTATCGGAATCTCCACGGCGCCCGCCACTTCCGCCACCGCCGCCACTTGAAGGCTTCTTCGCATGGATGACTTTCGGTGTTTCCTTCCGATTACGATGAAATGACTGCTTCATGCCCGCAATTTCGAAGTCAATCGCAGATTCCTCCGGCTTAACAGATACGACGCGAATCGTAACTTCATCGCCGATCCTGAACTGTTTTCCGGTATGTTCACCGATCATCATCATTTGACGGTCATCAAAGCGGTAGTAATCGTCGGTCATATAGCTGACGTGGACTAACCCTTCGACCGTGTTCTCAAGTTCCACAAACATACCGAAGTTCGTGACCGAGGAAATGACGCCGTCAAACTCCTCACCGATCTTATCAAGCATATACTGCGCCTTCTTCAACGCATCCGTATCACGTTCAGCATCGACTGCACGGCGTTCGCGTTCAGATGTATGCTCTGCGATTTCACCCATATTGGCATTCCAATGGGCAATCGTCTCGGACGAAAGATCTTTTTCGATCAAATACGTGCGGATCAATCTGTGGACGATCAAATCCGGGTATCGTCTGATCGGTGATGTGAAATGTGTATAGAAGTCTGTCGACAACCCGAAGTGTCCCAAGCTTTCTGGGAAATACTTCGCCTGTTGCATCGAACGAAGGAGCATCGTCGAAATGACGGTTTCCTCCGGCATTCCTTCAATGGACTCGACGATTTCTTGCAGCGCTCTTGGATGCACACTATTCCCGGTACCTTTCACTACGATTCCGAAGTTCGTCAGGAACTCGAAGAAGCGTTGCAGCTTTTCGGCTTTCGGATTTTCGTGGATACGGTATAGAAACGGCACTTGCAGCCAGTGGAAATGCTCTGCAACTGTCTCATTCGCCGCAAGCATGAATTCTTCGATCAGCCTCTCGGAAACAGTTCGCTCCCTTATGACGATATCTGTCGGCCACCCTTTTTCATCGACAATCACTTTCGATTCCTTGAAATCGAAGTCGATGGCCCCTCGATCAATCCTCTTCTGTCTTAAAATCGAGGCGAGTTCCGCCATATCATTCAGCATTGGAACGATATGAGCATACTTCTCCATCAGCTCTTCGTCTTTCTCTTCGATGATTTTATAGACATCCGTGTACGTCATCCGCTCTTTCGACTTGATGACACTTTCAAAGATTTGATGGTCAACCGTTTTTCCGTTCCGGTCGATTTTCATCGAACAGGAAAGCGTCAACCGATCCACATGCGGGTTCAATGAACAGATTCCGTTCGACAACTTATGCGGAAGCATCGGAATAACTCTATCCGTCAAATAGACGCTCGTTGCACGCTCAAACGCTTCATCGTCAAGCGCCGTATTCTCTCTCACGTAATGGCTGACGTCCGCGATATGGACAGACAATGTGAATGTGCCGTCTTCATTCTTCGTTAGTGAAATGGCATCATCCAAGTCCTTCGCATCCGCTCCGTCTATGGTGATGACAAGCTCTTCACGTAAGTCCGTACGTTTGAATAAATCCTGTTCCTTTACTTCGTCAGGTGTTCGATTCGCCTCATCCATCACCTCTTGAGGAAACTCCACTTCAATGCCGTGCTTATGGATGATTGATAAAATATCAACGCCCGGATCGTTTTTATGCCCAAGAATTTGTACGACCATTCCAGTCGCTGATTTCAAATCGCTCGGCCAATCCGTAATTTCGACAACTACCTTATGCCCATCTACTGCATCAAGTGAGTTGCCTTTAGCGATGAAAATGTCCATCGGTAGCTTTTTATCGTCCGGAATGACAAATCCGAACCCGCGATTATCCTGGTACGTACCGACGACCTTCGTCGTTTTCCGCTCGGCAATCCGGATGATCGTACCTTCCCGGCGGCCGCCGAAGTCATCACCTTTCGAAACACGGACTAACACGATATCGCCATTCATCGCCCCGTTCACTTCAGGCGGCGGGATGAAAATATCATCCATCCCTTCCGTTTCCGGTGTGACGAACCCGAACCCTTTCGCATGCCCGATGAATTTACCACGTACAAGGTTCATCCGTTCCGGAACTCCGTAGCGGTTCGTACGTGATCGGATGATTTCACCTTTCTGCTCAAGGTGTACAAGCATCTTTACAAGCTCTTTGAATTCCGCCGCCCCTTCAATCCCTAAAGACTCCTGGATTTCTTGAACAGTTAGCGGCTTATACGATTCCTCCCTCATAAAGGAGATCAACCTATTTTTTAATTCTTCATCTATAAAGTCCAATTACATCCCTCCATTCTTCACTATCGTCAACTTCTTCCATTTTCACACGTTCCACTCAAGTGATTCAAGAAATTGATATATATCCTCATGCAGCTGCTCTTTTTCCGGTCCCAACGTAATGACATGCGTCGACTCATCATAGAATTTGATTTGTTTATCCGAAGACGCTGAGTTACTGAATATGACGTTGGCGGAATTCGCGTCGATCACTTCGTCATTCGTTGATTGGACGACGAAAAGAGGTGCATGGATGGAAGGAAGCTCTTCCCTGATGGAATCGACAAGTGTGGATAATTCGCTTAATGAAGGCATTGTTTGCCCACGCAAAGCGTCCACTTCTTCTTCGATTTCCTCCTTGGATTTTCCTTCATATCGTTTGTATTCTGAAGCATATTTTAACACGCCTTCATACATTTTATCCGTTGTTTTCATCGACATCGGGGCACACATCGTTACAATACCCTTAATTGGCATTTTAACCCCTAATTTCAATGAAAATACTCCACCAAGCGATAATCCGCAAACTGCGATTTCTTCGTATCCAGCGTCGATTAATTGCTGGTAGCCAGCTTCGACGTCTTCCCACCATTCGTCAGGACCTGTTTTAATTAATTCCTCAGGCGGGACGCCGTGCCCACGGTAATGCGGTGCGAGTGATGTATAGCCTTTCTTTTCAAGGAAGCGTCCTAACATGCGGACGTCTGCCGATGTGCCTGTGAAGCCGTGTAATAATAATACCGCTCGTTTTCCATGTTCAAAAAAGAACGGTTTCGGTTGTGCAATTCTCATATCGTTCATCCTTTCAACTCATAAAACTAAAAAATATGTAATTGGTGATTATTGTTGCTTGTAGTGGGAGGCGGCGACTCCTGCGGGAATAGCATGAGCCTTGAGACCCCGCAGGGCGCGCGCCTTTTGCGACCGAGGAGGCTCAAGCCATGCCCGCGGAAAGCGTCCGCCTGGAACGGAAAGCAACAGTTTTAATTAAGTTCAATATGTATACTATCATTCCCATTCAATAAGGAAAAAAACGCCCGACCATACGGGTGGCCAGGCGTTTGTTTATATACAATATTGAATTTCCAATCAGAATTTTACGATGGCAAGTGCCAAAATGAAGAATAAAATTGAAAGGATAATTGTCACTCTTTGTAGTACTAAGTCCAATCCACGTGCTTTTTGTTTACCAAAAAGTTGTTCAGCACCACCGGAGATGGCTCCAGATAGACCTGCACTTTTTCCGGATTGCAATAATACGACAACGATTAACGCCAATGATACGATTACTAGTAATGTCATTAACAAAGCATGCACTTTGTTCCACCTCCTGCGTCGAACATAACAATACTTATATTCTATCAAATACTTTAAATTCTTACAACAAGTTTTGAATCGACATTGTTGATTTCCGCTTCGGGCGGACGCTTTCCAATCGAACAACGAAGAGTTCGATTTGCCGTATTTCTGCGGTTTTTGCAGAAAATAAGGCAGCCGTTTTGCCATTCCTGCTCGCAACGCTGCGCGTTCGCAGGAGTCGCCGCCCTACGCTTCAATCAACGACATATCATGTATCAATCAAGTTATATAAAAATATAAAGCCGGCGAATGCCGGCTGTTTTCATGCTTTATTTTTTCAGGTTATAGAATGTTTTAGCTCCAAGATAAACAGATGTTTCGTCCAATTGGTCTTCGATGCGAAGCAATTGGTTGTATTTAGCGACACGGTCTGTACGTGATGGTGCGCCTGTTTTGATTTGGCCAGCGTTTGTAGCTACTGCGATGTCAGCGATTGTTGTGTCTTCCGATTCACCTGAACGGTGAGAGATGACTGCTGTGTAGCCTGCGCGTTTAGCCATTTCGATCGCGTCGAATGTTTCTGTCAATGTACCGATTTGGTTCACTTTGATAAGGATTGAGTTGCCGACGCCTTCTTCGATACCGCGTTCCAATTTCTCAGTATTCGTAACGAATAGGTCGTCACCGACTAATTGAACTTTTTTGCCAAGGCGTTCTGTCAATAACTTATGGCCCGCCCAGTCGTTTTCGTCAAGACCGTCTTCGATTGAAACGATCGGGTATTTATTGCAAAGCTCTTCGTACCAGTCAACCATTTGCTCGGAAGTTTTTGTGATGCCTTCGCCAGCCAAGAAATATGTGTTTTTCTCTTTGTCGTAGAACTCGGAAGATGCAACGTCCATTGCAAGCAAGATTTCTTCGCCTGCTTTGTAGCCAGCGTTTTCAATTGCTTCCATGATTGTTGAAAGTGCTTCTTCGTTAGACGCCAAGTTCGGAGCGAATCCGCCTTCGTCGCCAACAGCCGTGTTTAGTCCTTTTGATTTTAGAACGTCTTTTAGGCTGTGGAAGATTTCAGTTCCCATGCGAAGTCCGTGGCGGAATGATTCTGCGCCGACTGGCATGATCATGAATTCTTGGATGTCGACGTTGTTGTCAGCGTGCTCGCCGCCGTTTAGGATGTTCATCATTGGTACTGGCAATTGTTTCGCGTTTACGCCGCCAAGGTATTGGTATAGTGGAAGGTCCAAGTAATCCGCTGCAGCGTGTGCTACTGCCATTGAAACGCCAAGGATTGCGTTGGCACCAAGTTTTCCTTTGTTTTTTGTTCCGTCTAATTCGATTAAAGCTTTGTCGATGACGACTTGGTCTAAGACGGAGTAGTTGTCGACGATTTCGTCGGCGATTACTTCGTTTACGTGGTCGATTGCGCGTAGAACGCCTTTTCCAAGGTAGCGGGATACGTCGCCGTCACGTAGTTCGACTGCTTCGTATTCGCCTGTGGAGGCGCCTGAAGGGACGATTGCACGGCCGAATGCGCCGCTTTCTGTGAATACTTCGACTTCGACTGTCGGGTTTCCGCGTGAATCAAGTACTTCTCTTGCTTGGATGTGGGTAATGATAGGCATTACAATCTCTCCCTTTTATTAGAATTATTAAAGCAGTTGATTTCCGCTACAGGCGGACGCTTTCCAGGGGGCGGGCGGTGAGCCAATCGAACCACGAAGAGTTCGATTTGCCGTATTTCTGCGCCTTTTGCAGAAATTAAGGCATCCCATCCCAGGTGCTCGTAACGCTGCGCTTTTACTCGCAAAAGCCGTTCTTCGTAACGGCTTTCGTTGCGGGGTCTCACCTGTCCCGCTAATCCCCTCGGAGTCGCCGCCTTCCGCTCCAATCAACGGAACTCACTTATATAAATAATATTAATTAAAACAATGGTGTACCTGACATTTCTTTTGGTTGTTCGATATTTAATAGTTTTAGCATTGTTGGGGCGAGGTCGGCTAAGATGCCGCCTTCTCGTAATTGTATGTCATCTTTTGTGATGATGACAGGGACAGGGTTTGTTGTGTGTGCGGTCATTGGTTTTCCTTCGAGTGTTAGTACTTCGTCGGAGTTTCCGTGATCCGCGGTGACGATGGCTGTGCCGCCCTTTAACATGAGTGCGTCGATGATTCGGCCTAAGCATACGTCGACTGTTTCGATTGCTTTTATCGTTGGTTCAAGCATTCCGCTATGGCCGACCATGTCGGGATTTGCGAAGTTGAGGATGATGGCATCTTGTCGCTCTTCATCGATTTCCTTCAGCAATGCCTCGGTTACTTCTACAGCGCTCATTTCAGGTTTCAAGTCATAGGTTGCTACTTTCGGGCTTGCGATTAAAATCCTTGTTTCGCCTTCAAACTCTTCTTCCCTGCCGCCACTCATGAAAAACGTCACATGTGGATACTTTTCAGTTTCGGCGATTCGAAGCTGGCGTAGCCCGTTCCTTGAAATGACTTCACCGATTGTGTTCTCTAAGTTTTGATTGCCGAAGACGATATCGGCTTGTACATCTTCACTGTAATGAGTGAATGTCACGAATTTCAAGTTTTCGAATGTTTCAGGTCCTGTATGGAATCCATCAAATTTCGGGTCCGTAAATGCGCGGGATAATTGGATTGCGCGATCGGGTCTGAAATTGAAGAAGACGACTGCATCCTTGTCTTTTACCGTAGCGATCGGTTCGCCGTCCTTCTTGATGATGAACGGCTTGACAAATTCATCATACACTTCTTCCTCATAGGATGAAAGGATACCAGCAGTGGCAGTTGCAAAGGCGTCCCCTTGCCCGTCTACCATTGCGCGGTATGATAGTTCCACGCGGTCCCATCTCTTATCCCGATCCATCGCGTAATAACGGCCGGAAACGGTTGCGATCTTACCGATTCCGAGGCCCTCCATCACTTTTTCGGTCTGTTCGACGTAACCTGCGGCGGTCCTTTGACCGACATCCCTTCCATCAAGGAATGCATGAACATAGACCTTTTCGATTCCGTTCAACTTTGCGAGTCGAAGGAGTGCGAAAAGATGTTCATAATGACTATGTACCCCGCCGTCAGATAGTAGGCCCATCAGATGAAGGGACGAGCCTTGCTTTTTCACTTGCTCCACTGCTTCAAGAAGAGCCGGGTTCGTCATGAAATCCCCATCTTTGATGGATTTATTAATACGCGTCAAACTTTGATAAACGATCCGGCCGGCTCCGATATTCAAGTGACCTACTTCCGAATTTCCCATCTGCCCATCCGGAAGGCCGACAGCTTCTCCACATGCGGTTAACGTCGAATGCGGATAGTTGTTCCATAGGATATCGAAATTCGGTGTACTTGCTTGTGCAACCGCATTGCCGAATTTCTCATCCCTTAATCCAAATCCATCAAGGATGATCAATGCGACTGGTGCTTTATTCATTAGCTGCTACCTCAACCAATTTCAGGAATGAATCTGCGACAAGGCTTGCCCCGCCGACAAGTGCTCCGTCAATATGATCCATTGACAGGAGTTCCGCAATGTTTTCAGGCTTCACACTACCACCGTATTGGATGCGGATTGCAGCTGCTGTATTTTCATCATACAGTCTGCTGATTTCTTCGCGAATTTCTTTACATACTTCATTCGCATCTTCAGCAGTTGCCGTCTTTCCAGTGCCAATCGCCCAAATCGGTTCGTAAGCAATGACAGCTTCCTTCGCCTGATCTGCACTTATGCCCGTGAACGCTTTTTCCACTTGGGATGAAACACGTTCAACCGTTTTGCCTTCTTCACGTTCTTCAAGACTTTCACCGACACAGACTATCGGCGTCAATTGATGTGCAAATGCTGCATGCACTTTTTTGTTGACGGATTCATCGGTTTCATTGAAATATTGACGGCGCTCGGAATGTCCAAGGATGACATATTCAACATTCATATCTTCTAACATGCTTGGGCTCACTTCACCCGTGAATGCACCTTCTTCGACGTCGTGCATCGTTTGGGCACCGATTGATAGTGTCGTGCCCTTGGATTCACTCACAAGCTCCGACAAATAAGGCGAGGGTGGACAAATGACCATTTCGACGTTGTCAGTGTTTGGTAAACGCCCTTTCACTTCCGCAATGAAAGCTTTTGCTTCGCCCATTTTTTTATACATCTTCCAGTTTCCTGCAATGATTCGTTTACGCAACTCAAATCCCTCCTATCATTTATCTAACAATACAGTTACGCCAGGCAGTTCTTTGCCTTCCATGAATTCAAGAGAAGCGCCGCCACCTGTGGAAACGTGATCCATTCTTTCTGCAACGTCGAATTTTTCAACAGCCGCAGCTGAATCGCCGCCACCGATAACTGTGTAAGCAACTGTATCAGCCATTGCCATTGCAACTTGCTTCGTGCCGTTTGCATATGGCGCCATTTCGAATACACCCATCGGTCCGTTCCAAATGATTAACTTCGAGTTTTTAATGACATCTGCATACATTTCTGCTGTTGCCGGTCCAATATCGAGTCCCATCCAACCTTCGGGAATTTCATCGATCTTAACCGTTTTTACATTTGCCGTTTCAGAAAACGCATCTGCAACTACCGCATCAATCGGCAAGTAGAGCTTTACGTTTTTCTCTTTCGCTTTTTGAATGAAAGATTGAGCTAACTCGATTTTATCCTCTTCAACAAGGGAGTTTCCTGTTTCAAATCCTTCAGCTTTCGTGAATGTGTAGGACAATCCACCGCCAATCAGTAAGTTGTCTACGTTGTCTAACAGGTTATCGATGACACCGATCTTGTCCTTCACTTTCGCTCCACCGATGATTGCAGTGAATGGACGCTCCGGATCAGATAATGCTTTTCCAAGGACATCCAATTCTTTTTCCATTAGGAATCCGCTTACACCCGGGATGAATTCTGCAATGCCTGCAGTCGATGCATGCGCACGGTGAGCGGCCCCAAATGCGTCGTTGACGAATACATCAGCGAGAGCAGCAAATTGTTTCGCAAGCTCCGCGTCGTTCTTCTCTTCGTTAGCGTGGAAACGAACGTTTTCAAGAAGGAGTATGTCTCCGTTTTGCATTTCGGAAACTGCTTTTTCTACGTTTTCACCAATTGATTCATCAAGCTTTTTTACGTCTTTTTGCAGTAGCTCGGCCAATCTTTCGCCTGCCGCAGTAAGTCGCAGTTCATCTTTCACTTCGCCTTTTGGCCTACCAAGATGACTCGCAAGGATCACTTTTGCTCCTTGTTCAGTCATGTATTCGATTGTCGGTATTGCTGCACGGATTCTTGTGTCATCCGATACGTTTCCATTTTCCATCGGCACGTTGAAGTCCACTCGGCAAAATACACGTTTTCCGTTTAGGTCGATATCCTTGATTGTTTGTTTAGCTTTCATAAAACCTGCACACCTCCAAGAATTAAAGCGAAGGAAATTAAGGATATGGATATACTCCCTCAACTTTCCATCGTTGATACATAAAAAAAGGAACGGGTTTCCTCCGTTCCTCCTACCCATCACTATTATAATGGGTTGCCACTGTAATGGCTATGTTTTATATACCTTTGTTGTACATATATAGAGCTAAATCGATGCAGCGGGCAGAATAGCCGGATTCATTGTCATACCAAGAAATAATTTTCACCATATTATTGTCCAACACCATCGTTGACAAGCCATCCACAGTGGAGGATGCTGTGTTGCCGTTGTAGTCGCGGGAGACTAATGGGATTTCATTGTAGAACAGGATGTCCTTCAGTTCATTTTCCGATGCGTTTTTCAAAGCAGCATTCACATCTTCTACAGTCACTTCTTTTGAAAGTTCTGTGACAAAGTCGACGAGTGAAACGTTCGGAGTTGGAACACGGACAGCCATGCCGTCCAATTTCCCTTTTAGTTCAGGAATGACTTTTGTGACGGCTGATGCAGCGCCTGTTGTCGTCGGGATCATCGATTCTGCTGCTGCACGTGCGCGGCGGTAGTCAGAATGCGGGAGATCCAAAATGTTTTGGTCGTTTGTATAGGAGTGGACTGTTGTCATCATGCCGCGTTTGATGCCGAATTTTTCATGCAGCACTTTCACGACTGGTGCAAGGCAGTTTGTTGTACATGACGCATTTGAAACAACTTTATCTTGAGCTGCATCATACGAATCTTCATTGACACCCATAACGAGCGTTTTGACGTCGCCTTTAGCGGGTGCGGAAAGAATTACTTTTTTAGCGCCCGCCTCGATATGCTTCATAAGACCTTTTTCGTCCCGGAACACACCTGTCGATTCGATGACGATATCGATGCCTAAATCGCCCCAAGGCAATTGCGCAGGGTCTTTTTCTGCATACACTTTTATCTTCTTCCCGTTGACGACAAGGTGGTTGTCTTCAGAACCAACTTCAGCATCAAAAATCCCATGGACTGAATCGTATTTCAATAAATGCGCCAACATCGGAGCATCCGTTAAGTCATTGACAGCCACTACTTCAATATCTTCATTTTTCTGTGCTTCCCTGAAAACAAGTCTTCCAATACGGCCGAATCCATTGATCGCTATTTTTAACGTCATTTCCATTACCTCCAGTAGATTATTGTTTGCCTTCCAACTTCTCTAAGATTGCATGTGCCGCTCCTTCATCCGTCACTAATATCGTTTGACGCGGTGCACTTGCCATATAAGATATAATCGCTTCTGCTTTGTTAGCTCCACCTGCAACGGCGATGATCAGCGGAACCTGTTCAAGCTGCTCCGTTTGTATGCCGACTGTCCGGATGCGGTGGACCACTTCCCCGTTTTCATCGAAATAATACCCGAATGCTTCACCCTTCGCTCTATTTTCGTTGAGCAGTTGTTTTTCATTCTCAGGTGTATTTCGTATTTCCGCCATTCGTTTCGCATCGCCAATTCCATGCATGACACAATCCGTTTGCTCGTATTGCTCCATCATTTGAATGACAGACGGTTCGCGTTTGAAAATCTCATGCGCTGCCTGACTGAGGGATTCAGGATAATAAAATGTGCTATATGTTCCTCCGCTTGCGTCCGCGAAAGAAGCGGCAATGACATTCGCCTGCAGCCCGATATCTTCTCCAACTCCTCCCCTTGCGGCGATAAAATGAAGGCGTTCAGGATTGTCAATCGAGTGGATATGTTGCGGAATGGCCGCAACGGAGCTTCCACCTGTTACGGCGATGATTTTACCGTTGCCAATCTTCTCCGTGAAGACGGTCGCCGCTTCTTTTCCAATCAAGCTTTTAACTGTCGGGTTCACATCACAATTTCCCGGGACGATTTGTACACTTCGAATGTTAAGGAGTGCACTCAACTTACTTGCAATCAAGCTTTGCCCCGTCCATTCCTCAATACTTGGCGCAAGAAGTTCAAGGACCTTGGATCCCTCATATGTGATGGTGGCTCCTTCTTTCGCAATTCGGATAAGCTCCTCGTTGCGCAATGCCTCCAATAAGTTTCTACATTCTCGCTCAGAAATATCCGCTTGAATGCTAAGTGGTCTTCTGCCAATCGGACCGGAAACCCCGATGAACTTCAAAAGTCTGTATCTTTGGTGAAGAATCTCCATCATTTCCGGCACAAGCTTCCGTTGTGCCTCGAGTATTTTCGGGTTCAAGGAAAGCCCTTCTTTCTATAAGGGACAAAATTCGCCCACCTATTTATATTTTGTCCCACCTAATGTAAAAAAATATAATTCATACTCTTATTCTATACCTATATGCATTGGAATTCAAACATTTGAGCATTAAAAAAGTTCAATTAAGTCGGCATAGCCAATTTGCCCGTACAATAAAACTTCGCCATCTTTTTCGATGACGGGGATCATGAGCATATACTTTTCATGGCTTTCATCGTCTGTTTCGATGTTGACCGTCGACCAAGTCAGCGGGAAATCCTCTTGGGCTAATTTCATCATCGCTTCGGCATCATCGCATAGATGACATCCCGGTTTTGTGTAAAATATTACGTGCATGCTGTCCCACCTCAAGTTGTTTTTTCTTAAGTATAAAGGAAAAAGGACGTTCTGCAAAAGATTTGCAGAACATCCTTGGTTTTGTGACGGATTTTGATGAGTTCAAAATTTTATCGATCATTTCCCGGGGTTTATCGATCATTTCCGCGCATTTATCGATCAATTCGGTAGAGTTATCGATCATTTCCCAAGATATATCGATCATTTCCCGGGATTTATGGTCATTTCGTGACCTTTTGACTACTCCAACAAAGAAAATCTAATTCATTTAGCTGCGGGCGCCTTCCGCTTTTGAAGTCACCAACTCCGTCCAGCACCGCCGCCACCGCCAGATCCTCCTCCGCCGGTGAAGCCTCCACCGCCTCCGAAGCCACCGCCGCCACCGAATCCCCCTCCTCCACCAAAGGATCCAGGGAAGAAAATCATACCGCCGCTTCTACCTCTTCTACCACCCGATCCGCCGCCACGACCTCCACGGCCACCGCCGCCCATGAAGCGGAACAGCAGATAAATAATGATGAAAATAATTACTGGTGTCGGAATGCCAAAGCCCGAACCGCCACCTTGACCGGCAAGCGTATTCACTTCAGCAACTTCCCCGTTCCAGCCATATTCAGCAGCTATTTCATTGTAATAGGATTTGTATGCATTCACTATGGCCAAATCGGGTTGCTCATTCTTCAAATACGGCACGGAAACTTCATCCATGATTCTTCCGACTTTCCCGTCAGGAAGTGCGCCTTCGAGGCCATATCCAGTTGTAAGTTCAAAATAACGGCCGCCCTCCTCTTCCTTGTTAGGAACAGGTATTGTAGTAACTACCAATAAAGCACCATTATCCTCACCCTTTTTACCAAGACCATATTGTCGTAAAGCTTTCACCGCAAATTCTTCTATCGGTTCATCCCCAATTGTTTGCAAAGTTAATACTGCAAGCTCCGCACCTGTTGCTTCATTCAATTGTCTACCTAAACGATTAAGTTCTGCCTTTTGTTCATTTGAAAGGATTCCGGCATGATCTTGTATATAGTAATCATTTGGATTCCATGCAGGGACGTCCGCTGCTAACGCCACTGCCGGCATAATCATTAAGAATAAGCATGTGGCTAATAAAAAACGAAGCATATTCCGAATCACTTGCTGTCATCTCCAAAGTCGACTTTAGGTGCTTCTTTTGCAGCCTCATTCGCTTGGAAATACTCTTTTTCATCGAATCCAAAAATCGAAGCGACTAATTTCCCCGGAAACCTTTTAACTTGTCGATTGTACTGGGAAACGACATCATTGTAATCTTTCCTCGCAACACCGATCCGGTTCTCGGTGCCAGCCAACTCATCCATTAACTGTGTGAAGTTTTGATTCGCCTTCAAGTCCGGATAGTTTTCCACTACAACAAGTAGACGTCCGAGTGCATTGGACAATTCCGTATCGGCCGCTGCCTGTTCTGCAGGTCCAGTTGCCCCAGATAGTTTCGCACGAGCATCGGAAATTTCCGCGATTACTTCTTTTTCATGGCTGGCGTACCCTTTTACGGTGCTCACCAAGTTCGGAATAAGGTCAAGCCTGCGTTGCAATTGGTTTTCAACCTGTGCATAAGAATTATCTACATCTTCTTCAAGATTTACGAATTTGTTGTAACTTGGTACAAATATGATGCCAAGTACGACAAGAAGAACGATAATGATAGTAAGTGGTCCTAATAGTTTTTTCACTTTAACACTCCCTTTCTGTTTTCTTGAGATACCCTTTTGATATGATGACTCAAACTTAAGCCGGTATTCTATTTATCGTATGTCGCCTCAAAAGGTTTCAAACATTTTTGGATAAATGAAAAAACCGACTCGTTAATGTTGAGTCGGTTTTCAAAGCAATCACTTATTTTTTCAAGTCTTTCATGTCGCTGCGTGTGATGATGTGGTCAATCAGACCATACTCCTTCGCGCGTTCAGCAGTCATGAAATTATCACGATCAGTGTCTTTCGCAATTACATCAATCGGCTGGCCTGTGCGCTCGGATAGAATCGTGTTCAACTTTTCACGAAGGAAGAGAATGCGTTTCGCAGCGATTTCAATTTCAGTCGCCTGACCTTGAGCTCCTCCAAGTGGTTGGTGGATCATCACTTCTGCATTCGGAAGGGCATAGCGTTTCCCTTCTGTACCTGCTGTCAATAGGAATGCTCCCATAGAAGCAGCCATTCCAATACAGATTGTTTGGATATCCGGCTTGACGAATTGCATTGTGTCATAGATCGCCATCCCAGCAGTAATGCTTCCGCCCGGGCTGTTGATGTAGATGGAAATGTCTTTCTCTGGATCTTCCGCTTCAAGGAATAGTAATTGAGCAACAATAGAGTTTGCCACATTGTCGTCGATTCCGCTTCCAAGCATGATAATCCGGTCTTTCAATAGTCGGGAATAAATATCATAAGCACGTTCGCCCCGATTTGTTTGTTCGATGACTGTAGGTATTAGATTCATGGTATTTCCTCCTTTTAGGTGGTTCAAATTTGTCGACCTGTTGAAACCAATTGTTTCAACTGTACACCTATCATACATATTATGGTCAATTAAGGTCAAATATAACGCATTTAATTTTACTATTGCATTCTTAAGGTTTTATTCGTATAATGAATGTTGTCTGTTACTATCAGACTCTATATTTTGCCCTCGTGGTGCAACGGATAGCACGTAAGATTCCGGTTCTTAAAATGTGGGTTCGATTCCTGCCGAGGGCGTACACGTTTGATAAAAAAGCCAGTAAACAATCCTGTTTACGGCTTTTTTATTTTTTTATTCAACACATAAGGATTGAAGCGTAAGGCGGCGACTCCTGGGGGATTAGCGGGACAGGTGAGACCCCGCAGTGTCGCTTTAGCGACCGAGGAGGCTCACCGCCCGCCCCCCGGAAAGCGTCCGCCTGAAGCGAAAATCCGTTTTTCATGGGCGATCCTTCTTAATTCTCCTTTTCAACAAGCAAAGCCAAAGTATCGATTGCTTGCTCTTCATCCACACCATCCGCAACCAATGTTACCGAAACACCTTTTGCAATTGCAAGGCTCATAACACCCATAATACTCTTTGCGTTTACCTGACGTTCATCTTTTTTCAAAAATACGTCTGACATAAACTTATTCGCTTCCTGAACAAATAATGCAGCTTGTCTTGCCTGCAAACCTGTTTTCAACTTCACTTCTACCGTTCTCTCTGCCATGATCAATCGACTCCTTTCCTACCTCGTCCAATTCTTATCGATGTGCAATCCCGCCACTTCGAAGGTTTTCTGCAATTTCTTCTATTTTTCTCAATCGATGGTTCACGCCAGACTTACTGACCGCTCCACCGGACACCATTTCACCAAGTTCTTTTAATGTAATATCCTGATGTTCAATCCGTAGCTGGGCGATTTCCTGCAGACGATCTGGCAACTGATCCAACCCAATCGTATTCTGGATGAACTTAATATTCTCGACTTGCCTTTGTGCAGCGCCGATTGTTTTATTCATATTCGCCGTTTCACAATTCACGAGACGGTTAACACTGTTTCGCATATCCCTTATGATTCGCACATCTTCGAATTTCATCAATGAAACATGCGCACCGACTATGCCAAGGAAGTCGGATATTTTCTCCGCTTCTTTTAAGTATGCGATATACCCTTTTTTCCGTTCAATCGACTTTGCATTAAGCATCGATTTGTTCATCAACTCAACCAAGGCTTCGCTATGCTCCTTGTAAAACGAGAAAATTTCCAAATGATACGAAGACGTCTCGGGATTATTGACTGACCCACCAGCCAAAAATGCACCCCTTAAATAGGACCTCTCGCAGCATTCGTCTTTCACCAATTCCGGTACAATCTCATTTTTGAATTGAAATGTTCCCGTCAATATATATAAGTCCTCCAACAAATGCTTAGCGCCGTCACGGATCCTGCATATGTAGACGTTATTCTTTTTCAAACGCATTTTCTTACGGACCAATAATTCAACTTTAAATGGGTAAAGACGTTTTATGTTGGAATAGAGCCTTCTTGCGATTGCAGCATTTTCTGTTTGAACATCGAGGCTTAGTTGTTTATTCGAGAATGAAACTGCACCGTTCATCCGTATAAAAGCGGCTATTTCCGATTTTACACAGCAATCATCTGATTCTATATTGGTTAATTCCTTTTTTACTTCTGATGCAAAAGACATGACTGTCCCCCCTCTCTCGGCGATGATCAAGTCTCCTTGTTTACATCCTTGCCTTTCATATATTCCATAACCCACGAAGCCACCTTATTCGCATCATGAATAATACGGCCATCGGAAAATGTGGAAATATCTCCAAGGACGATGTTAGGTACGAGCAATTTCAATGCTTCTATATCATTCTCAACCGGCAATTGAACTACAGGCGGTTCATTCCCATTTAAGAGTGTTTCGAAATCAGTATCGTTCAACAGCACCGTGTCTAAAAAAGCGCTGCCGGCGTGATCATACAACGCTTGCACATGCTCTGAAGCTGTGTATTGATACGTTTCTCCTTCTTGCGTGGTTAGGTTATTGATATACACCTTTTTTGCTTTGCTTACGAGTACTGCGTCTCTTATTCCCCTTACAAGGATTGTCGGTAGGATGCTTGTGTAGAGGCTTCCTGGGCCGAATATAATTAGATCCGCATCTTCGATGGATCGTACAGTCTCAGGCAATGGTTCAACCTCTTGTGGTGAAACATATACTCTTCGTATTTTACGGCCGTACACCGGGATTTTAGATTCGCCGGTTACAATTGTGCCATCATCAAGCTCTGCATGCAAGGTGATCTTTTGGTTTGCGGCAGGTAAAATTTTACCTTTTATGTTCAAGACCTGCCCCATCTTCTCAACCGCTCGTGCAAAATCACCTGTAATATCCGTCAATGCAGCAAGCATGAGATTGCCTAATGAATGCCCTCTCAAATCATCCGAAGTGGTAAATCTGTATTGGAACATTCTTTCTATTAACGGCTCTACATCCGAAAGAGCTGCCATTACTTGCCGGATATCGCCTGGAGGTGGGATGTTGTATTGATCCAATAGCCTTCCCGAGCTTCCACCGTCATCCGCTACAGTTACGACTGCGGTGAGCTCAACAGGATAATTTTTCAATCCTCTTAGCATCGTGGACAACCCGGTCCCGCCTCCGAAAACGACGATTTTCTTCATTCTCCCGGATTGCAGCATGGTGTCAACCCTTTCTCTTTTCCACATCCCGATGTGTGATTAGCGTTTTATATTCATCTTGTAATCGGTTTCCGAAGTATTCCGCCAACGTCACGGACCGATGTTGGCCCCCCGTACAACCGAAGGCTACGACGACTTGTGATTTACCTTCGTTTTTATATTGCGGTATGATGAATTTGAATAGATCCGTCAATTTCTCGATTAACACTTGTGAATCATTCCATTTTAAAACATAATCGTATACTTCCCTATCGAGTCCCGTCATCGGTCTTAAATCTTCCACATAGTATGGATTCGGTAAGAAGCGTACATCAAAAACGACATCTGCATCGATTGGCATCCCATGCTTAAATCCGAATGAGATAAAGTTCAAAGTGAAGGAGGTGTCGCCATTGGAAGAGAATGTGGACATGATCTTTTCGCGTAATTCCCTCGGTTTAAGTTCGGAAGTATTGTAGATGAATCGAGCTCTGCCTCTTAACTCGGAAAGCAATGTCCGCTCTTTCTTGATACCGGTTAACGGGAGTCCACCTTCCGCGAGTGGATGCGACCGTCTCGTTTCCTTGTACCTTCTTACAAGAGTTTCGTCATCCGCATCCAAAAACAGAAGCTTGGTGGAAACCCCTTCCATTTGTAATAAATTGTCCAATGCCCCGATCAGCGCATCAAAAAGGTCGCCGCCCCTTGTATCCATGACAGCAGCAATCCTTCTCATCTTGTTCTCGGACTTCATCATCAAGTCTAAAAATGTGACCAACAGCTCTGGAGGTAAATTATCAATACAATAGAAGCCCATGTCCTCAAAACTTTGCATCGCTACTGTTTTACCAGCACCAGACATCCCAGTAATAATGACCAAGTCAACGTCGCTGTTCGGTAATTCATTTTCCATTATTGTAAATCGCCCTCCATCGAGTTTTGTAGACGCTCATCTAACAGTTCGAACTCTTCTGTATAATAAAATGTACCATATTGAACACCGTTTTCGGAGACGGCAAATGTTAAATTGGATCTATCGCCTTCCGCCATTGGCAACGTTTTCAAATTTTCGATGCTGTGCCATTCAAGCAAGCCTTCCCGATTGGACTCGTACGGCGTGCCTATTAGATCCTTTGCTACGAAAGTATACAGCATCCATTCGTCGATTAATTCCTTCGTGTCTGGATCGATAATCATCATTGTGTAGATCCCTTTAACATGCGGATCTACTGGTGTTGCACCTGTTTCTTCTTCGAATTCACGGATGGCCGATTCGTAAATCGATTCTCCTGAATCCATCTTTCCACCGGGAGCCACGTACCATCCCCGTCTTGGCTTTTTCAATAAAAGGACCTGTTCGTCTTTGACGACAAGTAAGTTAGCAATTCTCTGCATCTGAATTCCTCGCTTTTTAAAACATGCATGCTTCTATTATACAATGTTTACGCCCTAAACAACAAAAAAAGAAGACCACCTACGATTTACATCAGTAGGTCGTCTTAAAAGTGTTGCTATATTAAAAGGGGGGTCAATTACTATTCTTATATTACCCAATCTGTATTGCATTTGAGTTACAGTAATATTAAGGTTGCATTAATAATTTTGGACATGCTTAAGGTCACGTTGATTTCCGTTCCGGCGCTCGCTTTCCGCGGGCATGGCTTGAGCCTCCTTGGTCGCGAAAGGCGTGCGCCCTGCGGGGTCTCAAGGCTCATGCTTTTCCCGCAGGAGTCTCGCGCCTCCACTCCAATCAACTAAGCATATCCTTAAATAGTCCATCATAAATGACAACAAATACGCATAACCGCCGATTTTCACGCATAAACTCCCACAATTACGCATAACCACCGGCATTCACGCATAAAAAAAGAGACCCGCACGCGGATCTCTTTCCATAATCAAACTTCTGCAGATAATTTCTCTGCAAGTTCTTCGATATATTTTTGACAAGCTTGTGCAGCGATGCTTCCGTCGCCCGTTGCCGTAACGACTTGTCGAAGTGTTTTTTGACGCACATCCCCTGCTGCGTAGATGCCCGGAACTTTCGTTTCCATTTCTTCATTCGTCACGATATATCCTTGGTCATCTAAGATACCCAAGTTTTTGAATGGTCCAGTTAATGGATTCATACCGATGTAGACGAACATGCCCTCAGTCTCCATCACTGTTTCCGTACCGTCAACAGTGGAGACAAGTGTAACTGATTTGATTTTCCCATCCTCGCCGTTAACTTGTTTAACGGTGGAATTCCATAGAAAATCAATTTTTTCATTCGCAAATGCGCGATCTTGCAAGATTTTTTGCGCGCGCAATTCGTCACGTCTGTGGATGATCGTTACTTTGTTCGCGAATCGAGTTAGGTATGCACCTTCTTCAACCGCTGAGTCTCCACCGCCGATAACAACGATTTCTTTACCTTTGAAAAAGGCACCGTCACAAACAGCACAATAGCTGACGCCGCGTCCAGTTAGCTCTTCTTCTCCCGGTACACCCATTTTCTTATATTCTGCACCTGTTGTAATGATAATGGCACGTGCTTTATATTCTTTTTTACCGGAAATGATCGTTTTATATCTTTCACCATCGATGATTTCATTTACGTCACCGTATGCATATTCAGCTCCAAATGTTTTGGCGTGGTCGAACATTTTCTTGGAGAGATCTGGTCCTAAAATCGATTCAAAACCAGGATAGTTTTCAATCTCTTCCGTGTTCGCCATTTGTCCACCTGGAATTCCGCGCTCCAACATCAAAGTCGACAGGTTTGCTCTCGAAGTGTAAACAGCAGCAGTCATTCCTGCAGGACCTGCACCAATAATAATGACGTCATATATTTTCTCGGTTGTCATTGGTTTTCCTCCTCTTACAATACATAACACTGACCAAATCGTATAAGATTTAATGTGTCCAATCAATCTATATGCTCATTCGCTAAATTGTGGCAAAAACTCCATTAATGTATGAACATACTTCGTTAGCGTCGGAACCGATATGCCATACGTTCTTGCAATGGCTGTTTTCGTGACTCCTTTATAGCGTGAGGATTGGAACATATAATCAGCGGCTGCAGCGAGGGCATCCGGATTCCTGAAATCATATGATCGTGACAAAGCCACCTCGCAAAGGGTGAACCACATTTGAAAAAGATGTGTCCCTTGCTTATCGAGCGGCTTGTAATTGTCGTACATAATATTGGTCGTTTTCAGAGCTCGCATAAAGGAATGGTCGAATTCGGTTTCCAATGTAAATTCGTAATCGAGGCTATTTGCTAAAAACAACTGTTCAATGACACTCAGCTTTTCAACGTCAATATATTTCGGATGTGAAATGATTTCTTGTTTATGAGCCGATTTGCCCAATAAGTAAAAACCTAACAGTCGCTCGCTCCGATATTTATTCATAATTTTACTTAAGAGGAATTCGCGGTCCTGTTCAAATGAATCTACCCCTGAAGTTTCTTGCACACTTTTCCAAGGTTCCAACCCTGCCTTGCTTGGGTCAAGTTCCACTAATTTCTCATATGCTTCCTTCGCGGCTGTTTCATTTCCTGAAAAGTAAGCGGAATGGGCAAGCCAGAAATAATAGCCTGCATCCCCCTCAAATCCTTTTTTCTTCAAGCTTCTGAGCCATCCGTAAGCTTCTTTATGCTTCCCAACTAAAGCGAATGTCGCTCCTAATTTATATCGATGTATGAACTGATACGGTTTTATCTTCAATAGGAGTTCAAGTAATGAATCCAATTCCTCTTTGTCTTTCTGGTAATAATAAAAGACAGCGAGATTGCATAATGCATGAATATTCCCTTTGTTTTTTTCAAGCACTTCGTAAAGCAATTCTTTCGCCTGATCAATTTTGCCGACGTAGAAATAAGCAAGCGCCAAATTATTATAGGCCGCCCAAAATTCGGGATAATCTACTATAACCGACTCAAGGATTTCGATAGCTTCGTCAAACAAGCCGCCTTCCATCAATCTCCTTGCCTTTTCCTGAAGAAAATACACTTCTCCATCCGGCATTTCCTCATCGTCAAATAGATCTTCCTCTTGTTCAGCAAAATCGATGATTTCCATCGAATCATCAGCAAGAGGTCCGTCTGGAGCGAGTGCTATATATTTTTCAGCATAGATTTTCGCGTCGCGAAGAAGGCCTAAATGCGCATGGACTTCCGCTAAATAGAAGATGATATCCTCTTCTTGAGGGTCGATGCCATGTGCTGCCGCAAGGATCTCATAAGCTTCCTCAAACATGCCCTCTTCCATGATAAGAATGCCGTATTGCATAAGAATGAGCGGGTCATTGGGGCTTAACTCAACAGCGCGTTGCAAATATTTATGGGCATCATCGTAGCGTTCACGTTGCATCGCCTTAATGCCTTTCTGATAATAAAATTCACCGTCAGGGATAAAAGAAATTATTTTTTTATCTATGTTCCTATGCATTTTATCCAATCAAATTTCCTCCGATAAACAATAGAAAGGAACGTGCAAAGAACGTTCCTCCATAAAAATTATAACATAACTTCTCTACCCGTCATTCAATTTTTTGACACTTTCCGATTATTACACTTTTCTCTTCCGCTCCGCCAACTGTTCCGCGGTATAAATGATCCGAACGGGATTGCCGCCCGCCATCGCACCCGCGGGAATATCACGATTTACGAGTGATGCTGCCGAAACAATGGCTCCGTCCCCGATTTCAACGCCGGGAAGGATCGTCGTATTGGCGCCAATCATCACACGGTCACCAATCACTACGTCACCAACCCGGTATTCTTCGATCAGATATTCATGCGCAAGAATCGTTGTATTGAAACCGATAATCGAGTTATTGCCAACCGTAATTCGTTCAGGGAACATCGTATCCGGCATCACCATAAGGGCGAATGATGTTTTATCCCCGATTTTCATCCCCAAAAAAGTACGATAAATGAAATTCTTTAAAGGGATAAAAGGCGTATATCTTCCTATCTGTATGAAAATGAAATTTTTCGCGACTTTAAAGAATGAGACCGTTTTGTAAATATGCCAAAGGGAGTTCGCATTTCCTTTGGCAGGAAAACGCTCCGTCCTCCTCAAACTTTCTCGCCTGCCATAATCTTGAGTAAATCGGAAATATGTTGCAGCATAAAATCAGGCTCCAAATCACGCATGAATTGTTCCCCTTTTAACGACCAAGCCACTCCTGCTGTGCGAACCCCTGCATTTTTCCCACCGTGGATATCATGGGAGTTGTCGCCGATCATTAACGTCTCCTCCGGTGTGGAATTCAATCTTTCCATAGCCAACAAGATCGGTTCCGGATCCGGCTTTGCATTTTGCACATCATCCAACCCGATCACCGTATCAAATACATCCTTAGCTGAAATTAACTCCAAGCCTTTCATGATCATATTATTCCGTTTCGTTGAGACGATTGCCATCTTGAAACCATTGCTTTTCAACTTCCTAAGCGTTTCAGAAACACCATCAAATTCAGTTGCCAATAGATCATGATTTGCGTAGTTCCACTCACGGTATTCCTTGATCAGTTCCTCGACCTTTGCAGGATCCACTGCTGCAAATGTCTCTCTCAACGGTGGTCCAAGGAACGGAAGGATATCCATCCGCTCGTATTTCCCGGGATAATGCGCATCAAGGACAGTTTGAAATGTTTGGATGATCAATTCATTCGTATCGAGTAATGTTCCATCAAAGTCGAATAATAGTGTTGTAATTTTATTAGCCATTTAAAACGGTTACCCCCTTTTCCTTTCTCCGCTCGCTTTGCTTCCAGAAATAAGCGACAGCAATCGTCAATACGAACGCAGTTACGAGGCGAATGATAAGCAATGGCAATACGGGTATGCCTAAAGGAACGAAGATGAGCGTATCTTCCACAACTGCGTGACAGGCGATAAGGAATATGAAGGCAAGTGTCGCGTCTTTCTTGCTTACGCCATCTTCCTCTACTGCCTGGATCATCACACCCGCCCCATATGCCAACCCGATGACAAGACCTGCAACAAGAGTCATTGAAGCATTCGGTTGAACACCAATGACTTTTGTGAAAGGAGCAAGCTTTTCAGAGAATTTCTGTAAGTACTGTCGATCCTTTAAAAATTGGACAATAATCATCAAAGGAATGACAATTAGCGCAAGCTGTAGAACGCCAAAGGATGCTTTTTGCAAGCCTAATAGACCGATTTCAAACCATCCTTCCGGCACTGCAGCGATTTCCGGAGCCAAGCCGTACTGTGCTATTTCACTGCCGCCACTCCAAAACAGATTAATAATAACAGCCGAGAATGCCGCCAACCCAAATCGAACAAGTAAAACGACCCATAATTTAACGCCTACTTTTAACGCAACCCCTGTCTCGATAAAGAGATTATGCGAAAAACTAAGCATTACCGCAAGGATGAAAACTTCCTTCACCGTCAAATCGAGTGAAAGAATCCCAGCGATGCCCGCGTATAAGTTCAAAGCGTTGCCAAGCACTAACGGAATGGCCGCTTCTCCGCTTAGCCCAAATAGCCCCATGAAAGGCGAGATAAGCTTTACAATCCAAGGTAAAACCGGGGTATGTTGCAAAATGACGATAAGAATCGTAATCGGAAAAATGATTTTCCCTAACGTCCACGTCGTCTTCAATCCCGCTTTCAACCCATTTTTTAATGTCTGCATTTCCCATCCCTCTTTTATTTATCTAAATAATTCACTTTCACTTTCTTGATGAATCTTCTATACACGAACATCGTGAGACCAAAGAGGATTGCGAGAATAGAAACGATTTGTGCGGCACGAAGATCCCCGCCATACAAGCTGTCCGTTCTCATCCCTTCGATAAAGAACCTTCCGATTGAATACCAAATTAGATAAAAGAAGAAAATCTCCCCACGCTTCAACCGCACTCTTCTGATGATCAAGACAATAATGAGGCCGACAACATTCCAAAGTGACTCATACAGGAATGTCGGATGGTATGTAACTCCTTCAATCGTCATCTGATTCATAATCCACTCAGGAATCCATGTGTTTGCAAGGAACTGCTCCGAAACTGGCCCACCGTGCGCTTCCTGGTTGATAAAGTTTCCCCATCTGCCAATGATTTGACCAATCAGAATACCAGGAACTGCTATGTCCACTACTTTCCAAAATGAAATACCGCGTTTTTTCGTAAAAAAGTATGTTGTTAAAAAGGCACCGATCAAAGCACCGTGTATCGCGATGCCGCCTTCCCAAATTTTGAACATATCTGCGGGGTTACCCCTATACGAATCCCAAGAGAAAATAACATAATATATCCGTGCACTAATAATGGAAATTGGAACGGCCCAAATGAGCAGATCCGTTAAAAAGTCCGGATGCATGCCCCGTTTCACCATTTCTTTTTGAACGACGAAGAATGCAAGAATAATTCCAGTAGTTATTAAAATTCCATACCAACGTACCGATATGGGGCCAAGCTCAAAGGCCGTTGGGTTGATTGTCATAAAGTCGAACATAGTTTTACTCTATCCCCTTTTCATTGCTATTTTGGATAGCCATATCGAGTCTTCTTGTAAATGCCTCCGCCGCATTAACGCCTAATCGTTTCATGCGATAATCCATTGCAGCCACTTCAATGATGACCGATAAATTTCGTCCCGGTCTTACAGGTACTGTCAGTTTTGTCACATCGGAATCCATGATCTTCGCCTTTTCTTCGTCAATGCCCAAGCGGTCATACAATTTGTCAGGATCCCATACTTCAAGGTCTATGATCATTAGGACACGCTTGTCATCTTTCACAGCGCTTGCTCCGAAAAGCGTCATCATGTCAATGATTCCGACCCCACGTATTTCGAGCATATGCTTTAATAGTTTCGGCGCATTACCGATAAGTACGTTTTTCGCGACTTGCCTGATTTCGACAGCATCATCAGCGACAAGTCGATGTCCCCTTTTCACAAGTTCCAAAGCAGTTTCGCTTTTACCTACGCCACTTTTTCCAGTGATTAATACGCCTATTCCATATACGTCGACAAGTACGCCGTGAACGGTTGTCATCGGGGCCAACTGGCCTTCAAGGAAGTTTGTCAACATGCTTGAAAATCTTGTTGTTGGGTGTTCGGTCTGAAGGACGGCGATATTTCGTGCATTCGCCAATTCTTTTAACTCATCCGGACATTCCATATTATGTGCGATGATGAAGGCTGGTGTTTCGGCTGTACAAAGTCGATCCATGCGATCGATTCGTTCGTTTGGACTCAGTTTATTGAAAAAAGAGACTTCTGTCTTTCCAAGCAACTGAACACGTTTAGATGTGTAAAAATCAAAGTAACCCGCCATTTCAAGTCCTGGGCGTGAAATGTCACTCATTGAGATTGTTCGTTCGATACCATCTTTTCCCGCAAGTAGTTCGAGTCCGAATTGGTTTTGAACATCTTTTATTGTTACAACAGACAATTACACCCATCCTTTCCTTTACAAGCTATGTTCTATTTTACCATGAAGAAATGTATTTGAAATAATTTCGTCTGAATTTGTGTACGATTCATGGTGTGAGCCCAATTGATTTCCGTTTCAGGCGGACGCTTTCCGGGGGGCGGGCGGTGAGCCAATCGAACCACGAAGAGTTCGATTTGCCGTATTTCTGCGCCTTTTGCAGAAATTAAGGCATCCCACCCCAGGTGCTCGTAACGCTGCGCTTTTACTCGCAAAAGCCGTTCTTCGTAACGGCTTTCACTGCGGGGTCTCACCTGTCCCGCTTAATCCCCCAGGAGTCGCCGCCTTCCACTTCAATCAATACAACTTAGATTACCTAAAATCAAATACAAAAAAACTGTAGACTTCCGATTTTTCGGTTGTCTACAGTCTAAGGGGGATTTAGTCATGTTTTACAATGTAGCAGACGATGACTGAGCCTGTTTTCGCTTCGCCTTGGATATAAAGCGGTGTTGTGTCGTCATTCTCGTCTTTTTTCGAGAAGCTGATGCTCCGTTGAAGGAATTGCTCTTGTTCGCTTGATTTATTGACATCATTCAACTGAAGGTCCAAGCGTCCCATGTTGGTAGAAATTTCACCTTGTAATGGAACATCGGATGGAATGTACACTTCGACTGTTCCGCTAACTGTTTTTGCATCTATTCTTTGTGCGGCAGTGTCGGTTGTTGTGACGACGACATGGCCGTTCAGTGATTTTGCTTCTACGTCTTTTAAATGACCGGATAAGTACACGCGACCATTGATCGTTTCGGCTTCAAGCAGCTCCCCGGTACTTTCGTTGAGTCGAATTGACCCGTTACCTGCCTCGAGTTCTGCCTCTTTGAAGTCAATACGTTCGAGATCCACTTTTCCGTTCGCTGTTTTCGTGTAGAATCGTTCGACCGTAACATCGTTCATTGTAAAATGGCCATTCAGAAGTCTTGCTGAGATTTTTTTATAGTCTTGCTTTGGTATGAAGAGATCTACATTCACTTGGATTAATTTTAAATCGCTAAGTAGACGCAGCTTCCCTTCGTCATTCAAGAAGATCAACTTATCAAGGAACTCCTTCCTCGACTCTTCTTCCGTCTTACCGCCATATGCCTTCACGACGAAATCGGCTTTTATTTCTTTCGCATCTGTCGCATGAACGGATATATTCCCGTTGTCGACATCGATCAGGATTTCTTCCAATTCATCCGCTTCTTTTACAATGGAATGATGGAATGTGGAGCTTCCGCCAAATGGTTTGTCGAAGTCGAATCCCTTCATTTTATCCACTGCGGTTTGCATGAATTGCATAAAGCGATCTCCGACAGTGACGAAGTCTTTCTTTATATCTTCGATGAATTCATCCATGGAAGGATCTTTCTTATTTCTTGAATAGGATTGATCATTGCCTTGGCTGGATTTGCTTTCATTTGTAAAGACCACTTCGTCCGCTTGGTTGTAATTTTCCTTAGTTGTTTTATCCAATGCTTCTAGAAGAGTTAAGGCTTCATCCATTGAAATTGTACCATTTTCCAGCATTGTCAAGATACGTTTGCGTTCGTTTTGCATCTGTCTGCCTCCTTGTTTGGTAAACCTTTTATTTCAACTTCAGCAAGAGTCCTTATTTCACTCTTACTTTCCGATAATATATATACGAATGATCATGCAGAAGGTTTCACTATCTTTTTAGTGCGACCTTTTCGATTTTGTCTTTCATTCTTTGTCGGTCCCTTTCAAGGATCGGTTTCAAATAGTGGCCCGTATATGATTTTGCAACTTCAGCGACCTCTTCAGGGGTGCCCGTCGCAATGATTTGGCCACCTTTGTCCCCGCCTTCGGGACCTAAATCGATAATATGATCGACAGTTTTAATGACATCAAGATTATGTTCAATGACAAGAACTGTATTGCCGGTATCCACCAAACGCTGTAGTACAAGGAGAAGTTTTTCAATGTCATGGACATGCAATCCCGTTGTTGGCTCGTCCAATATATAAAACGATTTACCGTTTGAACGTTTATGCAATTCGGATGCCAACTTCACCCGTTGTGCTTCCCCGCCCGATAACGTCGTAGCGGGTTGGCCAAGTTGGACATACCCTAACCCCACATCGGCAATCGTTTGTAGTTTCCGGCTGATTTTAGGGATATTTTCGAAGAAGATTAATGCATCCTCGACAGTCATCGCAAGGACATCCGCAATGTTCTTCCCTTTATATGTCACTTCCAAGGTTTCCCGATTATACCGTTTCCCATGACAAACTTCGCAAGGCACATAGACATCCGGGAGGAAATGCATTTCGATTTTGATAATACCGTCGCCTCTGCACGCCTCACAACGTCCGCCTTTTACGTTGAAACTGAAACGGCCTTTTTTATATCCGCGCACTTTTGCTTCATTCGTCATCGCGAACACATCACGCACATCGTCAAATAACCCGGTATACGTTGCGGGATTCGACCTTGGCGTTCTTCCGATAGGTGATTGGTCGATATCGATCACTTTTTCCAATTCCTCAAGTCCAGTGACAGATGTGAAACGGCCCGGCTTTTGCTTTGAACGGTTCAGCTTTTGGGCGAGCACCTTATGCAATACTTCGTTGACAAGCGTACTTTTCCCTGATCCCGAAACACCCGTAACTGCAATGAATTGTCCTAACGGGAAATCTGCATCGACATTCTTCAAGTTGTTTTCCGAAGCACCTTTAATCGAAACAACCCGGCCGTCCGATTTACGTCTTTCAATCGGCAATGGGATGAATTTCTTACCGCTTAAGTATTGACCGGTTAACGATTTAGGATCATTCATCACTTCTTTAGGCGTACCTGCTGAAACGATTTGACCCCCTTCTTGACCAGCCCCCGGACCGATGTCGATCAAGTAATCCGCTGCAATCATCGTGTCTTCATCATGTTCGACAACAATGAGCGTATTTCCGATATCTCGCATGCTTTGCAGTGTGCCGATCAGACGGTCATTATCCCGTTGATGCAGCCCAATCGAAGGTTCATCCAAAATGTAGAGGACGCCTGTCAATCTCGACCCGATCTGTGTAGCGAGCCTGATCCGCTGCGCTTCGCCGCCTGATAATGTCCCAGCGGCCCTTGATAATGTCAAATAGTCAAGACCGACATTAACGAGGAAGCCTAATCTTTCTTCAATTTCGCGCAAGATGAGCTTTGCAATTTGTGCATCTTTTTCCGAGAGAACGAGATTCCTAAAGAATGCATCCGCTTCTGTGATGGATAATTCGGTTACCTTTCCGATATGGGATCCATTCACTTTGACTGCCAACGTCTCTTCTTTTAATCGATAGCCATTGCAAGTCGGGCAAGCACGGCTCGCCATATATTTCTCCATTTGCTCTCGGATATAATCGGAAGATGTTTCCTTAAATCTACGTTCCACATTGGCAAGAACACCTTCGAAGTAAATATTATTCACACGTGTATTCCCAAATTCATTCGTATATTGGAATTTGACCATTTGATCCTTCGAACCGTATAGGATAATATTCAGGTCTTCATCCGGAAGGTCTTGCACCGGTACATCCATCGGAATTTTAAAGTGTTTGCAGATTGTCTTCAAAAGTTCTGGATAGTATTGTGAGCTTGTCGGTACCCATGGTGCAATTGCGTCTTCATTCAATGAAAGAGTAGCGTCTGGTATGACGAGTTCCGGATCGACTTCTAATTTAGTCCCTAAGCCATCACACTCGCCACAAGCACCGAAAGGACTGTTGAATGAAAACATCCTTGGCTCCAATTCACCTATTGAAAAACCACAAAGCGGACACGCATGATGCTCACTAAAAAGCAATTCCTCGACGTCGATTACATCGACTAAAACCGTTCCTTCGGCAAGGCGTAAGGCCGACTCCAATGAATCACTAAGGCGTGCCTCAATTCCCTCTTTAACAACAATCCGGTCGATGACGACTTCGATTGTATGCTTCTTATTTTTGTTCAGTTCGATATTATCATCGAGGTCCATAACGTCCCCATTCACTCGGATCCTGACATAGCCTTGTTTTTTAATGTCTTCGATCAATTTCGCATGGGTTCCCTTTCTGCCGGAAACGACAGGTGCAAGAATTTGCAGCCTTGAACGCTCAGGTAGCTGCATAATCCGATCGACCATCTGCTCAATTGTTTGGGACGTGATCTCGATTCCATGATTCGGACAGATCGGCTTGCCGACCCGCGCATAAAGCAATCGTAAATAATCGTATATTTCCGTTACCGTTCCGACCGTGGAACGAGGATTTCGGCTCGTCGTTTTCTGGTCAATGGAAATCGCAGGAGATAGTCCTTCAATGACATCTACATCGGGCTTATCCATCTGGCCTAAAAACTGGCGGGCATACGCGGAAAGTGATTCAACGTATCTCCTTTGCCCTTCTGCGTAAATCGTGTCAAATGCAAGTGATGATTTACCTGAACCGGACAATCCGGTAATGACAACTAGTTGATCGCGCGGAATGTTGACGTTAATGTTTTTCAGATTATGGGCTCTTGCCCCTTGTATGACAATCTCTTTATTTTTCATCGCGTCTTCACCCTTCAGCTTTCAATTCTAATATACTATCTCGAAGCTCAGCCGCCCTTTCAAAATCAAGTGCTTTAGCCGCTTCCTTCATTTCTTTTTCAAGCGTTACAAGAAGCTTCGCCTTATCTTCCTTCGTTAACTTCTTACCTTGAGTTACTCTCTCGAGTGGTGTCGTATTATCCTCAGCAACTTGAGTTGCCCTGATCACATCACGAATTTCTTTTTTAATAGTCGTCGGGGTAATGCCATGCTTTTCATTGTAGGCCATTTGAATTTCCCGACGTCGTTCTGTTTCCTCTATAGCCTTTTTCATCGAATCCGTAAAACGGTCCGCATACATGATGACCTTACCTTCCGAGTTTCGGGCTGCACGCCCGATCGTTTGGATAAGGGAGCGCTCCGAGCGGAGGAATCCTTCTTTGTCTGCATCCAAAATGGTGACAAGGGAAACTTCGGGAATATCAAGCCCTTCCCTTAGCAAGTTAATGCCGACTAATACATCATACGTACCCAATCTCAACTCACGGATGATTTCGATCCTCTCAAGTGTTTTCACATCCGAATGCAAGTATTGGACTTTAATACCGATATCTTTCAAGTAATCCGTAAGATCCTCTGACATCTTTTTCGTCAGTGTTGTTATCAATACCCGTTCATTCCGTTTAATACGCTCATTTACTTCATCGATTAAATCGTCGATTTGCCCTTCGATCGGCCTCACTTCAATAACCGGGTCAAGCAATCCCGTCGGTCTGATGATCTGCTCCACCATTTCCGGTGTATGCTCGATTTCATAAGGGCCTGGAGTTGCGGATACGTAAATTGCTTGACGCACGTAGTTCTCGAATTCTTGGAACATAAGCGGTCGATTGTCCAATGCTGAAGGAAGACGGAATCCGTGGTCGACCAATACTTGCTTCCTCGCCTGGTCGCCATTGTACATTCCGCGGATTTGCGGCAACGTGACATGACTTTCATCGATGACGATTAAGAAATCATCTGGGAAGTAATCCAATAATGTATACGGCGTCGCCCCAGCAGGTCGTAGGGTCAGATGCCTTGAATAGTTTTCGATTCCTGAACAGAATCCCATTTCCCTCATCATTTCGAGGTCGTATCTTGTCCTTTGTTCAAGTCGTTGCGCTTCAAGTAGTTTGTCTTCTTTTCTTAATAAAGTTAGGCGTTCTTCCAATTCCGCTTCAATATTTGCGATAGCCTTCACCATTTTTTCTTCTCCGGTGACGAAGTGGGATGCCGGGAATATTGCAACATGCTCACGATCGCCTAAAATTTCTCCAGTCAACGCATCGACTTCACGGATCCGGTCGATCTCGTCTCCAAAAAACTCGATACGAATGCAATGTTCGTCTTGGGACGCCGGGAAAAGTTCGACAACATCCCCTCTCACGCGGAACGTTCCACGGGTGAAGTTGATGTCATTCCTTGAGTATTGGATGTCTACGAATCGTCTGAGCAATTCATTTCTGCCAACTTCCATTCCTGTACGGAGGGAAACGACGTGTTTTCCATATTCCTCCGGGGAACCAAGTCCGTAAATACAGGAAACGGATGCGACAATTAGCACATCATTCCGTTCAAACAGTGCGGATGTGGCCGAGTGCCTGAGTTTATCAATCTCATCGTTGATGGTTGCGTCTTTTTCTATATAAGTATCCGTGTGTGGTACGTATGCTTCCGGTTGGTAAAAGTCGTAGAAGCTTACAAAATACTCCACCGCGTTGTTCGGAAAGAATTCTTTGAATTCGCTGTATAGTTGGCCAGCGAGAGTTTTATTATGTGCGATCACGAGTGTCGGTTTATTGACTTCCGTTACAACGTTTGAAACGGTGAATGTTTTTCCTGTCCCCGTTGCCCCTAAAAGCGTTTGATGCTTTTTCCCTTCATTTATGCCTTTGACAAGCTTTTCAATTGCCGCCGGCTGGTCGCCTAAAGGTGAGTATGGAGCTTGTAAGTTGAATTTTTGGACCATAGCAAGTCCTCCCCAAAATTGAATTACTTTCATCTTAACATAGAATGAAGTCAGACTAAAAGAAAAAGGGAACGTGTGTTTTTTCAATATGTCTACACAAGCAAAAAGCGGGTCTGCCGGTAGTCGATGTTCGACTAATGGCAGACCCACAAAAATATAGTTAGTTATCATCGACCTTCATCAATTCATCCGTCAATCTGTTGAAAGTCAATTCGTCTTTCTCGTCAAGTGCAAGATCGATTAGTTCCAAGAGACGTTTTTTTGTTTGCTCCCGGTGGATATGGCTCAGGAACAGATCCATATAAATATCATTTAATAATCTCTCCGCTTGTGCTGAAGAACTATTTTTCCCCACGGCTTTTAAGAACTCGGCATATGAATAATTATTTTCTATTTCCCTCACCCCTGATGCCTTTTTTTTATTATACCTAATTTAATGGTTCAGTTGCAAGGGTTTTGAGAATATTCTATTTTTATTTTTTCTTGAAGGATTAGATTTTCAATCTGTATTTTTTTCATCTGAAAATCGAATTGTTGCCATCGAGACGACTACGACAATGATTGCCATAATGATTGGCGTAAAAGAAATGCCTCCAACAACAATGCCAATAATAAGGACAAATAGTGCTTGTAATAATTGGATCGAGCTGACCGTTTTGCGGATTGCAGGCGCTCGAGTGTTTGTCGCTGCCGGGAAAAGCATATCCATTCTGAAGTCATCTCCAGCCCGTAATGCGTGAACAAGTTGGATCGATGAGGCGAATGCCAACGCACCGATAAAGATGTAGATCACAATCGGGAATGGAATTAGGACGACCCCTAAAATGGAAAGTGCCGTCAATCGGACCCAAAGCCAAAACGTATCGTCCGTCCGGATGAGTGTCCGTTGCAATAAATAGCGCTGCGGTGAAGTCTGTCCGAACTTTCCTGGACGCATAAGAAATCCAAGCCAAGCACGTCGACTGACGGAACCTTTTAAATGAGGCACATCCGTGAAATAGTTGGCAAACCGATAGAACCGCATCATCCGATTTTGTTCAAGCGTGATGAAATGCTCGTATGGAAACGGTTTGCCCGCGCTTTTTTTCTTATAGTGCAAATAATACAAAGCCATGACCAAACCAATCACTGGTATGAAAATCGGATGCCCCGCAAGCATCATATAGATGAGCAAAGCGGAAAGGATAAACCGAACAAGTCGATCTTTCAAGATCCCTTCCCCATCACTTGCCCGTCGATAATGATATTCTGTTTCAACATAAATCCATTTCACAAGTATGATAATAATCGCAGTTAATAAGAATTGAGGCATACCCGCGTCATTCGTCGCCGCCAATAAAGGCATCATGACGATCAAGAGCATAAAAGGGATTGGCAGTTGTGAAATTAACGAGTACCGTAATGACCTATTTAAATAGTCCTCAAGTTTCTTTTCCATCGGAAGGAAAAAGACACTATCAGCCGGCTTGAGCAAGGTTACTGGTGCACCAAAAACAAGTGCGGATCCAATCAGGATAGCTGCGATAATAGCGGATGGAAAGCTTTCAGGCACTTCCTTCAACCATTCACTGTACGCATAGCCTCCTGCCCCGATCGTGAATAGCAGTACAATTACCAGATGGCCCGTAAATACGAATTTCATGTATTTTTGCAATTCGTTCATGTAATGGACAAATCGTCTTGCCCATATCTCACGCAAACTATTCATAGTCTTGCTCCTTGGTCATGGATATATATAGTTCATCCAACGAGGCTTTTGGAAGGTTGAAAGCCTTCCTTAGATCATCCATCGTCCCTTGCGCACGAACCCGCCCTTCATGAAGAACGATAATCCGGTCACAATATTTTTCTGCGGTGGACAGGACATGCGTAGACATTAAAACGGATGCGCCATTCGCTTTACGCTCATCTATTTGATCTAACAATGAACGAATCCCAATCGGATCAAGACCGACGAACGGTTCATCGATAATGTACAGTGAAGGTTCCACAAGAAAAGCACACATGATCATCACTTTTTGCCGCATCCCTTTCGAAAAATGCGCAGGGAACCAGTTTAAGCGTTTCTCCATCATGAACTCTTTCAAAAGCATTTCCGAACGGGCTTCGAACACTTCCCTGTCAAGACCATATGCCATCGCTGTCAGCTCAAGATGCTCCTTCAATGTAAGTTCTTCATACAAAATCGGTGTTTCCGGTATATATGTGAACGCCTTTCGATAAGCTTCGGGATCTGTTTCAAACGTGACACCGTCCACGATTATTTCTCCATCATGAGGATTCATCAGTCCGATAATATGTTTTATGGTTGTACTTTTCCCAGCACCATTCAAACCAATTAATCCGACCAATTCGCCCTCGCCAATTTCGAATGACAAATCATGTAAAACCGGCTTACGTGTATATCCGCCTGTCACATCTTTCACTTCAAGAATTGTCATATCCATCCTCCATTCATATATGCATTTTACCAAACTTTGCTTAGGAATGCTTTGTCCATCTTTCACGTATTAACAGAAAATATGCTACACTATGGGCAATCATGAATATGTATTAACAGAAAGGATAGATAAGAGATGACATCATGTATTTTTTGTAAAATTGTCGAAGGATCCCTTCCAAGTGAAAAGATTTATGAGGACGAGCATGTCGTCGCTTTTATGGATGTCATGCCTGTCACGAAGGGGCATGTTTTATTGATCCCCAAAACCCACCGGGAAAACATTTATGACATGACAGAAGAAGAAGCATCCAACTTATTTGCAGTGGCGCCAAAAATTGCAAATGCTCTAAAGGAAGAATTCACTCCTGCCGGCATGAATCTCTTGCAAAACAACGGAGCTCCTGCGGGTCAGGCAGTCTTTCACTTCCATCTTCACTTCATCCCGCGTTTCGACGAGACAGATGGCTATAGTTCCAACTGGGATCCAAAAGTGGAAGAGTTTCCTCAAGAAAAGATTAAGGAAATCGCTCAACAAATCCGGAATCGTTTTTGAAAAATAAAATAGCCATTGATTAGTTAGATAAAAAAGCGTATAATTCCATATAAGTTTTCGCTGCCGATCACGAGGATACGTCAGGAAAACCAAAATACTTAGTTGAGTTGAGGAGAGATGAGAAATGAATACGAAAAACCTTACGTTGATGGCGTTATTAGTAGCCGTCGGTGCCGCTTTGTACCTTGTGATTCCGGGGTATGGCGAGGGCATGAAGCCCGACTTCATGTTGACGATGATGATCATCGGGATTTTACTATTCCCGGATGCACGAAGCGTCTTTTTACTTGGTGCGACAACTGGAGTCCTTTCGGGGATTTTTACAAGTTTCCCTGGTGGATTCATCCCGAATGTCATCGATAAGCCGATCACAGCTTTTATCGTTTACGCGGCAATTGTATTATTAAAGAAAACTGCAAACCATTTGGCCGTTTCAACCGCCATCGTCTGTGTGGGAACAATAATTTCCGGAAGCATCTTCCTATCCGTTGCAATCTACGTGATGGGGGCAAGCGTACCTTTCGGACTCCTATTCGTTACTGTCGTTTTACCAACGGTTGCATTGAACGGTATCGTATTTTTCATCATTTATCCGATTATAAAAGGATTGCTGAAACGCTCATCCTTCAAAACAGCATTATCAAATTGACATTCAAGCTTCCCTCAATCCGAGGGAAGCTTTTTTAATTATGATTGTTTGTATTTGAACGAAACTTCTTACCATGTTTTAATAATACTATAAGAGGAATACCATTCATTGAAAGGAGTGTAATCCATGAAAGCATCTACATTTTTAGTAGGATTACTTGCAGGTTCAGTGACAGCTGCTGTTACTGTGTTATTTTCCACTCCACAAACGGGAAGCGAAATACGCTCGTCCGTTAAAAGCGCTTCAACTGACATGAAGCATAAATTGAATGATGTCAAAAACAGAATATCCGAGTTAAAGACTTCCATCTCACATATGACGAAGGAAGCAAAAGAACTTGTCCCCGAAACAGTTCAGGATATCAAAGGCTCCATCGAACAATGGCAACGTTCTACCGAATCTAACAAAGAACGACTCGAAAAGAAAATCCAGGCAATCCAGTCCTCCATCGAAGAACTGGAACAAACCATCTCCACCCAACAGAAATAAGTGTATGGAAAGTTATCCGATGCAAAACCCGGATAACTTTTTTTGTTCCGCCTGAAACGAAAAGCAACCTTTTTTTTCACATAAATAAGTATTTTTGCAATTCCAACTTTTTTATTTGAAGTTTTCCTGCTATAATGAAAATAAACAAACTATTTAATCTTGGAGGTATTTTATGTCTGAACAAAAGTTTTCGCAAAAAGAGGCGATGATTTATAGTCAGCGTGTTGCCCAAATGTCTAAGGCCCTCTGGAAAGCAGTCGAAAAAGACTGGCAAGAATGGATAAAACCTTATGACTTGAATATCAATGAACACCATATCCTTTGGATCGCTTACCACCTCCAAGGAGCCACCATCTCAGACGTCGCTAAATTCGGAGTCATGCACGTATCCACTGCATTCAACTTCTCAAAAAAACTTGAAGAACGAGGTTACCTCAAATTCTTCAAAAAAGATGACGATCGTCGGAATACATACGTAGCTGTTACAGAATCAGGCGAAGAGATCCTTCAAGAAATGAACGAAAACTACTATGATTCCAACCATGGAATTCTTGAAGGTTCACTTCCAATCAAAAGCATATACGGTAAATTCCCTGAATTTTTAGAAGTGATGTCGGTTATACGCAATATTTACGGAGAAGATTTCATGGAAATCTTTGAACAAGGGTTCAAACGAATCGACAGCGCCTTTGACGAAACAGATGGAGAACTAATTTCCGTATCAAAAAGAGAGCCTGAATTACAAACCGCCGATGAAAAATAATGTCATTTTCTTTAATTGTCTGCTATTATTAAAGAAGTGTTGAAGAGGAGGAATGGAATTGATCCTTATCGTTACAGTTCTATTTTCATTATTTTACTTATTTCAAATAAACAAAATGACATTTGCATTATGCCAATCTAGAGAAATTCCAGAAGAAAAGCAACCTAAAATATATCGAACGGTTAACATTCTAATAACTATTTTGATACTGTCGCTCTATCTCGAGGTTCTCTTAAAAGTATAATTTAAAAAGTCCAACTCCCCAATCGGGAAGTTGGACTTTTCATCTTAGTAGAGGTATGCAGCCCCAACAATAATCAACAAAATAAACAATACTACGATCAACGCAAATCCGGAAGCTCCTTGCCCATGGCCATATCCACTCATTCGAGCACCTCCTCTCTATTTGTATCCTATGCTGAGGAGATTTCGCGTTATAGGCAAACCGGAAATAACCATTTTGTTTTATCTTACTGTTGTTTTTATGGTATAGTATCAACTGGCGTACACAAAAGTTAGGGGAGAATAGATATGAAAAAAACGGTCCTTGCAATGACGATGGCGGCATCGGTTTTAGCGCTTGCTGCATGTAACAACGAAAAAGCATCTGACGATGAGGTTATGGCAACAACAAAGTCCGGGACAATCACTAAAGAAGACCTCTATGAAGAAATGAAGGGTGCGATTGGCGCTACAGTATTCGAAAACCTTCTACTTCAACAAGTTTTGGAGACTGAATATAAAATTTCCGACAAGGATTTGAAGGAAGAAATTGATAAACGAAAAGAAAGCTACGGAGAAAACTTCGAAATGTACCTTCAATCTAAGGGGATCAATGAAAGATTCTTCGAAAACCAAGTGAAAGCTGAACTGCTTCAAACGAAAATGATCGAATCATTGACAGTGGATGAAGCTGAGCTTGCACAAGGATTGGAACGTGCTAAAACTGAAGTCCACGCTCGCCACATTCTTGTGGAAGATGAAAAGAAAGCCCAAGAAATCATTCAAAAGTTGAATGAAGGCGGAGATTTCGAAGCGTTGGCGAAAGAGTTTTCAACTGAGCCAATCGCCCAACAATCAGGCGGAGATTTAGGTTGGTTCGGCCCTGGCAAAATGCTTCAAGAATTTGAAGATGCGGCATACTCTCTAAAAGTTGGAGAAATCAGCGAACCAGTGAAGACAAGCTATGGGTATCACATTATCGAATTGCTTGAAACACGTCCTGCTGAAACCGATAAAACTGAAGAAGAAATAAAAGCCGAGCTTGAAAACCTTCTTAAAGGCGCTCAATTTGAAGCAAAACTTGAAGAATTGATCAAGGCTGCAGATGTAGACATTAAAGCTGACGAGTTCAAACATGTACTTGAATTGTACTTGCCTAATAAAGAAAATAAATAATTGTAAAAGAGCCCCAGAATGAATTCTGGAGCTCTTTTTTAATCAAGATTAGGTTTATAAAACGATCGATTATCGAGCGCGAATACTCGCTCCGTAAATTCTCCGTTTGCAGTTTTTGACATCACTCGATTGAGCATATTCATTTTTGCATCGATATTATCAATATAATGCAGCACTTCCGCCTCCATTAACATCGGCCGTTTCGGGCTGCCCCACTCCTCTTTACCATGATGGGATAAGACCATATGTTGGAGCAGCATTACTTCTTCCCCGCTTATATCCAATTCATCAGCGGCTTTTGAGATTTCATTCACCATTATCGTAATATGGCCAAGCAGGTTACCTTCGACTGTATATTGTGTTCCGATCGGTCCGGAAAGCTCGATCACTTTTCCGATATCATGTAAAATGATACCCGCGTAAAGAAGGTCTTTGTTCAGCGTCGGATACAATTCGGCAATCGCCTTTCCAAGCTTCAGCATCGACACAACATGATCCAGCAACCCGGATACATAATCATGATGATTCCTTGTAGCCGCCGGATACACAAGAAAATCAGATTGGTGTTTTTTCAATAAATGCCTCGTGATCCGTTGAATATGCGGATTTTTCATCTCAAAGAAATACTGCAATAACTCCTCATAAAGGGCTTCCTTCGTTTTTGCAGCCGAAGGGACCAAGTCGGAAATCGACACGCCTTCATCTTCCTTTACCGGGCGGATGCTTTTAATGCGAAGTTGGTTTTTTCCTCGGTACTCATGAACTTCTCCACCAACTTTTACGATTGTCGCGGCAGCATATAATTTCTCATGCTCATCCCCCGTATCCCAAAGCTTCGCTTCTATATCACCGCTCTTATCTTGTAAAATGAGGGTCATGAAAGGACTGCCCTGTTGTGTGATTCCTTTCGTCGATTGTTTAATGAGTAAAAACATATCGACAGTCTCGCCGACTTGATGCTCCATAATTTTTTTCATCTAATGATCGCCCCCTTGACGCTTCCTGTATCGGAAACTGTAATAACTTTAGCGTTTGTCCATTCCTCTACTATCTTATCATGACAAGTGAAGTAGATGAACTGATGCTTTACACTTAACTGCTCTACTATTCTTTTCATACGGGAAAGCCTTACTTCGTCAAAATGGACAAATGGGTCATCCATGATGATTGGAAACGGTGCTGTCCTTTCCATTTCCATTGTTAGTGACAGCCTTAGTGAAATATAGGCTTGCTCCTTTGTCGCCTGGCTGAGCTCGATAATCGGGTATCTCATCCCATCTCGAGAGACAGCCTGAAATAGGCCATTCTCCAATATCGAAAGGGAAACATATTGCCCCCCTGTCAGTTCACGAAAAAGACTCTCAGCATCTTGTAACACTTTTGGAAGTTTCTTCTCCTGCAACTCCTTCATCATGCCTTTTATAGCCGCCACAGCCGTTTGACGGACAGCCCACTTTTTCGCAAGCTCGGCGAACTCTGCTTTTTTCAATTCGAAAACCTGTTGTTTTTGCTGATATGCATCATCCGTCAACAGTTTTTCCGTCTCGATTTTCAATGCCGTCTTTTCCTGCAGGAACTGATCCAATCGGGATTCCAACTCGGCAATCTCCTTCTCCGCATCCGCAATCTTCATCTTCAGCTCTTCCGCCGAAAGGACAACATTCTCCATACTTTTTTCATGGACACCTAATTGGGACTCTGTATCCTCCAATTGCTTACGTAGACGGACTTTCTCCTCGAAGTCCGTGTATGCCTGATAATACTGCTCTTCCGTCTCGACCCCAACTTCTTTGAATAAATGATCGCGTTGCCCTAACAATGACTGGATGATTGCATAAAGGTCATTTCGTTTTAGTATCAACTGCTCCAATCGTGCAGATAACGTCTCGTATGATTGCATATCGGATTTTTTATGGATGAACTCGCTTCTTAACTTTTCATAAAGAGCATCTTCAGGTATTTCCAATCCAATAGTGGATTCAATCTGTTCCTGTCTCTCCTTGATTTGCCCTATCAATTGTTTCTGTCTATCATGGAGTTCAACTGATTCACGACTAATTTCTTGTATCGTACGAGCCATCCCGAAGAACTCGTGAAGAATACCTGAATTCGGAATCTTATGCATGCCGTACGCAATGAAAAATCCGCTTAATGCTTCCTCAAGGTTCTCTTTCTTACGTGATAGGTTTTCAAATTCTGTTTCTATTCCACCCATTTGCCGCTCATAGGAACTTGCAGCTTCCGCAAGCTGACTTTCCTTTTGACGGTATGCAGTAATTTTTTCAGTTAGACTCCTCATTTGATCTTCATATCCAGAATACGTGTCAACAAACTTTTGCATTTCAGCCGTTTTCGATTCGTCGGGCCGCTTTTTATTTCCAAATCCTAAAATAACAGCCGCACCTGCAATACAGACCCCTATAATGACAAATAGCCATTGCTTATCAATAAGACCGAACCCCATCGCCAAAATCGCCACGATAAACATTAAAAGTAAAGGAAGTGAAGTCCCGCTTGTACTTTTGGATCTACTGAATTGAAGATAGGCTTTCGCTTCAGATAGACGTCTTTCAATTGACGGCCATTCTTTAACACGTTTTTGTTCCTCATCGGACGGAGAGTTTTTCTTTAAGGCAAGCTGATCGTTTCTCACTTCACTAAGGGCAGTCTCCAAGTATGTAAGCTGGCGGTCGATATAGCCAAGCTGCCTTTCAAACTCCGCAATCGTTTGCAGTTGTTCGTACAAGCTTTCTTCCTGATGGATCGATACATCCGCTTTCAGTATCAAATCATCCGTTTCCAACCCAAGGCGACCAAGCACCTGTACCCTCTTTTCCTTTAAATGCCTAATTTTTTCACGGACGACACCTAACTCAGTGCGCCATTTATGCCACTCGGGTTCCCTGCTGAGCAATCCATCAATTCTCATGATTGTTTGATGATCCGGACGATGTTGCAAGCGTTTATTCAAATCCTCGATTTCATCATTGAGTCCCCGCATTTTCGCTTCCATTTCAGTCAATTTGCTTTGGACCGTTTCAAATCGTCTAATGCCATCCGCTGGAAAAACAACATCTCCCATACGCTCCAATTTCGTCAGAAGCGCCTGTTTTCGTTCGTGCAAAGGCAATAGTTGCAGTTGAAGTCCAAGAGACTGTTTTTGTTCACGAACTCTATCATATGCATCTTTGGTACCTGTCCATTCATGCTCAATTTCGCGAATCCTCTTCACTTTAGGGGAATAGGCAGACACTCTTTCTTGTTCCTTTTTCAAATCGGTTTCGAGGTCCTTTAATTCCTGCAGTCTGACGTTCATCTCCGGATTTCGACCCGTCTTTTTGAATAACTCGCCGATTTCCTTTTCCAACTTCTTTTCCACAGTTAACAATGAATCGATTCCTGTAGTCCCTGAAGACAGAAGCGTCCGGCTCAACTCGACCTCGTCCATCCGTTCAAATCCTTGCAGTTGTAGGAGAGAGAACGAAAAGACCGATTCAAATGCAGTGCGGTCATATTGCCTAAGCAAGTTCTGCAACGCTTCCTCCCCGCCCTGTGATCCATCTTCGAAAATCACTGTCACATCCCCGGCAGACTTCCCACGAACCCGTTCAATGATGCAATCCCCATACACCTCGTCCTGTATATGGACTTGCCCCCCATATTTGCCGCCTGATTTCGGCTCATATCGTAGTTGCGCACTATTTTTTTGCGGATAGCCGAAAAGCGTCTGTACGATAAATTGTTGGATCGTCGTTTTGCCGGCCTCGTTTTGTCCGTAGATCACATTGACCCGGTCATCAAAGTCTATCGTTTTATTCTCATGTTTACCGAAGCCATAAATAACGACTTTTTTGATTTTCACGATTTCCACCTCATTTCGCCGATGGTAATTCCCTTAAAAGGAGCTGTTCAACATCATCTTTTAATTCAGAGAGATCTTCTTCCGTGGGCGCGTCAATATAACGAATTGCCCGTACATGCTGGTAAAGGTCACTGAGGACATCATTCCATTCATCGGATGACCAGCTTTCGACCTGATCAATTACGGCCTCTATTAGATTATTGCTGTTTTCTGAACGCACCAAGTTTTTCAATGTAAACCGTTGCACCCAAACAAACGGCTCCTTACCGTCCAACATTTCACGGATAGCTTCGAGCCATAGTTCATCAGGGGACTGTGCAAAAAAATCGGCTGTTTCCGCATCCATGATTGTCACTGTCAGATCTACGATGGATGGCCCTTTCTCCGAGGTAAATTCGTTTAATGCTTCTTCCGTTAGACGAAGCCATTCATTCGCATGGCGGATGCCACTGCAAGGGAGTTGAAGTTGTCCGAAGTGGACAGCCGATGTCGGGATGAATGAAAGTGTTGTATCCGTTTTACTTAATTCGACCTCGTAAAACCCTTTTTCGCCCGTTTCATTTCGATGGCGTCCTTGGATATTCCCTGGATAGACGACCGGCGGGTCAACGCTTATCTGCTGCCGGGTATGGATATGGCCTAACGCCCAGTAATCATACCTCTTCGACTGGAGGTCTGTTAGCGTGAAGGGCGCGTATACCGCATGTGATTCATCCCCCGCAACACTGCCGTGCAACAGTCCGATATGGAAGGTGTTGGAATCCGTAGCAACCGGATAGTGGGTGACCATACCTTCCCGCACATGCCGTTTCGGATAACTGAAGCCATGCAGAACGACTTCCTGCCCCTTTTTAGTTATAGATACTTCTTCAACTTCTTCCTTGAACTCATGGACATTCGGAGGCATCTCAAACCGTGTCCAATTCCCGGCAAGGTGATCATGGTTGCCGTATGTGATGAAGACCGGAATATCAGCATCGTTCAGCCGCCCCATCCCCTCAATGAATTTCTGCTGTGCACGTAAACTTCGATCTTCACCGTCATACAAATCACCTACGATGAGGATGAAATCCGGACGGGTTTGCAACGCGTGATCGATCAGTCGATTGAACGCAGTAAATGTACTTTCACGCAGTTCATTCAAACGCTTCGGCGGTAGTCCCGTCATCCCTTTAAACGGGCTGTCCAAATGCAAATCCGCCGCATGTATAAATCGGATTGATGACAACTTAATTGGCCCCTTTTCAAAACGAATATTTGTTCTAATTCTACCATATGGGCAAGGTTTATAGAAATAAACAAAAGAGGGATGCTACATGTTATCGGATAGGCGAATGCGGTAGTTAAAAAGTCCCGAAATGACGATATATTACGGGAAATGATCGATATAATCCAGGAAATGATCGATAACCACTCCCAAGTGATCGATATATGTTGGGAAATGATCGATAAAAGTCGGGAAATGACCGATAACTTTCAATGCAATAAAAAAACCACCCCGAAGTATTTTTCAACAACGCGAGGCGGCTTTACTATTACTCTTTCCCTAATTGAATCGCTTTTTTAATATCTTTTAACGAGCGAGACGGTCCATACATGAGGACTCCGCCACGATAGACCCTTGCCCCGAACCACCCAAGGATGAAAATGGTAAACAGCATGATCGCAATCGCGAGTAGTGGTTCCCACATTGGCAATCCTAAAACCCCGACCCGCAAGAACATGACAAACGGTGCGAAGAACGGGAAAAATGATGTATATTTTACATACGCCATTTCAGGGTTGTTCAGACCAGTTGCAGCGATGATGAATCCTATTACAATAACAACCGTCATCGGCATGATCATCTGCTGAACATCTTCCGTTCTGCTTACTAATGAGCCCAATAACGCGGCAAGTGTAGCATAAAGGAAATAACCTAAGATGAAGAATATTGCTGCATACACCAATGTACTCGTACTTACGTTTTTCAGGCTAATGAATTCTGAAAGCCCTCCAGGCACTTCAGTTGCAGACGTTTTGAATGCAATGTAACCTGTAATTCCGTAGATGATAATTTGCAAGATTCCAAGTGACCCGATGCCTAACACTTTCGCAAACATATGCTTTACGGGAGAGACGCTTGAAATCATGATTTCCATTACTCTTGACGACTTTTCATTCGCAACATCCATAGCAATCATGGTCGAATACATAATAACAGACATGTAAATAACGAACATAAGAATGTAGACGAGTATTTGTGCAGTCATCAATTCTTCTTCCGACTTTGCAGAAGGGGAGACATTTTGCTGTTCAAATTGAATGGGCGTGAACAATGTTTGGACTTCCGCTCCAGATAAAGCGAGTTCATCCGCTTTCAATTGTGTTTGTATAGATTGCAAAGCATCTTGAATGCGGCGCGGTAAATTGAAATCCATTAAGCTCATCGTTGTATAATTTGCATGGATAATACCTTGTTCATCCAATGATAAGGAAAGGAAGGAATCGATTTCCTTTGTAGTCACTTCATCAGTGAGCTCACTCACCGACTTCCCGGTCGCTTCAACTGTCAAATTGCCATCCGTCGCCTCAAGCTGCATCTTCAACTTATCGGCTAAAACCCCACTTTCGTCAATGACTTGAATGACCTCTTTCTTATCTCCACCTGACACATGTTGAACGGTATCGATAATTTTTGGCATATTCGCAAGCAGGAAGATTCCCGCCATCATAATCATTGTAGTGATGATGAAGGATTTCGCCTTGGCCTTTGATGAAAATGATTGTTTGAAGATTATCCAGAATTCACGCATGTTCTTTCCCCACCTTTGCGATGAAAATGTCTTGCAATGAAGGCTCTTCGATTTCAAAATGACGGATTGGACCTTCCTTCAATGCCGCAGTCAATAATTCATTGGCCACCTCTTCATCTTCAATTTGGAAGACGGCCCCTTCCACTGAATGGGCTACCGAAACAACTCCACGGATGCGGTCAAGGTTCGTCAAATCATAATCGGAACGGATTCGTACATTTTGCCTTCCGAATGAACGCTTCACATCCCGCAACGACCCCTCAACAATTTGTTTTCCTCTATGAATGATGCTTAGCTGTTCGCATAACTCTTCGACATGATCCATCCGGTGACTCGAGAAGAGGATGGTAGCCCCATTATTTCTAAAATCCACAATTGCTTTCTTCAACATTTCCACATTGACCGGGTCGAGTCCGGAAAACGGTTCGTCAAGGATGAGAAGCTTCGGATCATGCATCAGGGAAGCTATGACTTGAATCTTTTGCTGGTTCCCTTTTGATAACTCCTCCACCTTTTTATTCAAATACTGTGGAACTTCGAATCTATCAATCCAATACTTGATCGCTTTCTTTGCATCCGATTTATTCATTCCCCTCAGTTCACCAAGGAAAATGAGTTGCTCTTCTACTTTCATCTTCGGATAAAGACCGCGTTCTTCCGGCAAATAGCCGATTTCAGGACTTGTCGCGTAGGAAATCGTCTTGCCATTCCAAGCAATCTGCCCGACATTCGCATTCAACAATCCAAGAATCATCCGGAAAGTCGTCGTTTTACCGGCACCATTCGCGCCTAAGAAACCATACATCGTCCCTTTTTCAACTTTCAGATTCAAATCATCAACGGCCGTGAAATTTCCGAACCGCTTCGTTACGTTTTCAAGTTGTAAAGCCATCATAAATCCCCTTTCCTTGTTCCCACTATTTTTACTACGAGATTACTTGATGAATGGTTTCATCAAAACTTCAATTAATGGTCTTTATTAACAATTGCCGCTCCGATTACCCAGGAGAGCATATGAATGACCCATAGTGCTGATATGATGAAGAACGCCAACTTTGCACCTTCGACAATCATGACGATGATCCACGCGATTAAAATGGCCCCGGTCATCACTTTCCAGGAAATCGACCTTGCGTGACGATGGAGATTTACATATCGTTCATCAAACCACCGTTCCTTCTTCCCTTTTTTCCATTGAAAATACCAGACGATTGCCCATATGACTAAGCCTAACGGCAGCCCAACTAAAAAAGACCAAATATCGAATCCTTCGTGCATCTTCACTCCTCCTCCGGTTGGAATATGTCCTCAATTTTACAGTTGAATAGTTTTGCAATTTTAAACGCTAATATCAGTGACGGATTGTATCTACCTTTTTCGAGCGAGATGATTGTTTGCCTTGAGACTTCCAACTTTTCCGCAAGATCATCCTGCGTCAATCCCATCTCGGTTCGCATATCTTTGATTAAGTTTTTCAGTTAAATAAACCTCCTTACATTGTAAAGGTCGCTTTACGTAAAGGTTACTTTACTATATGCAGAATGTCAAGCAAGCTTGACAATTTTTTCGTTAATTAAATGAACGACTATTCATTACTTATGGTTTCATAGTATAATGGGGAAAATGTTAAGGGGATGAATGGCTTGAGAACTTATAAATTGACTGCTTATGAAAAAAATGGGGAATTGATTACGGAGGAGACGTTTACTGCAGAGAATGATGATTTGGCAAAAGAAAAAGGCCATGCAATGCTTGAAGAGAAAAATCTTCTTGAGCAAACTCATCGCCTCGCTTCTCCTGCTGGAAAGTTATTGCTGTTTCATAGCTAAGGAATTTCGAGTAGGAAATTTGGCTGTGTTTCCGACCTTGTGATACCCTTTAGATGTACAACATGATAGGGAGGCGTTGCCTGTGAAAATTGCACTCATTGCACATGACAAGAAAAAAGATGAAATGGTGAATTTCACGATTGCTTACGAGCATATCTTTTCTCAATATGAACTTTATGCAACTGGAACAACAGGTACACGGATCATGCAGGAAACCGGACTTCACGTTCATCGTATGATGTCTGGTCCATTGGGCGGAGATCAGCAAATTGGTTCGATGATTGCGACAGGCAAGATGGATTTGATCATTTTCTTCCGTGATCCGTTGACAGCGCAGCCTCATGAGCCGGATGTCAGTGCACTTTTACGACTTTGTGATGTTTACGGAATCCCGCTTGCAACGAATATTGCAACTGCGGAATTATTGATTAAATCTGTTGAGAAAGGTTATTTCTCATGGCGCAATACTGCGGATAAATACAAAACAAAAGGACAGAATATCTCGTGAGAGATTCTGTCCTTTTTTCAATCCTTGAAATAAATGCTGAGTGCCTTCTGTAGTGTTCCAACCATTTGAGTGTTTTCATCAAAGCGTACACCTAAACGGACCATGCTTCTAACTACATCCGGCCTAAGTCCTGTAATCGCAGTCCTGCATCCCATCAAAGCTGCCCCGTCAATGATCTTCGTTAACTGATCAATCACTTCAGCTTCCATATCAGCAATTCCTGAAAGATCCATTAGCAACGTCTGGATGTGCAAACGTCCCACTTCCATCAGTACCTTCTCTTCCATCACTTTCGATCTATAGTAATCAATTGAACCGATGATTGGAAGGATGCTGATGGATTCAGTTATCGGAATAATTGGCACGGATAGGTTTTCAACCAATTCCCTCTGAGTTCTTAATAGCTCATCTTTATATAACGAATAATTAATGAAAAATGCATTTAGGAATTGGTCAATTTGATTGTTAATCTGCTTTTCTACAAAGAAAAAGTCCACTTCAATATTCCGTTGTACGATATATTTCTGGATGAATATCCAGATTGTCCTTCGTATTGCTTGAACCCACTCCAACTTGAAAGAAAGTGTCAATGAATAGGTAGCCCAGGCAATCCCCTCTTGCTTAGCAAACGCTTGCATCTCTTCTTCCTTCATTTCAACAACATATAAAACAAGGCGGTGTGCATTATTTATAAGGTCTATGTTGCCAATTTTCAATATTTCTTCGATATTCTCCCTGACGTTAACAGCTTGTCCTAATAATTCATTTTCAAAATTATGTCTATTCTCACTAATATAATCAAGCATCGCTTGGTTTTTGAAAATATGGTCCATCTAAGTTCCCCCCAGATTTTATTCGCGCCTTCTTGAATACCCGCTAAAAATGGAAGTTAAACTTAGACTATACATTTTCGTCGTTGACGAGCAACAGTTTGCAAGATTCTATTTGCCTTGAAATACAGGTTTGCGTTTTTCTACAAATGCCGTTATGCCTTCCATATGATCTTCTGTCTTGCGCATTGCAACCTGCTGTTCACTTTCCATGCGTAAGACATTTTCTAATTCGCCGATCTTCTGTTCATGTAAGATTTTCTTAGAAGCGAGCATCGCTGCAATTGGCGCCGATAGGAATTTCGCCGCAAGCGCTTCTGCAGATTGACCAATAGTGCCATCTGGAACGAGCTGATCGACAAGACCTTGTTCCTTCGCAGCTTGTCCGGTCAGCACTTCTCCTGCCCAAATTAGTTGCTTCGCCCTCGGAACTCCGATTCTTTCTTTCAAGAAGAAATGGCCGGCGCCGTCTGGCACAAGTCCAATACCTATGAAATTCATCGCCAGTTTGCTATTTTCCTCCGCAAGAATGACATCACAGCCAAGCGCCATGCTTAAGCCAAGTCCAGCTGATGCACCATGGATGGCGGCAATTGAAATTTGCGGCAACTCATAAAGCCCTTTCGCAAGTCGCGAAACGTCGACCATAATTTTCCCGATATCCATCGGCGAATCGGGATCGACCATTTTCTTAATATCTCCTCCTGCAGAAAATACATTTCCTGCCCCTTGAATGATCAGCACTTGAGCTTCCGTATCCGATTTTAATGCTTCAAAAGCATCCGCCAATTCCTTCATCATCACGTCATCCATTGCATTCATAGCAGTAGGTCGATTCAACTTCAATCGCGCAAGCCTGCCTTCTTTCGTCAGTTCAATTGTAGAATACATATCGTTACACTCCTTCAAAATGAATAGTCATTCATTACTTACTATTCGATGAAAGTCGTGTAACTCCTTCTTTTTAAAAGAAAAGCCTTGGCAGTCGAAATGCCAAGGCTTAATCTACATAAATTATTCCGCTATAACAGCTTTTGGGAAAATTCTCTCCAAATGCTCGATCTTCTTATCGATATACTCCTCGAATGTCAAAATATATGCAGCTGGATCTTTCGGGTTTTGGAACTGAGTGATTTTACCGGTTGCCGGTTCCATGAACTTACTTGAAGCCCCGCAGCCAATGCCGATAATCGTCTGTACTTCTTCCATGATGATAATATTGTACAAGCTCTCTTCACCCGGTTTTGCGTAGCCGACATTCTCCAAGTTTCCAAGGATATTTTTTTGGCGGTACAAATAATAAGGCACATAGCCATTTTGCTTCGTCCACTCTTCGCCCAATTGCATCATCTGCTCCACCGTTTTCCGGTCCGCCACTTTATATTTATTTTTATTCCGTGTCATTTCGGATGCCCTTTTGAATGAAAGCGTATGGACAGTCAACGATTCAGGCTGCATTTTCTCGGTTTCATCCAATGAATGCTGGAATTCCTCAAGCCCTTCGTTCGGAAGGCCGATTATTAAATCCATATTGATGTTTTTCAAGCCCATATTTCGGGACAGCCAAAACTTGTCAATTGTTTCCTGGACGGAATGATGCCGCCCGATCGCTTTCAACGTTTCATCCGTGTATGACTGCGGGTTCACGCTGATACGGTCGATTCCCCATTTTTTCAGCACTTCAATTTTCTCAGGCGTAATCGTATCCGGACGGCCCGCTTCAACCGTCACTTCCCGGACTTCTTTCATATAGGGGAATGAATCATACATCGTCTGATAGAGGGCGTCCATCTCATCCGCCTCAATTGAAGTCGGTGTTCCTCCGCCAAAATAGATAGTCGTTATTTTAATATCACGTTTCGTTAACCATTTCCCTATCTCACGGATTTCTTCATGCAACCCGTCAAGGAACGATTCAACACGGCCGTTTTTTCGATGAATCGCATACGCCGGGAACGTGCAATACGCGCATTTCGTCGGACAAAACGGTATACCGATATAGATACTCACTTCATTTCGCAGGTCGTGCAAGTCGGGAATAGCTCCAAGTTGGACGCGTTCAATCGTTTCCAAAAGCTCACTTTTCTCTTCTGAAATACGATGCTTGTCCATTAAAAGTTGCTTGACCGTTTCACGATCATGGCCCATTTGACGGTATTTATGATATAGCTTCGTCGGCCGGATTCCAGTGAGGATTCCCCATGACTGTTTCATGCCGGTAAATTGCTCCAAGACTTCAAGGAAGACATGTGAATATATCCTTTTCAGCTGACGGCTTTCAGTTTCAGATCCATCATTCGTCTTTTGCTCAGTGAATGTTGCGCTGTATACATTGTCGTCTTGTTTAAGGGTTGCGTTACCATGCAAGAATCCGTCCGCATCCTCTATTACGGAAATATCGATATGAAGACCCTCTTCAGCAGGATCATCGATTACTTTTGATTGCTCAAAGAATAGGTTGGCAAGATGCGTGAACATCCGTATCCAATCTTGTTCGAAAGGTTTATCTACTATAATCTTTTGCATATTTAACTCCATCTTCTATTTTTATTAAATAAAATATAACATAAAAAAACCGGCTTAGCCGGTTTTTCATTGCATTTTCTCATACATATCTTGAACAGGTTTCATCAATACGCGGTTCACTTCTTCGATTAATCCGCTCAATCCCATTTCAGCTTGCAGCATTTGCATGATTTTTTCATTTTGCTGTGCAAGTTGAGCTGTTTTTTGTGCGTATTCTAATTCTTCGCCCGCAATTTCCTCACCTTGCATTTGCTTTTCCTGAAGCGTCATTTGGATTTTACGGAAGCTCTTGAACAGTTCCAATGCCTGCTCATCATTCTTTACAGCTTCAATCGCTTGTTGCACTTGAGCAAATTCATTGGTCTTACGAAGTGTCGCTTCCAATTTGTTTAAGTCATCATAAATATTAACAGTCATCATTAATTCCCCCAATTATAAATTTGTTAAAAGAACGATCAAACCTTGAACAATCCCAATTATACCGCCTAATAGAGCACCAAGCACGGTAATCATTTTAAACTCTCTTCTTGAAATGCCAAGGACAAGGTCTTCAAGGACCGCAACAGGGAACGTATCGACTTGCTCTTTGACGATTTCATCAAGTTTCAACTTTTTCAACGACAACTCAAGCTGCTTTTCCGCTTGTTTAAAACCGAAGTCGATAAGTTTTGGCGTCAAGTTTTCAGACGTCCAAATAGAACCTTGTGGCCAATAGTCTTGAATTGTTTTATCCAATCTATGTTCAAGCGCAAGTTCCTTTTTAGCATATGCTTTAACCGAAGCGAACAGTCCCTCCCAGTTGAAATCGGATAGCAATTCAGCCGTCGGGCGTTTTTGGAGCTTAGTGAATTCTTTGTCAATCAATGAGTGGAGAAGGGTGTAAGTGCCTGGAGCATTGATGAATTTCAGCGCTTCCTTTTGCACTTTCTCAACGAGTGAATTTGAGTCACCGAAGAACATACCTAAGACGCCACCAAATGTACCTTTCGACTCCAAGAAGTCATTGATCATTTTTTGGAACATCACTTTTCCTTCGGGGGAGTCAATATATTGCTCCGCGCGATTAAGGATATAGGATGTAACGGTTGGGATTTTTTCCTTCACTTGTTCCTGCCAAGCCTTTGGAACGACTTCTTCAATTGTACCCGTCATCAACTTGGTGCGTACATTCGTGAGCTGCGTTTCAATGATTGCCTCGATTTTTTTCTCGACGGTTTGAGGCAGGTTAGAAACCCCCGCCAATTGCAACCAATCGTTCAATGTCTTGTCCGAATGAAGAACTTGTTCCTCAATCTTGTTTTGAAGGAATGCCTCCGCCTTTTTTTCATTTTCAGGTGTGAGTAGTTTGTTCCGGAACATATCCGGTGTTACTAAATAGTTTGTGACGGTTTTTCCTAATTGTACGGCGAGTTCATCCCGGCGTTTTGGGATGAGGCCGGGTGTGAAAGGCAGCCGCCATTTTCCGATATATTTTGCTTCATGGGGCCTAAATAGCATTTTAATCGCAAGGTGATTTGTAAATCCTCCGATTATTGCTCCGATAACGGCCATGAATAGCAGTGTCCATATAAAATTCAATCGCTTCACCTTATTTCCAATTCGTTCGGTTCCAATTATAACAGAATGTGATCATTTGGAAAAAGTATTCGATGTGGTTCCTAAACAATACTGTTGATTTGCGCTTCAGGCGGACGCTTTCCGCGGGCTTGGCTTCAGCCAATCGAACCACGAAGAGTTCGATTTGCCGTATTTCTGCGTGGTTTTGCAGAAATTAAGGCATCCGGTTTGACATTCCTGTTCGCAACGCTTCGCTTTTGCTCACAAACACCGTTCTTCGTGACGGTGTTCGCAGGAGTCGCCGCCTTTCGCTTCAATCAACGGATCTACTTATTATAGGGACACTTTACAATTAAAATAAAAGCCGATTACAGATAATAGCAATCGGCCAGAAAGATCTATATTTCATTCATAAAACTCATCAATAATTTCCACTACCTCGATTTTCCCGTTTATCAACAGCTCTGGAAGGTTGTTGTTGTTGTTACCATTGCCATTCCAATATTCCCTTGCTTGCTCGATTTTTTTTGAGAAAGGAACGCCGTCTTCTTTGGGCAAGAGATCACCATCCCCCTCGAAATAGCTTCCATTTACTTTAAGTTTAACAATCTGCAAAACCTTTCGATTGAATGAATCGAAAACTTGCTTCCACTTAAGGACATCCTCATAACTTTTCGCTGCGTATAGGCAGGATAACCGAGAAGGATATTCGGGGAATTCCTCAAGCCGAACCATTTCAACTATAACTTCCCGAATGGCCCTACTTGTTTGTCCGATAGACCTAATAGCCACATCGGCATCTTCTTTGGTTAGGGTCAGACCCTCACTCGTGTAATTGCTGTGAAGTATGTGAATATAATCTTTGCCCTTGGAATTCACTATCTCCTTTTCAAAGAAGAAGCGGTATAATGTGTTTTTTTGATTGTCATCGAAATGGATGATTTGACCAAGGTTCATTTTATTCCTTGTTACAAGATGGTAAGCAAAAAACTGTTTTTCCCCCATAGTTTTTCTCCTGACTTTTCATTCCAAATGCAAAAGTTCGCATTGAAATTTGATAGAGTGTAACTGAACCGGTATCGAGAAAATAATCATACGTCTCTAAACTTTGTTTTTAACAAAGAACTGCATTTGGCAGTGTTTAAGGATGTATCTAATGAAACTCCCCTTTTCAAAGCTTCTTTTATCGGAATCCTATCTAATTCAATAAACGTATTATTTAGTTTTAATTTTTCAGCCATCTTTAGGGAAAAGGTATAATAGCTTTCTTTGTTTTTTGGACCAACATGCAAAAATCCTGTGTAGTCAATGGACAACAGTTCAATTATCGCATGGGCAAGGTCTTCTACATGAACAAATGTTTTAAAGAGATTATCGGCTCTTTTATAAGGCTTATTAGCTGTCAAAGCAGATTGTAGAGCCAATACTCTTGAATCCCAATTCCCATTAAGAGCCAGGCCATACAATGGGCCAGTTCGAAGAACAATATAATTTTGATGTTCTTTCTGAATCATTTTTTCACCGTCTAATTTAGCATTCGTATATCCTGATAACGGGTTATGCGTTTCAAGATAAGATGGTGCAGCATGTTCATCAAAACAACCTTCCCCGCTTGAAAATATTCCATCCGTAGAAACGTATATCAACTTTGTTTTTGTATCCATCATATTTAACAGTTGTTTTAAACCCGTATGTATTAATGTCTCTTCGTTATCAGTACTCATCACAGCCCAAATGACAAAATCCGGGTTATATTTCCTGTAAAATTCGCCAAACATTTTCTCATCATTAATATCAATAGTATATAATTCTTCTATTTCTGATGATTTACTTGTCCCCACTACCTCCTTGAATCGATTATCTTTTAATAGATTATGATAAACATGACCACCAAGAAAACCACTTGCACCTAAGACAAGGACCTTCATAATTTCACACCAACTTTTCTACTTATTCTACTATTTCGACGATTTTAGTTACAGGAGGTTGCATGGCTTACTTATCTTTAATGGGAATCTTCATTCTCAACTCATTAATACTTTCTCCGCCTTAACAAGACGATATAATGAAAGTTATATCGTATTAATTCAATCGGAACAATTCTTTCTCAATCTCATCCACAATCGTATTCGTATCTGCATCTCCATAATAAAGGACAAAGATGACTCCTTTTCCTTTGGAAGCAAATATTTTCTTCATATCCGCTTCTTCATAGACAATTAGCCGGTCAAGATTATGATGGTTCATCTCCACGTAATCTTCTTTATCTTCTTCATACTGATACCACTTCATCAAGTCAGTTATGAGACTGTCAGCCATCGCGGGAATCGTTAACTGATAGACTTTTGTATGTACACTTGGTGAATATCGTCCACTACCATCGCTCCACATTTTTCCTGGTACAAGTCCGCCTTCATTAGTCTCGTATTGCACTGGAGCAAATGGCCCCCATTTAAAAGTATATCGATTGCCCCAGTCTACTCCATCATCCATATATACAGGCCCATCACGAATTAGATCTGGATTTTGCTCAATGTCCGCCAATCTGACAATGGGCAAGTCAATATTCTCTTCAGGCAATGTTTCGGTCTTATTTTTCGCGAGTTGAACGATAGGGATCACTGCACTTAATCCGATAACAATCGCAAAAACCACGGCAAAAGCAGAACGTCGGCGATCGCGCTTTGTCCAAGATGCGTGGCGGTTAATTGGCTTTCCTTCCAAGAGATTCTTACGTAATCCGCGAATGGAGATAGACGCCCGAAGCGATGTGTAAGCCGTATAACCGATGAAAGCTGCAAGAATGGTTTGTTGAATTGCCCAACCTTCTATTAGAACATAAACCGGTGTTCCCTCCAAAAACCAAATCGCACTCAGCATTCCAATCATAAGGATTGTTGCCACACCCGTGAAAAAGGCATTGCCCGCTATTTTGTTGTCCAGTTTTTCTATCGTATAGGATTGTTCTGCGGAATCTGTATGTAGTTCTGGTGCGTTTAACTCCACTGGTGAAGAAAAAACGTAAAAGAATTTATCCCGTGTTACATACTCCCATTCACTTTCCGCATACATATCCAACTGATCCTCTGAAATTTTCCGATCGATTGAAATGTCGATTCTATATTTCATTTGTTTCGGTTCGCCTTTTTCGAATGTAGCGAACACTTTCCCTAACTTTTTTAAATGAAGACCTTCTGCAGCCATCTCTTCAAACCAGTTTTCATGCTCCCCGATCCGCCAATAATCACTCGGTCGAACTTTGTAAATCGACTTCCCCATTTTCAATCTCACCTTCTTCAATTATAATACCGTCAGCGATTTGAGCCTTCAGACGATTGTACTCCACCCGTAAGGCAATTTTTCCTTCTTTCGTAATCTCATATGTTTTTCTTCTACCATCCTCTTCTGCCAAAGAAATAAGACCGTCTTTTTGCATGCGCGAAAGGACCCCATATAGTGTTCCTGGTCCCATTTTTATTCTCCCGTCAGAAACTTCACTAATTGAATGCATTAATTGATAACCGTGGTTTGGATTCAATAATGCAAGAAGTACATAGTACATCGCTTCTGTCATCGGCCCACCTGTATATGTCAAAACTTGCCCTCCTTTTCAAAGATATTATGTATCACGATATATCGTATGACATAATAGTATCTGGTTTAATTTATTTTGTAAATAGAAAAATCTGACACGTCGGCGATAAAAAAAGGTGAAAACTTACAGATACATAAATCTGCTCGTCTTCACCTGTTATCGACTATTTGAATTCCCACAGCAATTCCCGAATTGGCGGCTCTCCATCACTTTTATTCCATTCTATAATATTTTCAAAAGTAGGGTCATCTATATCTGCGATGTTTACCTGTAAATCATTATCCTTCCACTCAATACGTGTAATGGGATATCCAAAGGATTCCAGTACTTCAAGTTGCGGAGGCGGCGAGACTTTTATGAACTCCTTTAAGTTCAACAGTACGACCTGATTTCTCATCACTGCACCCCCCTCGTTCCTCCCAAATAGAAGCACCAAATGATCCCCATTTTGCTTTACCTCTTGAAAGTTGCTCGATTCTGATACCAAAATTGACTGAACTTCATCTTTACTACTATGCTCTACCAAAAGTTGATCGCAAAGCTTCACACCACAATTATAGCTCACTAAAAAGTAATCCTTGTCTTGATGTGTAAGTATAAAGGTACTTTGCATTCTGCCCATTTCTAATTCCGGATCGTCACTTTGATTTAAATATGCGAATAAAACAGGAAGCTTCTCAATTTTCAGGTGGATATCTTCCCCGCCGGATTGCTCTAATACAAGGGTTAAATCCTTTACATCGGTTGTTTCAGCGTCATCCGTAACGGTTGAATCTTTATAAGCCAACCCTTTAAAATAAACGTTTTCTATTTTAAGACCACTGCCTGTTTTATTGAAAACAAAAATATTATGAGTATCTCCATTCATATAGTACTCAGAGTTATCATGAACCTTCATATTTAAGATAACATCATATACATAATCACCCTTGGATATAAATTCAGGGTCATTTGTCAATGACATACTCACAAGCTTGACGTTCTCAATTTCATGAATTCCTTGTTTTTCTGACTTTGCTTTACTGTCTTTAAAAAAGGATAACAATTCTTCTTTACCTTCATTATCAAAATTAAAGAGTCCAATAAATTCATCCCATTCTTTTGAATTCAAATACTTGATATACTGCTGGATTATCGTTTCCGCTTCAAAGATTGTTTTAGAGACAAATTCTTTCGACTTGAACTTCAACTTTATGACATCTTCTTGATCATTGAATCTTATCGTGATTTTATATTTATCCGCTTTAAATGTTTCTAAATTAACGGTACCAACTAAAAATGAAACAACGTTATCCTGGATTTTTGTTACCATTCCTCCTACATTTCCTGTAATTACTCCATCTCTACTTTCAAACTTAATGTCAATACTATTTAAATCTTCCTTTGTTAGTTCTGAATCCCGCAATTCAATTTCAACCCAATTCACCTTTTTTTCTTCATACATTTCCGGATTGTAAACATACTTAACATTCCAATGTGCTCCTTCGCCATAGAAGATAAGCTCATCCCCCTCTATGGAGGTATTTCCTACGGACATCTCATTCGGTCTATTAATGAAGGAAATGGTAATGAAGATGAATAAGCTTGCAGCTGCCGCTAAAACAGTCCAATACACAGGGTTGAATCTCAAGGCACTTTTCTTTTTTGGCACAATTCGCTCTCGTATTCGTTCGCCCTCTTCATGTGTAAAATGGATATTATTCTTTAGGAAATCATCCACTTCTTTTTTTAATTCCTTATCAAAGCGTTCCACTATAATTGCTCCCTTCCAAATTTTTCAGAAGTGCATTTTTGCCCCGTAACAAACGAGACTTAACCGTATTGTGATTAATGCCAAGTGTTTCACTTATTTCCTGCATCGTCATCTCATTGAAGTAGTACAAAATCAAAACTTCCTTGAACTTATGAGAAAGCAACGAAATTTGTTGTAATATTTCTTGTGAATTCTCGCTATGTATAAATTGTTCCTCTGCTGAACCTTCTGTCTTTATAGGTTGCTTCAATGGCATGTAAATAAGGTTTTTTATTCTCCAAAGACGTAGATGGTCTTTACACTTATTGATAGTGATTCGGGTTAACCAAGTTTCATAATTCGATTCGTTTCTAAACTTGGACAGGTTCCGATAGCAACTGACAAAGACTTCTTGAATGATATCTTCACATTCTGAATGGTCATTCGTATAAAGATAAGCAATTCTCTTAAGTTTGGTGGCGTATTCTCGCATTAAATAATTCAAAAGTATTTCATCAGAATCAGCAAGTTGACTTGTTTCGTCTGCATTTGAAAGATCTTGCTTATTTATTTCCAATTCGAACTCCAGCTCCTTTCATAGATTAGACGGATGCCGCCATAAGTTTGACCCCTGATTTTTTTATTTTTTAGCTCTCACATAGAGAAAAGCAAAAAAGAGAAGCGTCGTGGCTCTTTTTTGCTTTTCTTTATTCTGGTGTTTTAAGTGAATCATTTATTCTTACTCATCCCTACCATGGAAAGAATTAAACCTAAAATAACAATACTATACTCATATCCATTAAAGTCTATATTGTCATCGAGCACTAATATTCCACCAATCAATGAAACTTGTATTCCGAACAAAATATACTTCTTTCCTGAATCAGTGTTCTTTAACATTACAACAATCAGATAAGCTGAATAGATCAACAATGGTATTACTACTAAAACAAAAATAAAAATATTAACAATTGGACTCATTTCATTCCCCCATAGATTTACTTGGTTCGCTTTACTAAAAAACCTGAATTACACGCTTTTTATTACCATCGATTATTTAACTTCCTCATTCTGCAGCCGTCAACTTGCTGACGAACTCGGTAAAAGTGTCAGCAATCACATGAAAATTGTTCCCATTACCATCATCTGGTTCTACGTAGACTACACTTGGGAATTCCCGATTTTTATAGTTAAACCCGACCCAGGCGTGACCACTGCCCGAGAATAAGACAAGTTCTTCGGGTAGATCCCACTCCTTTATAAAATAATTGCTCATCATTAGTCCTTCTTCATTAGCCCCCATGATTTCTTCTATCACAATAAACTGATCTCCACTTTCGATAGAAAAGTCCACAGGAAAAGCTTGGTATGTGTCTTTGACTATTCCTCCATTTGCAATCTTCAACAGTTGTAGGAAATCAGAAGGCAATTTTCTGCCAAGAGTTTGTTCGACATTTTTGATTTCTTCGTCTGTTGCTGGTTTATTCATTGTTTCGCTTAGTAAAATATGTTGCATAGAAGAATTTCCCCCTTAGATAATTCATTAAAGTCCATTAACAAAAGTTATTTCTTTGGTGACAGGGAATCCTAAATACTTGTACGTAATAGTGATGGATTCAATTGGTTCCTCATAGTCCTTTATTCGAATTCCATAGTGGATAGGGGTATTTTCTTTTTTGTTGATCATACTTGGTATTTCCTCGCTTGGTATCCTTGGATTAACGTACTCACTATTTAGTTCTCCAAACACGATGAGTTTGTTATCCGTCCCACATTGAACAATTTGGGAAGTGTCATAGCTTACCCCTAATTCCACAATACTGTTACCATGTTTATTTATTAATACTTCCTTCACTAATAGCCTACTAATTCCCTTGTTGTAAAAATGGATTACAATATCTTTTTCTCCGCTCACATCTTCATGAGTCGAATGACTTCCATCTATAACCATGGGATTACTAATGTAAATAAAACCAATGGATGCAACGATTAAACCAAATAAAGTAATTGCTGTTGCCCAAGCGAATCTTTTCAAATACTTCCCCCCATTAAAAGTATAAACCCATGAAAGTTGCCCGATTTTCAACCAATAAAATGGTTATCACCGCTAAAAGGATCGTTATCACCGCTTAGAATTACACCAGTTAAGTAGATGGCAAAACCAATCGGTATGGCTACCATAGACCACTTTCCGAAAGTTATATTGACGGGAGGAAAAATCATATACGCAATAAAGATCCCAACGACAATCAGGATTACGGAGTACTTACTATACTTCCTTTCCATTTCACACATCCCCAAATTGAGCTTAGTGGAATTTATAGACAGAACCCGCTTTTTTCACCAATCCCCCTTGAACAATGGTCTCGTTCTTCAGCAGATTCTATATACCAAAATCCATTCTCTTTTTTCATCTTTAATTTGATATCACTTCCAGCAGTAGAATCATCAAAAAGTCCAAAACTCATGATATAACCTACCGCATTATTCTCATCCAAAAATTCGATTCGTGAATTGACCTCCCAAACACCTTGACCTAAGAAATTGCTAACTTCTACATCAGTCATGAATGCTAAAAGGAGCTTTCCTGGATTTTCCCAAGTTTGATTCTGTGATGATAGCGATTTATCAAATTCACCCTCAAATTTTCTCCAATTTGTAATTTCTTGCTTATACCCCAATTCTTCAGCAAGGGAATAGTCCATCATATACTTCCAAAGTTGAACATCTGCGTCACTCCAAAGTTTCGGGGCCTCATCTTTTAATATTTTGATATACTCCTGTTCTTCAGCTTCTTTCGGTTGCTGATGAACTACTGTACCGGAAACTTCCACGACGTTTGTTTCTATTTTCGCTCTTTCATCCTTTATTGTTTCCACTGAACAAGCAGCCAAGAAAAGAATGCTCGCCATTATACTTAATTTCTTCAAATCTACCGTCTCCTTATTAGCTTTATATGTTAGACGGAGTGCAACAACCTTTTGTTTCAATGAAAGGAATATTCAGCAAACCGTTCATTTCATAACCAAACCGGCCATTATATGAAAAACGGGCGCCGTCACTATGCCGTTTGCGCCCAATTGTTAAATACTATTCTTTTATAAGGGAATAAACGTTTGTATTATATGCTTTTCCATCCTGGTACATATAATTTCTTAGAACTCCTTCTTTTTGAAAGCCTACTTTTTCAAGTAATTTATTAGAGGCTTCATTTTCAATAAATACGACTGCACCTATGCGAGTCAAACCCATAACATCGAAGCCATAGGAAAGAACTTCAGAAACAGCTTCTGAGGTATATCCCTTTTTCCAGTGATCCGGGTGAATTTCATAACCAATTTCAGCTCGTTTATGTTTTGACAACCAATTGTTAAAGCCAATTGTTCCAATTATCCCTTTGGTTTCTTTTCGCTCAATTCCCCATCGTATGCCTCTTTTTTCAATATAGCTTTTCGAGAAGAAATCCACGATTTTTTTAGCTTCTTCAATACTTTTTAATGTTTCTTGTCCATAAAAACGTGTTACATCGTCGTTTGAAAAACAAGCAAAAACACCTTCTGCATCCTCATTTGTTAATTCTCGTAATAGTAGCCTATCTGTCTCTAATGTAGGAAACATTAAATCTCCCCCTGATTCTGCCAACTGTTATTACAACCGTCCTCTTGTTCACCGCAAACTTAATTCAATCCTTCATATTATTTTCTTAATCACCTTCACCAAATATTTCGCTGCAAAGTAACATAAAGGAATCCCCAAAAATAAGACAAGATAGCTCATAAAATAACTATTAAAAAAGAATTCATTCGACAAGTAAGCTGCAAATTTAAAGTATTGAAGAAAGAGTATTATTACCAATACTACAAAGCCTGCTTCTCTCAACATCAATTTTTTCTCGTCGAATTTTTTCTTACCACTCAAATGTTCTTCTTCCATAACTGAATTTCCCCCTTTTTATGCAACCGATAAAATATATGGATTAACCCCATTACAATAAGGAACGGAAAGGAATGCGAAACTGTCATAAAAACAAACATAAGAATATCGAACCATAATGGGTCTACAAAACCACCGACTTGCTCCCCTTCCCCTTGATTAAATATTAAGGAGAAACTTTTTAACGCAGCCAATCCTATGATAATTAGGTAAATGAATGGAAAAAAAGAACGTTTAATAACCGTCACCAGCCTTTCCACTACTCATTGCAACCTAAACTACCCCCTTGTTGACCATTTTCATATTCATCAAGGGTTCAGTTTTCCTTCCTGATCCAATTTAATAACTTCACCATTCCAAGTCATTTCAAGCGGGAATGTTTCAGCATTCTTTTTCGAAAAGTACCACTTGCGTCCAGGTGGAACGAGGACTATGAATGTGTCTCCACGCCCAAGAAAGTTCAACTCGTCCGGGTTTACTTCGGTTCCATTCCGTAGCGGAATCCCAAGGTCTTGTAGCTGATCCCCCACCTCAACAACATGAGGGGTTGTCATGCTAATCTCGCTTATATTAAGGAAGGATTCTTTCGTCAGATCACCGAACAAGTCGCGTTTTCTTCTCCCAATTAATTCAACGATATTCCCTGCCGGATCCTCGAAATACATTGAATCCGCATCGAAGCTTGGGAAGTATACTTCATCCCGCCCTTCTTCCCGATTCAATGTGATACGGTCTGTTATCCAATACTTCATCATTGAAAACTGGTTGCCTGGAATATTGATTGCAAAATGGTAGAAGGCAGGTTGGTCCGTATGCTTGAATGTCAGATTGGACTCTCCGATTCTGACAGTGAACTGTTCTGATGCAGAATCTGTAATATCCAATTCCAGTACATTGCCATAAAACCGTTTTAACGCTTTTATGTTATTCGTATAAAGTGTCGCCGATTTAAACATATTCACTTTTCCCCTATCTAATATTCATTAAGTAGACAAATAATTCTATAATCTATTTTACCACATACTAACAAATTGAGGCGACACATGCGGCTGACTTTTCTGTCAATCAACGATACAATGAAAGAAAGAGCATTTTAAAGGGGGAGCAAGACTATGCCAATTTCATTTCGAAAACATGAGGAGTTCTTTACATTCCATGACCCGATGCAAGACGGGAAGTTGATAGACCGAAAGACAGAAATTCGGTTCGACCCATTGACCGGGGAAACGTCACGGATTATTTTTGACCCCGGTGCACCGTTCATCCCGAAGGATTATTCCAAGATTGCGAAGGAGACGGAAGGGGGAAAATGTCCTTTCTGTGCTGAAAACGTCTCCAAGATTACCCCACGCTTTCCCGATGAGTTAGTAGAAGGCGGCCGGTTTTATGGAAATGAAGCCATTGTATTCCCGAATCTATTTCCATACAGCAAGCATAATGCGGTCGTCAGAATGTCCAATCAGCATTATGTGAAACTCGAAGAATTTACGGAAGAGCTCATTGCGAATTCATTTAAAGCCGCCCATCAGTATATTGAAAAGGTATTGGAGTTTGACGATCAAACAGAATATGTCTCCATCAACTGGAACTACTTGCCTCCTTCAGGAGGAAGCATCTTGCACCCACATATCCACGTGTTAGCTTCGGAACGGCCGACAAATTATCAGTCTGCCATCACGACGAATAGCCATTCCTTCTGTGAAAAAGAGGGAGTGAACTTCTTAACGTCCCTTGTTTCAGAAGAACGCAATCTTGGAGAACGCTGGATCGGTGAGCAAGGGTCAATTAGTTGGCTACATTCCTATGCCCCGAAAAGCCATTATGATTTTATCGGAGTTTCCGAGGCCGCTGCTTTCGAGGAAATTAGAAGTGAAAACTATAAGGACCTTGCAAAAAGCATGCTTCGTTTCTTCCTTTATTTCAAAAAACAAGGAGTGGAAAGCTTCAATGCAGTCTTGCATATACCCGTGAAAAAACATGCCGCGGAACAAGTCCATTTCCGCCTCGTTCCCCGCATGACAATCGGGATGCTTGAGACAAGCGATATGAACGTGTTCAACTTTTTACAAGGCGAGCCCTTATCCGTAAAAACACCTGAAACCGTAGCAAAGGAAGCAAGTACATTTTTTACTGAAGGGAAATGATCCAACTTTGAATAAAACAGTAATCGATCGGGTCGGTAGAAGTGTCACTTATCAATTCCCGCCAAATCGGATTGTCTCATTATGTCCAGGCATTACGGACACGTTACTTTCACTTGGATTGGAAGAAAAAATTGTCGGCAGGACTCGTTTTTGTATTCATCCAAAAGGAATCGTTGAACGCATCCCCGCCGTTGCAGGAACAAAGGACATAAAGCTTGAGGCAATCAAAGACGTGAAACCCGATTTAATCTTTGTTGAAAAAGAAGAGAATACGAAAGAAATCGTGGAAGAATTAGAAAAACACTTCCCCGTCTACGTAGCGGAAGTGCAAACTGTGGACGAAGCTTTTCAGATGATTGACGACATGGGTGATTTGACAGATCGAAAAGAGGCCGCTGCCAAATTAGTCAGCTCCATTCAACAACAATTCGATTCATTGCCAAAGACTCACGAAAAGCGCATCGCCTACGTCATTTGGCGAAAACCGTATATGGTCGTCGGGAAAAATACATACATCAACTCGCTATTGGAAAAAATGGGCTACATCAACCCTTTCATCGACGCTGAAGGCAGATATCCCACCGTTTCAGCCGAAGACTTCCAAAAAGCAAACTTGGACTATGTATTCCTGGCCTCAGAGCCCTTCCCCTATAAAGAAAAACATCTCAAGGAGTTCCTGGAGATGATGGCCAAAACAAAACCACTTCTTGTAGATGGAGAAATGTTCTGGTACGGCCCAAGGATGTTGAAGGCTGTTAGTTACTTTCGACAGGAATTTAACTATTAAATTGAATACTACTGCTTGGAGTGGAGGCGCTCGACTCCTGCGGGAATAGCATGAGCTGAAGACCCCGCAACGAAGCGTAGCGAAGTGAGGAGGCTGAAGCCATGCCCGCGGAAAGCGAGCGCCGGAACGGAAAGCAACTTTACTTTATTAATTAAATATAAAAAAACACGGGAGCATCAAAAAAGATGGTCTCGTGTCTTCAATCACTTCAATGAATTATAAATCGTCGACATCCGAATCGCATGCTCCATCTCATCATGCATCGCAATAAAAATCGGATTATACGCCTGCTGAAAAGGAACCGTCAACAACAACTCCTTATATGTCTCTACCGAATCCAACTCATCCACAAGCGCCTGCTTCACACATTGCTTAAAATTATAACAAGGAATCGGCTTCTTGGGATTTGTTACAAACGTTCCAGTCATCATATAATAGACTTGTTGCAACATCTCATAATGACTTTTTTCATCCTCATATGCGTGCTGGATGAAATCACGCCAAAGCGCATCATCGGTTTTCTCATACATCGACTTATAAAAATAATAGTCCTTGTATTCACTCTCGATTGCTTGCTTTAATTTATCGACAAACACGTCAGCACCCTTTCGTACCTTTTGTTTCACTTTATGCGTACGAGCGCTTATCTATGAAAGGAGAGATTCGATGCTACAGCATTTCAGCTATAAACCAATGTTCGCCGGAGGTAATTTACCAGGCTGGACATTCTCATTCTTTTATCAAAATCAACGATACACAGGTGACTACATGCCAGACGGTACCATCAATTGGACCGGAGAAACACCTTCCGACGAAGAAAAGGTCAAAAAGATGATTCACGAACTAATGACATTCCATGTGTATGAATGAAGGGAAATTTTCCGACCATACTATCCCTCGATAAGGAGGCGACGTATATGGCAAAGGATAACGAAAAAACCCCTGAGCAATTGCAAAAAGAAAAGGATCAACTTAAGATTCAAAATCAAAAAACCGAAAATGTCTTCGAGGATAAAAGCAGAGTGCCAGACGAGCAAAACGCTTGGAAGGAAACGCAGTACCAAAGAGGACAATAAAGAAAAGCGGAGGGTGGCTTCATTAAAAGCTACTCTCCGCTTTTTTTATTCCCCCGCCAACTTCCGTCTTCCAAAAATAAAATAGTAATAAGTACATGAAATAATATAAAGCCCCGCAGTTATCGTGAATGCGTAAGCATAGCCCCAATAATTCCCATGATTGACGACAAGTCCTGTCGCCACCGTTCCCATCAGGGCCCATCCAAGGCTGAACACCATCTGATTCATGGAGTTCGCAAGCCCTTTGTACTTATCCGACACAACTTCCATCGCAACCGCACTTTGTATCGGATTGCCCGCGTTCATAAGCGCCTGTCTTAGGAGGAATCCTAACGAAGCCAACCATAGTGATGTCGTGTACGCCGTCAATAACAAGAAAGGGATCGATAGCGCTTGGAATAGTATCAGCGCCTTCACCTTGCCGACTTTCCTTGATAGTGCTGGTCCAATCATTGCTGCCACAGCCGTCATCGCAGACCCTAACGAAAGAACAAATCCAATATATGAATTCGTCGCGTCAAAACGATTCGCGAAATACAGGTTCAAATAAGGAACGACCAATCCCGAACCAAAGCCGATCAACAGGCTCGCAAAAGAAAAATGGAAAATGACAATCAGATTTCGCTTGAAGCTGTCATCCAACGAAGGAACTTCCTTGGAAGTCGGTTCAGGTTTCTCCTTTGCCTCTTTCTTTGGCTTTTCTTGCAGTTTGAATAAAGGAATCAAACCTATCGTGTATATGGTTGCCCCTACCATCAAGGAATATCTAATTGCTTCAGCTGCACTGATCTTAAATACAGTTTCCAACACATCCGTAATAATCCCGCCCGATAAACTTCCGATGACATTCGCAATCGTAATGATGGCAAAGTTGACACTGAAAAGTTTAACCCGTTCAGATGGTGAAGAATTTTCCGCAAGAAACGGAATACCCGATACTTGGACGAATGCCATGAATAAACCCGTTAAAAATGCAGCCGTGATGATCGGAGTCTCCGAAACTGCAATTCCCCGATAGAATAATGTAGTCACCGCAAGTAGGGCCCCACCTACAATCATCCATTTCCGCCCGAATTTATCACTTAAAAATCCAGCCGGTACAAGCATGATTGCCGATGCCATCGCAGACATGGAAATAACCTTTCCATTCACCGTTTCCGGCATCCCTAACTCCCGTATGTATAAATTGTACATGACCATGAAAACACCCATCCCCACTTGGAGAAGCGCGTTTCCAATTATAAAAAGTCTTACATTTCTATTGAAAGAATTGAATTTTCGTTTCCACTCACCGACGCGTATCATCTACATTTCCAACTTTCCGCAATGTAATACTTCGATACTCTAAATATACGTGTTTACGAAACATTTCGCAACGGAATTTTCATTAAAATCAAAGACTTAAGAAAGGGATTGCTATATTAATAGTCGAAATACGCATAAATGTAATAAAAGAAGCATAAATGCCAGCGTTAGACGCATAAAAATCATAAATGACGCATAAATCCCCTAAAAAGCTCATAAAAACTTTTTATGCGCTTTTGGCCGAATTTATGCGTATCTGGGTGGATTTATGCGTGTCTGGCTGGACTTATGCGCTTCTGGCCAAATTTATGCGTGTCTGGCTGGACTTATGCGCATCTGGCTGGACTTATGCGCATCTGGCCGGATTTATGCGTGTCTGGCTGGATTTATGCGTGTCTGGCCGGATTTATGCGCTTTTGGCCGAATTTATGCGTTTTCAAAGGAATTTATGCGTGTCTGGCAGCACGATTCTGTTTTCATTTAATCTCCCCGCCTTTAATAACACAAAAAGGGACTCCATTTAAGAAGTCCCTTCCCTCAACAAACTTACCCCGCATTCAATCCATTCCCTGCTTGCAGTTTATACATCTGAGCATATTGTCCGCCAAGCGCAAGCAATTCGTCATGATTTCCTTGCTCAACAATTTCCCCACGGTCCAGCACCAATATCCGGTCCGCATTCTTAATCGTCGATAGACGGTGCGCGATGATGAACGTCGTACGCCCTTTCTTCAACACATCCATTGCGTGCTGGATGATTTCCTCGGTTTCCGTATCGATATTGGACGTTGCTTCGTCCAGGATTAAAATCGCCGGGTCAAACGCAAGTGCACGTGCGAATGATATCAATTGCCGCTGTCCGGAAGAAAGCGTACTCCCCTTCTCTACGACTGGCTCATCAATCCCACCCGGCAAATGCTTCAACACCCGGTCTCCACCGACCGCATCAAGTGATTCCTGAACTTTCTCCCGAGAAATCCTTGAATCGCCAAGGCTAATATTCGACTCGACCGTCCCGCTGAATAAATACGGATCTTGGAGTACGATTCCCATATGATCACGGATTGTCTGGCGTGACATTTCCCCAATATTCATGCCGTCAATCGTGATTTTCCCTTTCGATACATCATAGAAACGGAACAACAAGTTCATGATGGAACTCTTCCCGGAACCGGTATGACCGACAAGAGCCACCGTCTCCCCTTGCTTCGCTTCAAATGATATATCTTTCAATACATATTCCTCATCCTTATAAGCGAACCACACGTCTTCAAATCGGACATTCCCGCGGTAACGTGCGATCTTCACATCGCTGACCGCCTCCCCAGGCCGGTCCATCAATCCGAAGACCCGTTCAGCAGCTACAAGTGAATGCTCAAGTCGCGCGAACTGATTGACAACCCCTGTAATCGGGTTGAACAACCTTGTAATATAGTCGACGAATGCGTAAAGCAAACCGACTGAAACGACGCTCTCAGCTGCTAACGAAGCCCCGCCAAAATACCAGATCAGGAACACAAACGCCAATGAACGGATAATATCGACAAGGTTATGTGATGTCGCAGCTTCCACTTTCAAAAGCTTGCTTTGATACGTATAATGCTCGTCGTTAATTTCATTGAATTCCCCATCCATCTGCTTTTCACGGCGGAATGCCTGGATGATTGTCATCCCGTTGATGGATTCATTGATCATTGCATTCATTTCACTGTTTTTGCTTCGGATGATGTGGTTCACCTTAGAAGCGAACCTTCTATATAACTTCATCCAAACGTATAGGACCGGCAGGACGAAAAGCGTAATAGCCCCCATTTTCGGATCTAAATAAAACAATGCGATGAAAATTCCAAGCATATACATCCCGCTGATTGCAAATTGCGACACGACCGTCACATATAAATTCCGGATCGCTTCCGTGTCATTTGTAATCCGCGCTACAACTTTCCCCGCAGGCAAATTATCGAAATAGCGGATTGGCAATGTTTGAATATGCCCGTATAACTCGTTCCGCATTTTCTGGATGATCCTGTTTGCCGCCTTTTGTAACAATAAATATTGGAAATACCTTAGGACCGCGGTTACTAACGCAAGCCCGAAAAATACGGCTAATAATTTGGCGATTGGTGTAAAATTAATCGACTTATCAATTGATGTCGCGATATGGTCGTCAATGATCTTTTTCGCGATCATCGGGCCCATCAAATCCGCGGCAACCGCCATCGCTAATAGGAATAACCCTGTGAATAATAATTTTTTATAATCAAGTGCATACTGCACCAAACGTTTTCCGGTACCCATATTATTCAACCTCCCCAATCTGCTGGCGGTCGAATTGCTCTTTATACCATCCGTTATTCGCAAGCAAATCTTCATGTCTTCCTTCTTCAATGACACGCCCATCGTCAAGAACGATAATCCAATCCGCATGTTGGATAGCAGATAGACGGTGTGTCGTAATGATCGTCGTTTTGCCCGAACGTTCCGATTGGATGTTCTCGATTATTTTCGCTTCCGTTTTCGCATCGACTGCGGATAGCGAGTCATCTAATATAAGGATTTCAGGGTTTTTTACGAGAGCGCGTGCAATTGAAATCCGTTGTTTCTGTCCTCCCGATAATGCAACACCCTTTTCACCGACAAGTGTATCCAGTCCGGACGGCAGCATTTGTAAATCCTTTTCAAAATGTGAAAGTCTGATGGATTCCGCAATATCGTCTTCTGTCGCTTCCGGCCGGCCGAACAGGATATTATCCCGTACAGACCTTGAGAAAAGTACATGGTCTTGCGGCACATATCCGATCCAATCACGGACTTGGTCCTTCTTCAATGATTGCAGAGCAACATCCGAAAAGACGATTTCTCCGTCTCCCGCCGGATATTCTCGCAATAGCTGTTTGACAAATGTCGTTTTCCCGCTTCCGGTCTTCCCGACAATTCCAAGTGTCTGCCCTCGGTTCAAATTCAGTTCGATATGATCCAAATTAACCGAGTGCGACATCGGATACGTGAAGCTGACGTCATTGAAGCCGACACTTTCTGGTCGATCCACATCAGCAGGCTCTTCCGGATCCTTGACGTCTTCCTCGTAATTCAACGTCTCCATGACACGGTCAAGCGAAGCATTACCACGTTGTAAGACGTTGATCAGCTCACCAATAGCAAACATTGGCCAGACAATCATTCCTAAATACACATTGAATGTTACAAGATTCCCTAACGTCATTTCACCAGTCGATACTAAAAACGCACCATATCCAAGGCCAATCATATACGTCAAGGCGGTAAGCGTTTTTGAAAACGGCATAAATAGCGCATCAATCTTTTCAACATGCATATTTTTCTTATATACATCTTCCGTCATATCCGCAAATCGCTGCTCTGAAGCACGTTCCTGCACGTAGGCGCGGACAACACGGACACCCGCAACCGCTTCAAGGACCTCATCATTCAAGTCCCCGAAAGCCTGTTGCGCGGTCATATACCTCTCATGGATTTTCTTCCCCAAGTATTGGAGGATAAAAGCCAAGATAGGCAACGGGATAATTGCCGCTAAGGTCAACTTCCAAGAGACGACAAATCCCATCGTAATAATGAGCGTCCCTAAATATATCGTCGAATCGACTAACGTCATAATACCGAAACCAGCAGTTTCCGAAATTGCGCGCAAGTCATTTGTAGAGCGCGCCATCAGATCCCCTGTCTTATTTTTTTCATAAAATGTCGGGGTCATCTTTAGGAAATGCCTCATCAGCCGCGTTCTCAATTGCCGTTCGATGACATAAGCACCGCCGAATAACTGGTACTGCCATACGAAGTTTCCGAAATACGAGAAAAGCATGATCAGAAACATCGCCCCGATGAAAAGGGCAAGCAGTTTCGTCGTCATCGATTGCGTATAAATCGTGTCAATCGCCGTACCGATCAGCCATGGAGGCAAAATGACAAGTATATTCGTCATCATTAATAAGATTAGCGCAACAGTATACCTCTTGCGATTCTCTTTAAAAAACCATTTTAATTTAAATAAAACTGAAAACATTTATTCAACCTTCTTCCTTCTTCTCTATCAACTATCCACTTTCGAGAGATTCCTTTTTTAGTAGTTTCCGTTGCTGATTCATGACATTCATCATCAGCGCCCCTTTCCTTTTTTTTATATGCAATCACAGTAACTGTGAAAACAACGAACTCATTGCCTAAAAAAGACAAAAAAGCACACGCCTCCTATGGATAAGCGTGTGCTCATAATAAAGGAACGGCTATATGTGCCGCCCTTGTTTCATTTCAAATGATAGATAAAAAACAATGCGGCACGGACCTATGAAATTGTTGTTTGATAAGATTTACTTTTTTCATTTCCCGTACCTCCCTTACTATTTTGACTTTCGAATAATTCTACATTACATTTCCAATTTCCATTTGTCAATACATTTTCAACAATTGTTTCATTCTAATACATTTTCACATTTTTAATTGTATGTAAATAATGTGTCCGTTATTCATCCCAATATCATATGTGATAATGCTCCTAAAATTGCCGTTACCAAAACTACTATCCAAGGAGATAATTTATAATACTGCAAGAGCCCAAATGCAATCAAAGCAATTGCAAAATCTGTCGGATGATAGATGGCACTTGTAAAAACAGGGTTATAGAGCGCTGCAAGTAAAATGCCGACAACTCCCGCGTTCACTCCCTTAAGGGCAGCTTGAATTCCCTTCTTCGAGCGGATTGCCGACCAAAACGGCAACGTTCCAATTACAAGTAAAAATGACGGTAAAAACATGGCGATTACTGCAACTGCCGCTCCCGATGGTCCATTCATCAACTGTCCTAAATAGCCGGATAATGTAAATAATGGCCCCGGCACTGCTTGTGCTGCACCGTATCCCGCGATAAACGTCTCTGCTCCCATCCAACCCGCTGGAACAATCTCCCTTTCAAGCATCGGCAAAACGACATGCCCACCACCAAAAACGATGGACCCAACACGATAGAACGTATCAAAGATAGCTATCGTTACGTTGTGGAAATACGCTCGTAATGCAGGTATCCCGACAAGTAGTATAAAGAAGATCGCCCATGCGGCAATACCCGTCTTCCTTCCAAATGAAAGATGGATAGCTGCCGGCCTCGGAGCCTCCTCTTTCCGGTAAAGACCATAGCCGAACAGTCCCGCTCCAGCGATAATAGCAATCTGTCCAATAGCTGTAGGTATTAATAGTGTCAAAATCGCCGCGGCTATTGCAATTGAAACTCTTGTCCGGTCGGGAGTCAGCGACTTGCCCATTCCAAGCAATGCATGAGCAACTACTGCGACCGCAACAATCTTCAATCCTTTTATCCAACCAATATCGAATGATCCCGAAGAGGAAATTAGCCAAGCAAATCCCATAAGAAGCAGGACGGATGGCAATGTGAATCCGATCCACGACAAAATTCCTCCTAACAATCCTCCTCGCATTAACCCGATTGCAATGCCTACTTGGGAACTTGCCGGCCCCGGTAGAAACTGACACAAGGCGACGATATCAGCATACATCTTATCGTCCAACCACTTCTTTTTCTTCACATACTCCTCACGGAAATAGCCGATGTGAGCGGCAGGACCACCAAATGATGTGAGTCCTAATAGTAATGATGTCTTTAAAATTTCATTCGCCTGTTTTAGATTCTTCAATCCCCACACCTCCAAACATATTTCATCTATTATACAAGACTTAGGCAAAAGCATTTGTATTTTTAATGTAAATAAATTATTATTATCTTAACTAACGATTTTAACCCTATAGGAGGTGTGCACTTTGTTCTACCCCTCATTCGGGCGCGGGACAAAGTAAACTTATTTGGAAATTGCCATACGATTGGCAGCCTTTGCTGCCTTGATCGCATTCACCGCTTTTTTTGTTGCGAGTGAATTTGCAATAGTGAAAGTACGAACAACAAGGATCAATCAGCTTGTCGCGGAAGGGAATCGTCGTGCCCTGACAGCCAAAAAGGTCATCAGCAACCTCGATGAGTACCTATCGGCTTGTCAATTAGGGATTACGATAACTGCCCTTGGTTTAGGTATGTTAGGTGAACCTACCGTAAAATTGATCTTAGGTCCAGTTTTTTCTCATTTTGAACTGGAACCGCGTGCAGCTACTATACTGTCTTTCATCATTGCATTTACAATCGTAACTTTTTTACACGTTGTTGTAGGTGAGTTGGCGCCTAAGACCATCGCTATTCAGCGGGCAGAGGCCATTACCTTATCAGCAGCAAAACCGCTCATAATATTTTATTTCATCATGTACCCTGTCATTAAAGGGATGAACGGTTCTGCACGTCTCATCATCCGTCTATTCGGTTTCAAGCCCGTGTCGGAATCGGATGTGGCCCATTCTGAAGATGAATTGAGAATGATCCTATCCGATAGCTTAAAAGGCGGCGAGATCAATCAATCCGAATATAAATTTGTTAATAAGATATTCGAATTCGATGATCGTGTTGCCAAAGAGATTATGGTGCCCCGAACGGAAATGATGACGATTGAAAAGGATATGACTTTGCGTGATATGTTTGAGATGATGGGTGTCGAACAATTTACAAGATACCCCGTCACAGATGGCGATAAAGACCATGTCATCGGCTTGGTCAACATGAAAAACCTATTGACGGCATTCATCAAAGATCCGACAACAGGTGAACAACCAGTTAGCGAGTATATGCAGCCGATCATCAGAGTTATCGAAACGGTAGCTATAGGGGATCTCCTTCTTAAAATTCAACGAGAACGGATCCATATGGCCGTTTTGATGGATGAATACGGTGGAACTGCGGGGCTCGTTACAATTGAGGATATTTTAGAAGAGATTGTTGGAGAAATCCAGGACGAGTTCGATATAGACGAAGTACCGGAAGTTCAGAAGGTTAATGAAAACCATTATATTTTAGATGCAAAGATGTTGATCGAGAATGTGAATGAAGTTCTTGATATTGATATTGAAGAGGAAGATATTGATACAATCGGTGGATGGTTCATGTCCGAGCGGTTTGAGGCTGTGCCTGGTGAGAAGATCATCGAGCAAGGGTATGAGTTTACTGTGAAAGATGTTGAAGGTCATCATATTCTTTATCTTGAGGCGATGAAACATAAAGCTGAGAAGTCAAGCGGAGCGACAGATATTCCGGTTGAATCATAATAAAACGGCATCCCATTTACAGGGGTGCCGTTTTTTGATTAATAACAATTAACCAGATTTCCGCTTCAGGCGGACGCTTTCCGCGGGCACGGCTTCAATCTCCTCGGAGGTGCTCCCAACGCTTCGCTTTTGGTCGCAAAAGCCGTTCTTCGTTACGGCTTTTCCTGCGGGGCTTTCAGCTCGCGCTGTTCCCGCTGGAGTCGCCGCCTTCCGCTTCAATCTTCACATCATCTTTCCATAAATATTAATTTAAATACAACCTTAATCCTTCTTATACTCCACACTATAGATATCATGGCGGCGGTCTTTTAGTTGTTTTACTGTTCCGTCTTGCCGCTGTCTTCGTAAAATCTCAAGGTCCACGTCACCAATGAGTACCATCTCGAGGTTCGCATTCGTTTCTCCGACTATTCCGTCGCGTGCGAATTCGAAATCGGATGGGGAGAAAATGGCGGATTGTGCGTATTGGATATCCATGTTTTCCGTTTGTGGCAAGTTACCTACTGTTCCTGAAATGACGGTGTAAATCTGATTTTCAATCGCCCTTGCCTGCGCACAATACCGTACTCTTAAATAGCCTTGACGGTCCTCTGTACAAAACGGGATGAAGATAATGTTTGCCCCTTTATCCGTCGCGATACGAGCAAGCTCCGGGAATTCAATGTCATAGCATATTTGAATGGCAATCTTCCCACAATCCGTGTCAAAAACACGAACAGAATCTCCTTGACTGATGCCCCACCATTTCCGCTCATTAGGCGTAATATGAAGCTTGTATTGCTTTTCGATCGATCCATCGCGTCTGAAAAGATACGCTATGTTATAAACTTCTTCATCCTCTTCTTCAACGAAATGGGACCCCCCGATAATGTTCACATTATATCGGACAGCAAGATTCGTAAACAGTTCGATGTATTGTGGTGTGTATTCCGTCATCTTCCGGACAGCACGGCTTGGTGATGGCTCGTCTAAGAAAGACATAAGCTGCGTTGTGAATATTTCAGGGAATACGACGAAGTCAGAGTTTGCATCGGAAGCTACATCCACAAAATACTCACATTGATGCGCCATCTCTTCGAAGCATGAAATCTTTCGCATCAAGTATTGTACAACGCATATCCGGACAGGATAGCTTGTCTTAAAATGGCGTTTAGTCGTCGCTTTATAGTCGACATTATTCCACTCCATCAAGGTGGCATATCGCTTTGAAGCTTTATCATCAGGTAAGTAATTCGGATTGATCCTCATCAATGTAAAATCATTCAATAATTGAAATGTCAGAACCGGATCGTAGATTTTATGCCTTGTTACCGCGTCTACATATTCTCTTGCAGACATTTCTGAAGCATATCGATGATAGTTCGGAATCCTGCCACCAATAATAATTGATTTCAAGTTCAGTCTTTGCACTAACTCTTTACGTGCTTCATATAGTCTTTGACCAACCTTCATCCTCCGATATTCTGGATGGACCATCACTTCAATTCCATATAAGTTATACCCTTCCGGATTATGATTCGTAATATAACCGTTGTCGGAAATATCATCCCATGTATGCCTGTCATCATACTCATCAAAATTAATGATCAGGCTTGAACAGGAACCTATTATTTCTCCATCCAACTCGGCAACGAACTGCCCCTCTGGAAAAATGGATAGATGACTTTTCAAATGTCCCACTTCCCATGGATCCATACCCGGGAAACAGACCTTCTGCATTTGCAAAATCTTTTCAATATCATCCTCTTCCATCTCGCGGATAATCATGCTCATTTCAAATGACGATAAATCAATTTCTTCGCTCATCCACATTTCACCCTTTCTTCATATTTTATACCCATAATTAACGAAGAAATATCATGTGATTCCGATTATTTTACACGGTTACGCCCAGAACGTATAATCGAAGATGAGTAACAGAAATAGGAGTTGAGGCAATGCAGAAAAGGTTGGAGAATGGCCTAATTTTTATCTTCACTACTTCCCTTATCGCGATGCTTGGTTCCTTGTATTATTCGGAGGTCCGAGGGTTTGAACCTTGCACATTTTGTTGGTATCAGCGAATCCTTATGTATCCGATTGTCCTAATTTCAGGTATCGCTTTGTATCAAAAAAATGCCAGAATCGCTTTGACAACTGCAATATTTTCAATTGTGGGCGGATCGATTTCAATTTATCATTACAGCCTGCAAAAGTTAACGTTCTTGCATGACAGCGCTCCTGTATGTGGAAATGTCCCTTGTACAGGGCAGTATGTAAATTATCTCGGATTCATCACGATTCCGTTCATGGCATTGACGGCATTCGTTTTAATCCTCATTACAAGCCTTTTCTTAATGAAAGCGCAGAAGGAGTCTCATTGAATTGAAAAAGTTATTTATCATTGGTGGGGTCATTATCGCCATCTTCGCATTGATCGTTGTGTTATCCAATCAATCCGATAAGGAAAAGTTGAAAGATAACCCTTACGGAAAAGACAAACTTGAGAAGTCTACCATCGCTCTAATAGGTAATGAAAATTACAGCAACATCGTCCTTCCTGATGAATTATATGAAAAGGTCGTATCAGGTGAATCTGTTACTGCGTATTTCTTCCACCCTGAGTGCCAATATTGCATGGCGATGACTCCTCTCCTTATGCCGGTTGCAAAAGAAGAAGGTATCGAAGTAAATCAATTCAATATGTTGGAATTCGGTGATCAATCCGGCCCGTACGGAATTCAATCTTGGCCAGCCCTTGTCCATTATAAGGACGGCAAAGAAGTGAAACGCATTGTTGGTTTGCCTGAAGGTAATGATGAGCAAATCAAAGAAACAATTCGCACATTCTTTAGAGAGTATGATGAAAAGTGATGAATAGCGACATGACTTCTTTTCGTTATGAGACGACAAAATACGGAGTAACAATTGAAGGACTTCTACGTAATGATTGGCAAGCTGGTAAAAAAACCGTCCATCAAATGAGAATGGACAAGGCAGTTACAGATAGCGCAGGAGTTCCTTTGGACTGGCGGACCCCCCTCGCAGAAGGGACGGAGCTGCTCTTTCATTTCAAAGATGCACAGTCTTCCTACAAACCTGATGAGAACAAGAGCGTTACAATACTTTTCGAGGATGAACATCTCATCGCCGCCAAAAAGCCGGCAGGAATGGCAACGCATCCTGATGAGAACGATAAAGGCCATACTTTCATAAATGCGGTCATGGCCCATGTCGTTAATAATGGTGGTGCATACGCTGAGCATGTTCATCGCCTTGATAAAGGCACGGAAGGGATCATACTTGTTGCGAAACACCCGATTGCGAAAGCACTTTTCGACCGGATGATCGAGGAACGTTCAATTACCCGGATCTACCATGCAGAAGTGGATGGCAGGCTGAAACGGATTAGAGGAACGCTTCAATATCCTATTGGACGCGATCGTCACCATCCAACAAGACGACGCGTTACTCCGGGTGGACAAGATGCCGTCACGCGCTTTAAGATTATTGAACGGTTCGATGACTCAACACTTGTTGAAGCAAGCCTCGAAACTGGAAGGACACATCAGATCCGCGTGCACTTTTCCCATATTGGACATCCCGTCAAAGGGGACATATTATACGGGGGCAGTGAAACTGAGGACGGTACGTATCGTTTGACAGCAAAGAAAGTACAATTCATACATCCATTTACACTAAAACAAACTAATATTGAAATCCATTAAAAGAACCGGAGTAGATGATTACCATCTCTCCGGTTTTTTCTTACATTATGCTTCATCAAATTTTTCTGGGTTTGTTCCTGTTCGTTCATCCTTGTTTAGTGAATCAATCTTCATCATATCTTCCGGTGCTAATTCGAAATCTTTAACTTCGATATTGGATTTTATACGATCCGGTGTCACAGATTTAGGAATGACAATTAATCCGTGTTGGAGATGCCATTTTATAATTACCTGTGCCGGGGATTTTCCGTATTTTAATCCTATTTCGTTCAATAATGGATTGTCCATAAGCCCGCCCCTTGCCAATGGCGACCATGAGGTGACAGCAATTTCATGATCATGACAGAAATTCCGTAAAGTCTCTTGTGTGAGTAGCGGATGCAATTCGATTTGATTCACCATCGGCTTCACGTTTGCTACATTGAAGATGTTCTCCAAATGATGAATATGGTGATTGGAAACACCTGTCGAACGAACAAGCTTTTCATCATAAAGCCTCTCGATGGCTCTATATGTATCAACATATTTACCTGCCACTGGCCAATGCGTTAAATACAAATCCAAATAATCCATTCCGAGTCGCTCAAGGGATGCCTCGAAAGCTCTTAACGTTTCATCATAGCCTTGATCATCATTCCAAACTTTAGATGTGATGAATAATTCCTCACGTGGAATACCCGATTGTCGGACGGCTTCTCCAGTTTCCTTCTCGTTGTTGTAAATCGCAGCTGTGTCAACGGCTCTATAGCCGATTTGTAATGCATAAGAAATTGCCTCCAACGTTTCCTCAGGATTCGTCATCTTGTAGACGCCTAATCCAAGCTGTGGCATTTGAACGCCATTCACAAGTGTGATTTTGTCATCAAATATTTTCATTGCACTTCCCCCTTCACCGTGTTTCTTCCATTGTATCGTTAAGTGGGCATTTTCCGAAATACAAATGCTTCTTGTAATGAAACTGACACAAATTTTTTAGTCAGTCATTACAATCACGTTTGTTTTAGGGTATACTATATGAAGGACTAATGATTTTACAGGAGGTACATCTGATGAAACTAATCCTTATCATAGGCGTATGCTTTGCATTCCTATCAGCTATCCTTACAGGTGGCTATGAAGACAAGCCTGGTAAAGTAAAAAAATAAGAATTTAAAAACGGGACATGCCAGAAATGGCTGTCCCGTTTTTTTATTTTAGATCCAGAAATGATTGTTGCCTTAATGCTTCGTATATAAGAATGGAAGCCGTATTGGATAAATTCAAGGATCGGATATTTCCATTCATCGGTATACGTAAGCAAGTTTCTTTATTGTTCATAATCACTTCATCCGGCAAGCCAGTCGTCTCTTTACCAAAAACAAAAAATACATCTTTAGTTTGATCCGAAAAATCGAAGTTTGAATACGTCTTTTCACCGAACTTCGTGATGAAATAGAATGTCGCATCAGGAAATGCATCAAAGAACTCCTGTATTCCTTCATGATAAGTGATGTCTACATATTGCCAATAATCCAATCCTGCACGTTTCAACATTTTATCATCCGTCGAAAATCCAAGCGGCTTTATTAGATGAAGCTTCGTTCCTGTCCCGGCACAAGTACGTGCAATGTTTCCAGTATTCGCGGGTATTAATGGTTCGAATAACGCGACATGTATCGCCATTTCAGCACTTCCCTTATATAGTTTCCAATACTTTTTCCATTTCCATTCGGACTTCCGGATCTTGCTCGGACACTAACGCATTTTCGATGGCAGACAACCCTTCGCTTGAACCAATCTCTCCAAGCGCCCAGGCAGCTGTGCCCCGAATTAGCGGCCGCGGATCCTTCACGATCAGTTCGGACAATGTCGGTACGGCTGACTCATCTTTGAAATGGGCAAGTGCAATGATTGCATTACGCTGTATCGGGTTCTTCCCCCTCCATGAGCCTGACATATGCCCGTAAGTCTCCTTAAATTCCCTGTTGGACAAACTTAACATAGGAACCAATAGAGGCTTCACCAATTCCGGTTCAGGTTGAAACGCGGATTGGTGTAAATTATACATTCCTTTATTTTTAGGACAGATGGTCTGACACGTATCACAACCGTATACCCGATTACCAATTTTAGTCCTGAATTCCTCAGGTATCGGCTTTTTGGTCTGTGTTAAAAACGCTATGCACCGTTGAGCATTTAACTGTCCACCTTGGATCAAAGCGCCTGTCGGGCACGCATCTAAACAAAGGGTACAATCACCACATTGATCTTCCATAGGGACATCCGGTTCAAACGGTATATTCGTGATCATTTCACCTAAGTAGACATACGATCCAAATTCCGGAGTTATGACCGCACAGTTTTTCGCAGACCAACCAATACCAGCACGCTGTGCAACAGCACGATCTGAAAGTTCCCCTGTATCGACCATGGATCGCATTTTTGCATCTGGCACCCGTTCAGCTATAAATTGTTCCAATAGCTGAAGCTTCTCACGGAGAACATGATGGTAATCCGTTCCCCAAGAGGCCCTGCAAAAGATTCCGCGTCGTTCCCCCTTTTTGCCTTTAGGTGAGTTCTGCATTTTTGAGGGGTAGGCAATAGCTATCGACAAAATGCTTTCTGCACGATCGAGCAACAGTGTAGGTTCAGTACGTTTTTCAATATCACTTTCTTCAAAACCGGACTGATATCCTAATTCTTGTTGTCGCCTTAAACGATTTTTCAATTCGAGAAAAGGCGCTGCGGTTGTAAATCCAATTTTATCGATACCGATAGAAGCCGCATATTCTTTTAACGAGTTCTGCAATTGGGCGACATTCACAACATTACGCCTCCTATATGATAAGATTGATGAAAAGTAATCGAGGGTGATAACTATGAAGATTGAATTAAACAATGAACTTTTAAAAATTGTTCCCGGGTTGAAATTGGGCATTAACCATTATACCAAAATTACAGTGTCAGAATCCCCTCAAATGCTAAAAGGGAGATTACAATTATTTCAAGAACAGCTTTTCTTTGAATTAGAGAAAAAGCCCCTCATAGATTTCCCTAATATAAAAGCGTGGAGGGAAATATGGAAAGCTTTCGGCTCAGACCCTAATCGTTATCGACCGTCAGCAGAGGCTCTATTTAGAAGGATTAAAAAACAAAACTACTTACATCCATACCATAGCGCTGTAGATTTAAATACATTCTTTTCTCTGCAATATGAGATTCCGGCTGGCATCTATGATTTAAATAAAATCACTGGAAATGTCCATTTGCTAAGAGGTGGTGAAGAGGACGGATATGACGGCTTAAATGGACGTTTCAACTCGCTTGCAAACATTCTCTTGCTTAAAGATGACTACAGCCCCTTCGGCAGTCCTTTCGTAGACTCTGTTCGAACAGCAGTTACAGAAGAGACGACATCAGCCTTGCATGTTCTTTTTCTTAATCCTTCCATGCCTGACGACGAGGCTTTGAAACTTGTTACAGCATGTGGAAATATGTTTACAAGCATTAGTGGTGGAGACTCAACTTCATTTATTTTATCGGCTGAACAACCGTCCATCGAATTGGATTAAGGGAAGCGATCTACCCAATAAAAAGGCTCCTTCCGTTTTCGCGGAAAGGAGCCTTTTTCAAATTAGAAAAACAAAAAGATACAACAGAGGTTGTATCTTTTTGACGTGGATACCCGAGGCCGGACTTGAACCGGCACGCCTCGCGGCATCGCATTTTGAGTGCGACGTGTCTGCCATTCCACCACTCGGGCATAATAAAAACTTACATACAGCATATAAAATTATGGAGGCGGCAACCGGAATCGAACCGGTGGTAAGGGTGTTGCAGACCCGTGCCTTACCGCTTGGCTATGCCGCCGTAAGAAAAGTGGAGCGGAAGACGGGATTCGAACCCGCGACCCCGACCTTGGCAAGGTCGTATTCTACCACTGAACTACTTCCGCAAAAACTGGGGTAGCTGGATTCGAACCAACGAATGACGGAGTCAAAGTCCGTTGCCTTACCGCTTGGCTATACCCCAAAGATAAATGGGGCGACTGAAGGGAATCGAACCCTCGAATGTCGGAACCACAATCCGATGCGTTAACCACTTCGCCACAATCGCCGTAAAAAATATTAAAAGTATAACGTAAATGGGGCGGCTGAAGGGAATCGAACCCTCGAATGTCGGAACCACAATCCGATGCGTTAACCACTTCGCCACAACCGCCATAATATTAAACTTAAACAGTAATGGCAGGGGCAGTAGGAATCGAACCCACACCAAAGGTTTTGGAGACCTCTATTCTACCGTTAAACTATGCCCCTGTAAAAATGGTGGTGGGGGACGGATTCGAACCGCCGAACCCGGAGGGAGCGGATTTACAGTCCGCCGCGTTTAGCCACTTCGCTACCCCACCATGGGAAAAATGGTGCCGGCGATAGGAGTCGAACCCACGACCTACTGATTACAAGTCAGTTGCTCTACCAACTGAGCTACACCGGCAACATAATTAAATTAAAATGGTGGCTCAGGACGGAATCGAACCGCCGACACAAGGATTTTCAGTCCTTTGCTCTACCGACTGAGCTACTGAGCCACATATGGCGGTCCCGACCGGGATCGAACCGGCGATCTCCTGCGTGACAGGCAGGCATGTTAACCGCTACACCACGGGACCATTTGGTTGCGGGGACAGGATTTGAACCTGCGACCTTCGGGTTATGAGCCCGACGAGCTACCACTGCTCCACCCCGCGATAATGTTAGTTGTAGGAACTTTAAATCCTACGCATATTACTTTGTTTTGGGACTTAGTTGTAATTTCCTTTTAGGAAATTACACAAATCTCATTCTGCGTGATGAGATTTGCTCCACCCCGCGATAATACTATTTATGTGATAATTATATGGTGGAGGATGACGGGTTCGAACCGCCGACCCCCTGCTTGTAAGGCAGGTGCTCTCCCAGCTGAGCTAATCCTCCAGGTTTAAAGTGTGATAAGCTGCGCATCTCTTTGTCAGCTTCTTTCACTCACTCGGTCACGTACTAAAGTACGCTCCCTCTTTCTTTCAATCGCTTCCGCGACCTGCTTGCTTCTCCCACTTTAAACAGAAATCACAATATAAGTGGAAAGTCTGTTGGTTAGAATGGTGACCCCTACGGGATTCGAACCCGTGTTACCGCCGTGAAAGGGCGGTGTCTTAACCGCTTGACCAAGGGGCCATATGTAGAATTTAAAACTGGCGGAGAGCAAGGGATTTGAACCCTTGATACGCGGTTAGCGTATACACGATTTCCAATCGTGCTCCTTCGGCCACTCGGACAGCTCTCCAATTGGCTCCGCAGGTAGGACTCGAACCTACGACCGATCGGTTAACAGCCGATTGCTCTACCACTGAGCTACTGCGGAATAATACGATAATTGCTTTGTGAATGACCGCCCAGCGACGTCTTACTCTCACAGGGGGAAGCCCCCTACTACCATCAGCGCTGAAGAGCTTAACTTCCGTGTTCGGTATGGGAACGGGTGTGACCTCTTCGCCATCATCACTGGACTATTTTCACAGGACAAGATTTATTATACCATATCTGGTGAATACTTCAAGCGTTTTTTCAAAAATAAATAATTTTGTTCGCTCAAAACCGGATAAAAGAGACATTGTTGCGACTTCAAGTTCAACCATACTTTAAAACTGTCCAGCCTCAGCGGTCAGACACTCGGGTCATAAGCCGTTCCGGCTGTGTGGCAAAAAGCGCCACTTCGCCGAACCATCTTATGCCTGTCGTGTCTAAACGACCGCTTCGGCATTTCATATAGGTTAAGTCCTCGATCGATTAGTATCCGTCAGCTGCACGTGTCGCCACGCTTCCACCCCGGACCTATCCACCTCATCATCTTTGAGGGATCTTACTTACAAATGTAATGGGAAATCTCATCTTGAGGGGGGCTTCATGCTTAGATGCTTTCAGCATTTATCCCGTCCACACATAGCTACCCAGCGATGCCTTTGGCAAGACAACTGGTACACCAGCGGTGTGTCCATCCCGGTCCTCTCGTACTAAGGACAGCTCCTCTCAAATTTCCTGCGCCCGCGACGGATAGGGACCGAACTGTCTCACGACGTTCTGAACCCAGCTCGCGTACCGCTTTAATGGGCGAACAGCCCAACCCTTGGGACCGACTACAGCCCCAGGATGCGATGAGCCGACATCGAGGTGCCAAACCTCCCCGTCGATGTGGACTCTTGGGGGAGATAAGCCTGTTATCCCCGGGGTAGCTTTTATCCGTTGAGCGATGGCCCTTCCATGCGGAACCACCGGATCACTAAGCCCGTCTTTCGACCCTGCTCGACTTGTAGGTCTCGCAGTCAAGCTCCCTTATGCCTTTGCACTCTACGAATGATGTCCAACCATTCTGAGGGAACCTTTGGGCGCCTCCGTTACACTTTAGGAGGCGACCGCCCCAGTCAAACTGCCCACCTGACACTGTCTCCTGCCCGGATCACGGGCAAGGGTTAGAAGTCCAATACAGCCAGGGTAGTATCCCACCATTGCCTCCTCCGAAGCTGGCGCTCCGGATTCCAAGGCTCCTACCTATCCTGTACAGGCTGCACCGGAATTCAATATCAGGCTACAGTAAAGCTCCACGGGGTCTTTCCGTCCTGTCGCGGGTAATGCGCATCTTCACGCATATTATAATTTCACCGAGTCTCTCGTTGAGACAGTGCCCAGATCGTTACGCCTTTCGTGCGGGTCGGAACTTACCCGACAAGGAATTTCGCTACCTTAGGACCGTTATAGTTACGGCCGCCGTTTACTGGGGCTTCAATTCAAAGCTTCGCTTGCGCTGACCTCTCCTCTTAACCTTCCAGCACCGGGCAGGCGTCAGCCCCTATACGTCACCTTACGGTTTTGCAGAGACCTGTGTTTTTGCTAAACAGTCGCCTGGGCCTATTCACTGCGGCTCTCTCGGGCTTTAACACCCTACCAGAGCACCCCTTCTCCCGAAGTTACGGGGTCATTTTGCCGAGTTCCTTAACGAGAGTTCTCTCGATCACCTTAGGATTCTCTCCTCGCCTACCTGTGTCGGTTTGCGGTACGGGCACCTCCCGCCTCGCTAGAGGCTTTTCTTGGCAGTGTGAAATCAGGGACTCCGGGGAAAATTCCCCTTGCTGTCACAGCTCAATGTTATAGGAACGGGATTTGCCTCGTTCCACACCTCACTGCTTAGACGCGCATGACCAACAGCGCGCTCACCCTATCCTTCTGCGTCCCCCCATTGCTGATAACGGCGGGGAGGTGGTACAGGAATATCAACCTGTTCTCCATCGTCTACGCCTTTCGGCCTCGACTTAGGTCCCGACTAACCCTGAGCGGACGAGCCTTCCTCAGGAAACCTTAGGCATTCGGTGGAAGGGATTCTCACCCTTCTTTCGCTACTCATACCGGCATTCTCACTTCCAAGCGCTCCACCAGTCCTTACGATCTGGCTTCGACGCCCTTGGAACGCTCTCCTACCACTGACACCAAAGGTGTCAATCCGCAGTTTCGGTGATCCGTTTAGCCCCGGTACATTTTCGGCGCAGCGCCACTCGACCAGTGAGCTATTACGCACTCTTTAAATGGTGGCTGCTTCTAAGCCAACATCCTGGTTGTCTGGGCAGCGCCACATCCTTTTCCACTTAACGGATACTTGGGGACCTTAACTGGCGGTCTGGGCTGTTTCCCTCTCGACTACGGATCTTATCACCCGCAGTCTGACTCCCAAACATAAATCATCGGCATTCGGAGTTTGTCTGAATTCGGTAACCCGGGATGGGCCCCTAGTCCAAACAGTGCTCTACCTCCGAGATTCTTTCGTTTGAGGCTAGCCCTAAAGCTATTTCGGAGAGAACCAGCTATCTCCAGGTTCGATTGGAATTTCACCGCTACCCACACCTCATCCCCGCACTTTTCAACGTACGTGGGTTCGGGCCTCCAGTAAGTGTTACCTTACCTTCACCCTGGACATGGGTAGATCACCTGGTTTCGGGTCTACGACCCCATACTCATTCGCCCTATTCAGACTCGCTTTCGCTGCGGCTCCGCATTCTCTGCTTAACCTTGCATGGAATCGTAACTCGCCGGTTCATTCTACAAAAGGCACGCCATCACCCATTAACGGGCTCTGACAACTTGTAGGCACACGGTTTCAGGTTCTCTTTCACTCCCCTTCCGGGGTGCTTTTCACCTTTCCCTCACGGTACTGGTTCACTATCGGTCACTAGGGAGTATTTAGCCTTGGGAGATGGTCCTCCCGGATTCCGACGGAATTTCACGTGTTCCGCCGTACTCAGGATCCACTCTGGAGGGGATGGACTTTCGACTACGGGGCTTTTACCCGCTATGGCGGACCTTTCCAGGTCGCTTCGTCTAATCCATCCCTTTGTAACTCCGTATAGAGTGTCCTACAACCCCAGGAAGCAAGCTTCCTGGTTTGGGCTCTTCCCGTTTCGCTCGCCGCTACTTAGGGAATCGATTTTTCTTTCTCTTCCTCCGGATACTTAGATGTTTCAGTTCTCCGGGTGTGCCTCGTTCACGCTATGTATTCACGTGAACGTACTGCCCCATTACGGGCAGTGGGTTTCCCCATTCGGAAATCTTCGGATCAATGCTTACTTACAGCTCCCCGAAGCATATCGGTGTTAGTGCCGTCCTTCATAGGCTCCTAGTGCCAAGGCATCCGCCGTGCGCCCTTTCTAACTTAACCTTCATACGGCTTTCGATAAGCGGCGCATTACTTCGTCAGCTCCTTCACTCCGGTCCTCATGTGCCTAAGCACGTTCCGGTCCTCGTTCGGTCGCTTCCTCGTCCTGCTTGCTTCTCGAAACCCTCGGGTGAGTAGTAGTATATAGCGATATATACATACAAACTCGTTAAAAAAGTATCGTTCAATCACAAAGTGATCGACTCGGTTGATTACTTGATGTTTTGTTGCTTCAATGTCGTTTTATCCAGTTTTCAATGAACAAAATACTCTCTTTAGAGTATATGGTGGAGCCTAGCGGGATCGAACCGCTGACCTCCTGCGTGCA